>JAPOHD010000049.1 GCA_026671195.1 Draconibacterium aestuarii | reverse complement strand
GAAAGACTTGTTTACTTTTGCAGCCGCTTTACGAAGCAGAGTTCATTGTAGAAATGATGTAGTAACCGTTATCTGGCGGGGTTTTTGGGAGTTTTGGAAGGATGCGTTTTCGTGTCAGAAAATAAATTTAAAAAAAGTTTCAAAAAGTTTTGGCAGATAAAAATAAGCTATTACTTTTGCAGCCGCTTTAACAGCGAAGTTCATTCGAAAGATTGAGGGGTAATAGTAAAGGTTTTTAAGTTGGAGTTGCGAGACAAAAACAAGAGAGCCTGGCCGAAAAAAAACTTTAAAAATTTACTTTAAAAGTTTTGGCAGAATAAAAAGAGTTATTACCTTTGTCGCCCCGAAAGAGGGAAAGCGATGGTGGCCTGGAAGAGAGATTGAGGAGAAGTGGTCACACGAAAATACAAGAAACATAGTTGTCAGCATTTGAGTAAAAGACTAAAGGTGCTGATTTTTTATGGAAAGTTCTTTCACATTTTGAAGCACAAAAATTAAGAAATAAAAAAAAGCAAGGTGTACCAACTTTGTTGATTTCTGAGAGATGAAACTGAGAGCAAAGGATATTTAAACTTTTTATATTTACAACGGAGAGTTTGATCCTGGCTCAGGATGAACGCTAGCGGGAGGCTTAACACATGCAAGTCGAGGGGCAGCACGTCTTCGGATGGTGGCGACCGGCGCACGGGTGCGTAACGCGTATGCAACCTGCCTTATACAGGGGGATAGCCCATGGAAACGTGGATTAACACCCCATAGTACTTTTCTTTCGCATGAAAGGATAGTTAAAACTTCGGTGGTATAAGATGGGCATGCGTAAGATTAGCTGGTTGGTGAGGTAACTGCTCACCAAGGCGACGATCTTTAGGGGTTCTGAGAGGATTATCCCCCACACTGGTACTGAGACACGGACCAGACTCCTACGGGAGGCAGCAGTGAGGAATATTGGTCAATGGACGCAAGTCTGAACCAGCCATCCCGCGTGCAGGATGACGGCCCTATGGGTTGTAAACTGCTTTTGTTTGCCAAGAATGGTTACTACGTGTAGTAATTTGACGGTAGCAAATGAATAAGGACCGGCTAACTCCGTGCCAGCAGCCGCGGTAATACGGAGGGTCCAAGCGTTATCCGGATTCATTGGGTTTAAAGGGTGCGCAGGCGGGCTTGTAAGTCAGTGGTGAAATTCTGCAGCTTAACTGTAGAACTGCCATTGATACTGCAAGTCTTGAATATGGTTGAGGTAGGCGGAATGTGTTGTGTAGCGGTGAAATGCATAGATATGACACAGAACGCCGATTGCGAAGGCAGCTTACTAAGCCATGATTGACGCTGAGGCACGAAAGCGTGGGGAGCGAACAGGATTAGATACCCTGGTAGTCCACGCCGTAAACGATGATCACTCGCTGTCTGCGATACACAGTAGGCGGCTGAGCGAAAGCATTAAGTGATCCACCTGGGGAGTACGATCGCAAGGTTGAAACTCAAAGGAATTGACGGGGGCCCGCACAAGCGGAGGAACATGTGGTTTAATTCGATGATACGCGAGGAACCTTACCTGGGCTTAAATGTAGATTGCATAACTTAGAGATAGGTTTTCCCTTCGGGGCTATTTACAAGGTGCTGCATGGTTGTCGTCAGCTCGTGCCGTGAGGTGTCGGGTTAAGTCCCATAACGAGCGCAACCCCTATCGTTAGTTGCCAGCGGATAATGCCGG
The DNA here is from genome assembly GCA_026671195.1 of Draconibacterium aestuarii. GTDB lineage: Bacteria > Bacteroidota > Bacteroidia > Bacteroidales > Prolixibacteraceae > Draconibacterium > Draconibacterium aestuarii. The sequence continues at coordinate 4,174 of JAPOHD010000049.1, read as the reverse complement.
GGACTCTAGCGAGACTGCCACCGTAAGGTGAGAGGAAGGTGGGGATGACGTCAAATCAGCACGGCCCTTATGTCCAGGGCTACACACGTGTTACAATGGCAGGTACAAAGGGCAGCTACACGGCGACGTGATGCTAATCTCTAAAGCCTGTCCCAGTTCGGATTGGAGTCTGCAACCCGACTCCATGAAGTTGGATTCGCTAGTAATCGGATATCAGCCATGATCCGGTGAATACGTTCCCGGGCCTTGTACACACCGCCCGTCAAACCATGGAAGCTGGGGGTGCCTGAAGTCTGTAGCCGAAAGGAGCGGCCTAGGGTAAAACTAGTAACTAGGGTTAAGTCGTAACAAGGTAGCCGTACCGGAAGGTGTGGCTGGAACACCTCCTTTCTGGAGCCTTGGTTTCAATTTCGGTGACGAAATTAACAAATTGGTCCTTGCTTTTTTTATAAAATATAAGAGTTACAAGCGGGAGCTGTCGCTAAAAGCTAAAAGCTCGAAGCTTGCAGCCGCAACACAGTCCCGTAGCTCAGCTGGTTAGAGTACTACACTGATAATGTAGGGGTCCCCAGTTCAAGTCTGGGCGGGACTACGATAAGTAGTTAAAAGTTCAGAGTTCCAGGTTTAAAGTTGAAAAATACTTTGAACTTGCAACATTAAACTTGGAACTGATAAGTCGGGGGATTAGCTCAGTTGGCTAGAGCGCTAGATTTGCATTCTAGAGGTCAAGGGTTCGACTCCCTTATTCTCCACGAAGGTGCATGTAACACCAAAAAGTTGCTTCAAAATAGAAAAAGGCCGGAAGGCAAATCGTTCATTTAAAAATGATGGAACACAGGATAAGGCAGGTTGGCTGCAAAAAGTAGGGTTCGATTCCTTGATTATCTACTTGGCACCAAAGTTTAAACAAAAAGTTCTTTGAACTTAAAACTTTAAACTTTGAACTGCTTAAAGTTCTTTGGCATGTTGGGAAAAAATTTTAATGATTCAAATCATTAAGAGTCAAATCACAAGTGATTAAAGATTAACAATTTTACAAAGAGATACAAACGAATCAATACGAGGATTCTCTAAAGAAAGTTACTAAGGGCGTACGGAGGATGCCTTGGCTCTCAGAGGCGATGAAGGGCGTGACAAGCTGCGATAAGTTGCGGGGATTGGCAAATACGAATCGATCCGCAAATACCCGAATGGGACAACCCATCTGTAATGGATATTCCGTGTAAACGGAAGGCTAACCCGGGGAACTGAAACATCTAAGTACCCGGAGGAAAAGAAAATAATAATGATTCCCGTAGTAGTGGCGAGCGAACTGGGAACAGCCTAAACCAATTTTGTTTCGGCAAAGTTGGGGTTGTAGGGCTGCGATATGAAGAAGTGTTTTAAAGTGGAACTGTTTTGGAAAAGCAGACCGTAGGAGGTGACAGTCCTGTACACGTAAGGAACATCATTCTAGCAGTACCCTGAGTAGGGCGGGACACGAGAAATCCTGTCTGAATCTGCCGGGACCATCCGGTAAGGCTAAATACTACTGAGAGACCGATAGCGAACAAGTACCGTGAGGGAAAGGTGAAAAGCACCCCGAACAGGGGAGTGAAATAGTACCTGAAACCGTGCGCTTACAAGCGGTAGGAGTCCGTATTTATACGGATGACTGCGTGCCTTTTGCATAATGAGCCTACGAGTTAGTCGTCACTGGCGAGGCTAAGCCCTTAAGGGGCGTACCCGAAGCGAAAGCGAGTCTGAATAGGGCGAAAGAGTCAGTGGCGCTAGACGCGAAACCCTGTGATCTACCCATGGTCAGGTTGAAGTGTTGGTAACACAACATGGAGGACCGAACCAGGAAGCGTTGAAAAGCTTTTGGATGAACTGTGGGTAGGGGTGAAAGGCCAATCAAACTGGGAAATAGCTCGTACTCCTCGAAATGCATTTAGGTGCAGCCTTGTGATAGTTTTGCAGAGGTAGAGCTACTGATTGGATGCGAGGGCTTCGCCGCCTATCAAATCCAGACAAACTCCGAATGCTGCAAAATGTTTCACAGGAGTGAGGGCATGGGTGCTAAGGTCCATGTCCGAAAGGGAAAGAACCCGGACCATCAGCTAAGGTCCCCAAGTGTATACTAAGTTGAACAAACGAGGTCTGATTGCTTAGACAGCTAGGATGTTGGCTTGGAAGCAGCCATTCATTTAAAGAGTGCGTAACAGCTCACTAGTCGAGCGATTGGGCATGGATGATAATCGGGCATAAGTATACCACCGAAGCTATGGACTGTACAATGTACAGTGGTAGAGGAGCATTCCAAACCGCGTTGAAGATGTGGCGCGAGCCATGTTGGAGCGTTTGGAAAAGCAAATGTAGGCATAAGTAACGATAAAGGGAGTGAGAAACTCCCTCGCCGATAGACTAAGGTTTCCTGATCAACGCTAATCGGATCAGGGTAAGCCGGGACCTAAGGTGTACCCGAAGGGGGAAACCGATGGAAAGCAGGTTAATATTCCTGCGCCTTCTATACAATAAAAGTGACGGAGATTTGTAGCTACTAGGTACTGACGGAATAGTACGTTGAGCCTAGCCTTCGGGCGAAGCGAAGTAGTGAAAGATCTTCCAAGAAAAGCGAGTATAGAGGCCCGTACCGCAAACCGACACAGGTAGTCAAGGAGAGAATCCTGAGGCGCTCGAGTGATTCGTGGCTAAGGAACTAGGCAAAATGACCCCGTAACTTCGGGAGAAGGGGAGCCCTGACGGAAGCGTCAGGGCCGCAGAGAAATGGCGCATGCGACTGTTTATCAAAAACACAGGGCTCTGCTAAATCGAAAGATGACGTATAGGGCCTGACACCTGCCCGGTGCCGGAAGGTTAAGTGGGGGTGTTATCCTTCGGGAGAAGCACTGAAATGAAGCCCCGGTAAACGGCGGCCGTAACTATAACGGTCCTAAGGTAGCGAAATTCCTTGTCGGGTAAGTTCCGACCTGCACGAATGGTGTAACGATGTGCGCACTGTCTCGGCCACGAGCTCGGTGAAATTGTAGTAACGGTGAAGATGCCGTTTACCCGCAACGGGACGGAAAGACCCCGTGAACCTTTACTGCAGCTTCGCATTGACTCTGGGTAAGTGATGTGTAGGATAGGACGGAGGCTTTGAGCCGGTTTCGCCAGGAATCGGGGAGCCAACCTTGAAATACGTCCCTTTACTTATCTGGAGCCTAACCCTGTACAACCAGGGGACATTGCGTGGTGGGTAGTTTGACTGGGGTGGTCGCCTCCAAAAGAGTAACGGAGGCTTCTAAAGGTGCGCTCATGACGATTGGTAACCGTCAGCAGAGCATAATGGTATAAGCGCGCTTGACTGTGAGACCGACGGGTCGATCAGGTAGGAAACTAGAGCATAGTGATCCGGTGGTTCCGTATGGAAGGGCCATCGCTCAAAGGATAAAAGGTACTCCGGGGATAACAGGCTGATCGCTCCCAAGAGCTCATATCGACGGAGCGGTTTGGCACCTCGATGTCGGCTCGTCACATCCTGGGGCTGGAGAAGGTCCCAAGGGTTGGGCTGTTCGCCCATTAAAGTGGCACGCGAGCTGGGTTCAGAACGTCGTGAGACAGTTCGGTCCCTATCTGTTGTGGGCGTTAGAGATTTGAGAGGCCCTGACTCTAGTACGAGAGGACCGAGTTGGACTGACCTCTAGTGTACCTGTTGTGGCGCCAGCTGCATTGCAGGGTAGCTATGTCGGGATGAGATAAGCGCTGAAAGCATCTAAGCGCGAAGCTCACCTCAAGATGAGATCTCTTTTAAGGGCCGTAGGAGACTACTACGTTGATAGGCTGCAGGTGTAAAGGCGGTAACGTCATAGCCGAGCAGTACTAATTGCCCGAAGACTTTCTACAAAGGATTGTCCTTGTATTGAAAATTTGTACTCTTTCCCAACTGCCATAAGGTATTGTATTGGTATTTTCTTGACTTAAGAGAAAAGAAAGTAAGCCATGAAGTTTGTCTTCCCAAGTCGGAAAACGAATGAAAAATTTTAGGTGGCTATAGCGACGGGGCACCACCTCTTCCCATTCCGAACAGAGAAGTTAAGCCCGTCAGCGCCGATGGTACTGCGTAAAAGTGGGAGAGTAGGTCGCTGCCAATTTAAATCCTAAGCCCGTGTTCTTTTGAGCACGGGCTTTTTTT
>JAPOHD010000048.1 GCA_026671195.1 Draconibacterium aestuarii | reverse complement strand
TTGGCAACTTGGATTAGGTTGATGAAGCGTTTAGATTTGTATAACAAGAGCCGTATGACGGGAGACTGTCACGTACGGTTCTGTGAGAGGCTTAGGGTGAAACTCCCTTTGCCTACTCGACTACCAAACCGTCAAACTGTCTGCAAGCAGAATGACACGATGAAATATTTAGATAGGAGTTTAAAAAAGAAAATATTCAATTCTCATAAACTTAAAAATAGTTTACAGGCTGCCGTTAGTGGCAACTTTGAAACCCAATAAATGCAAATGATTAAACTTGAAACATTATTTAGTTCAAATATTCCGGTTGATTGTCACATTTTAAAAGGTAGATTAGAATGTGAAAGCATAGATTGTTTTGTATTTGATGAAAATATAGTTTGGGTACATCCTTTTAGAGCAGTTGCAGTTGGAGGAATAAAATTGAAAGTTCCCTCTGACCAACTTGACCTTGCAAAAAAAATAGTAGAAAAAATAAAAAAAGGCAACTTGTTCGATGAAAATGGAGAATATAAAATAGCTGAAATCTTGCATTCAGAATATGAAAGGCAAATGGAAGTTTTAAGAATAAAATTTGAAACGCGTAAAAATCCAGCTTTGATTGATAAGCCAATTGAGATTAAATCAACAATTCTGAGTCAAAATGACATTGATTTAATTATTGATTCTGAAAAAGATTTTCAAACTATATCAAACAAAACGTTCACATTTACCTGGAAAGATTTCTTTTATGAATTGTTTGATTTTAACAGAGATGTATTTAAATATTTAAGAACCAGATCAGTTGAATATTATCTGGATAAAGAAATTGTAGATAATTATAAATCCAAAAGTTCATCCGATTTTGCTGCAATTTGCCCAAATTGTAAATCAAATAATACAAGAAATGGATATGCAATAGATTATAAATGGGATATTTGGTATCTGATTTTATCCTTACTTCTTGCTCCATTTCCCTTGATTAGAAAGAAAACTCATTGTTTTGATTGCGGCTATGATTTTAAAAGACAAAAGGCAGCCACTAATAAAAGCGATATGTAATGCGGGATTTCGCGGGTAATTCAATCGCAGTTTCTCATTACATCAAGCCAATTCATATTCCGGCTAGCGTATTGATTAAGCAAATAAAAACGAAAAATCCAAAAAACCAAAGTCCATGAAAACCACCTCATTTGAATTACTACTACTCGTGCTGGTCCTGTTTTCCTGCAAACAACAAACGGAACCAACAAAATACCTGGAACAAAAAATTCCGCCGGTACAACCGGAGCTTTTTGCCAAAGGAATTGTATCTGTTGATTCTACCAGCGAATCGATGATCAGTGTTACAAACGACGGCCTGGCCGTTTATTTTACCCGCTACTTTAAAGACGAAAACGGGAATACCAATGGGGTGCAAAGTCTTTATTCGCGTTTCGACGGCGTAAAATGGACAGGTTTACAATTGAAAGATAAAACGATGTTTTACCGCACGCCACGGTTTATAAACGATTAGCTGGCCATTATGGAATCGAAGGGCTGTATCTGGAAATCGAACAAAATTAATGATACACTGTGGGCAAAGCCGGTATTTGTCGATAGTCTGGATTTAAGCAGCCGGAATGGTGTGTCGGATTGGAGTATCACAGCAGATTTAACCCTCTTTTATGTTCAAAATGGTGACATACGAACGGCCCGCATACAAAATGATGGGATTGTACGCGGTGAAAAAATAACGGGATTGAAGGACTTTAAAACCAGGCACGTGGGCGTATCGCCCGGTGGTGACTATTTAATCTGTGATGGATTTATAGAGGGAATAAACAATGCCTGGGTCGATAATTTTATTTCGTTTCGCAAAGCGGAAAACAGCTGGACGTATCCGGTTCATTTGGATAGTACCATAAACACCAAAACCGCGGGGAATTATTTCCCACGAATATCACCCAATGGCGAGGTATTCTTTTTTTCGAGACAAGATTCGACCAACCGAAGCGATATTTACTGGATAAGCACAAAAGTGCTGGAGAAATATAAAAACGAACTGTAATGATTTTCTCAATCGTAAACTGATGTAAAATATGGAACCGACAAAAAAAGTATTGTTGTTACTGGCCAATGGATTTGAGGTATTTGAGGCCAGCGTTTTTATTGATGTGATGGGCTGGAACCTGGTGGAAGGAGATGGCTCCACAGAGTTGTTTACCTGCGGATGTAAAAAGGAAATAAAAAGTTCGTTTAAACAACGCTTTCTGCCCGACTATTTAATCGGCGACATTGATATTAACAGCTTCGATGCACTGGCTATTCCGGGTGGTTTCGAGGTGTATGGTTTTTACAACGATGCCTACAGCGATAAATTTCTGGATGTAATACGTGGCTTTAAAGCGCAAAATAAACCAATTGCATCGGTATGTGTGGGCGCATTGCCAATCGCCAAAAGCGGGGTACTAAAAAACAAAAAAGGCACCACCTACAACAGTCCGGTTCGTCGCACGGCCCTAAAGGATTTTGGTGTAGATGTGCTTGATCAGCCCATTGTACACGACGACCATATTATTACCTCGTGGAACCCGTCGACCGCTGTAGACGTAGCTTTGCTGTTGCTCGAAAATTTAACTTCAAAAACCAATGCCGATAATGTGCGTCATTTAATGGGATTCGATGTTTACTAAAAAGGTCCTGTTGTCAGACCTTGTCAGGCGGTGTCAAGAGAAATGAATCAAGATTCAACACGTACAATCGTTTCCCCTTCTTCTTGGAGGGGTGTCAGTGTCACAAACTATGTATAAAAAGTAAAATCTACCAACGCTGACGGGGTGGTTTTTAGCTATTCCCCTGCAGCTTTTGATTAATAATTTCAGACCTGCACGCACAACCTTTTTATTTATACAAACGTACACAAGCATATCTTTTTTTATCTCCAATATAGTTTTGATTACCGGGCACATAATGTTTCACCAAAAATCAATGTTATGAAAAATTTCTGCATCTTTTTGGTTCTTCTTTTTGGAGTATTTGCCTGCGATGTTCCTTTTGAAGAAGAACATGAAATGGATTTGAAATCGGGAACGATGGTAGAGCGTACCATTAAGTTTCAGCGCGCATCGGGTACAATGGAAGTTATATGGAATCCTGATGCATGTAGTGAAACGGAGCTACAAATGGTAATTGCCGGAGGCGGCAATGCTACCTTTCTGGGTAACTTTACAGTGTTGAATACGCTTTGTATTAACGAACAGGGAGATCCTGTATCACCAATTCTGGGTGAATTAACTGCTGCCAATGGCGACATGCTTTATTCCATTGTAACCACACCGCCCTGGGAAGAAAACGGAATGGTTTATTATCGTTATGATATCCGCAGCGAATTGTGTACAGGACGATTTGAAGGTGCCACCGGATTTATCATCATGTATGGCGATATTGATCATGTTGCCATGACCTGGGATTTGAAAGGGATAGGCAGGATCATGTTTTAGAACTTTTATCCCTGATTTTGTTGGTGCTGAGTATTTCGTTAACCCACATGAAACAGGAAATGGGGTAGGATATGATTCACAACAGACGTAACAATTCTGGCAGGTACTATTTTTTGTCTGCTGTATCAACTACCCCGCTTTCAATTTATTTTTTTATTTGAACATATAAAAAACACCATTAGCGGGCACTTAAAACCCGCTGATTATTAATTGTTTATTTTTTAGTTCTTTGACATTTTTGTAATCGTATTTCGTAAGCACTTCTTTTACAGGAGTTTTGTCGAGTAGAGATATGCTAAGGAT
>JAPOHD010000047.1 GCA_026671195.1 Draconibacterium aestuarii | reverse complement strand
CACCACTGAAAACCAAACATCCAAACATCGAAAAAACCATAGTATACATCCCCGCTTCGAACCCGGTATCGTCAACACCCGGTTCAGGCTTGGCCGTGCCGACCGCCCGAACGCTTAATTGTTATCGGCTGGATTTTTTCATCCTTGCTTAATTATTATATTATTAATCCTGCTTGCCTAATATTAATAGAAACATCAGGGCTTTTAAATGTCTTCAAGTACTTGAATGAAAAACAGTAAGCGGTTCTTGTCGTTGAACAGACGCTTTTTTAAGTATATATTTCAAAATTAACTTCATCCCAAAATTAGCTCTGACGAATCTGGCTTTTCCCTTACAACTTGAAACACACGCCATACATCCGATACATTGTTTCTTTACTTCTTGATTTAACCAATTACCCGTTTCAGGCGAAATAATATTAATAGGACATCGTTTTGAACAGATACTACAATGGTTGCACTTTTCTGATTTAAAAACTGGTTGTATAAGATTGTAATTTTTAGATTTGGAAAACATATCTCGTTGAACCGGAATATCTTCAAGTGATAAATAGTTGGCTGTATTCCGAATTTCTGAACCTAAATTATACGCTTTGTCCAAATCAGTTTTATCTGGTCTTCCAATAGCGACTGGCACTATATCAGAATATGAATGCTGCCCAATGAATGTTCCTGCAGCAAGAACATTAAAATTATTATTAGAAAGTATTTCAACCATTTGGTAAAGCGCAATTCCGTAATCCCTGTTACCGTATACAACAACTGCTGTACATTTTTTCCCATTTCCATTTATACTTTTTAAGCAATCTATTACTTGAATCGGCAACTTGCCTGAATAAACAGGAGCTCCAATAATCAAGTGGTCAATGTCATCTAAAATCGCATTTGGATTAGAAGCTAATTTTGTTCGAAAATTCGGAATTGTCATGTTCAAATCTACCGGGTTTTCTGCCCCCATCCCTAAAGCAATAGCCTTACAAATTTTCTTTGTTGTATTAGTAGGTGAGAAGTAAAGAACCCCAATGTGTTTTGTTATTTTATCTTCCATATTAGTGCAAATAATTCTTGCTTCAATTTTACTCGGATTGACAACAGCAATAATAAATTGAACTTCGTTAATCACATTGAAACTAATTCAATCTTGCCGATAACTAATGCGTAACATCAATATTGTCATATTTTCTTTTATCTCGTTTTAAAAAGCATGGTTATCCACCCCAATGGGCATGGAAAAAACAGCTATTCCAGTAAGTTGTAAAAAATGGTTGTATGCGGGTTTTTACAGTACAGCACGGTTTTCTGATTTTATGTTCGTTTGTTTAGTCAACGGGTTTTTATTTTTGGCAGCCTAAATATAACATAAAAAAGGTGGCAGTCAAATGCTGAAGTGATTACCTTTTAGCCGCTTTACCCGGCAACGCCCAACCGTTCACCTGCTGACTATTCCCTGTAGAATAGTGTCAGCTGGTAAATCTTCCGCAAAAAACCGTCAAAATTTATTTTCCCTTCGCGGAAAATCATTCTTAACCGTCAGTTTTCATTTTCCGCCGCGGCGAGATCCAAAAAAACTATCCATTTTCATTTTCCGCCGCCGCGAAGTCCAAAAAATCCATCAGTTTTCATTTTCCCTGGCCGCGAAGTCCAAAAAACCATCAGTTTTTATCACGACGACTGTCGACAATGGGCGTAAAACAGTAGGTGAAGTGGAAATATGTATTTCCGGTAAATTAAAATCTTCAGTGAACTCCTGGCAGAAATAGAAACTATGAAAGCGTACCAGAGCCCGTGCCGTAATTGAGCCAATTATTGGATAGGTAAAACATGATCATCGAATGGAACGAAACTTTCTGGCCGGAGTTATTCGCGGCCAAAACCTACGATTCGGGCAGCTGCGAGCTGTAATATGCTGAAAAAGCTGAGGAGAGTCAAAAAAGAACTTTTTGTATTCGTGTTTGAATTATGTTATTGGGGCAAAAAGCAATTAGTGTGTCTGCCGGATTACCTTTTGTGCGAAAGTTAGGAACTTTCCCAGGTTCGACTATTTAATCTCATTAGAGTATTAATTAATAGTGTATTCGAATGAGTTCATTTTTCGCTTACTCGTTCACCTGACTTTTCTGCTTTTCTCTAAAGTTTTGTTTTTGATTCCCGGAGTGAAAAGTGGTCGGTTTGCAGGAAAGTAACTTTGGTTATTTGAACGGGGGTTGTGAACAAACACACATTCGAAAAGTGATGATGACAGTTGTTTGTTGTTAGGTAAGACTTTTCATCGTGAAGAGGATGCCGTTTAAACCTCTTTTGTTTGTTCCTTTATATAGGAAAGAGTTAAATCTTCCCGATAGGGTAAAGTAATTTAGTTTCTACATTCTGATCTGAAATTTTACTATTCCTATATATATATATAATAAGAGTGATTATTTTTTTGTGTATTTACAGGAATAACTTTTGTTGAATAGATGGTGTACCTACTTTTTTATTGCGGGTGTAGAAATGGGTTTAGGTTCATTTTATGTTTATAGTATTCATTAAAGAACGTAAAATTCATAAATGCGGTACTATTCCATTTGTGCAAAAACACAGATTATACTATATATGTATATTGGTGTTTTAGTTTTATGGTGTGGGATAATTTCTAAAAGTGTATGTGAAAGTAGAAAAGTATTTAGAAAACTGTTTTTAGATATCCGGTGATCTGGAAAGAAGATTCAAAAAGGGAATTCATAGAGTTATTCAAAAATACTTTTGTCGTTTATAGTCAGAAATAGAATTAGACACCTTGCTCAGCTATATTTCACCCATCCGCCCGGCGTAACTCCGTTGTGTTTTTTACTACTGTCAAAGCTGTTTATTCGTGTCTGAACCATTCTTTTCATAAGGGTGTAAAAAACTTGCCTGTTTTTCCTTAT
>JAPOHD010000046.1 GCA_026671195.1 Draconibacterium aestuarii | reverse complement strand
GAGTGAAAAACAGGCTTGCTCAATTAACGTGGTGCTTTTTTTTCATAATAACGAATTTTATAATTACTCACCCTAAAGGTACTGGAGACTGAGCACTTTAGCTACCTTTAGGTTTCGTTCAACAAAAGCTATATGTAATGCGGAGTACAGCGGCTAATTTAACCGCAGTTCTTCGTGGCAACTACGCCAATTCGTCTTTGACGATTTGGCTATAAAAATTAAAATATGAATAAACGAATTGGCTCCGTGGCAGCCTGACAGTGAAGTTTTTCAAAGTCCCGCACTCCACTTACCCAGCCCGTTATGCATAACTTAAAAAAACAAAATCGACGATAAAAAAACTATAAAACCAAAGTATGAAAACCTTAAATCTAATTTTATTTTGCCTGATATTTAGCAATATCTCAGGACAGGAAACAATTGAAAAAGAAATCGAAACAAATGTTTCAGGGGTGACCGTTTTTATAGAAGGTGCACAAATAACCCGACAAAAAACGATTGAACTTGCCCAAGGAGAAACAGTACTCAAATTTAATAACCTCTCGCCTTTTATCGATGCTAAAAGTGTTCAGGTAAAAGCAAATGGCGATGTTACTGTTTTGTCCGTCAATCATCAACAAAATTTTTTAGAGGAGCTTAAAGAACCGGACGACGTCAAAACCATTGAATCAAAAATAAAAGACCTTGATTCGAAAATAGAATTAGAAAAAACCCATTTTTCTATAATAAATGAACAACTAACTTTCTTAAAAGACAATAGAGTAATTGGAGGAAAAAACAGTGAATTAAGTGTGGCAAACCTTAAAGAGACTTCTGAATTTTATAGTACTCAACTCACTGACCTGATGTTGAAAAAAATTGAAAGGAATAAAACAATAGAAAAACTAAATGAACAAAAAACCAGCCTTGAAAATCAGTTAAATACGATTTCAAGTAAAAAGGAATTTCCAATGGGAGAAATTTTAGTTAAAGTTGAAACAAAGACAAAAACCTCTGCTTCAATGGAAATTTCCTATTTAGTAGAAAATACCGGATGGTATCCATCATACGATATTCGGGCAAAATCAATTAATGCCCCTGTCGAAATAATATACAAAGCAAATGTTAGACAAGACACTAAAATTGACTGGAATAATGTCAAATTAAAATTCTCATCATCCAATCCCACGACCTCTGGAGTTGCTCCAGAATTAAAAACTTACTATTTAGATTACAACAATTTTCCACCCGTTTATAATACATCAATAAATTCCGTTACAGGACAAGTCGTTGACCAGGATAATCAACCTTTACCGGGAACAACTGTCATGGTTCCAGAAACAACAATTGGAGCTGTGACCGATATAAACGGGAGGTACTCCATTACCATACCAACAAATACCGATTATTTAAGCTTTTCATTTATAGGTTTTAAAACACAAACATTGCCAATAACAAGTTCTGTTATTAATGTAAAAATGGAAGAAGAATTTTTAGCACTTGATGAAGTTGTTACTGTTGCATATGGCGTTCAGGGAGATACTGATTATGAAGGTGCACTTCAAGGTAGACTCGCCGGAGTTTCGGTTCAGGGAAATTCCAGAATGAAAAGTAGAGAATCAGAGAGTATTGCTGTACCATTTCAAAAAACAGAAAATCAGACCACCGTTGATTTTGAAATTAAAACACCTTACTCTGTAAAATCGGATAATAAAAGTTATTCTGTTGATATGGCGGTTTATCAGGTTCCTGCCTATTATCAATATTATTCCGTTCCAAAAATTAACAATGATGCTTTCTTAATTGCAAATATCACAGACTGGGAAAAATACAGTTTATTAGAAGGAGAAGCGAACATATTTTTCGAAGAGACTTATATCGGAAAATCATTAATCGATGTCAGGTTCGCATCTGACACCTTACAAGTTTCATTAGGAAAAGACAAAAATGTAAGTGTCAGCCGTAAAAATTTGAAAGACTTTACAACCCGACAATTTATAGGTTCAAAAAAAGAAGAAACTAAATCTTGGTTAACAACAATAAGGAATAATAAAAGTCAAGAAATAAATATGATAATTCTTGACCAGGTCCCTATCTCCAAACGTGAAGAAATCGAGGTTGATATTCAAGATTTATCAGGAGGAAAACAAAACAAAGAAACTGGAGAAATAAAATGGGAGTTTACATTGAAACCATCGGAAGAAAAGGATTTTAATTTGAAATATTCTGTGAAATATCCAAAGTCAAGAAGTTTAATAATAGAATAAAAACTATGCATGACACGTGCAATAAGGCATGGCTGGATTCGTGCGGATTCGACAAGTCGAATCTCGTACCGGAATCAATTTCGGTCGGACACTCAGACTCTTGTCTGGCCGCCACGACCTCATTCCACCACCGTTAGCCCCGCACCCTCACATCCTTAAATAAAAAGCAAAACACCACATAATACCACCACACGGCAGCGAGAGATGAATACATAAATTGAATCCCACTGCCCCTCGTTTGTACCTTAAATCCGCAAGTTGATTTAAAATGAGTAATTCTCAATAAAGAATTGGATTTTTAGTGCAAATTTTTGGTCACTTTAGTTGCGATTCAAACTTTTCTGGCTTGTTTTCTGGCTTAATAGCTG
>JAPOHD010000045.1 GCA_026671195.1 Draconibacterium aestuarii | reverse complement strand
ATACATTGTGTGTGCCCAGCATGAGCATGTGCACACTTTACCGAGACTCTGAAAAAATGTTTAAAATACAAATTTTTATTGTTAAAAGTAAAAGTGTAGCATGAGATTATTCCAGAGGGTGACCCGCCCGGATGAACATCCGTTCGGACGGGAAGTCCCTTACGGGCGGGGGTAACGCCCCGAACCGTTAGCAAGTGGCAAGCTGGTTTACCGTGAGGTATGCAGTGAAGGAAGCCAAACGGCAAACTCCGGTACTGACGAACAGGAACCTGATATGAGGCTACGAGGTTGGATAAGCAAGCACATCATTGTGACGTCCGAAAGCCCTTTGCGGGGAGATAACCGAAATAGTAGATCAGGCAGCGATTGGAGGAAGGAACATGTTCTTACCTGGGGAGGTCCCTGACGAAAGAATGCTTTGCCGGGGAAGTCAGCAGAGGTCATAGTAGGTTCAGGAAACGAGCTGTCAGAAAACGACGGAGGTCTCACAGGCGAACTGAAGGGCTGAACGTTAAATCGTTCCAAATGCAGCAAGGAAGCTTTCTGTGCAAGCAGAATCTAGCCTTGTTTTAGGCGGAACAGGGAAACAAGAGAGTAACTAAAATGATTGAACAGATTCTATCACGCAAAAACCTTTTACAGGCTATGAGTAAAGTCCAAAAGAACCACGGTTCAGCAGGAGTTGACCGTATGCCGGTAACCCGCTTGTCAGACTTGCTTGCCATCGACAAGAAAGACCTTACAGCTACGGTTCGAAGCGGGAAGTATCTTCCACAAGCCATTTTAGGAGTAGAGATTCCGAAAGGGAAAGGGAAAACCCGATTATTGGGGATTCCCACGGTAACTGACCGCCTGCTACAACAGGCAGTTTTACAGGTAATCACGGCACGTTTCGAATACGAGTTCTCGAACTCCAGTTTTGGATTCCGCCCCAACCGGAGCGTGCAGCAGGCGGTGCTGAAGGCACAGGGTTACATCAACGAAGGGTTTCAGCATATCGTAGATATTGACCTACAGACCTTTTTCGATGAAGTTGACCACAGCTATTTACTGCAATTGCTTTACCGCAAAATCAAATGCCGCGAAACGCTGCGCCTTATCCGCAAATGGCTGCGTTCCCCGATTCAAATAAACGGGAAACTGGTTAAGCGCAGAAAAGGCGTGCCACAGGGTAGTCCGTTAAGTCCGTTACTGTCGAATATCGTGTTGCACGAACTCGACAGGGAATTGGAAAGACAGGGTTTACGGTTTGTCCGCTATGCCGATGATTTTAGTATTTATCTAAAAACTAAAACAACGGCTCAAAAGGTTGGCAACAACATTTTCAAGTTTCTGAAACGGAAACTAAAGTTGTCAATCAATCGGGAGAAAAGTGGCATTCGTCGCCCTGTACATTTTACCTGTTTAGGGTTTGATTTTGTGCCAACCTATAAGAAAGGTGAACGTGGCAAGTATCAACTGGTAGTATCGGAAACGAGCTGGAAAAAGTTAAAGCAAAAGCTAAAAGTCCTTACCCGAAAAACCACTCCAATGAGTTTTGACGAACGTATCGAGAAACTCAACGAAGTTCAGCGAGGATGGATCAATGCTTTCCGTATGGCAAGTATTCAAAACAAACTCGTTGAACTGGATGGATGGCTGCGAAATCGACTTCGTTATTGCATATGGCACCACTGGAAGAAACCCGAACGGAAAAGGAAAAACCTGATTCGTTTGGGAATTGAACAGGGTCAAGCTCATGCATGGAGCCGCTCGCGAATGGGAGGTTGGCGTATTGCCCAAAGCCCGATTCTTGGTACTACCATTACTGTTGAACGCTTGAGAAATCGTGGTTACATTTCTTTACTGGAACTTTACAATCAAATTAAACCGAATACGGTTTTGTTTCCTATGATCTAGCGAACCGCCGTATACGAGACCCGTACGTACGGTGGTGTGAGAGGTGCAATGGCAGTCATTTGGCTGTCATCCACCTACTCGATTAG
>JAPOHD010000044.1 GCA_026671195.1 Draconibacterium aestuarii | reverse complement strand
GGACAAACAAAATGGTATAACAACACTGATACATTATGTGATTTATGAATGTATGAACTTTCACGCATACACAAATTTACTAAATTAACGCTGCAAGCAGCGGGGAACTAACCCCGAAGTGATTAGAGCTAGTTATTGTTTACCACCTGCCGGGACAGCGGAAACGTTGTTCCGGCTTTTTTTGCTCAGAAATCACAGTTATCGCCGGTAAAAAATATATTATCACTCAAATTATCTGTCTATCACTGCCATTTTGTAAAATCTCTCCGGTGATAACCGACAAAAAGCAAGTGAGAACACCCTTTTGCCGGGTGATAACGGTCAATTTCCGGGTGATAAGCCCCTGCCAACAGGTGATAAGCCTTTTTTTTGGGTGATGACGGCTTATTTTGGGGTGAGATCGATGTCCGAAAGGGTGAGGAAATACTTTTGATGGCTGCGGAAGCCCTTTTTTCACCTGCGGATTGCTTACCGCTAACAGCGGATACTGTTTTTTACCCTGCCAACAAACATTTACATAAGTTTTGTTTACATTTATTGCACGAAACAACAAAATACCCGATACATTGAATACTTCGCTTGTGAATAATAAGCAGCAAAATTGCCGGAAATATACAGAAATACAGCCTGTTGAAAGCTGTTTGCACAGGATGAAGATAATATGGGGTAGGTGTACCGTACACTTATGCATACGCTATACAGCATTTTAAAATAAGAATACTATGGGAATGATGACACCACCTAAAGTTTGTCATATTACTGGTTTAGTGACAGAAAACTTTCCATCAGAATGGGATTTAGTAGAATATGTTGTTCAAATTAATGATAAACGAATACTATTCAGATTTGGATTTGGTCACACGAATAGTGATTTTGTAGAATCAAATAAATATATTCTTCAAGGTCTTATTTTGAATGACAAACTCACTGCTGAATTCTATACAGTTAAATCACCAGTATTGGATAATGAAAAATTAGAAGCAATGATTAGAAACGCTTTAGTACCGTTAACTCCTGAAGATAAAATTACTCACCTTTTAACCTATTTACATTCATTACAAGAGTATGAAGGTTCTGAAGTTCCATTTTTTGATAATGAAGACAAACAAGAGCTGGCAAAAAAACTATATTTTAAAAATTATGACGAATTGATTTTCTACCTGTTCACATTATTCAATTTAGGATTAATTGATGGAATTGATGTGTCAAGTAAGGATGGAAGAGAACTCGCAAATATTCGTTTTACATTTCAAGGCTTGGCAAAAGTTATTGAATTAAATGAATCCGGTACACAGAGTGAAAGGTGTTTTGTTGCTATGTCTTTTTCAGAAGACCTAATAGGAACAAGACAAGCTATCAAAAGTGCAATAGATGAAGTTGGATTTAAACCAATTCTTATTGATGAAATTCACTATGACGCTGATGTTACAATAAATGATGCTTTAATTGCCGAGATAAAAAAATGTAAGTTTTTAGTTGCAGATTTTTCTCAACATAAACATGGAGTTTATTTTGAAGCAGGATTTGCCTTGGGATTGGGAAGACCTGTAATCTATTTATGTAAAGAGGAAGATTTTTCAAATACGCATTTCGACACGAACCATTACCCACACATCCTTTATAATAACTTAAACGAACATCAAGAAAAATTGAAAACAAAAATTGAAGCATGGATAAAATAGAAAACGCTGTATAACAATTAAGCGTTCGGGCGGTCGGCACGGCCAAGCCTGAACCGGGTGTTGACGATACCGGGTTCGAAGCGGGGATGTATACTATGGTTTTTTCGATGTTTGGATGTTTGGTTTTCAGTGGTGCG
>JAPOHD010000043.1 GCA_026671195.1 Draconibacterium aestuarii | reverse complement strand
CCCCGACAACATGGTGTGCCGAGAAGCGATGAATCGGCAATAAAAGTTCATTGCATGCTGTGATTAAGATGGTGGAATCGACCAGTGACGATAAATGTCATGGTCGGCTGACCCACTGAAGTCGTCTTGCAGGAGAGGGCTTCAAACCACCTAAAGGTGCTGTGTTTAAGAGGCATGGTATCGAGCGTTTAGGAAAAGGTTCTGTCATGAGCAGAATCAGGTATGGATAAAGGAGATGAACTAACCGTAACCGCTGAAGAGGTGTCGAGAAGGGGCAACACTCTGTCAAAAGCTGTAGAGCATGTTATACAGTGATAAGTACAGCGGAAACCTGTTTACTGGCTGTGCGGCAGGCGTCATTCAGGCGGCATGACCTTTATCTGGGCTTAATTACGGAACTCGGGAATCTGTCCTGCAATGCAAAGGGAAACGCACAACGGGAACAACCCGAAGGCAGAATACCGATGAGCAGGAACAGAGACGGACTAACCCGTAGTAGTGATGAAGTTTCTGTAATGGAAATGGAGCAAAGGGGTTAGGTTATACAGTATCATAACATTTAACAACTCGCAAGAGGATGAATTTATGGAATGAGACAAAATCAGTACCTATAAGCAAAACCATGGTATGGGAAGCTTATAAGAAAGTAAAAGCCAACAAAGGAAGTGCAGGTGTTGACCAAATCAGCATGAAAGAATTTGATGCCGAAAGGTCGAAACATTTGTACAGGCTTTGGAATCGTATGGCATCGGGCAGTTACTTTCCGCCACCTGTTAAAGAAGTTGAGATAGCCAAGAAAGATGGTAAAACCCGCTTACTTGGTATTCCAACTATCACCGACAGGATTGGACAGATGGTTGTAAAAGATTACTTAGAACCAAGGTTTGAGGCTATATTCAGTACTAATTCTTATGGTTATCGTCCGAGCAGGAACGCCCATCAGGCTCTTGCAATGGTTCGTGATAACTGTAGGAGAACAGACTGGGTAATCGACCTTGACATAAAAGGTTTCTTTGATAATATCGACCATGGGAAACTACTGCGTGCCTTGGAGAAACATGTAAACGAAAACTGGTGCTTATTTTACATCAAACGGTGGCTGAATGCACCCGTGCAAACGAAATCAGGAGAACTGGTTCATAAGCAAGGGAAAGGCACTCCACAAGGAGGTGTGATAAGCCCGTTACTCGCCAACTTGTTTCTGCATTATGCCATGGATAAATGGCTTGAACTAAAGCACAAAACAGTGAATTTTGTTCGCTATGCCGATGATGCAATAATTCATTGTGAGAGCAAAGCCCAAGCAGAACGGCTGCTGGAAAAGTTACGTGTAAGGCTGGAAGATTGTGGATTGGAACTTCACCCTGAAAAGACAAAATTGGTTTACTGTCTTGACT
>JAPOHD010000042.1 GCA_026671195.1 Draconibacterium aestuarii | reverse complement strand
TTACTTCATAATCATTGTAGTTAATTTTTTTTTCTTTAAATCCATTCATGGAATCCGTTAACATGGCTTCTTTCCCTTTTTTCATTTTCTTGACCTTTTTGCGTCAAGTTATTTCAGTAGAAGACAGGAAGGGTAAAGCAGGCCGGTTGGCACATAAAAAGCCCCGCGGGGAGGGTCACACCTGCCACGGGGCCAATAAAATCAATGGTTTTACAAAATACTATCTGTAGTACCTTGATCGTCTGTCTTCATCCTTCCAGAAAACATAGCGGCCGTACTCACGAATGATGCTGTCTTTCTGAAACAATAAGGTAAAGGCCTTATCGCGCAACACCTTTGTTTGGTTTCCGTCATCAGCCGCTCCGTTGGCAGCAGCCAGCAACTCCGACATACTGTGCGAAAGCGTACGTGCCTCAGGCAGGAGAGCAAGATCAAATTTAATCGCATTGAGCGGATCAGGATATTTTTCGCCCAATACGGCTATTTCCAGCAGATCCTGCACCATATCAGCCTGACTGTTTCCCTCGCGGATACGCGCTACCTTTTTATTCACATCGTCGCGATTGCGATAGGCAAAAGAAAAATGATGGAGAAGTTCATCACGAAATTTAAAGGCCTCTGGCGCCTGTTCATTCCACTCGACAACGGCTTCTTCGCGTGCCCGGAAGATACTCATCCATTGCGCCTGCAGGTAACTCAAAGCACTACTCAAAGGAGTCAATTCATCAATCAGGTTAACATCCATACCCGCTCCGCCCAGTGCTTCGCGGTCTTCATTGGCGTCAATGGCAAGTGTATTAACACTCAGTACATATTCGTCAATGGGCTTATTCGGAAGTTTTACTTCATTCAATGGAACAGCTTCAATCCTGTCTTTCCATTGTTCAAAATCTTCGATATAACTCATCGTTATAAAAAATTTAATGATATCTTGCAAACGCTCCGCCGGCCTCTTCTTCCGATCCGGGTTTCAAAAATATGGAGTGGTTGATTGCTGGTCGGCGGTTTACATTTGAAAGCCTGTACTAAATTTATGTAATTTTTTAGTTAAATACAATCAATCTGTAATAAAATCAATAATATAGACTGGTTTTAAATAAATTACACGGTTTATCCGGGGTGGAAATAAACGCACAGATAAGCAAAAAGAGCTTTGTCTTTAACAAAATTCCATTACTGCGTATCCTTAATTTCCTCTGCTCCTCGTTTGCACCTTAAATCCGCGGGAGTTGGTTTAAAAAAGCTGTAAAACTATTCAAATGAATGCTTTACAGCTTTGGTACGTTCACCTAAATTGGTGTTGCTAAACAATACCGTTATGAAAATAGTAAATTCTGT
>JAPOHD010000041.1 GCA_026671195.1 Draconibacterium aestuarii | reverse complement strand
TAAAAAAGCTGTAAAACTATTCAAATGAATGCTTTACAGCTTTGGTACGTTCACCTAAATTGGTGTTGCTAAACAATACCGTTATGAAAATAGTAAATTCTGTTCCAGTTTCTTCTTTTGGAGGATTAAACTTTGTTTTAAATGAGTTTGAAAGGATTGGCTTGGGCCGTTTTATTAACTCCGAATTACCTGAATTACCTCCGCAAAGCATTTATTCATGGAAAGATGTTATGTATAGTTTCTGGTCTTTGTTTTTTTGCGGGGGAGATTGTGCTGAAGACCTTTCGGGTAATTTCAAGGCCTCGTTCAACGCAAACCCTTTTGTTAAAATCCCCAGTCCTGACAGGGTTTTAAACCGAATGAAGGGTCTTGCCGAACCGATGCAATTGTTCGATACAGTAAGAGGACAAAAACTTCATGAATTCAGCATAAATAATTTATTGACAGGCATTAACCTATCCCTGATTAAAAAACTTAAGTTGCTTGACCAAAATGATTTAACCCTTGATTATGACAACACTATTATCTTTTCGGAAAAGGCCGATTCAAAAATGACTTATAAAAAAGATTACGGCTACTGTCCCGGTGTTGGTTTAATTGGAGAAACGGTTGTTTATGTTGAAAACAGGAATGGTAACAGTGATGCACAAACACTTCAGGATGAAACACTGGAACGGATGTTTAATGCTTTGGGGGCAGCCAAAATAAAAATCAACAGGTTCCGGGCTGATGGAGCTTCATATCAGCTTAAAACATTATCGGTAGCTTGTCGATATGCAGATTTAATATATATCAGGGCAAGAAAAGACCAAGCAGTTATGAAAGCGATTGCATCCATTACAGAATGGGAACAAGTTGAAACAAAAAACGGAATTGAATATTATGGTTCTGTTGAATTTGTCCCATTTAAAAAACGGGCCAGGGAACATAAACTTCAACATCTCCTAAAGCCTTATCGGCTGGTAGTAACAAAAACCAAGAACAGTGACGGACAGCTTGATTTATTTACAGGCGAAGCATGCAAATATGCTGTAATAGTAACCAACGATTATGAAATGTCGAATATTGAGATTGTACAATTTTACAATCAACGGGGAGCAGCCGAAAAAGAATTTGATGTGTTGAAAAATGATTTTGGGTGGGATAATATGCCATTTTCAAGGCTTGAACAAAACTCTGTTTACCTCATAATTTGTGCAATGTGCCGTAATCTGTATAGCTATATTATCAAATTGTTTTCAAAAAAGACAACCATTCTTTCGCCCAGTT
>JAPOHD010000040.1 GCA_026671195.1 Draconibacterium aestuarii | reverse complement strand
GAGTGAAAAACAGGCTTGCTCAATTAACGTGGTGCTTTTTTTTCATAATAACGAATTTTATAATTACTCACCCTAAAGGTACTGGAGACTGAGCACTTTAGCTACCTTTAGGTTTCGTTCAACAAAATGTAAATGTAATGCGGGTTTCCAAAAGAACGATTACCCATGCCTGCCAGCAGTGGAACTTTAAACGCTCAACCCTAAACCGTTGACGATATATGTAACATAAACCCCGGAAACAGAGTATCCCTGCTAAAAACCGTTTTATAAAATAGTTTTAAAATACCGTAGCTCGCCAATGGCTACAACATAAAGAAGTGGTATACTTTTAACTGCACTCAAAATCATGAACAGGAAATCGGATGAACACAACAAAATTCACTTGGGAGTAAAATTTATTATCGGCTTTCATATTCTAAACCTTCTTCTGTTCTTAGTGGGGCAAGGCGGGGCTGTTATCTCGTACGATACGGTTGCTGAATGGGGATTACAGGAGATAAGAGACACGGTTGATCCTGTTATAGTGTTGGTTAACATGGGAATTGCATTGGCAGATGTAATTGTTGGAGTTCCACTGTTTATACTTGCTATTACCGGCCTCTGGAGACAAAGATATTGGGGTTGCGTATGCTCATGGATGGTTTTTGCCATTAGCCTTTACTGGACAACTGTTGCCTGGTCGAAGCAATACTTTTATACTCAGGCTTCAATAAAATGCGAACCATTTACTATTGATGTTCATTTGGTGCTTGCTTTTGTTTTCCTTTTTTCAGCATGGGGAAGCTGGTATTTATACAAAAAGCGGCAATGGTTTGGTTAAAATGATATTTTCAGGTGTACTCCCTCCCCGCCCGCGCACAAGAACTTCTAACATTAATCCTTATATTGTTGTATTGATTTAACTGACATGCAAACCAGTTGGATAATACCCAAAGACATTAGCGGGCACTTAAAACCCGCTGATTATTAATTGTTTATTTTTTAGTTCTTTGACATTTTTGTAATCGTATTTCGTAAGCACTTCTTTTACAGGAGTTTTGTCGAGTAGAGATATGCTAAGGAT
>JAPOHD010000004.1 GCA_026671195.1 Draconibacterium aestuarii | reverse complement strand
CGAATTGTCAGATCAATCGTGAGTATGCTGTCGCAGAGGGCTTCATTAGTAAGAGTTTGTTCGTATACTCCCGTTTCAGTGTATTTGACCCCGTTAACCACCAGGCTGTCACAAACATCTTCTGTTAATGTTTCGAAAGTAGTTTTACGAATTGTCAGATTCAAAGTATGGATAGAATCGCAACCTGTTACACTATTGTATGTTTTCTCGTAAGCACCGGTTTCATAGTAAGTAGTACCATCCCATGTAAAACTATCACAGGCTGTTTCGTTGCTTGATGTAAGTATTACAGGATTAATAAATACTTCAACTGTATCAGTGGCAACACACTCACAACCGTAATATACTGTCACAACATATTTGCCTTCATTGTCAGTTGTAGCGCTAAATGGGGCAGGCTCCATTCCCGTTTCTGAATAATTATTAGGTCCTTCCCAAACGTATGAAGTCGCTTCGGTTACTGCAGTAGCTAACAAATTAATATTAGCTCCTTCACATACAGTAATGTCTTCACCGGCGTAAACTGTTTCATTACAGCAATTTTCTATTGTAATGGTTTGTGTTTTGGTAGTAGTGTTGTCGCAGTTATCTGTTGCACTCCATGTACGTGTTATTGTATATTGGTCTATACAACCTTTATCATAAATCGTATCAGCAACAAATGAAACCGGAAAACTTCCACCACAATTATCAGTAGCAATAACTATTGGAACAGGTGGTACGGCGTCGCAATCGACAGTAGCATCTGCCGGGATAATGATTTCCGGTCCGGTTGTGTCTACCATTTGAATTACCTGTTGGCCAGTAGTGTTATTACCACAATGATCGGTAACCGTCCATTTTCTTACAACTATGCTATTGTTCTCGCATCCTTCGAGAGCAGGTGTCAGACAAACGGAATTAAATTTTAAATCACCATTAGCATTTGCTTGTTTACGTGCCCAAATGTACCATGTACCATTCATTGGGGTTCCCGAGAATTCATCAAACGTAGTTTTTACGCTATCTTCAGAAACACCCATTAATGAAAGGCTTTCAGTATTTGTTCCTCCATAAGGAGTGAAGTTTCCTTCTCCTTCCGGAATTGTATCAGAGTTATTCCATTGTGTATAGCCTGAATTGTAGAACGTTGGTATGAAATTATCTTTTTCAGGATCATCATCTGCTAAACAATTTGGCTCATTACAGAATGGGCCAACTAGCATAATAGCCTGACCTGCCGGATTAACCAGCCAGAATTCTGCTTTCCCTTTCCCTTGGTTTGTGACGAAATCAAGATTCAGGTGTTTAATATCATTTGCTTCAAGGTTATCAAGCCCTGTAATATCAAAATAGAATGAAACTCCGTTTTGGCCTGCATTTAATGTGGTTGGATCGTTGGTTCCAAAACAATCATCTTTTGTAACATGAACTTCAGGACTGTTGTCGCAGTTGTCCCATATATTCGTGATTGTTCCTATATTTACTTCAGTCGTGTCAAAACTGCAACTGGCATCAGCGTACACAATAGTATCGTTTGGTGCAGTAAAGGTTGGGGGGAGGTTATCTACAACGGTGATTGTTTGAGTAAATGACACATCATTGCCGCAATCATCTTCAGCAACCCAAGTTCTGGTAATAGTTCCACAGCCGTCAATTACATTAACTGTTTCTGAAAACGTTATTAATACTTCAGTATCACAATTATCTGTTGCCGATACATTTGCTGTATCCGGGATTCCAACAGAACAGTCAATAGTTAATTCTTGTTGTGGTAAATTGATTAAAGTAGGAGCTGTCTGGTCGCTGCCGGTATAAGTAATAGTTTCCCCTGTCAGTGCATTATTGCACTGGTCAACTACTTTGTATGTGTAGGTCAGTGTCCATCCACAGTCATCATTGACAAATGTTGTATCGGTAGGAACAGCTGTTACAGTACCCAGGCAGTTGTCCGAATAATTTCCAGCAACTGTTGCCGCATTAAAAGTATATGTTGAAATGGCATCCGCAGCACACAGGTCAACACCTGATACTCCGGCAGGAGCTGTTCCAACAGGAGCTGTCTGGTCGCTGCCGGTATAAGTAATAGTTTCCCCTGTCAGTGCATTATTGCACTGGTCAACTACTTTGTAT
>JAPOHD010000039.1 GCA_026671195.1 Draconibacterium aestuarii | reverse complement strand
TGGCCGTGCCGACCGCCCGAACGCTTAATTGTTACCTGCTGGCATTTAGTCATTCAATTATTTTTAAATCTCTAAATATTGTCTTTGTAATTTCTTTTCTACAGCTTCCAAAATTAGAACTATTAAGTTTTCTATTCTGTAGAAGTCGTGTTGCAAAAAAGTATGCTCCACTTTTATTCTCTATATATCCAACCCACCAGCCAGTATTAATTCCGTTTTCTTTTGTCCAACCTGTTTTTGCGTGAATGGTATAGTCTGCTTCTTGTTCTGTCAACATTACATTTTTGACTATTTCCATGTTTCTATTTGTAAAAGGTAGTTGCCCTTCGTATAGTCTTTTAATAAAGTCAACCTGATTGATTGGTGAAATAGCAAAAACACCATAATTCCAAAAATCATCATCTTTTTGAGATAAATTAAGGTTTCCATAATTGCATAATGTCAAATACTTTTTATAATTCTCTTTACCTATTTTTCTTGCTAATTCTACAAATACCCAGACTGCCGAAACGTTAAAAGCTTCCTGAATTGTCATATCATGATATATTTCTGGTCTGAAACCATACTTCATAGTGTCTGTAATGCCTTGCCATTTTACAACTTCATTCTCGCTTGAAATTATCTTTGTTTCCAATGCAATAAGAAGATTAATAATTTTGAATGTCGATGCAGGTAATGTCTCCTTCATTACACCAACGGTGTCGGATAAAATCCATTTATGATAAGTATTGTCATAAATTGCAATCGAACCTTCTACATTGCAGTTCTCAAAATATTTTCCAAATTCCTGATGCACCAAGAATTTGTCGCTACTTGAGGCAAATGAATTGTTTATCGTACTTTTGTTAGATGAGCAAGAAAAAAGAAATCCGATAAATATAAATCCTATAATTAATTGTTTCAATTTCATTTTGATGTTGTTGTCAGTTATGCTTGCAGGTAACGGTT
>JAPOHD010000038.1 GCA_026671195.1 Draconibacterium aestuarii | reverse complement strand
TGACTTTTCCTAAAATAGCTTGACAGATTTATACTTAATCTGATAGAATGTAAACGATTATTTTCTCATTTACTGGTTTACAAATCTACTAAGATTTTAATTACTGCTTTTTTCTATGTTCTGTTATTTTTATTCTGATAAATATCAGGATTGTTTTTTGAGTTACTAAAAACGACGACAACTGCAAACCTACGTACTGTTTTTGTTGTTCATTTGTGTTTTTATTCCTGTTCTGTAATGACAACATCTGAGTTATTTCCTGTTTTTTCCGACACCCGGTATTTGCGTTTTTTCCAGTGTTTTTTTAGAGGTCCTTGCTGTTGATGCGCCTCCTGTGGAACCATAAAATCAACGCTTCGGTGCGGACGCTTGTTGTTGTATTTATAAACGGCCAGCTTTGTGGCCTCCAGCGCTGAATGGTAATCGGCAAAGGTTTCGTTTAAGCCATACTCATCTTTTAATATTCCGTTTACGCGCTCGGCGATGGCATTTTCGTACGGATCGCCATTTTCGGTCATCGAGATATTTATTTTAGCGCCTTTCAGGTAGTTTACATAGTCGTTGCAACAATACTGAATGCCCCGGTCGGAATGGTGGATAAGCCCCTGTTTTACGCCTTCTGCCGAGATGGCCATTTTCAGGGCATTTAAAGCCCCTTCGCTTGTTAAATCGGGCCACAGGCACCAGCCTACTATTTTTTTCGAATACGCATCGGTTACCAGCGACAGGTAAACAAATCCTTTTTCGGTGCGGATATACGTAATGTCGCTTACCCACAAACGCCCTGAACTGAACAGTTCGATCTCCCGGATCAGGTTGGAATATTTGCGGTAAAAATGGTTCGAATTGGTAGTCTTTGGCCCATGTCTGCGCCATTTTACCAGCAGGCCGTGTTCCCGCAAAAGATAATAAAATTTGTCTCTTCCATATTTAATA
>JAPOHD010000037.1 GCA_026671195.1 Draconibacterium aestuarii | reverse complement strand
TTCGTTCCATTCCTTAATATTGGCGATAGCGCTTTCCAGAGTATCCGTCATCCTTGCCCGTATAAAAACACGCTTGGCACTTTCTTCCATTGCTTTGATTATCTCGTAGGTATATGACGCAGAATCTGCCCGTATCACGTCAATTGTTACCCCTGCTTCTTTTAATAAAGAAGTCATCCGTTCAATGGTTTTGTGCTGTAGTACATGGGCAGTACTATTTCCGTTACGGTTTTCTACATAAACAACATGCTCCCCGATTATTCCAACTCCGGGATAATAACCTGGCTCTTTTTTGTAGGTTCGTTGGGCATCGGCCTTTTCAGTAAATATCAAGGTGTTGTCATAATCCAAAATCACGTTTTCTTTTTGGAATCCGGGCAATAGCGACAGCATTTTTATATTGAGCTTATTCAAATCCTGAGCCAACGAGAAATGGTGTTCTGTTTTTCCCCTTTTCGTAGAAAAGAATTGTGGACTGTCCGACAACGATTTAAGCCGGTTCAAAATACTGTCCGGGCTGGGAATATTGATAAAAGGGTTATTCTGAAGTCCTTCTTTCAGATTAATAGACAGATCTTCAGCACAATCTCCTCCACTGAAAAATACAGACCAATAAGACATGATTATATCAAACCAATTGTATTGTGATTGTTTGGGCAGAGCTGGTAAATTAGTGTTTAATAAAGTATTGATCTTTAAATTGATTGCTTCCTGAATAACAAAATTTAATCCCCCAAAGGCTGAAACAGGTTTAGAATTTATTACTTTCATAACTGGTATTTTGTAGCAACACCAATTTAGGTGAAAGTACCGAAGCTGTAAAGCATTCATTTGAATAGTTTTACAGCTTTTTTTCAACAATACTTGCGGATTTTAGG
>JAPOHD010000036.1 GCA_026671195.1 Draconibacterium aestuarii | reverse complement strand
GGAGTGAAAAACAGGCTTGCTCAATTAACGTGGTGCTTTTTTTTCATAATAACGAATTTTATAATTACTCACCCTAAAGGTACTGGAGACTGAGCACTTTAGCTACCTTTAGGTTTCGTTCAACAAACCGGAATATGGCACGCGGGGTTCTTCAGGGTTTGACAAGTCAAACAAGTAGTGCTACTTCCTGCGGGTTTTACGGGATGTCTCTCCGAAATCCCCCCAACCACGTACAAGTGACCCTCAGACTGCGCAAAACCTCAGCCGTTCATATAAACTACCAAACCTTAATAATAGCTATGAATATATATTGGCGGAAAAATCAAAAATAAAACCGGAAAATAAAAGTAAAAATTATCGCCCTTGATGTTGAACAAGGAAAGACAAAGGAACTGAATAGTAAGAATGGCAGGTCGATTTATCAGCGGGAAAAGATTTTAATGCAATCAAGGAGATTAGGCAAATCCAATATGTATTACCAAAATCACAGCTATTAAGACCAGGATTTTACAACCCACTCAAAAGCAATCCAAACCGCTTAATATGAAAATTTAAAAGAAGGTGACTCATTGCACAAAACAGGAGCTTTGGAGTCGTCCTAACACCTGAAAACTTTTCTCAGCAGACACACTTAAGTGGAATGCTATCGCTACCGAACTTCTATTCTTGATAGCACATTACAATGCCCGACATATAAAAAAAGCCCGTGCTCAAAAGAACACGGGCTTAGGATTTAAATTGGCAGCGACCTACTCTCCCACTTTTACGCAGTACCATCGGCGCTGACGGGCTTAACTTCTCTGTTCGGAATGGGAAGAGG
>JAPOHD010000035.1 GCA_026671195.1 Draconibacterium aestuarii | reverse complement strand
GTTGAACGAAACCTAAAGGTAGCTAAAGTGCTCAGTCTCCAGTACCTTTAGGGTGAGTAATTATAAAATTCGTTATTATGAAAAAAAAGCACCACGTTAATTGAGCAAGCCTGTTTTTCACTCCCTGAATTTAATCAAGTTTATCAGAAGATGCAACGTCAGGTTGTACTTTTAGGCAAGAGCCGGAGTACACTTACCAACTATTCGCGCTGCCTTGCCCGGATGGCCCTTCATTTTAACTGCAACCCGCTGGATCTGGACGAGGAACAGGTAATGGATTATCTGTATCACATCAAAACCGGAAGCAGTACGCCATCGTCGAGTTACTTTAAACACACGGTTTACGGACTTCGTTTTGCTTACCGAGCCATGGGAATGCCGGAAAAGCAGGTTTTCCTTCCGAAGATGAAGTTTCCCAAGAAGCTACCGGTTGTTTTAAGTCAACAAGAGGTAAAACGATTGCTAAAATCCCCCGGTTTATTAAAACACCGCCTGGTACTTGGCTTGCTTTATGGATGCGGACTCAGGCGCCAGGAACTCTGTAATATTAAGATCCGGGATGCTGACCTTGACCGCAAAATGCTTCACATCCGTGAAGGGAAAGGCCGCAAAGACCGCTATGTTCCATTGGGAGAAAACCTTTCGCGCGGTATAAAAACCTACCTGGAAGCCGAAA
>JAPOHD010000034.1 GCA_026671195.1 Draconibacterium aestuarii | reverse complement strand
TGTCTTCTACTGAAATAACTTGACGCAAAAAGGTCAAGAAAATGAAAAAAGGGAAAGAAGCCATGTTAACGGATTCCATGAATGGATTTAAAGAAAAAAAAATTAACTACAATGATTATGAAGTAAGTTTTCGTCGATGGTTAATCAGTATGATTGATTCGGAAAAAATAAGCATACAGGAGGCTCGCAACCGTTTTCAATTAAGCCCAACCGAGTATAAAAAGATTATAAAACGTTGGCAAGAGCGGTATTCGGATGAATTACATTTATCTTTGCAGGCAATGAGTTCAAAAGCAAGAGCAGATAACAAAAAGCTGGAACAGCGGATCAAAGAGCTGGAGAAACAGCTGGACCTGGCGCAGATGAAAAACGTTGCGCTCAACACCATGATCGACATTGCCGAGAACGACTACAAACTTGAGATCAGAAAAAAGTCTGGCCCCAAACAGTAGACGTGCTGGCACACATGTATCCGTTGGTATCAAAGGCGGTACTATGTGGGCTGTTTGGGTTTAGTCGTCAGGCCTGGTACGACAACAGGAAGCGCCAGTCGGGGCTTCAAATGCAGGAAGTTTTTATATTGACACAAGTGAAGGAGTTGCGCAAAGAGCACAAGCGGATGGGGGCCGAAAAGCTCCACCGGTTGATCA
>JAPOHD010000033.1 GCA_026671195.1 Draconibacterium aestuarii | reverse complement strand
TTTATTTTCTAGTTAATGGTTAAAACCCTGCAATTTCATTGCAGCTACTTTAGTTTCTATAAATTTCATAGATTTACAATATGGTCGATTATCGAAGGACAAGCCATAGTGTAAGTAAAATGTCTGTTCATCTTGTTTGGGTAACGAAGTATCGTTATCATGTTCTTCAAGGCGATATTCAGCAACGAACCCGTGATTTGATAATTCAGATATGTAATAGTGAGAACGTTCAAATCTTAAAGGGAGTTGTGAGTAAAGATCATGTTCATGTCCATGTTGAATACCCTCCATCATTGAGTGTGAGTATTCTTGTGAAAAAGCTGAAAGGTCGAACTTCGCGGATTCTACAGAATGAATTTCCAATCCTGAAACAGAAATATTGGGGGCGTCATTTCTGGGCTGTCGGCTATGGTGCATGGAGTACAGGTCAAATAACGGATGAAATGGTTCAGGAATATCTTGAACATCACCGGGAGAAACCCAATACTGAAAAGGGGAATTGGATATTTGAGTAAAATAGAAAAATTTCATTTTGCTTGTCTTTTGAACCTATGGATTTCCAATCCATAGTTGTTTAGTT
>JAPOHD010000032.1 GCA_026671195.1 Draconibacterium aestuarii | reverse complement strand
TTGGTAGTCGAGTAGGCAAAGGGAGTTTCACCCTAAGCCTCTCACAGAACCGTACGTGACAGTCTCCCGTCATACGGCTCTTGTTATACAAATCTAAACGCTTCATCAACCTAATCCAAGTTGCCAATGGTAAAACAGACTCGGGAATTGTTCCTTAACTCTTGAAAACCATTGAAATGCTCGTTTTATACTGATTCTGTAGCGTTTGTACCTTTTCCTTGCCCAGCGGATTAATCGCTTGTTCAGCCAAATAAAGATTGGATTCAACTCGTGTGTTCTGAACTTACCAAAGTAGTTAATCCATCCCCGAATAAACGGGTTTAGAAATTGAGCTACACCAACAATGCTTTTGTAGGTCAATCCAACAATGTTAAGTTCTTCCAATTTATCAGCAATGCGTTTCTTAGAACTAATGCTGATGGCACAATCGTACCCGAGAAACAGATTCCCTGTTCTTGGCGATTTGGTTGTACGTGGTTGAAACGAGTAACCCAGAAAATCGAACTTTACAATTGGATGAGTGCCTTGTCTACGA
>JAPOHD010000031.1 GCA_026671195.1 Draconibacterium aestuarii | reverse complement strand
AATGAAGACACTATCTCCAAATATGTCAGAGAACAAGGGATCGAAAAGGAATATAAGACTTTGCACAAAGCTCAGCAGTTGGCACTCTTCTGATACCCCGTCTGCTTGCAGCGGGGTAGTTCATTTTGATACTAATTCTGATAAATATTACCATGTTAGAATCTAAAAATAATAATCTTTTCAATCGCTTCAAAAAAGAGTCAGAGTAGGGAAGAAGCCTTTTTATTGAGAATGTAAATTTCTTCCCTCCATTAGATCCTGTAAAGTTACTTCATTAAAATAATTAATAATTACTTGATTTAAACCTGTCCAGAACGAAATTGTATGACAAACATCTTCCAAGCGGCATTCAACATCTTTTGACAAACAATCAATTACCGCAATTTCTGGTTCGAATGCCAGATGGATTTGATGAACAGTAATATCAGAAGCATTGCGGGTTATCCGGTAGCCGCTTTTCTTTCCTTTGACATTCTCAATTAATCCGGCCTCTTTTAAAGCGTGTACAATTTGATCGAGATACTTAATTGAAATACCTTGATTCTTTGAAATATCTTTTTGAAGTATTCCCTTTTTTCGGTCGGCTTTTGCAATTTCGACAATTGCTCGCATTCCATATCTGGTTTTTGTTCGGAACTTCATGGTAATTGTTTTAAAGTAACTAGTCTTGTCAGTTGTTTCAAAATAACGAAAGAATGTAAATATTCTTAACTATTAATTCGTTATATAGATTAAATCTTAATACAAATTAAGAATTTACGATATTATATCCTACTAAAACAGTCGGATATATTGTGGGCTTTACCTATATTGTTGGGTAATTAGAGATGTAGTGTGATAAACAATCGCCCTTTTACATTTTGGGGTAGTTTAATAAGTTTCCTTATCAGTTCTATTCCCACTGCACAATGTCAATTATTGCATTGGATGCTTGAAATTGCAATAAATTGAAAAAGAAGATAAAATTGGGTGGAGATCTTTGACATTTTATCTGCTAAACAAACCCCGTTTAGTTGAAAAGATTTTGAAATAGAATTTTGATTCATTTAAAGTCTGTGAAGTTGATTTTAATATTGAAGTAATTACGTTTAGATATATTAACTCGGTTAAAATCTCTTACTATGAAATCTCTTGCTACAACACCAATACCTAAATCAAAGTTACGGCTTTGTACTTCTTTTTTGATAATATGTTTCTTAATGCTTTCTTATTTCAGTAAAGGCCAAAATCAAAAAGATATTGTTCCGATTCTTGAGTGTATTGAATACATTGGCAATAATACATACCTTGCCAATTTTGGATATGATAATCCGAATAAAGAACAAATTACCTTGCCCGACACAAGTAGTGTAATAACCTACAATAATGGCAATACCAAAGAAAAGGCCATAAATAATTTTAAACCGGGTAGACAATACAAGGTATTTTCCAAAGAATTCAATTCAAGTGACAAATGTACATGGACGGTTCGTCTCCCAAACGGGAACATAAGTTCTGCCACCTCCAGCATCAATTCATCACATTGTAATGAAGCCGGTATCAGTTCAAAGTACAGTTTCCCCAAAAATGGCAAAGAAAGCAACTCTAAAATTGGTGCTGATTTGATTGCACTTTACAATTTATATAAATCAGGTGTGCCTGTTAGTTCCGACGAATTATTTCAAATTGATTCGATACAATCAAAAGTACTGATAGAAATCTCATCAACAAATACAGGCAAACTGATTTCTGCGTTTAGTTTGGAGAATGATATTGTTGCCGATAACAGCACGCTTGTTGTGTATTTTCCCATTAGCGAATTGCTGAATTTAAACAGGGATAAATCTGTTATTTATGTTCTGCCTGTTTATACTCCGGTTGGCAACGCCGGTGTTACCACAAGTCAAGGGGATGTGGCAATGGTTTCAGATTGGGTAAGAGAAGCATATCTGTTGGATGGTTCGGGGATTACTATTGGAGTGATTTCGGATAGTTACAGAAATAAAGGAATAAGCACAGGAGATGTGCCTGACAGTATTGTAAATGTATTATTTGATTATCCGTTTGGTACCGGTTCCGACGAAGGCAGGGCCATGCTGGAAATAATTCACGATGTTGCGCCGGGTGCTGATCTGGCTTTCCGAACAGGTTTTCTGGGGCCACAGGACATGGCTGCAGGTATTAATCAGTTAAAAGCAAACGGTTGTGATATTATTGTGGATGATGTAACCTATATTACGGAGCCTTTTTTTGAAGATGGCGTGGTTGCATGGGCAATCGATGCATTAGCTGATGATACTGCAAATCCCGTTACCTATTTTACTTCGGCAGGAAATTATGGAGCCAAATCCTATGAATCAACATTTAAATCTGCAACTGTTTCTCAAAATGGTATTGCCGGGACGCTTCACGATTTTGGTGTTGATCAAATTTATCAAAGTGTTGATCTTGATTCAGGGAAATATACGATTGTGCTTCAGTGGAATGAAGAGAAACCTACCCAAACAGATTTGGATATTTATATTACCGATGAATTCGGAAACAATCCGATAGGATTTAACCGTGAAAACGTAGGAGGAGATCCGCTTGAAGTTCTTTCATTTAGTGTATCGGATAAAAAGCCGGTAAATATTGTAATTTCAAAAACAGCGGGTGCTGACGATGTAGAATTCAAGTACATTGTTTTTCGGGGTAAAATTTCATTCAATGATAATTACCCGGGAAGTTCAACCATTGTCGGACATGCCAATGCAGCGGGAGCGATTACGGTTGGTGCAGCGCCCTATTTTGCTGCTCCTGCTTTTGGCGATTCTCTTGCCATAGAATATTTCTCCTCAATTGGGGGCACACTCAATCGAAACAAACCGGATTTTTGTGCTCCTGACGGAGTAAATACAACCGTGTTTATGGGGAGTACCTGGAACAAAGACGAAGATATATTCCCTAACTTTTTTGGTACTTCAGCTTCTGCTCCCCATGCGGCGGCAGTAGCAGCGTTAATTAAACAAGCTAAATCGGATTATTATAACGAGACCTTTGGCCCCGGGGAGATCAGAAATTTAATGAGTGAAACGGCGCTTGACATGCATGATGCCGGGTTTGATTTAAAATCAGGAGCCGGCTTTATTCAGGCAGACAGTGCACTAAAATCGTTTGCCAATCCTATCCCTCAGTTATTGTGCTTCGGTAATTTAAGGGCAATTCCGGGAGAAAATAAATTTGCTGTTAGTCTTACAGGAAATTACTTTGTGAAGAACTCGGTTGTACGGTTTGACGGAGATTCAATGGCTACCACATTTGTAAGTGAAACAGAATTGTATGCTGAAATTCCAGCTTATAGCGACACTTCTTCTTTGCAGGTTTATAATCCTCCATTTAAAGAATACGGAGGCGATGGAGGTGAGTCAATAATATTGACTTTTAACTCACCCTGTCTGACAAAAGTAATTGTCGATATTCAGTCTGAGACTAAAAAATATGGGCAGGTACTTCCTGAGTTGAAAGCCTATTTTTATCTGGACACCGATAGCGGAGTTGTTGATATAGACATTGCAGGTTTGCCAGGAGAAGAATTGAATAGAATAAAGGAAATACCGATAGTTACTGATGCAGAACAGTTGAGCGATGTGGGAGCCTATTTAATTACAGTTGGGAATAACGAACCACTCACAAACAATATACCCGTTAATGAGAATTCTATTGAAGAGACAATACTCAATAAATTTATTTTCGAGGTTCATACGGGCATACTTACAGTTGAAAAGCTTGGATTGACTATTCAGCCAATTGATAAAACAATAACTTATGGTCAGGAAATAAACGATATACAATTTAATTTTTTATTGGAAAAGGATGTTGATATTCCCGATAGTACGGCATTGCTAACCCAATTAGAACAAAATTATATAGGAAGCTTATGGAATGCTGCTGCCCTGGTAAATGGCGATGCAATGGTTGATGCAGCAGCTCTTGTTAATAAAAGTTTTATGATTTCGAATGCTGCTGCCCTGGTAAATGCTGCCGCACTTGTCAACGGATCATTTATCGATTTTACCGATTTTATAAATTCGCTCAACCCACAGGATACTACTACAATGAACAATGCCGCTGCACTTGTTAATGCTGCCGCACTGGTAAATGGAGAGGCTGTTGTAAACGCTGCCGCTCTGGTTAATGCCGCCGCTCTGGTAAATGCTGCGGCGCTCGTTAATGCAGCAGCGCTTGTAAATGCAGCTGCCCTGGTAAATAACATGGGGGGGCTTAATGCTGTTGAAGACTCTGTTGCAGTGCTTCAAAGTTTGGGCACTCCTGAGGCTTTGGCCCAAGCAGCCGCTTTGGTAAATGCCGCTGCTTTAGTCAATGCTGCCGGCGATTCGGCAATTGCGGATGCAGCAGCATTAGTAAACGCTGCAGCTCTTGTTAATGCTGCCGCCTTAGTCAATGCCGCTGCACTCGTAAACGCTGCTGCCTTGGTAAATGCTGCAGGCGCTGAAGCATTGGCCCAAGCTACAGCACTTGTAAATGCCAATGCGAATGGGGAATATGTTGATTCGAACGTATTAGCCGAAGCTGCTGCACTTGTAAATGCTGCTGCATTGGTAAATACGGCAGGAGATGCTGCTTTAGCTGATGCTGCCGCACTGGTAAACGCTGCTGCTCTGGTGAATGCTGCTGCTCTGGTGAATGCTGCTGCTCTGGTAAACACTGCCGCCTTAGTGAATGCCGCTGCCTTGGTAAACGCCGCTGCCCTAGTAAATGCTGCTGCTAACGGAGAAACAGTTGACGCGGATGTTTTACTACAAGCCGCTGCACTTGTAAATGCTGCCGCACTTGTGAATGCAGTGCAGCAGGTTAATCCGGAAGCACTGGCAAACAACCTTTCTCTGGTCAGTGCTGCCACTTTGGTAAATGCAGCTGCTTTGGTCAACGCTGCCGCATTGGTTAATGCAGCAGCCCTGGTAAACGCCGCTGCATTGGTAAATGCTTCACCGGCTCCTGTAACCAATGGCTTATTCGGAACCAATAGTACAAATAATGTCATTGTGATACTTGATTCCCTTGATATTGATATTCTCTTACAAGGAGGTGAAGGACAGGTCCTGTTGAGCCCGATTAATTTGGTAACAGGCAATACTGCCGGTACACATTACATTGTACCCGGAACATACCTTTCCAAAAATTTTGATGTCAGCTATACTTTTGGTGACCTAACAGTTGTACCATTAGAAATTACAGGCACAATTACTGCCGAAGACAAAATTTATGATGGTAACACGGACGCCACAATAATTACTCGTACACTTGAAGGAGTTATTGGTGATGATGATGTAATCTTATCTGGCGGAGATGCTACTTTTGATACCAAAGATGTAGGAAAGAGAGTGGTCGCTCTCTCCGGGGTAATTCTTGAAGGGGCTGACAAAGATAATTATGTATTACTTGGTGTAGATACTACTTCTGCTGAAATAACGCCTGCTGCGCTAAAAATAGAAACCAATATAGCTTGGAAAAAGCAGGGTGAGGATGATCCAGAATTGACATTTGTTTCAACCGGATTGGTAATGGGGGATACACTTTCAGGGAAACTAGAACGCGATAATGGAGAAGATCCGGGTAGTTATCGAATTAATCAGGGAACACTTGATGCAGGTATTAATTATGAAATTGAATTTTACGGAGCCGACTTTTATGTCAATCCATGGGGACCTGGAACGAAGAAAATCAGGTCTTACCTGCATTGCATTTCGGATAATGGAGACGGTACCTATACTGCACTGTTTGGATGGATAAACGATAATGCTGTGCCGGTTTACGTACCTGCCGGAGAAGATAATAATTTTAATCCTGAAGATTCAGTTACAGAAGGCTCGGTGCCTGAACTGTTCTCACCGGGTTCTGATGAATTTGAAATTGTTTTTACCGGGTACAGTGTAACATGGACTATAAGCAGTTATGAATCTGACCATAAATCATCTACTACTACAGGTGCTGATTTAAATTCGCCAAAGTGTACCAATATTGGTACAAAATCAGGGCAAATTACCACGGATTCAGATGAACAGAGTTTGCCGGAAGAGGAGTTGAAAGCTTATCCGAATCCCACAAAAGGCAGGGTAATTATAAACTTTCGGAACCAACCGAATTCCAAAAACATAACAGTGCATGACATTTTGGGAAGGGTGCATGAACTTGATAAAATATGGATTCCGTCAAGTGGACTGGAAATTAATCTTTCAGAAGCAGTTCCCGGTATCTACTTGATTCGGGTTAAAAATGAAGCTACTACTAAAATATTTAGGATAATTAAGTTATGAGCAAACATGCTACATGAGGAACAGGGATTTATTTCGATTTTACTTCAAGTATGCTTTGATAGTATGCAAGGAAGCTTGTTTATCGTAGTAATTGCATGGAGATGTGCTTTGCATCAGTGATTTCAAATAAATGATTTGTATGAATAAACGACTACTACTTTTTTATCTTTTTATTGTTTGCACCATTGTAGGGAGCTACGCCCAGGATTCTAAAACGGATAGTCTAAAAATGCTTTTTCAATCTGCTGTTGATGACAGCACCAGAGTTGAATTACTAAATGCCATTAGCTACACTATTTTTGCTTCAAAACCGGCAGAAGCTATTGATTATGGCAACCAGGCACTGGAACTCTCCGAAAAAATCGAATATAAAAAGGGTATTGCTTATGCATTCAAAAATATTGGTTTGGGGCATTATATGCTGGGCGATTTTCTTGAAGTTCTGAGTTATTGGGAACAATCGTTGAATGTTTTTGAAGATCTGGAAGATAAACTTGGTGTTGCCAATATTCTAAATAACCTGGGTGCCATATATTTTAATCAGGGAGACGATGCAAAAGCCATTGACCTGTATTTAAGATCGCTGCGTGTTTCAGAACAAATTGGTGATACTTTAAGAATAGCCACCGCGCTAATTAATATTGGTGGTGTTTACTATAACAAACTTTCAACTCACAACAAAGCGTTGGAATATTATCGGCAAGCTATACCTTTATCCGAAACCCTGGGAGATAAAGGCGCAATTGGCACGGCTTCAATTAATATCGGTGAAATCTATCTGGAACGTGATCAGGATTCAACTGCACTGGTTTATTTTGAGAAATCATACTTAGCATGGAAAGGTACCGGCAGAGTTCCCTATTCAATGACTCGTATCGGAGACGTTTATTCAAAAAGAGGAGAATACCAATCCGCTTTGAATTTCTATAATGAAGCCATTGATATTGCCAAAAAATATGATGCCAAATTAGAATTGATAAGACCTCTGTTGGGAATTGCGCAAACATATACCTTAACCGGGAATTATAAAATGGCACTGGATGCTTATAAAGAAGCCAGGATTACTGCTGCTGAAATAGGATCAAATTATCAGTTGAAAGATGCATATCTGGGCATGGCCAGCACTTTTGCAAAAATGGCCGATTATAAAAATGCGTTTAAATATCAAACACTCTTCTCCGATATTAAAGATACACTATTCAACACCGAAACTGATGATAAAATAAAAGGGCTTCAGTTCTCCTATGAAATGGATAAAAAACAAAATGAAATTAATTTACTTACCAAAGATCGGGAACTTCAGGAGATGGCTTTTCAAAAGCAGCGTGCCGTAAAAAACTCTTTTTTGGCAGGTTTGGTGCTGATTTTAATAATCGCTTTTATTTTATTTAAGAATTATCGCGATAAGGTTAAGGTTAACAGGATACTCGACAAACAAAAGGATGAAATAGAAAGTCTTTTACTGAATATCCTCCCAAAAAAGATTGCAAAAGAACTTCGGCGCAAAGGATTTGCGACACCGCGGAATTATGAAAGTGTTACCGTTCTTTTTACCGATTTTAAAGACTTCACAAAAATATCGGCACAGCTTACTTCGGCTGAACTTGTTCAGGAATTAAACGACTATTTTATGGCATTTGATGATATTGTCGAGAAACATAACCTTGAAAAAATTAAAACGATTGGAGATGCATATATGTGTGCCGGCGGACTTCCTGTGAAAAATGACACACATGCGGTAGATGCAGTAAGGGCTGCACTTGAAATGCAGAAATTTATGCGGTTAAAAAATGAAAAGCGTAGTGAACTTGGGCAAACCGCCTGGGGATTACGCGTGGGAATACACACAGGACCAATAATGGCAGGAGTAGTTGGCCGTAAAAAATATGCTTATGATATTTGGGGAAGTACCGTGAATGTAGCCAGTAGAATGGAGTCCAACGGAGAGGTTGATAAGGTAAATATCTCTTCAACAACATATAATTTGGTAAAGGAAAATTTCCAATGCCTGTACAGAGGTAAGATTTCCGCTAAAAATGTTGGCGAAATTGATATGCATTTTATAGAGCATGAGATAAACGAAACTTAATACTGATTTTAAGAAATGGATAACAATAATCCAATTGAAGTAACAAAAGACAAAAGCCTTATTATTGAGAACGGTTCCAAAATAGCTGTTATTGGAGGCGGTCCATCGGGAAGTTTTTTTGCCTACTTCGCTCTTGATTTTGCTGAACGAATGGGAATCGAAATTCAGATTGATATTTATGAAGCAAAGAATTTTCACGTAGCCGGCCCTGCTGGTTGTAACCATTGTGGAGGAATAGTGTCTGAATCTTTGGTACAGGCATTGTCTGCAGAAGGAATTGTTCTTCCTTCGAATGTAATCCGACGAGGAATAAAATCTTATACCATGCACATGGAGCAAGGCACAACGGTAATTGAAACGCCATTGCGAGAACAAAGAATCGCATCAATGTTCAGAGGATTTGGCCCATTAGGAGCTGATGATGTTGATTCGGTTAGTTTCGACAATTATTTATTGCAGCTTTGCGAAAAGAAAGGTGTCAGCCTGATTTATGAAAAGGTAATTGATTTGGAACGAACTGAGGTCGGTATCGATGTTCAAACAAAAACAAATTCAGTGAGTTATGATCTTGTCATCGGGTCCGTGGGGCTAAATCCGAGATCATTTTCTTTCTTCAAAAAGATTACTCCGGCCTTTATACCACCTGAAACAACAAAAACCTATATCTGTGAATTTAAACTGGGGCATGAACTGATTAACCAATATTTTGGAAATTCGATGCATGTGTTTTTACTCAACCTTAAAAATATAAAATTTGGGGCGCTTATTCCCAAGGGGCATTATGTAACATTGGTTTTACTGGGCAATCAAATTGATAAAGAAATTGTTGACAGCTTTTTAAACAGCGATGCTGTTAAAAAGTGTTTCCCAAAAGAAATAGATATCAGGGAAATTAGTCCTTGCCAGTGTTTCCCAAGTATTAATGTGAAAAATGCACGCTACGCATTTTCCGATCGCGTGGTGCTGATTGGAGACTCTGCATCGTCGAAATTATATAAGAACGGAATAGGTGCTGCTTATATCACAGCCAAAGCAGCTGCTAAAGCGGCTATTTTCAATGGTGTCTCAGAATCAGACTTTCAAAAATATTACCAACCTGCATGCACCCGCTTAAACAGGGATAATAGCATTGGTAAATTAATTTTTATGGTTACTACTATTATTCAAAAATCAGCTGTTCTAAAAAGAGGAATATTTAGTATGGTTGTAAAAGAACAACAAAAGGAAACTGATAAAAGAAGAATGAGTTCTGTATTGTGGGATACCTTTACAGGTAGTGCACCTTACACCGACATACTGATGAGGGTATTGCATCCGGCTACATTAATTTCGTTAATAACAAATACGATAAAAGGAATTTTTAATCTAAATAATAGTAAAAATGACAAATAATTCGCTTGGGCATGTTTATAACGACGGTGAAGTAATTCTCAAACAAGGATCAGTTGGAGATTGCTTTTATGTGATCCAAAAAGGGATGGTTGAAATAGTTGATGAAACCGGTGATAAAGAAACCGTTGTAGCAAAATTAGGAGAAACGGATTTCTTTGGAGAAATGGGCATCTTTGAGAAAGATGTACGTTCGTGTACAGTACGCGCAAAAGGTGAGGCCACAATTCTGACCATGGATAAAAGAAGCTTGTACAAATCCATTCAGAAAGATCCATCACTGGCATTTCGCTTGCTTGAAAAAATGTCGAACCGGCTTCGGGAAACCACAAAACAGATGGGTGCGAAGTAGCAAGATTAATTATCTCAATTTATGTCTTTCAATGAATGAAATAAATACAAATCTAATTGACCAAGCCAGCAGATATGTTTCAAATATTCTTGATGAAGAGTTGCCTGCGAATTGTGTCTGGCATACAAAGGATCACACCTTCGATGTTCTGAAAAATGTTGAGCTTATTGGGAATTATTATAATTTGAATGAAAATGACCTAAATATTCTCCGATTAGCTGCCCTTTTTCACGATGTTGGGTATGTGAAACTTTATTCCGATCATGAATTGCAAAGTGCCGAAATAGCTGCAACGTTTCTCAATTCAAAAGGAATACCTGATTCAGATGTTACATTGATAAAGACGTCAATTCTGGCAACAAAAGTACCTCAGCAGCCAAAAGATTTATTTTCAAAAATTCTTTGCGATGCTGATTTAATGCACCTTTCTTATGAAAACTATTTTGAACAAATTGAATATATGCGAGAGGAATGGAATTTAACAGG
This sequence comes from Draconibacterium aestuarii, assembly GCA_026671195.1. GTDB lineage: Bacteria > Bacteroidota > Bacteroidia > Bacteroidales > Prolixibacteraceae > Draconibacterium > Draconibacterium aestuarii. The sequence continues at coordinate 261,975 of JAPOHD010000031.1, read as the reverse complement.
ACAGGTTTCATATACTGAAAAAGAGTTTCATGTTAATTCGTTACACTTTTTTTACGCACACAGTTATCATACTAGATATGGCCGGTTGATTTTAGAACCAAAGAAAAAAATGAATAGGGAACGAATAAAAAATAGAATTGCTGAATTATAAATATTTTTGATCATTGGCCATTTTATCCAATCTCCATTCGCTCAGTTGTTTTACTCTGTTTAAAACATTCGACGTTACACGGTTGTGAATGCTTTCCCAAGTCCGGTTTACCAATTTAATGGCCTCTTTTTCCTTTCCGTAAAAGTTAAAACTTACTGCAAATATTAACTGCGATTGTGCAGTTTCTCCAAGCTCTTCAATTGATGAACGTACATACATTACAAAAATTCCAATGGGGTATCCTCCGGTGCAATTGTATAATAAATAGCGGGCATTATCAAAGTCGAAAGCATCAGGTGTTTGTTTAATTCTAATTGAACGCAAATAAAAAAGGGGAATTAAATTAAGTCCTAAGAAGCTCTTTTTGAATCCAAATGGATATTTTTTTATACCTAACGGAAGAATCTCAATGTTCTGAATATCCCCATCAATTCGTTCAACTTTTGCCACATGATTTGGCCAGCAGGTTGAATCTCCATTCCAATTCAATAATTCATTAAAAATATAACCGACAGGAGCGTCAACTCCAATTTTATGAATATTTAAAACGAAGTTTTTTTCAACCTGAATTCCTACCCGTTGCAATATTCTCCTGTTGTATTCTTTTCTTATTTCTTCCGATTCAAATTTTATTAATGTTGGCTTCTGAGGTTTATTAATTAAAAAGTTTTTGATATCGGAAATTACATTTTTACTTTTTGATGGAGGTTTTTTACTGATTGGTGAAGTTTCTTGATGATTCATCATTTATACCTAAAAATGCGAACAATTCTTTTCTTAAATGAAAGAATATGAAAATGTAATATATGCTAATCGTGATAATAGTAATTGCGTTTTAAAGTACAAAATAAGAATGTGAAAAACAATAAAGTAATGAACACAAAGTGAATTACTTTTTACGTAAATTGATGATTAGAGATAATACCTCCGAAATTCGAATTTTACGTTCTTATTGGTGTCTGGTCCATCTGGGGCACTGCTCCTTGTTGCGGCAAATTTCGATTCGGTTTCAAGTTGCTGTTTCTATGTTTCTGATAGTTTCATTATCAGCCTTTTTTACTTATGTTTTCCAGTTTAACAGCATCAATTATCTCAATTGCTTTCCCCGTTAATTTCAACATGCGTTCTTTCTCAAATTCTTTCAAAAATTTAATGGCACTTTCTGCCGAAATCGATGCAAAATCAGCAAGGTCTTGTCGGGTCAGAAGCTGAAAAATATCGAACTTTTGAAAATCATCGTTTGAGAGGTAAAGCAGGGCAGAGGCCAGTTTCCCACGCATTTGTTTATACGAAACGTTTTTTATGATCTCTAATAAATGTTTTTCGTTGCTGTAGTTCTTCGAAGTTAATTTCAGAGCATATTCCGGGTTGTCAAGCAAAATCTGTTTGAGGCTTTCTTTTTCAATCATACAAATTTCGGCATCGGTTAAAGCTTGTGTGGAGTAAGTATGAACCGGTTCACCAAAGATGGAAGAAAAGGCCAAAAAGTCGCCTGGTTTTGATATGCTGATATTGATTTGTTTGTCGAAACCGGTTTGCAAGTATACTTTAATTAGCCCTTTTACCACATAAATAACATACGGCGCAAAAGCACCCTGCTTAAAAATATTTTCACTTTTCAAATAATGAACACGTGTTTTGTGTTCTGCCAGCTCGGTGAAATATTCCAATCTGCAATCGTCGTTTAGTCCTTTAAATTTGCTCATGAAAATGTTTTTAGCTCTCCAAAATTAAACAACTAATACAATTATTCAAGATTTGTATTCTTCAATCTTAAATAATTCACTTCTGTCATATGACAGAAAAAAAACTACAAAAGTTCAGTTTGTTGACTGACAGGCTTAAATGCCATTTTCTGGCAAGGGATTTTGATGTTACCTAATTTTGTATCAAAAGAAATAGCTAAAAAATGAAACGAGTAGCAATACCAATAGTAGATGGCAAATTGAGCGAATATTTCGGCGGGTGTTCCTACTACGAGATATTTGAAATAGAAGAAGGGAAAGTCCAGCAGAGAAAGATAGAAATGCCCGAAGTTTCAAGTGTTTCAGAACTGCCACTATGGTTAGAAAAACAACACATAACCGATGTAATTGTATACAAAGTCAATAAAAATATCATTACCCTTTTTGCATCGAAAAAGGTGAATCTTTTTGTTGGTGTACCACAGAATTCAAGCGATAAATTGATTGATGATTACCTTAACGGGAATCTGGAATCGGATAAAAACATTATTATAGAAATAACAAATTAAATTTTAGACGAATGAAATTACTACAAACAGGATTACAGGAAATTGAGTCAGCAGCAGAACTTGAAAAACTAATAGTTGAAAACGAAAATGTAATGGTATGTTGCGGACGAATGGGACCAATGTGTTTGCCGGTTTACGATGTAATGGAGGAGTTGGAAGAAGAACGTACCGATGTGAAATTTGCTGTTATGGCTTTTGATAATCCAGAGGCTGCAGTAATCCGTAGTGCCCCTGAATGTACAGGCTTTATGGGCCTGCCATTTACCATGTATTACAAGAACGGTAAGGTTGCCACGGCTACCAGCAGTATTCAGAACATGCAGCAGGTATCTACTATTTTAGATGAAGAGTTTGGGGCCTGATTTAATTAAGTGAGTGAAAATGTTATTCCTGCGGAGACAAAATGTATCTGCGGGAATAACTAAAGTGAAAAGAACCAGAAAACAATTATATCAATGAACGAAGTATTCGATACAATAATAGTAGGTGCAGGTGCCGCCGGATTAACAGCAGGAATTTATACCTCGCGGGCAAAACTTTCGACGCTTATTTTGAATGAAGGCGCTGTTGGCGGACAAATGGTATTAACCGAAGAGATTGCAAATTATCCGGGTGTGCCAACTACTAAAGGTTATATGCTGGCCAATAATATGAAAATGCAGGCGAAGAGTTTTGGTTGCAAAATTAAATCGAATATTAAAATAAAGAACTACCAACTGGCAGGAGATATAAAAACCATCGAGCTGGAAGACGGAAGAACTTTCCATGGCAAGTCGGTTGTATTAACTCCGGGAGGAAGACCTCGTTCTTTGAATATAGAGGGCGAAGGCCAGTATAAAGGGAAAGGGATATCGTACTGCGCAACTTGCGATGGCGATTTCTTTACCGATAAAGAGGTGGTGGTTGTTGGTGGTGGAAACTCGGCTTTGGAAGAAGCTGTTGCTCTCACAAATTTTGCAACAAAAGTAACTATCGTTCATCAGTTCGATCATTTTCAGGCATTCGAACACGCTATTCTGGAGGCTAAAAACAATCCTAAAATTGAGTTTGTGATGGAATCGGAACTGCGGGGGTTTTATGGAAACGGGAAACTTGAGAAAGTAAATATCGAACATCTGCCTAGCGGTAAAACATCGGAATTGAAAACCGATGGAACTTTTATTTTTATTGGTTACCAGCCCAACACAGAAGATTTGGAAAAACATGTTGTGTTAAATAACCAAAAAGAGATTGTTGTTAATTCGGATATGAAAACCAACGTTGACGGAGTTTTTGCTGCCGGTGATTGTATCAATAAGAAATACCGGCAAGTAACCACTGCCGTTGCCGAAGGAACCATTGCCGCTTTAAGTGTTGCTGAATATTTGCGTGATTAAAAGGTCAATTGGTTAATAAGAAAAAAATAGAAAAGAACAGTTAAAATAATAAAATATGGTAAAGCAAGAAGTAAAAGTAAACTGGTTGAATAATATGGCTTTTGAAGCCGAAGTGAACGGCCACAAAATAATTCTGGATGCGACAGAAGCTGGAGGTGGTGAAGATCGTGGCCCGCGGCCAAAACCATTGATGCTTACTGCACTGGCAGGATGTACAGGAATGGATGTGGTTTCTATTCTGAGAAAAATGCGTGTTGAGCTGGACGATTTTAGTGTAAGCGTTGAAGGCGATTTAACCGAGGAACATCCGAAGCAGTTTTCTAAAATGAATGTTATATATAGCTTTAAAGGGAAGGATCTTCCATTGGAAAAACTAAAAAAAGCTGTTAGTTTGTCGGAAGAGAGGTATTGTGGAGTAAGCGCTTTATATAAAAAAGCCATTGATATTACTTCCGAAATAAAAATTATTGAATCGTAAATTATGTCTGTAACTCTTATTTTAATTCTTGTAGTTGTAGTTGCACTGGTTGTGTTAATTACTGTGAACTATTTTCGAATGAAAAATGCCAAACCGGTAGCCAACAGTAAACAAATTAAAGTTTTGAATAATAAAAATTTTAAAGCTGCCACAAAGCGGGGAGTGGCTCTCGTTGATTTTTGGGCACCCTGGTGTGCACCATGTAAAATAATTGCGCCGGTAGTGAATGAAATTGCCGACACCCAAAACGAATTTATGGTGGCAAAAGTAAATGTAGATCATAATCAGCAGTTGGCACAAAAATTTAAAGTACGTAATATTCCAACCATGCTTATTTTAAAGGATGGGAAAGAAGCCGGACGAATTGTTGGAGTAAAAACCAAGAAAGCAATTCTAAAAGAAGTTGAGTCGGTAATGGCAAGTTAGTTTAGTCAACTATTCCCTCGTGGTTTACCACGGGATTTCCTTATACTCTCACTTGAATTTCAGGGGAGATGTCAGTCGAATGACTGACAGAGGGGTAAAATAATGAAAATTCGGATATCGGCTTTTTTGCTGAAATAAAGTTGGCGAAATACACCTTGGCTCTGCCAGAGGGATAGTTAACTTTAAGAATTTCCTATATTCCAATTGCCTATCATTTTATCAGAATTTTTGTAGTTGCAAAGTCATACGGTAGGTTTTGAAAGAAGAATCTATGCTATTAATATAATTTCACTGGGTAAAAAAGGTGTTCTTTCGATTTTACTCAATGAAAAATTATATTAATTGTATGATTCACTTAACAGATGTCAGAATCCCGGAGGCTGTATTCAAACCTTTTGGCAGACCTGATTCAGCAGTTGTTTTAATGTATTTACCGGTGCTTTGAATATATTTGTTACATAATTAAGAAGACACAAAACAATACATAAGACGTTGCTTTCTACAAAGAAATTAAATCCCGGAGGATTCCAGGATTTAATTTCTTATGCTACTTATAAACAGAAACTTAGAGTAATTTATAATTACACCCCGCTTACATAACTATACTATTTCAGTTCAATTGCAACAGGACAGTGGTCAGATCCCATAGTTTCGCTTAAAATTGAGGCATTTGAAACGGATGGTATAAAAGATTCGCTAACCAAAAAGTAATCGATTCTCCAGCCTACATTTTTACCGCGTGCTCCGGCACGATAACTCCACCACGAGTATTTGTCGGTTACATCTGGGTGAAAATGCCTGAAGGTATCTATTAACCCACCTTGTGTGTAACGGTCCATTCCGTCTATTTCTTCCTGCATATAACCGGCCGACTTGTTGTAGTTAGGTTTTGGTCGGGCCAAATCGATGGCTTTGTGAGCCACATTAAAATCACCGCAAACGATTACCGGTTTTGTTTTTTCCAGATTTTTTAGATAATCAAAAAATGCTTTGTCCCAGTCTTGTCGGTAATTCAGCCGTTTCAAGTCGCTGCCCGAGTTTGGTACATAAACATTGGTAAGATAGAAATTTTCGTATTCCAAAGTCAAAACACGCCCTTCCGTGTCATGTTGTTCTATTCCTATATCGCGCGAAACGCTAAGTGGTTCAGTTCTCGAAATAATGGCAGTGCCCGAGTAACCTTTCTTTTCAGCTGAATTGGAATAAATATGATAACTTTCAATAGAAGACAGAGTTTCTGCCACCTGATCGTTTTGTGCTTTGGTTTCCTGTAAACACAAAATGTCGGCATCCATTAATTTAAAATCTTCAAAAAAGTTCTTTTTAGCAACGGCACGAATTCCGTTAACATTCCACGATATGATTTTCATTTATACTATTTTTATTTTGCGGTTAAAATAATAAATACAGTTTACCCGCCGAAGTGTTCACGAATATTTTGAACACAAAAAAACCTGTCTGCAAATAGCAAACAGGCTTCTACTTTGATTATCTTCAACTTAATTGCGTATATCTGCTTTTTTAGAATGAAAATCCGAGTTCCAGCTCAAATTGATTCATTTCAATTTCGACGGTTTGATTTGGTACCATATTTCCCTGCATGGCTTGCGCTGCATCAAAATCCAGTGGATTATATCCTTTTACGCTGTTGTTGAAAGCGTAATTCATTGCAACATGAAACTGGTTTCCTTTTTTACCTACTTCTTTTGATAAGCCTAATGAAACCTGGTTTTGAATAACCCCGGGGGCCAAAATATTAAACAATACTTCCGATTCCTGAACAGGATTATCTCCAATAGAAACGCCACCTCTGAATTCCCAGGTGTCAACGCCGGCATAGTTTATCCCCACTTTATAAACCATTATGTCTTCCCAGCCAAAACCGGGACCATCATCGGCTCCAAGAGGCTGACCATCCATGAGTTTCGAAAATGGATTTCCAATGGATTTAATGTCATTGTACATGATTGATTTTACATCACCAATTAATGTAAGGTCTTCTATTAATTCCCATGAGAATCCTACTGTCCAGCTCGATGGAATATCAAAACCTCCCTGTTCAGCAAAAAGACCCGAATAGTCATCAAATTCACTCATAAATACTTTTGACTGGTACATGACTCCGATCGAAAAATTGTCAGTCAGTTGTCCCAGGTATCCGATTTTAAAACCATAGCCAAATGCAGCATCTGTTCCGTTGTTTGAAACTGACGAAGGATTTAAAGAGTAACCTGCAAAAAGCGACAAACCTTCTGCTTCGAATGACTGATAAGCCAGAACACCAGTTATACCAATACTGTGCTTGTCGCCAAGTTTTTGTGAAAATGAAATATTTCCAAACATTTGAATCAGGTTTACACCTGTTGTTGTTGAACCGGGATCATGAAAAGTGGCAGTAGGGTAGTTGGTGTTCATTCCACCATTCCCAAATAAAGCGGCTGATATTGCCGATTTTTCGCTTAACATCCAGTTGGCTCCCAGCGACGGAATAACAAAATACTTACTGTCACTTTCAACTGTGCCGGGTGTTAATCCAAATGTGCCTTCCATTCCTGATGGATTTCCAGTGATAGTGTACTGCCGGTTTGGATTAAATAATCCAACTCCTAGCTGGTATTTGTCGCCTAGAAAAGCTGCTCCTGCGGGGTTTCCATTAATTAATGAACCTTGGTAGAAAGCAATTCCAGCTCCTGCCAAACCTTTATTTATTGTTCCATAACCTGTGCTAAAATAGCCATCGGTAGCCATTGATTGAACCGAAAAAAACAGGCCTGCAGTTATTAAAAAAAGTGCTTTTTTAATTTTTAGATTTTTCATAGTAGTATCGATTACGTTATGTTATTTTCGGTTCAAAAGTATTTCATAAACAAATGCTTGCAATTATTTTGTATATGATAGATATCATAACACACAGAAATGGGAATGTGTTATAAATCATTCTTTGCACAAACTATTTTCTGCTAAACATGATTAAGGATATGTAACGTGGATTCGTTAAGTATAAGTAAAGATATAGAACAATAATCGTTAAATCTGTATTGCAAACTCAAAATACTGTTTCCTTTCAGATATCAATTCAGTAAATTTGTTTGAAATCGTATAAATATACTTTTATGAATAATAATAATAATACACCTACCAAACAACGCAAACGAGATAGACGCGACATGATTCAATACATCAACCTGCAACTGGCTTCGCTCGGACAGCCGTTGTTTACTGATGATACCGACTCAGGAATAAGATATGCAAATGCAAAGTTTCAGTCGCTAACAGAAGGATTAATCAACAGTTTTCGTGAAAAATCACGTTTGTTAAGCGGACATCTTTCTCCGGCCGATATGCGGATTCAGAATTTTATTGATGATTATTTGAAAGAGATAGAATTTGAGAAAGATTACCGTTTGCCAAACGAAACACTGGTTTTAAATCAAAAAGGAATGGCGCGCGAGCTGAGTTTGCCGCCAAACGGAACCGAATTCAAAAGTGATTTGGTAAGCTCTTATCGTTTAAAACAAGGAATTCTGAATAATCCGGCTGCCGACAAGCGAACTACAAAAGGTACATTTCATATTGTACGCGGAGGATTACCTGTTCCTTTAGATAAAAAAGAAGTGCCGAAAATTACTTTTGCGCACATGGTAAATGCAGCTGTAAATCCGCCTGACGAATTAAAGGTACTGCCGTTTACATCGAAACAGGAAGATCAGGCTAAAGTATTTGTGTCGTTGCTGTTACGCCCTGTTGTTTGTCCGGAGGTAAAGGGAGTTATAAACGAAAAAAGTATGGAGGTGCGTTTTTTTGCACCAGGTAGTTTGGTTAGTAATCTCGATTTTGTTGAGACTATTTTTGGTAATGCAGGTGATCATAATCTGGCGGTAAACGATGCAGCGCTTGATATCGATCACTGGACTGGGCATACGGGATGTATAATTCTTGCACCACATTTAACCCAACTTAAAAAGAAAGACATTGGACTACCACACTATGATGACGCTTCGGAACGTCAGAAACGGGATGGCATGTGTTGGAAAAATGCGGATGAGCTATACAACGACGGAACTGCATTTAAGTTAACCTGTCGCGACGAACGGGGGATTGTGGTAACTTTAATAGCCGACAATTATTACGGCTACTCGAAGAAAGAAATTAAAACACAAATTAGCTATTCTGCCAACCTGTTTGGTTTGGTTGAAGAGGAGCATGCAGGTGGTGCAATTGCTTTCCCTTGTGGAAATATGAGCGATAAGGTTTTTGGTGCCAACTTTACCAAAAAGTTTGAAATGGCCTATTCGTTTGAAGATGTTAAAAAACTTTTAGGTAATAAAATTGATGTACAGGAAGGAAATTATGCCATTGATAAAAAGTTTCCAAATGTAATTTATATACCGGAAAACGCAGACATAAGTGTTGAACAAAGTTCAGTTTCCTGGACATACAAGGGCAAGGAATATTGTTTGAAACTTTCACCACTTAAAACTTATGTGCATCCAACAGGGCATAAGTTTCAGCTGGTAAAGCATCCAACTCAGCAAATGTGGCGAATTATAGATACGGCTCCGGAAGGAATCTTCTGTCACAAGCCAAGTACGGTTTCCGGTGGTGGAAAATCGGAGATTTCAAAATCCATGCAAAACGCCATTAAGTTTGGTTCTTTCTACATCGAAAACCTTGAAGAAGCTAAAATTAAGGTAGATGAGATTATTAATATGGATTATTCGCATCGTTGGAAAAATATCAGAAATGATGCCGGAACCTCGCGCTCATTTTTAAGTAAAGAGCGCGCATTGGGATCGGCTGTAAAATTACTAACTCCTTCTGATCAGTACAGCGATGAATACAATAAGTTTTTAAGGGAAATTCCTGACCATATTCGCACCCTGGCCTTTTTTGTAAAACGCCATTATCGCGGTTACGAAGAAAAGGGTTTGTCGTGGAAGGAGCTTTTTACCGTTGAAATTGTAAATGGACGTCCGGGAAATGTGTTGCGTTACAAACATAATCCAATTACTGCAAGTTATGTTCGTATCGGATTTAATCAGGAGGGAAGATGGTATTTGCACAAATTACGCTCCGACTTTGTTCCCAGTGTGAAAATCCAGACAGAAGATGATATTTCTGCAACTATCACGTTGCCTGTTAACCGATTGAGTAACCTGAACAAAGAATACACAAACAAGAGTGTTAAAATAGTTGCCAATTGCGAAAGTTATTTATTTCAACGTCCTGATGAAGCAGTAATTCGCGGTTACGATAAAGAAGCGGAAATGGAAATTGTGGATAGTAACACGTTTCTGACGAACTACGAACCTTTAACAAAAGAAAATGCACAGGAACTTATTGATGATGCAATTAGTTTTGAAAGATATACGCAGCCTGTTAAGGACTTTATTATGGATGTGGCGAAGAACGAAAAAGATACCTATTTTGTAACACCTTCTCACACGCGGATTGTGGATGGAGAGCCAACAAAAAATCCACGCTACCTTCAACGAAATATTTTTAAGGAAGAAACACAAGATGCTTATTTAGGTGAAGTTGGTGTACGTTTGTATCGGAAGATAAAACAAAATGATCCGGTATTTTGGCCTGTAAACGCTGTATTGCCTGGAAGAAGAAACAATCCCGCGGAACCGAAATCAGGCATTCGCCCTTTGAGTGTATATAATCCAATTCATTACCAGGAATTGCCAGAGTTGTTTATGGACTTTATTGCAAGTATTACAGGCAAGTCGCCATCGACAACCGGAGCCGGATTAGAAGGGGCTTTAACAAAAGGACCTTTTAATATGTTAGTGCCAACTACCGATTTAAACAATGCGTTACTGTCGTACATTCTAACCGAATACCAGGGCTTTAGTTCGGCAGCAGGATACATTGGTTCTGAAAATCGTTTCGATCATGATATCAGTATTTTGATTCCTGAAATTTGGGCACGTTTGGTTCCTGAAGACCGAGATCCGAAAAAACTGATAGAAAATGGTTGTTTGGAAAAACTGGAAGACTTTGAATACAAAGGCAAAAAAGTATTGGCAAGCCGCCTCGGATACCGAATAACCAAAAATTTTGCGTTCCGATGTATGAACCGTTTGTTTGATGAACCGTTGGCCGTATTTAACGAGCGTATGTTAAAGCCTGAATTACAGGGGATGGACGAATATGCGGATGGAATCGACAACATTACCGATGCAATGAAACGAGCTGCATTGCCTTATTTCGAAGACGGAAGTGTAGACGCTGCCATTCCTCCATTGAAAATATTGTTGAATGTAATGGCCTACGGTCATTATGAAGGAAAAGACATCAGCGATCCGGAATTGCGAAAAACATTTGAACGTGAGGAGGTATTAAAAAGCGACTGGTACAAAGCACGTTTGGAACTGAAACAAAAGAACGACATTGCTTTCTATGTGTCGCAGGTTGGTTATTTGGAAGATTTTATGGCGAATAGCGAAAATGCCGGGTTGATTGAAAAAATGGACATTCCCGGGCGCTTAGAAAAAGCAGAAGAAATGCTGAAACATGCCGAATCAAAACAATATATTAAAGAGTTGACCGGTACTATTGGTGCCGATCCATTGTACAGGAAATAATATATTATGTATAAATAAAAGGAACCGCTTTCTGAAATTTTGGAAAGCGGTTCTTTAGTTTGGAAGCGGGGACTTAGTTAGTTCTGGGGAAGGTTTTTCTTGTGTTCATTTCTGTACGCATAAATATAGCCAACAATTTCTTTTACATCTTTTAATTTTGTTTCCAAAATATCAGGCCGTATAATCTCCGGTTTCCCATCTTTAATAATGCTTACTTCAGGATCCATAAAACTATAAGTGTAAAATGTATTTACCATTATTTCATCCATTTTAAAAAGCTTGTCGTAAGCCAGAACAGATTTAACTACAATTTCCTTGTTTATATTATTATTTGCATACAAATTAATAAAGTACCAAAACGCTTTTTTTAGCTGTTTCGATTGTAGGAACTGAGTAGCTTGTGACCATGTATATTCCGGAGGATATAACAGTGTTCTGTAACTTGAATCTTGCAGTACCTTTTGAAATTCATCTGAAATTATTAACGAGTCTTCGGTTAGTTCCAATCCTTTCTCACCTAATTGACTTATCCAAATTAGTGAGTCTGGTGCTTGCTGATTATTGTGATTCATATTGGAATCATCGATACTTTGTCCGTAAATGATTCCGGATAACAAACAAAAGTATAACGGTAATATCTTTCGCATAATAGGTTTCATAAAACAAATTATTCGTAATGATCGTTTTAATTTATCTTACCTTTTGAGTTAATGAGGCCGGTAAGCTTATCAATCTTTGTTTCAATCGATTCTAAACGAGACTCTGACTCCCTGAATTTTTGATCGTATCGTTTTAGTATATTCAAATAGTCGCCATTGTGAACTCCAATAACCGTATTAACCATTTTAGGTCCATTGTCAGAATTATCTTCCCAGGCTCTTCCCACTGCGTATTTAAAGTCTTCAACTGTCATATCATCAGTACTTATGGCAATACCGTATCCGGGAATATTACTACTCCCTACAATATAATCACCGGTAGAAACGGCTCCCATTATTTTTACAGGTATTTGGCCCATAAAAGCTACATTGTTTCCTAAATTTACTTTGTCTTTTTCCGGAGTGTTGCCAAGTACAATCGGTCGATGAGAAATAGCCATAACTTGTTCCGCATTAGTTAGATCTTTTGTGATTTTCCCTCCTATTACTCCAACAACATCTCCGGTGCTGATAGCTTCATTCGGATCCATACGCTCCAACCATTCAGCATAATCACCATTCCCTGAACTATATTCAACTCCAATTTTTGTATACGATTTTACAGCCTCCGTTATCTTCCCTTTAAAATGATACTGAGCATGTTTTTTATCTAAAGTGCTGGTTAAAGTTCCGCGCAAACTCAGTAAAAACAAGGGATTTAAATAATTTGTTGCCCAATCTGTAACAGATTCTGCTTTTATTGATCCCATGCTGTTATCCGACACGTCGGAAAATTGAATGAATTTATTTGTGTTGTTAAGTGGATTACTAACTGCATCATCTAAACAAATATTTGGTATGCCCCAAAAATCAAGTGAGTTTATATTGATTGCTTCTACACCAAGTGCTGCCAAATTCATTTGAGGTATTGCCGGGAATGAATATGAACCTATTTTTTGTTCCGGGATATTTATATCCGGAATACCAACTCCTGCAATTGAAGGCATAGGTAAATTAAATCCAGGGAAAACGGTAATTCTTGGCACTATTGTTAATGGTAACCCAAGTTGAGTATTTATAAAACCGGTTACCAAATTCCCAACGCCAACGGCTAGTCCAGCTATAGTTTTTGCATCTATTTCAACACTTTCAAGAATAAGATCTTGTAAGATGCCAAGTTTTGCGTCAACACCTAATTTGCAGTCGAGGAGTTCCTTTATCTCGGGGAGTTGTTCATTTAAATCAAATCCAGGGACAGAAAGACCATTATTCGCCCTGTTTTTTCCCAATTTGATTTTTATGCCATCACCCGTTCCTCCTTCTGTATTTTCAAAAATGGCAACATGTTGTCCGCTGGCTTGTCCTTTCCCTTTTACTACTAAATTGGCAAAAGTACCATCGCCGGCAACATCCAAATCACCTGCAATTTCAGTATCTCCTGTACTGTTGTCAACTACAAATTTGTCAGTATTTACACTCAAATCTCCATCTACATTTGTATTTGAGCCCAATTGGCTATTGCCGTAAACCGTTAAGATGCCCGAAAGGAGTGTTGAACCTTCGTTGTTTACATTTAGATCGGCGTTCATATCGGTTTTGCCATTTACGTTTAGTTCGGAGTTTAAGTTTGTTTTTCCGTCCACATCCAACGTTCCGGTAAGTAGGGTAGAGCTTTCTTCTGCAACAGTAAAATCCCCGTAGTTCACAGTTTCTCCTTCGGGATCGAATTCATCGTTTACATTTAAATATACATTTCTTCCCACATATAAATCTTTGTCAATGTACGTACTGTCGCCATGTACGGCTAGATTGCCTCCCAGTTCTAATCCAACGCCATCGGCAGTTACTAGTTTGCCTTCTTTTGTAATTCTTAATCGTTCAATATTATCAGTCACAAAAACAAGGTCTTCAGCGTCGGTGGTGCCTAGTTTATCAGTTGTAGCATCTGTTTTGACATTCCCAAACAAGGACCAGGTTTGAGAAGGGACACCTGTTTTAGCACTTTTTAAAAAAGAACCAGACTCAGAAACTAAAGAGCCGGCTGTTTTTGCATGTAAAGCGTATGGAACCGACAGAAATTGAGTAGTGCCCATATCGATCCATTCGCTGCTTCCTGATTTTTTTACCTGAACATTTAGAAAATGTGTCTGTTCTCCCCAGTTTATCTCTTCAAAGTTGTAACCATATGTGTTTGTTCCGGTTCCAATTACCAGAACAAACATTCCAAAATTATTTGTTGTAACATTATGTATACCTTCCCAAACAATTGCTCCCGCGGTATTATTTGCGAGAATTTTAATGGTAACATCCAAAGTCTCATTTTGGATAATATTCCCGGACATATCGCGTGCCTCAGCCTGGTAGATTATCCCTTCAGGAGACTGAGCAAAAACACTTATGGAAAAGAGAAATAGCGCCAAAAATGTAAAAATATTTTTCATCTTAATTTGTTTTAGAGTATTTGTTAGATTTTATGTTTTAATATGAATGTGACTCAGTTATAGCTACTGCTTTTGTATTTTTGTAACATGTTGTACACTTTTGTCTTCCGGTATTATTGTAAGCAGATAAAAACCTGAAGAAAGGAATGATAAATTCAATTTAACTACCTGGTTGGGCAAAACCTCTTGTTTTTTGTTCAACCACTGCTTTCTTCCTGAAATATCGGTGACTGTAATTGAATATATATCACGTTTCTCAGTTTGAAAATGAAGGTTTAAACTTTCTGTAAACGGATTTGGGTACGTATCAATAGTGAAATTGTAATTATTCGTTTTATCCAGCTGATTTTGTTGAAGCAGTATTAAATGGACTTCTCCAAGTCTCCACTTTGCTATATTCAGATTGTTTTGGTCAACTGTATGGCCGGCTGATCCAACCACTGAAGAATTTAGTTTTATTTCTTGTCCGTAAATAATAAACGTGGAAAACAGAAATAATATAAATACTATTTTAAATTTCATAATATTGGTTTTAGTTATCGTTTATTTCAGATTTAAAAATGCTCCACACATCTAATCATTAAAATAGCTGGAGATGTCCAGCTTTACAAATAGAACTACAATGTTAATTTGTTGTAACGTCCTGATTTCGAAAATTTATAATTCAATTTCTTGAGATTATTCTTCTGCTGCTGTAAACAAAATTATATATTTGAAAATCAAAAAAACTTACCACAGGTTAAAAAATGGATGAACCTAGAAGCGACGCGAATAAGCACGAAGAATATCTTAATTACTTAAGAAAAAAAATAGAGGTTAATAGCAGGATATCGGATAGTTTATGGGAATTAACACGAAATACTCTGACTTTAAATTCAGCGCCGAGAAATACAATTTTATTGGAACAGGGGAACTATGAGACTTCTGCCAGGTTTATACTTAAAGGAGTTTTGAAAATTATTCATCATGATACAAAATCTTACATTTATGATTTTCGGGTGAAGAATGATTTTTTATGTGATGCTTATTCTTTATTAGGTGGAAGCAGAACGATTTATACCTTCGAAACAGTAACAAAATGTGAGTGGTTGGAAATAAACTCCACTGATTTATTATTGCTTTCACAAGCGAATCCCGAAATAATGAGTTCGTTTTTGAAACGCATTACTGAATACTCGAAAAAAGGAGATGAAAGGGCAGTTTTCCTTCGAATTAACAACGCAGAAGAACGATATAACGAATTTTGTAAAACACGACCAGAGGTTATGAAATATACAAAACTTACAGATATTGCTTCATTTCTTGATATAACGCCCCAAAGTTTAAGCAGAATACGCAAAAAATAATCAAACAATAAATTCTGTTTTGTTATTGTGTCCCAACTCTAATTTGCAGATTATAATTGATTTCTAATTGATTCGAGTTTGAAAAGGCTTACATATTTTTATGAAAAATGGCCTACCCAAAAAATCGGGCAGACCATTATTACAGTTACAGTTTAACTAAAAAATGTTAATCTTGAATATCCCACCAGACTGGTCGGGTCATGTAATCATTATCGAAAACACCTAACTCTGTTACTTTCGATGCATTGTAATATCTTTCGTAATAGGCCATCTGATACCTGCGGATGTAATCGTCATCCTGAGGGAAAGCTGTTTCGTAAACATATTTCGGACGATCAAATCCTTTATAAATGCCAGCTTCAGCATCGTATGTTCCATTTGCACCGATACAGTAATCACAACGTCGCATATCAGTCCATACTTCCGGGCTGTAGGTAAGTGCAAGGTATTTCTGTATCATAATATGACTTAAGGTAAGTTCGCTTGTTGTTTGTGCAACCGCCTCACTCGCCAAAAATGTGGTACTTGCCGTGCTTGACACCCCTATCTTGTCCATGTTTGCCTGAATCGCTTCGTAGTAGGCTGTTAAAGCATTGGCTTTATCACCTTTTCTAAAATAAACTTCAGCTTCTATGAATTTAACTTCGGAATAACTTAACAGGAAATAAGGAGAAGCTTGTTGTGTGTAAAACAGTTTATTGTCGTCGGTTGATCGTAATCCAACGTAGTTTACATCAGAAATAGCTGGTGATGTATTCGTTGAATCCAAATCCAAACCAAAGGAATATTGTCCGGCATTACTCCCCTCAACGATTTTAGGAATCAGATATTCAGCACGCGGATCTTCAATCCCGCTATTCCAGCTTTCGCCTTCACCTTCAACTGTATTCAACAAATAGCTTTTCCAAAGTTTTCCGGGTTTATAGGTGCTTGCTAGGTTGCCATATTGAATACATCTTCTCGATGAAATGTCGCTTTCTTCTCCGTAATATGCCGCATCGTCATCATTCGATTGTAACGATTTGTCCAATAACGAAAGGATTTCGCCAGGGTTGTAATCCAGTAGCCCGGTTCCCTCGCTCTTTTTTGAGAGATGACTCATAAAACGGGCTTTTACACCGTAAGCAAATTTTATCCATTTGCTGATATCACCGTTAAACATGATGTCTCCTTTTGATAAGTCGGGAGCATTGTCACCCTGTGCTTTTTTCAGGTCTTCAATCGCTTCGTCGCATAACGGAAGTATTTGGCTATACACATATTCAGCATCATCGTAGTCGGGTTGAATATTTCCTGCAATACCATCCTGGTATGCGATATAGCCATAAGCATCAACTAAGGTTCCGCAACCAAATGCTTTTAATATTTTTCCAACTCCAATATAATGCCAGGCATCCACGTCTTCAGCATCTTTCATCATCTCTTCAATGTTTACCCACGCATATCCATACCAACATTGCCAAACCCATGCATCTGCATTATTGGCAAACTGCCAGTTCTGGAACATGTAATAACGGTATCCGGGACGGTAAACGTATCCAACTTGCTGGCACAAAGTAGAGGCTCTTGTTCCATGGCTGCCATAAAAATCGACAGTTTCGGTCAATACATAAGGTAGGCGAAGATCAGGTCCACATTCCTGTGTTGCATTGGGCGAGTTATTTATATCGAGATCGTATTCACAAGAGGTAATAAAAACCCCCAGAAAGAATAAAAGTATTATCGTTATTTTTTTCATAATTATATCCTTTAAAACTTAACATTTAAACCAAATGATACACTTGTAGTTGAAGGAACACCACAATAGTCGATTCCTGAAGAACCAGCACCAAGTATGCCTGAACCTCCTGCACTAACCTCTGGATCCATGCCTTTGTAATTGGTAAATAATAATAAATTGGTTCCTGCAAGTGAAAGATCAATTTGTTTTACAAAACCAATTTTGTTGCAGAACGACACAGGAAGTTGATAGCTTAATGAAGCTGAACGTAACCTGAACCAGTTTACGCTTGTAATAAAAGGCTCGGCTTCGGCAGTATAGATGTGTTGGTAGTAATTCTGGTCTAGAACCACTGTACTTGATGTTGGTTCATATTCACCTGTTTCAGAGTTTACAGTAACACCTTCGAACGTGTGTTCTGTTCCGCGGTTTTCTGTTACTTTACTAATACCGGCGTATGTCATGGCATATTCTGTTGCATTATAAACATCTCCGCCAACGCGCACATCAACAAGGAATGAAAGATTCCAGTTTTTGTGAGTAATGCTGTTGTTCCAGCCCAATAGCATGTCAGGTTCTCTGTTCCCAACCACGTTGGTTGCATCGGTTGATGTAATTGGAAGTCCGGTGTCTGAGTCTAAAATAAGTTCTCCATCATCCGTCCTTTCCCAGCGTTGCCCGGTAAGTCCTAAGAAAATGCCTTCACCAACTGAGGCTGATTTTGCAGGCCCAATTTGTACGTCGGTTACATAAAGTAGTTCTACACCTTCGGGTAAATCAGTAACTGTTCCATCGTTATGCGAAATATTCAAAGTTGTGTTCCAGCTCCAATCTTTTGTCTGAACTGGTTTTCCTGTCAAGGTCAGTTCATAACCTTTATTGATTACTGTACCAAAGTTTACGTATTGGAAAATATAGCCGGTAGCCATACTTACCCTTGGTGAAATAATTTGGTCTTTACTTCTTGTGTCGTAATAGGTGAAATCGGCACCCAGCCTGCCATTGAAGAAACGAAGGTCCATACCAAGTTCTGTTGATTCTGTCGTTTCAGGTTTCAGGTAAGGGTTACCTCCGGTATAGGCATTTTTGTATCCACCTCCAATTGATGATACTGTTTCTAAATAGGTAGCAGTTTGATATACAGGAGCATCTTTTCCAACTTGCGACCATGAAGCTCTTACTTTGCCAAATGAAAATTTATCTTTCAATTCATCACCGAAAAATTCTGAAAAGATAAAACTTCCACTAACAGAAGGGTAGAAGAATGAACGATTTTCTTCGGATAAGGTTGATGACCAGTCGTTACGACCAGTAACACTCATGAAAAGTATGTTCTTATAGCTTGCAGTAAACTCACCAAAAGCACTGTATAATCTTTTTTTCGATTGGTAATTTGAATACGATTTGTTGTCCCTATCTGCATTGTTTATGCTAATAAACTCTGTTAACAGACCAACCGCACTTTGTCTTTGCCTAAAGTAAGTTGTTTGTTCGTAGTTATGCCCCACTAATAATCCCAAATCAAAATCACTCACTTTTCTATTTGCCGAAACGGTAAAGTTCGAAGTAAGAATATTGTTTTCTCTTTGTGTTTCAGTTACTGTTCCTTTGTCGTAAGGATCGGAGACTGCTGATCCGGGATAAAGAATACTTCGTGCAAAACCGTTGTAATGGTCTATTCCTGCTCTATAGGTTGCACTTAACCACTCAGTTGGCTTCATTGTAATATAACCCGACCCGATAAAACGATGTATGTCATCGGTAATAGGGCTTTTGTTTACTGTCCAGTATGGATTGTCAACATCGTCTTCCAGATCAGCATCTGGAATTAAGGGAACTCTTTCGCCGTTTTCTATCCAGTGTTTCATATTGTTCTCGATAGGCCAGTTAAATAAATTAAGCATGGCACCTGAGCCGCTTGATCCATAAAGACCCGAACCGGTAAGTGTTTTGGTAGTTTGTGTGAAAATATAATTTGTATTCATTCCAACCGTAAACCACCCCTTGTTTTGTTCCCCATTAAAACGGAATGAATTTTTGGAATAGTCTGTTGTTGGAACAATTCCATCTTGGTCGAGACGATTAACAGACATAAAAAAAGTGCCATTTTTATTCCCTCCGGATACGCTTCCTGTTACATCATACGAAAATGCGGGTTGGAAGAAGTCATCCAGGTTGTTGTAACCATTTGCACCACTTCCTAAGGCTGCTCCCCATGAGTTGGCAGTACCCTTTTCACTAACCCCGTCACTTCCCTGTCCGTAGGTTAGTTGTTGTCGTGGCAACTTATTTGGAACATCAACTTTAAATTTAGAACTGATGTTAACTTTTGTTTCGCCGCTAACTCCTTTTTTAGTCGTAATAACAATTGCACCGGCAGCGGCCTTTAGTCCATATAACGCAGCAGCGGCGGGTCCTTTTAATACCGAAATGGATTCAATATCGTCTGAGTTGATATCCATGCCACGGTTACCACTGTAAGTCGAAGTCGCAGATAATCCACCATCTGATCTTACGGTACTGTTATCAATCGGAATACCATCCACAATAAATAGCGGTTGGTTATCGCCTGTAAGCGACGTGCTACCACGAATAATAATTTGTGAAGACGTTCCGGCACCACCCCCAGAATTGGTTACGTTTACGCCTGCAATTTTACCGTTTAAAGAGTTTACCAGATTGGGCTCTTTTACTTTTACCATTTCGGCCCCTTTAATAGCTTGTACTGAATAACCCAAGGCCTTAGTCTCCTTTTTTATTCCCATTGCCGTAACAACAACTTCATCAACCTGTTCTGTTGATTTCGACAAGGTTAAATCGAGGTTAGTAGCTTCTCCAATCACGATTTCTTTAGTTTCTAAACCAATAAAAGAAACAACAAGTGTCGCATCTTCCCCGACAGAAATGGTAAACTTTCCATCGATATTAGTCACGGTTCCATTTGCTGTCCCTTTTTCAAGGACAGTTACTCCGGGGAGTAAATCATTGCTTTCTTTTTCCCTTACGACACCGGTAATGGCTCGTTTTTGCGCTGTTGCGACTTGCACAACTATGCAAAGTAAAAAGATGATAGTAGTGATTTTTTTCATAAGGTATAATTTGTATTTATAAAACTTTAATCAGTTGCTGATATAATGTTTTGTACTGATTGCATTTTAATTACTAAGATTTTCTGTTCGGTTAATATGTTAATTATAAACTATTTATGGTCGTATTGTGTATAATTTGCTTAATCGCTAATCTAAATAGTAAAAACTGTGTTCGTATAACGAACAATATTTTTCCAATATGTTTAATAATGGTGTGATTATTGATAGTTTAGTTTATATATCGCTTCGATCTATAGCAATATTATAAATTATCGTCCAATATAAAATATATTTTTGTATTATATGTTATAAATAATAAATTTTCCTTGTTTTTCTTTTTTTTTGTTAATATTAACTGTTTGTTATTGAGGCGCAAAAGAATTATGACAGTTACTTTTTATACCATTAAAATTAATGTATTGTTAATTATTTATGTGTCGTAATAATTTTACAATCAGTCATTTATGTGTAGTTGTTTATTGAGATTACCAAAACACTTTCAAGGGTGTTTATGTCTGAAATTCTACTAATGTTTTCTGTTATCAGTAGTGAAAATAATTAAAGTGTTTTTGTTTTTGCAAAATATGTCATACAATAGTATAACTATCTTGTATTTGTTAGTTAGGCAATAAAAGAATAGTGTCATGAAGTGTGTTTATGTTTAGTTTGTTAAGTCTTTGGGATGCGGACACATTTTAGGTGTCATGTTTACAAGTGTACTTCTCTCATTTCAATAAGATCATATGTAAATGAGTTAAGAAATGTTGACGGAATGTCTTTTTAGTATCCTGCAGCCTGCCCATCTTTTCTCGATTCGGAAGCACCGTAATACACCTTGTTGCTTTTATCCCACATAATTGCCTGGTAACCTCCGTAAGGTCCGTTGGCGTATCCAATTCGATGTCCTTTATTTAGTAATGCCCGAATGGTTTGGTAGTCAAATCCACTTTCGAGAGACACAACACCACCGTCCGTCATTTTTTCGCATGTTGGCTGACTCGATCCGTCGTGACTGATTCGTGGTGCATCGCCGGCTTCCTGCAGATTCATACCAAAATCTATCAGATTACAAACTATTTGTACATGTCCTTGTGGTTGCATGGCGCCTCCCATTAATCCAAAACTGATAAACGGTTCGCCATTTTTTGTTATAAATGCAGGAATTATGGTATGGAACGGGCGTTTATGTGGTTCATACACATTCATGTGACCTTCTTCCAATGCAAACAATTCTCCGCGATCCTGTAAAATAAATCCTAGCCTGCCAGGTGTCATTCCTGAACCCATTCCCCGATAATTGCTTTGTATTAAAGAAACCATATTTCCATCCTTGTCGGCAGTGGTCAGGTAAATGGTATTTCCCTGCTCCAGTTCACCGGCTGGATAGGAGCGGGCAGAGCGATTTTTATCAATTAGTGTTGCTCTTTCTTTTCCATATTCTTTTGAGATAAGTGCTTTTATCGGAATCTCGTTAAAAACCATGTCGGAATAATATTTTGCACGATCTTCGTAAGCCAGCTTTTTTGCTTCAATGAAAGTATGCATGTATTCAGGTGTTCCAAATCCCATTTTAGCAATATCGAAGTTTTCAAGAATGTTTAACATTTGTAAAACAGCTGTTCCCTGCCCATTTGGCGGCAGTTCCCAAACGTCGTATCCGCGGTAATTGGTTGAAATAGGTTCTACCCATTCAGAGGTGTGATCTTCAAAATCTTTCATACTTAAAAATCCACCTTGTTCCTGAATATAGGCCACTATCTTTTCTGCAATTTCTCCTTTGTAGAACACATCGCGGCCTTGTTCTGCAATCAGTTTAAACGTATTTGCCAGGTACGGATTTTTGAATACTTCTCCTTTTTTCGGTGCTTTCCCATTCGGAAGAAATATTTCCTCAAAGCCGGGAAATTTTTTTAAATAGGAGCTTCTTCCCCAATAATAGGCAATCAGCTCTGTTACGGGAAAGCCATTTTCGGCGTAATAGATGACCGGCGATAATATTTCCTGCATCGATTTGCTTCCAAATTTTTTGTGTAATTCAAACCATCCATCAACACAACCGGGCACAGAAACAGGAAGTGGTCCCAGCGAAGGAATTTTCTGGTATCCGTTTTCTTTAAAATATTCGAGCGATAAGTTGTATGGTGAGCGGCCGCTGGCGTTCAGTCCATATAGTTTTTGTGTTTTTGCATCCCACACAATTGCAAATAAATCGCCTCCCATCCCGTTTCCTGTGGGTTCTGCCAGACCCAAGACTGCATTTGCTGCGATTGCCGCATCAATGGCATTTCCTCCGGCTTTTAAAATATCCAAAGCAACTTGTGTTGCCAGTGGTTGACTTGTGCATGCCATTCCGTTTTGTGTAATTACTTCGCTGCGTGTGGCAAAAGTTAATCCGGTTATCCTATCCTGGGCGAAACCAATTATTGTAAAAAGAAGAATTAGGGTGGTTAGCGCGAGTTTTTTCATTGAGTTGAGTTTATGTCTATGTTTCCAGATGCATCTAATATAGTAAAAAACTCACTTAAAACCTTTGGAATATTCACCTAAACTTTGAACTTTGAACTCTTAACTTTGAACTACAAAATGGAACGATTCCTTTCGCAGGCTGCCAATTATATTTATACAAAACATTCGCATGGGTTAAACGAACTCTGTCTGGTTTTTCCCAATCGCAGATCGGGTGCATTTTTTACCCAATACTTGCAAAACAGAATAGATTCCCCTGTTGTTGGACCCAAAACAACAACAATAAATGAGCTTATCAGTAGTTATTCGGAATTGCACAAAGGCGAGAAATTGCAGCTAATTTCTATTTTGTACGATGTTTTTAGAAAGCATACTAAAACCACCGAAACATTTGATGAGTTTTATTTTTGGGGCGAAATTTTGCTGGCCGATTTTAACGATATAGACCGCTATTTGGTAAATGCCAAAGATGTTTTCACCAATATTTCTGATTTAAAAGAAATTGAGTCGATATTTGATTACCTCACACCCGAGCAAAAAAAAGCGCTTGAGCAGTTTTGGGGGAGTATGGCCGTTGTCGATAAAAAAGGATTTCAGGAAAAATATACTTTTATTTGGGATAAATTATATCCGGTTTATGCCAACTTTAAAAAGGAATTGTATGAAAATGGTCTTGCTTTTCCGGGAATGGCAGACCGTTCTGTGGTTGAAAACATAAAGGATGCGGCATATGAATTTAAATATAAAAAATATTATATTATAGGTTTAAACGCACTCAACGCTTGCGAAAAGAGGATTTTCACTCAGTTGCAAAGATTGGGGAAGGCAGTGTTTTTATGGGATTTTGACAAGGCTTATTTGGGAGATACGAAAAACGAAGCCGGTTATTTTTTACGTGAAAATAGTATCGAGTTCCCTTCTCCTGAAGATTTTGTGTTTGATGCCGAACTTTTTAATCAACGAAAAAATATAAAGCTGGTTGCCGTTTCATCGGTGTACGGACAGTCGCAACAAATTCCAAATTTTTTAACGGAAACGAGGTTGGATTATAAGGAGAAATTTGATAATACTGCAGTGGTTTTAGCAGATGAATCACTTTTGTTCTCTGCGATGGGGGCAATTCCTGAAAACATAGGAACGGTAAATGTAACGATGGGGTATTCTGTTCGGAATTCGGTGATTCACGGCTTTTTGATGTTGTTAGTTACGCTGCTTAAAAACAAACGAAAAGAGGGAAGTGGCTTTGTAGCTTATCATCGATATGTAACCGATATTCTAAACCATCAGTTGCTTGGTGATTCAGATTCAGAAAAAGGCAAAGCATTTGTAGCTGAATTAAAACGGACAAACAGTATTACGGTTGACCTGAGTAAAATAGATTTTTCGCCGCTTTACAAGCAACTATTTCAATTGCCCGAAAAAGTTGAAGAATACAGTCATTATTTTTTGAAAGTTCTGGGCATGTTTCATCAACAGTTTAAAGCGTCTGAAACTAATAACGCCATGTTGCTGGAGATAATTTATTCCATTTATCAGGCCGTTGAAAAGCTTGGTATAGTAGTAAAAAGCGTAATTGATTCACAAAAACGAGAAATTAGTGAAGTCGTGTATTTTAGGCTCTTTTCGCAGTATTTGGGGCAGGTTTCAGTAGCTTTTGAAGGCGAACCGTTAAGTGGATTGCAGGTGATGGGTATTTTGGAAACCCGCTGTCTGGATTTTGAAAACCTGATTATACTTGGTCTGAACGAAAACAAGTGGCCGCGAAAGTTCACTGCCCCCTCTTTTATTCCATTCAATATTCGAAAGGGATTTGGTTTACCTGGCATCGATGAGCAGGATGCCATGTATGGTTATTATTTCTATCGTTTACTTCAGCGGGCAAAAAATATTACAGCAACCTACAGTGTTATAAAAGAAGGTATGGGCACGGGAGAGTTAAGTCGTTACGGGTTTCAGTTGTTATACGATTCGGTGCATCGGCCTGAAATGTCCAATCTCGATTTTGTTTTTGCAAATGATCCTGTGCGGGCTATTGAAATTGACAGTTCAAAAAATATTGTTCAAAGGTTATTTGAAAAGAACACTGAGGAATATCCGCTTTCTCCAAGTGCAATAAATGCTTATTTACATTGTAAGCTAAAGTTTTACCTGCGCTATGTTGTCGATCTTCCAGAACCCGACGAGGTAAAAGAAGAAATTGATGGTGTGGTTTTTGGCAATATTTTTCACGATACGCTTGAAGAGTTGTACAAGCCTTTTGTTGGTAAGACAATCAGTAAAAATGATCTGGAAAATATGTTGAAAGATCGGGTGCGACTGGAGAATGAAATTACCAGACAAATCGCAATTCATTACTTGAAAAAGAAAAAGCCCATTAAGGGACCGGTGAAGTTGCAGGGAAAAACCTTGCTGATTTTCGAAAATGCTGTTACGTATTTAAAACAGCTTTTACGGGTAGACTTGGGCGTTGCGCCTATTGCAATTATAAGTTTGGAAGAGAAATATAAACGTTGGATTGATGTGGATATAAATGGAGCTAAAACTTCGATTTGTGTCGGTGGTAAAATTGATAGGGTAGATCAGGTCGATGGGCAGGTTCGTGTGTTGGATTATAAAACCGGGAATGTTGATTCGCTCGTTTTTTCGAAGATCACAGATCTATTTGATGGCGAAATTAAAAAGCCCAAAAAAGAAATTTTGCAAGCCTTGATTTATTCGTGGGGATTATCAAAGAATCTTTCAAACTATGAAATTCAGCCCGCAATTTATAGTTTGCGTAGTTTGTTTGCTGATAACTTTTCGCCCGATGTGAAAATGGGTAAGAATTGCGTTTTGTTTTCTGATTTGAAGGAAGACTTTGAGATCAACTTAAAAAAGTTGGTAGCCGAAATCTATTCTGAGCAAAACACATTTACACAAACCGAGCACATCGAAAAATGTCAGTATTGCCCGTATAGTGTTATTTGCAGGAGGTTTTAAGGCCTTGTTACAGCTTTGCCAGATAGTCGAAAACCATTTTGGTTTTATTGTATATGCTTTCATCTGCTTCCTTCTTATCATATTCCAGGGTAATTGTTGGAATATTTCTTTCAATACCGCAATATGTACCAAACGAACCGGGAGTCAGATACCCGAGGTCTTCGATTACCGGATAATTGCAAAGTTCAGCGATTTTTTCTGCAATTTCTCGTGCCGGACCATCGAAGTTGATGCATTTAAGTGGTGCATGTAATGTTAGGATTATATCAGGCTTTATTATGTCCAGTAACTCGGTCATAAACATTGTTTCCAACTCAGAACCTGGCGAATCACCGGAATAGTTTTCGTCTTTCTCTGTTAATTTCCAATTTTTTGTTGGATGATTCCGATTTAAATCAACGCCATTTTTATTTGTTCTTATACCGCGTTCTTTTCCCCATGGATTCAGGCAAGGGATCAGAATGAGATTATTATTCAGTTTTGAAGAATCATTCTCGCGCAAATATCTTTTTATTACATATTCGCCTTGTGGTTCTTCTCCATGAAAAACACCAACAATAAGTATCGTTTTAGAATTTTTATTCTTTGAATGTTTTTCAATCAGATGAACATTTTCGGGTAGTAGGGGAGATTTCATATTTGATTACTCGCCTAAATATTTTTTATATAAATCGGGTCTTAAAGTTTTGGTGCGTTCAACTGCCTGCTCGTGTTTCCAGTCGTCAACCAGTTTGTCGTTGCCACTTAATAAAACTTCGGGTACTTTCAATCCTTTATATTCCGCCGGTCGTGTATAAACAGGAGGACTTAAAAGATTGTCCTGAAATGAATCGGTTAGGGCAGAGGTTTCATCTCCAAGCACGCCCGGCAAAAGACGAACAACACTGTCGGTAATTATTGCAGCTGCCAATTCGCCACCAGTCAGCACGTAATCACCTATCGAAATTTCTTTGGTTATATATGTATCTCTAATGCGCTGATCAATTCCTTTGTAATGTCCGCACAGGATAATAATATTTTCTTTGAGCGAAAGAGAATTTGCCTCTCGTTGGTTAAAAAGTCCACCATCAGGTGTGGTAAATATAATTTCGTCGTAATCGCGTTCAGCTTTTAATGTTTCTATGGCTTTTTCAATGGGCTGTATTGCCATTACCATTCCTGCACCTTTTCCAAACGAATAATCGTCTACTTTTTTGTGTTTGTTTTCCGAATAATCTCTCAGGTTGTGAAGATGAATTTCTGCAAGCCCCTTTTCTTTGGCTCTTTTTATGATTGAATGACTAAACGGACCTTCCAATATTTCCGGTAGTACAGTAATTATATCTATTCGCATTGTTTTCAAAATTTCCGCAAAGGTAAACAATAAATTGAGGAGTAAAATCAATGATTTAAATATCTAATAAATTAGATATACTGCCATATGTGCGCATAAATATGTTTATTGCTGACATAATGACTGAATAAAATGAGGCAATTGGATAAATTTTGTCCGATTTTCCCCGATGGAACAGGAATTGATTAATGGATCGTGAATTTGATAACAAAATATTTAAACAAAATAATTTAAAGAAAAAGGAGAAAAAGTCATGAGTTTAGTAAAATTTCACAATCCAGCTTACAACGCAAACAACGTTTTGGTTAATGAGTTATTTAACAACTTCTTCAGAAACGATTACAGTGAACAATACGTAAAAAATTGTGCAAAACCAGCTACAAATGTATTTGAAACTGAAAAAGATTTCAAAATCGAAGTTTTACTCCCGGGTTTTGTAAAAGAAGATGTAAATCTGAATGTTCATAATAACATTTTAACCATTAAGGTTGACAAAGAGAAGGAAGAGAAAGAGGTAGAGTACAAATATACACACCGCGAATTTGGTGCTTATAATTTTGAAAAACAATACAAGCTGCCAAAATCAGTAGATACCGAAAAAATTGAAGCAAAATTTGATAGCGGTATATTAGTTCTTCATCTTCCTAAAAAGGAGGAAGCTTTACCAAAGGTGCCGGTTGATATTAAAATTGCATAATTAGTAGTTAAGGTGATTTAGTTGTTGAAAGCCTGCTTGTTTTAACAAGCAGGCTTTCTTTATTCTTTTATTTCATGTTTTATTTGATTTACGTATTACAAATTGTAAATTTATTTTGCATTTAATTTATAAGTGTTATATTTACACTTTAAAATAATGAAAACCTAATTTAATAATTCAATAAAACTAATCATGTGTAGAACTATCTTGTTCTCAATATTAACAGTATTTCTCTCGCTGTTTGCCGGTGCAACAAAGTATGAATTAAAATCACCGGATGGGAATATCGTTGTGAATGTTTCAGTTGATAACGAGATAAACTATTCTGTAAGTTTTAATGGCGAAAAAATAATCAACCCGTCAACTCTTGGATTTACATTTAGGCAGGCACCTCCACTGGGAAATAACTTAAAAATTCTATCATCAAAAGTATTTTCGACAGACGAAACCTGGACACCGGTACTGAAACGCTTCGATAAAATCAGAAACAACTACAATAACTTACGATTAGAAAGCCGAGAAACTAAATTTCCTCAACGAAAAATGACAGTGGAGTTTCGCGCTTTTAATGATGGCGTGGCATTCAGAATTGAATTTCCGGAACAATTTGGCGAACGCGAGAATGTAATTACCGATGAATTGACTCAATTTAACTTCTCCGGCGATTTTACTTGTTGGGCTGTGAATTATGGAAGTTATGCCACTTCGCAGGAGGTTGAATTTTTTGAGCGAAAAATAGGAGACATTAAATCTGAAATGGTAATTGGTTTGCCAATGACAGCCAAAGTTTCAAACGAATGTTATGTTGCAATTACAGAGGCTGCATTGGTGGATTATGCCGGGATGTACCTGAAAGCTGATAATCGATCGGATGGTTTAACGCTGCGCAGTGCACTGGCTCCCGTAAAAGGCCAGGCTGAAAATGGTGATAAAGTAGTTTTTAAAACACCTCATAAAACACCGTGGAGAGTTGTAATGATTGGCGATGCTCCGGGAAAACTGGTTGAATCGGAAATCGTTCAGAATTTGAATGAACCCTGTGCCATTGAAGATCCATCGTGGATTAAACCCAGAAGAAGTGCCTGGGATCATTGGTGGAGTGGTGAAGTAAAAATGGAACAATCTGTAATTTTTGAATACATTGATCTGGCTGCTTCAATGGGCTGGCCGTATATGTTAATCGACTGGCAATGGTATGGTGAATTTAATCCCGAAAATGCAGATATTAAAACAGTAGCCCCTCAATTGAATATGTCCGAAATACTCGACTATGCCAAAAGTAAAAATGTAAAATGCTGGTTGTTGATGTACAATACCGATGTGGATCGTTATAATTTTGAAGAAGCATGTGCTTTGTATGAAAAGTGGGGGATTGCCGGAATAAAAATAGATTTTATGGACAGCGATGCCCAGACAATGGTAAACTGGTATCATCGGGTTGTTAAAACTGCCGCAAAATATCATTTAATGGTCGATTTTCACGGTGCCTATAAACCAACAGGATGGCGTCGAACTTATCCGAACCTGATGACCCGCGAGGGAGTTATGGGCAACGAATACAATAAATGGTCGTTGCGGGTTACGCCGGAACACATGTGTACCTTGCCATTTACCAGAATGCTGGCAGGACCAATGGATTTTACTCCAGGTGGATTTTTAAACAGAAATCCGGATAAATTTTTGAACGGTACTCCTGCAAATGTGTTGGGAACCCGCTGTAATACTCTGGCGCAATTTGTAATTTACGACAGTCCTTATACGGTTGCATGTGATCATCCTGATAATTATAAAGGAGAAGTTGGAGTGGAATTTCTTCAAAAAGTACAAGCGATTTGGGACGATACAAAAGTTTTAAACGGTGCAATTAGCGAGTACATTACAATGGCTCGCCGAAGCGGGAAAAACTGGTTTGTAGGTGCAATGACAAACAGCGAAGCCCGCGAGTTGGAAATAACACTTGACTTTTTACCTGAAGGAAAATTTAAAATGACCAGTTTTTCTGATACCGAAAAAATAAAACAGGACGCTGAATCAGCTCAAAAAACTGAACTTACAGTTGAAAAAGAAGATTCGGTAAAAATAAAGATGCAGGCCGGCGGTGGTTTTGCAGCAGTATTTGAACCGGTAGAATAAAACCTATTGTGGTTTAAACAGTAAACAGATTTATAAATTAGAAATGCAGTTTATTTGTAATAACTTATAACGGCAGACAGAAGTTAAAATATCATGCTCGAAAAATTAAAAGAAGAAGTATTCCAGGCCAATCTCGACCTTGTTGAACATGGTCTGGTGATTTTTACATGGGGAAATGTAAGTGGAATTGACAGAGAAAAAGGTTTAGTAGTAATTAAACCAAGTGGTGTTTCGTACGAAAAAATGAAACCCAAAGATATGGTTGTGCTGAATCTTTACGGACAAGTAGTAGAAGGAAACTTAAAACCTTCAAGCGATACACCTACTCATTTGGTTTTGTATCGTCAGTTCGAAAATATTGGTGGAGTAGTTCATACTCATTCGGAGTGGGCTACAAGCTGGGCGCAGGCAGGTAAAGGGATTCCTGCGGTAGGAACTACTCAAGCCGATTATTTTTATGGCGAAATTCCTTGTACACGCAAAATGACCAAAGAAGAAATTGAAGGTGAATATGAACTGGAAACCGGGAAAGTAATTGTTGAACGTTTCAAAGATCTGGACGCAAATTCTGTTCCGGGAGTTTTGGTCAACAATCACGCTCCATTTTCGTGGGGAAAAGATGCACACCATGCAGTTCATAACGCTGTGGTTTTGGAAGAAGTAGCAAAAATGACTTTCCGTTCATTTCAACTAAATCCGGATACCGTTATGGATCAGGTTTTACTGGATAAGCATTTTCTTCGCAAACATGGTAAAAATGCCTATTACGGACAATAATGTTCAATCATAGAGGTTAAAGATCAAAAAGAAAATAATAACTAATCAATAATAAATTGTTATGGCAAAATATACAATCGGCTTAGATTATGGTTCGGACTCAGTTCGTTCTTTGATTGTAAATGTAGAAACTGGCGAAGAAGTATCCAGTGTAGTTTTTAATTATCCGCGTTGGCAAAAGCAAATGTATTGCAACGCTCCAAACAATCAGTTCCGTCAGCACCCAAAAGATTATCTGGAAGGTTTGGAATATACTATTGTTGAGGCTTTAAAACAATGCCCCAAAGGTGTAGCGGAAAATGTAGTTGGAATTTCGGTTGATACCACCGGTTCTACTCCGGTTGCTGTTGATGAAAAAGGGACACCGCTTTCGTTGACTCCCGGTTTTGAAGAAAATCCAAACGCCATGTTTGTTTTGTGGAAAGACCACACCGCTGTAAAAGAGGCAGATCAGATTAATGAACTGGCCAAAAGATGGGAGGTGGATTTTACCAAATTTGAAGGTGGTATTTACTCGTCGGAGTGGTTTTGGGCAAAATTGTTACATGTAATTCGCGAAGATGCCGGAGTTTACCGTGCAGCCTATTCGTGGGTGGAACATTGCGACTGGATTCCTGCTGTTTTAACCGGAGATACAAATCCAAAAACATTAAAACGCAGTCGTTGTGCTGCCGGTCATAAAGCCATGTGGCACGAAGCTTTTGGTGGATTACCTTCAGAAGAGTTTTGGGTGGAACTTGATCCGCTACTTTCTGGATTAAAAGACAGACTTTACAAAGACACATTTACTTGTGATGTGGCTGCCGGGAAATTGTCTGCCGAATGGGCTGAAAAATTAGGTCTTTCAACCGATGTTGTTATCGGTGTTGGTGCTTTCGATGCACATCTTGGAGCTGTAGGTGCCGAAATTGAACCTTATTACCTCTCAAAAGTTATGGGGACCTCGACTTGTGATATGTTGATTGCTCCGATGGAAGAAGTTGGTGATAAATTGGTGAATGGAATTTGTGGACAGGTTGATGGCTCCATTATCCCCGGAATGATGGGACTGGAAGCCGGTCAATCGGCATTTGGCGATATTTATGCATGGTTTAAACGTCTGCTTGAATGGCCGTTGGAAAATATTCTGGCTGAATCGGAACTAATTGATGAAGCTACCAAACAGAAATTAATCGACGAAACTTCGGATAAGATAATTGCAAAACTAAGTGTTGAAGCAGAAAAAATACCGATTGCAGAGAGCGGAATTGTAGCGCTCGACTGGATGAATGGTCGTCGTACTCCTGATGCAAACCAGGCTTTAAAAGGTGCAATTGCCGGCTTAAATTTGGGATCAGATGCTCCGCGTATTTTCCGTGCTTTGGTTGAAGCTACTGCCTTTGGCTCAAAAGCTATCAACGACCGTTTTATTTCTGAAGGTGTTCGTATCGATGGTGTAATTGCTTTGGGAGGTGTGGCTAAAAAATCGAAACTGGTAATGCAAATTGTTGCCGACGTTTTGGATATGCCAATTAAGGTTGCCCGATCGGAACAAGCTTGTGCATTGGGAACAGCAATGGCTGCGGCTGTAGCTGCCGGAGTTTATTCAAACACTGCCGAAGCTCAGAAAAATATGGGCGGAGGTATTGAAACCGAATATCATCCGATTCCTGAAAATGTTGAGAAATACAAAGAGCTTTACGAGAAATACAAAAGCTTTGGAAAATTTATTGAATTTGAATTTTAGTAGTTTAAAAAAGTAGGGATGTACAATGTTGCATCTCTGCTTTTTCTTCAACCTTTCTCTTCGGAGAATCCAATCCTTCAGCCCACACTCAATTTTTATCATTTCAAGCGTTTTTCTCCTGCGGTAAATCTATTATTTAACATTTTTGCTTTATTGTTGTTTTGTAGTTTTTATACTCTTTATATTTTATATTTTGAAAACATTTATGTACACAATAATAACTTTACTCGTAGTAATTTTCGTTTTGGTTATTGCAATTACAAACCAAAATAAGTTTGGTGCGATACCAACAGGTGAACGTTTGGAACGAATAAAAAAGTCGCCAAATTTTAAAGACGGTAAGTTTCAGAATTTGAGCGAAACACCCCAAATGTCGGAAGAAGCACGGTTTTCGACAATGCTTAAAGAGCTTTTTTTTTCAAAAAATAAAAAACCTGAAAACCAAATTCCATCCATTAAAACCGATTTGCATACCTTAAATCCAAATGAGGATGCATTGGTTTGGTTTGGCCACTCATCCTATTTAATTCAAATCGATGGAAAAAAGATTCTTGTTGATCCTGTTTTCAGTGGTTCTGCCTCACCTTTTTCATTTAATGTAAAAGCATTCGACGGAAGTAATTTTTATCAGCCGGACGATATTCCTGAAATAGATTATTTGGTAATAACACACGATCACTGGGATCATTTGGATTATAAAACAGTTTTGGAGCTAAAACCCAAAATAAACAGAATAATTACCGGATTAGGCGTTGGAGCCCATTTTGAGAAATGGGGATTTGATACTTCCAAAATTGTTGAGACGGATTGGTTTGAGGATGTTCTTTTAGATGATGGATTTCGATTTTTCTGCACGCCGGCACGCCATTTTTCGGGACGTGGTTTAAAACACAAAAGATCGCTTTGGGTATCGTTTTTATTGGAAACACCAAGTCAAAAGATTTTTATTGGTGGCGATGGCGGATACAACGCCCATTTTAAAGAAATCGGAAAAAAATACGGTCCCATTGATTTGGCAATCCTGGAAAACGGTCAATACAACAAAGCGTGGAAATACATTCATCTGATGCCGGAACAGGTATTACAGGCTGCCAGCGATCTGAAAACAAAACGTATTTTACCGGTGCATTCAGGAAAATTTGCATTGGCAAATCATGCCTGGAATGAACCTTTAAAACGAATTACTGAGTTGAATAAGAACACAATTCCGTTGGTTACTCCGCAGATTGGTGAACTTGTTTATTTGAAAAATACCAAACAAACCTTTACAAAATGGTGGTTGAATGTTGATGCGCAGTAAATGAAAATAGATTTTCTGTGTCTGTTATTCCTCCTCAAAACAATAAAGCGATTTAAACCCCCTTAATATAAGCTGGTTTCCAACAACAACCGGTGATGCATGAAAGTCATCGTCCAGAGTATTCGACGATAATACCTCAAAATCGTTACCGGCTTTAATTACCAAACAAATATCTTTAGCTGCAATATAAATACGATCGGCCACTCCGGTTGGCGACGAAAATATGGAACTGATACCTTCCAGTTTTTGTTTGTAGTAGTTTATTGTTCCGTCCTTCGCATTGAGGCATGAAATATAACCATTGTTTACCCTTAAAAAGTAGAGTTTTCCATTCATTAAAACCGGATTTGGTGTATAGGGTGTTTCTCCTTCATGTTTCCATAAAATGCTCTTGGTTTCGGTAATATCACCTTTTGCAGTGGTTAAATCGATGGCTTGTAGGGCAGTTCCTCTAAAACCACTCATTACAAACAAAACTCCATCTGCATAAACCGGATTTGGAATCACATTTCGTGTCATTCCTGTGCTGGTCCATAGCAGTTCGCCGTTCTCGTAATCGTTGCTTCGTATGTTTGTTGTAGCGCTGGTAATTACCTGTATCTTTCCATTGGTTTCAACGACCAAAGGCGATGCCCACGTGGTGCGTTCGTCGCGTTCCAATTTCCAAACATCTTCGCCTGTTTTTTTGTCAATAGCATATAAAAACGACTCTCCTTCGTGATCCCATTGTACAAAAATCCGGTCGCGGTACAAATAAGGCGAGGCACCTTCTCCAAAACTCATGTGTTTTTCCAATTGGCCAAAATCGCGTTCCCAGATTATGTTTCCTTCAAAATCGAGGCAGAACAAACCACGCGTACCAAAATATGCATAAATATATTCACCATCGGTGCAAGGCGAATTGGAAGCCCAACTTCCTAAATTGTGCGTACTTTCTTGTGGTAATTCGCGTGCGACGGTCGTTTCCCATTCAATTTTGCCGTTTTCTCTATTTACTAAAATTACTTTAAACTCATGTACCAGGTCCGTTTTTGTACCCGACATCCTTCGTTGTCCTTCGCTTTCTTCTTTTTCTTCCATCTCAACTTTTGTATCGGTAGGAACAGCAGTTTGAACTATTATTTTGTCTTCCCAAACAATAGGAGTTGCATGACCTTTACCCGGAATTTCAGTTTTCCATTTCAGGTTTTTTGTTTCACTGAATTCAACTGGTGGATTACCTTTTATTGCAGCACCGGTTCCCAACGGACCACGCCACTGAGCCCAATTGTCGGCATTATTCGTTTGGGAAAAAACTGATGTAATAAATAGAAATGTAAGAAGGATTGTAATAGTCAGTCTGGTTTTCATTGTTGTGATATTTTAGTTTACAAGTATTGAGACTCAAATACAATATTTGGGTTTAATTATTGTTTTATAAAATCATTTTATAATTCTATCTCAAAACTATTTACGGTTTCAAACTGCCAGATCTCCAAAACTTGCGAAACCGATATTTCATAAGGCGAATAATTCCGGTTCGAAGAAACCAAAAGGAAATTGCCATCTTTTAACCGTTTGTAAACCACCTTAAAAACAATACCCTCGTCCTTGGTTACAACAATACAGGCTTTGCCGTCTTTTATATGGTTCCAGTTCTCCACAAACGAGCAGGTTACCCACGAACCTTCTTTTATGGGCAACATCGAATCGCCCTGAATCTGAAAAGTACGGTAGGTTTTTTCTTCGGGCAGAAAAGGAAGTTTGAATTTGGGTAACCCGGCAATAAAATCCAGGTCGCCATAACTGTTTGTGTACCCGGCCTGTGCTTTTACTGGAACCATTTCAATGTTCTCTTTGCCCTCGTTATCCACCGAAATGGAGAGCAGGCGCAGTTTATTCCCGGTAACGTCCACATCAAAACCTTTTTCGATTTGCGAAAGCTGAAACTCGGAAAGTACTTCTAGCCGGTATTTAATCAGCGCATCAAGCGAGATGTTAAAATACTCCGAAATTTTGATCAGCGTGCGAAAAGGCGGTTGTACATTTTTTTCGTAACCCGAAAGGGTAGTGCGGGTAAGTTCCAATTCTGAAGCCAGCTCCATTTGCGACTTTTGCCGGCGTTTCCGTAAAAATTTTAGATTTTCTGCAAAGTACATGGTTATATATATTAGTCGGAAGTCCGATGACCGGAGTCCGAAGTGAGATTTGTACTGTTACCTAATTTTGTTTTTAAAGGCAACCATCATATTCATGAGGTTAAAAGCAAACTCATATTGAGTATCAAATTCTTCTACAGAAATATATTCACGGCGCTTAGCTTTGTGCAAACAGGTAACGACTTCTCCTAATGAACGAATAGCATAGTTCATAAATCTTTTGAAGTCAGGATTTGATTGTCCGATAGAACCTTCAGAAATATTTAAGGCGATCGAATCAACTGCTCTTCTAATTTGAGAAGAAAGATTAAAAAGTTCTGTTTTTGGGAACTTATAGGCAATTGAATATATTTCTTCTCCAAAGTCCATTGCCTTTTGCCAGATTATCAACTTTTCAAACTTGAATTCCATATTATATATTTTATAGTTTGTGTTTTCTTCAAACCTCCGTCTTCGGACTCTTTTTATTAAATCTTCTGTCTTCCGACTTCCGTCTTCGGACTTTTTCTTCCAAATATAATAAAAAATGATTAAATTATAGTCGGATTATTGACGATATTATTGTCATTTAATGAATAGAAACATAGTACATATCGATTTAGATACTTTTTTTGTTTCCTGCGAGCGTTTGTTGAACTCGGAGTTAAACGGAAAACCAGTGCTGGTTGGAGGAACCAGCGGACGTGGAGTAGTGGCTGCCTGTAGTTACGAAGCCAGAACGTATGGTGTGCATTCGGCAATGCCCATGCAAATGGCACGGCGGCTTTGCCCCGAAGCAATTGTGGTAAAAGGAAACAGTTCGATTTACAGCAAGTTTTCAGAGGATATAACCGATATTATAAAAGAGGAATCGCCGCTTTACGAAAAATCTTCCATCGACGAATTTTACATTGATGTAAGCGGAATGGATAAATTTTACGGTTCGTATTTGTGGGCGCAGGAATTGCGGAAACGGATAATCCGTGAAACGGGGCTGCCTATTTCCTTTGGACTTTCAACCAATAAAACAGTCTCGAAAGTAGCTACCGGCGAGATAAAACCCAATAATTACATGCAGGTTGAGAGCGGGCACGAAAAAGAATTTCTGGCTCCCTTGCTGGTAAAAAAAATACCGATGGTGGGCGATCATACCTATAAAATATTGCTAAATATGGGTGTTCGCTATGTGAAAACCATCCAGGAAATGCCCATTGAACTGATGGACAAAGTGATGGGGAAAAACGGGATTGCCCTCTGGAAAAAAGCACAGGGAATCGATAATTCGCTGGTAGAGCCTTATCACGAGCGCAAATCCATTTCGTCGTCGCTGACTTTTGAGAAAGATACGATTGATGTGCAGGCGCTAAAAAAACTATTGCTGGCAATGGCCGAAAAACTGGCTTTTTACCTGCGCAACGGCAATAAACTTACTTCGTGCGTTACGGTAACTATCCGTTATTCCGATTTTGATACCCGTACCCGGCAAAAGCGAATTCCGTACACTTCGCTCGATCATACGCTGATTGCCACTACCATGGAACTTTTCGACCAGCTTTATAACCGGCGGGTTCTGGTGCGTTTGGTGGGGGTCCGGTTTAGTCACCTGGTTGGAGGAAGTTACCAAATGCGATTGTTTGAAGACAATGCCAACCTGATAAAACTGTATCAGCAAATGGATAAAATGCGTAACCGTTTCGGGCAAAATGCTGTTCGGCGCGCATCTACTTTGGGAACCCGCGGAATTGGGCAAATGAGCAATCCGTTTAACGGGCAACCACCGGTTATGCCGGCACATAGGAGGATTTGAGAAGTGATGATTCGGTTTTGTAAGAATATGAATAAATCAGTTGTCCGGATTTGGAGATTGGTCGAATTGAAAGGGATTCCTCGCTTTGCTCGGAATGACAAAGGTTTGGGGAGGTTTGCTTTTGGGGAGATGGTTTGCCGCTAAACCATCTCCCCCCAAGCCCTTGATCCTAATTCATTGTCATTCTGAGCGGAATGTAATGAAGCGAAAGAATCTCCAATCAATCTAAAAAAAGAGAACATGCTACTAAATTGCCACACATATTACAGTTATAAATTCGGAACCATTTCCATTGATCAGTTGATTGAGGAAGCCATTGATAAGAACTACCGTTCGCTGGTATTAAGTGATATTAATAATACTTCGGCTGCCATCGATTTTATCCGGCGTTGCCAGGGAAAAGATTTAAAACCTGTTTTGGGTATCGATTTCAGAAACGGTGCCGAGCAGAAGTACATTGGTATTGCAAAAAACAACCAGGGTTTTAGGGAGTTGAATGAGCACCTCACTTTTCATCTTCATTCGGGAAAAGAGTTTGCAGACAGAGCGCCAATATTTTTGAATGCTTTTGTTGTGTATCCTGTTGGAAGTATTCATCCGAAGCACCTGAACCGGGATGAATTTATTGGAGTGCGTCCGTCGGAAATAAACAAACTGTTTGGCGACTTACGAAATTACCCCGAAAAGCTGGTGATTTTGCAGCCTGTTACATTTCGCAATAAACGCGATTTTAATGTGCACCGGCTTTTGCGCACCATGGACAACAATACTTTGCTGAGCCGTTTGCCCAAAAGCGAAGAAGCCAGTCCCAATGAAATCATGCAGCCACGCGAGGAAATCTTTTATCAGTTTCGCGATTTTCCGCAGATAATTGAAAATACACAAGGTTTAATTGGAAGCTGTTCCATTGATTTTACCTTCAAACAAAACAAAAATAAAAAGTGCTACACTTCTTCATCCGAAGAGGATTTTAAGCTGCTCAGTAAACTGGCGTGGGATGGTATTTTGTATCGGTTTGGCGAGCCTTCGCCCAGGGTAGTCGCCCGGATGGAAAAGGAACTGAAAATTATCCGGCAGATGGATTTTTCCTCTTATTTTCTGATTAACTGGGACCTGGTGGAATACGCCCGCAGCCAGGGATGTTATTATGTGGGGCGGGGAAGTGGTGCCAATAGTATGGTAGCTTACCTGCTTCGAATCACCGATGTTGATCCGCTTGAACTGGACCTGTATTTCGAGCGTTTTATCAATCCTTCGCGGCAAAGCCCGCCCGATTTTGACCTTGATTTTGCTTCGCGCGACCGCGATCGAATTACCCGCTATATTTTCGACAGGCACGACTGGAACAAAACGGCGCTGGTGGGAACTTACATTACTTTTCAGTACAAATCGATGATTCGCGAACTCGGGAAAGTTTTTGGTTTGCCGGCACACGAAATCGAAAAATTGCAGGCTACAAAAGATTTTAACAGTCTGGATGATATTGGAAAACTGGTGCTTCAATACAGTCAACTGATTCATGGATTTCCGAGTCATTTGAGTGTGCACTCAAGCGGGATTTTAATTTCGGAAGAACCAATCAGCACTTACACGGCGACCATTATGCCGCCCAAAGGTTTTCCAACAATTCATTTTAGTATGCTCGAAGCGGAAGACCTCGGTTTTGCCAAATTCGATATTCTGGGGCAGCGCGGTTTAAGTAAAATTGAAGATGCCATTCGCTTAGTTCAGGAAAATAGGGGTGATGAAATTGATATTCACGACCTGAAAACATACAAGGACGACGTGCGTATAAAAGAGTTGCTAAAACACGGAAATACAATTGGCTGTTTTTATGTGGAATCGCCGGCCATGCGTATGTTGCTTACCAAACTGGAAGCCGACGATTACCTGCGATTGGTGGCTGCAAGTTCGATTATTCGCCCCGGAGTGGCACAAAGCGGAATGATGCGCGAGTACATTTTGCGTTACCGCGACCGTAGCCGGTGTGTGGAAGCCCAAAAGGAAGCGCCCGCACTTTACGAACTTCTGGAAGAAACTTACGGAGTAATGGTGTACCAGGAAGATGTAATAAAAGTGGCGCATCTTTTTGCCGGACTTACTTTGGCCGAGTCGGATATTTTGCGGCGCGGTATGTCGTGGAAGTTTAAGCAGCGCAACGAGTTTGGCAAAATAAAGGACAAATTCTTTTCCAATTGCGAAGAGAAAGGCTATGATTATGGTTTGGTTACGCGTGTCTGGACTCAGATTGAAAGTTTTGCCAATTATGCTTTTTCAAAAGGACACTCGGCTTCGTACGCTGTTGAAAGCTACCAGGCATTGTTTATAAAAGCTTATTACCCGTTGGAATACATTGTGGCCACCATTAACAACGGCGGTGGTTTTTACCGTACCGAATTGTATGTGCACGAAGCACGGATGCACGGCGCCAAAATTTTTCCGCCCTGTATCAACCGCAGCGAAAACCAAACGGTAATCAACGGAAATGTAATCCATCTTGGATTTGGCTTTTTAAAAAGTCTGGAAACTACAACAATTAATGCCATTTTAAACGAACGTTACAGAGGCGGTTATTACCGGAGTTTACAAGATTTTTTGGGACGGGTACGAATTTCGCTGGAGCAACTCAGCATATTAATTCGTGTGGGCGCCTTTAA
The DNA here is from genome assembly GCA_026671195.1 of Draconibacterium aestuarii. GTDB lineage: Bacteria > Bacteroidota > Bacteroidia > Bacteroidales > Prolixibacteraceae > Draconibacterium > Draconibacterium aestuarii. Next base: position 221,471 of record JAPOHD010000031.1, on the reverse strand, counting down.
TTTTACCCGGAAATCGAAAAAAGAATTGCTTTGGAATGCCCACTTTATTCTGGCGAAATCGAGAAAAACGGCACCTGAACGCACGCTGTTTGAGCAGGAAGTAAAAGAGTTTACAATCCCCGAATTATATTATCACCCACTGGAAAATGCCTACGACGAAATTGAATTGCTGGAATTTCCGGTTACCCGCTCGCCTTTTGAATTATTGGAAGATTTGCGTTTGCCACAAACCCTGGCCGCAGATTTGCCGCAATTGATCAACCAAAACGTTGCCATTGTTGGCAGTTTGGTACATGTAAAACGTACACGTACCAGCGGTGCAAAAACCATGAGTTTTGGAGTTTTTATCGATTTTGAAGGGCACTGGATTGATACTGTTCAGTTTCCGGAAGTGGCTGTCCGGTATCCGTTTACGGGTGGTGGCTGCTACCTGATAAAAGGTAAAGTGGTTGAAGAATTTGGTTTTGTAAGCATTGAAGTGGTCGAATTGTACCGCCTGCCCAACGAAAATTTGGAAGAACCGTCAACACGGTTGAAAGTGCCGGGTTCTGCGGTTTCCAAACCTGAGTTGCCAGGTAAATATCCGGTAAAGAAAAACAATCAGTTAGGAATACAGTCTAATTATCTTGCGAAGGTAGGTTTTAGAAAATAGATAGATAAAGCAGCATAAATTTTAATTCATATTGGAAACTTGTTGAACTGATGTGAGAGCATCTCCCTGTCAGGGCTTACTCATCGAGTGGGTTACTCGATTAAGGTATGTTTTTGTATGAGAAAAATTAATTTACTTGTTTTCTACTTTAACCAGTTCAAAACCTGACATCGGAAAAGACCAAATCCAACCTTCTATAGACCGAAGTTCAGTATTAATAGTGTAACCCACAACTGGTCCCAAAAAAAAGTTCAACTTCTTTTTCGTCAAGTGGGTCATTTTCGAAAAATTTTCCGATTGTTCTACCTTTGACAATATAGGCAATTTTTGTTCTTTCAAGATTTCCCCGATTTTTCTTAAATTTTACATTTTCAAATGTTGCAGATCCAATTGAGCCAGATACTCTGTTATCACTAAAAAATTCCAGCTTAACAACTGCTGAATTTCTTGTAAATTGAAACTGTTTATTTTCAAGTTGAGTACGAACTGTGATACCTTCCATCCCAGTTTCCCATTTTCCAACAAGTTCAGGAGAAACAATACATCTACTAAATGAACAAAAAGAATATTCCAATAATAAATATCCATTTGTTCAACCGATAATTTTTTAAATTCTGAACTTTCATATTTTATTTCTTTAATGGCAATAATGTATCTGTATGTTGTAATGCACTATACATACTATCACCCTTTGTTTTATAAATTTGTAATTCAGTTTTTATCGTTAAATATCTTGTCTAATGGACTATTTCTATCTGCAAATTTTTTTTAATAAAAGTTCTAATAAAAGCGAATGAATATTGAATTTCAAATAAATTTACGAAAATCATAATCAAATGGTTATCTGAAAAGATTCACATAGAAATCTGATTCAATCAGAAATGAACTGAGAGATAATTAATTATAAATCGAAATTTAAGCAATGTGAAACAAACTACTGATATGGAAAGATTAAAATTCGAATTTAAAAACCCGACAACAAATAAATGGAGTCGGGTTAGTCGATTTTTGATGGTGAATGGGTATTCAACCGCAAAAACCAAATCCTGCGAAAGATATTATATTTATGTCAAATAGAATGCCAAAAATGTTTAGAAGGATTATAAATTGGGAAAAGGTGCAACAAGCGACTCTTTTACACCATGTTGCAGCTTGGTGATTTTGAGAAGTACTTGCAACAAAAAAGGCTTTAGCCTTTAATCTCCTTTTTACGGCTAAAGCTGGTTTTATAGCTACTGGCGATCACCGCACTCAAGTGAGGTGTGAAAATTGGTTGTCAATGGAAACTTTGGTTTTCGATTTTCCTCTTCGGCAGGCAGACAACTTCCAACTGCAAACTTTTCAAAAACATTTCCATTTCATTTTTCTTCTGACTACATTTGAGTTTATCAAAATATTGTCAAACGATTAACTGGTAAGATTGATCTTCGGCAGTACGGATTACATCCATCTTCCGACTTCGGTCTCCCGATTTTTTTTGCATGAAAGCTGTTTATTACAAAGAATTTAAAGGGAAAGTTGAGATCAGGGAAGTTCAAGAACCTACAGTTTCACCTGATAGTGTAATTATTAAAATAGGGGCGACCGGACTTTGCCGCAGCGACTGGCATGGCTGGATGGGGCACGATCCGGATATTGTTTTGCCGCACGTTCCCGGTCACGAGTTGGCTGGAACCATTTCAGAAATTGGAAACAAAATTCAGAATTTGGAAGTTGGCGACCGTGTAACCGTTCCATTTGTAAGTGGTTGTGGTTGTTGCCCCGAGTGCAACTCCGGAAACCACCAGGTTTGCGACAACCAGTTTCAACCCGGTTTTACGGCCTGGGGATCGTTTGCCGAGTTTGTTGAGATAAAATATGCCGATATAAACCTGGTTCACTTGCCCGATGAAATTGACTTTGTAACCGCGGCAAGTCTGGGATGCCGTTTTATTACTTCATTTCGTGCAGTAATCGACCAGGGGAAAGTTTCGGCCGGGCAGTGGGTAGCAGTGCACGGATGCGGCGGTGTTGGTCTTTCTGCAATAAATATTTCTGCCGGTGCAGGAGCCAATGTGATTGCAGTTGACATTGATGATAAAAAACTCGATTGGGCGAAAAAACTGGGTGCCAGTGCCGTAATTCATGCCAAACAGGTTGAAAGCGTGCCTGCAGCGATAGTGAAAATTACCGGACGTGGCGCACATCTTTCAATTGATGCATTGGGGAGTCAGGAAACCTGTTTTAACTCCATTTCGTGTTTGCGAAAAAGAGGAAAACATATTCAGGTGGGATTAACCACTGCCGATCACAAACATCCGAAAATTCCTATGGATAAAGTTGTGGCACACGAGATTGAGATTCTGGGAAGCCATGGAATGCAGGCCTTTCGTTACAATGCTGTGTTTGAAATGATAAAAGCAGGGAAAGTACATCCAGAATTGATGCTGGGAAAAACCATTTCGTTGGAAGAAGCACCGGAAGCATTGGTAAATATGAATAAGTTTGAAAACCTGGGAGTAACAGTAATCAATAAATTCTAATCTGCGATTATCCGCACAATCAGCGAGAAACAAAATGAAAAACCTAAAAATAACCATTATCCAACCCGATATAATCTGGGAAAATTCGCAGGCCAATCTCGACAAGTATTCGCAATGGCTGGAAAGAAGTGAGGAAACGGACGTTATCATTTTCCCTGAAATGTTTACTACAGGTTTTTCGATGGAACCCGAAAGACTGAAAGAACCTATGGATGGGCCAGCTGTTAACTGGATGAAAAGGTTAGCTGCAGAAAAGAATACTGCAGTGGTTGGAAGCCTGATTATTGAAGAAAACGGACAAATCTATAATCGTGCGTTCTGGGTATTTCCCAATGGAAAGATTGATAAATACGATAAACGGCATTTGTATACAATGGGGCAGGAGCATCTTCATTATTCGCCCGGAAAAGAAAAGACAATTGTGGAATACAAAGGTTGGAAGTTCTGCTTGCAAATCTGTTATGATCTTCGTTTTCCGGTTTTTGCAAGAAACCTGGAAGATTACGATATAGTTATTTATATGGCCAACTGGCCTTCGCCACGTCATCATGTTTGGAAAAATCTTTTGATTTCGCGCGCCATTGAAAATCAGGCCTATTGTTTTGGAATTAACCGCACCGGAACCGATGGAACCGGATTAAGTTATTTAGGAGATTCTGCCTGTATCTCACCAAAAGGAAATGCCGATTTTATAGGTGAGTCTGAAAACATTAAAACTTTCGAAATTTCGTATACTGATCTTCACGATTTCAGAGAACGGTTTCCGTTATTAAATGATCGTGATATTTTTACAATTCATTAATACTCTGTTTTTTCAAAAATTCAAATTTGTACTAAATACTCTTGAATCTACAAAACAAGGACACGTATATTATTGAATCTATTTTATATAACTAAAAAATTAGTTCCATACCTAACAGATTATCAGCATTATAAAATATAATATTTCAAATAACTAATAATTTAGTTTGTAAACTAATTGCTTAGTTATATATTTGCTTCAGTAATCATGATTAAAAAGATAGTTGAAATGAAGCAGGAAGCTGGTTGTTAATTGAACGGAATATCAAATAAAAATTAACCAGTAATCTTAAAAAATCATGGAAGTAAAAAAATCACAAAAAGCGGATTTGGAAGGCAAACGCAATACCTTTCTTCTGTTTGGATTAGTAGTCGCACTTGGATCAACACTTCTGGCTTTCGAATGGACTTCGAAACCTGGTAAAGCCGAGTCGCTAGGAACGATTGTAACACAGGAAGTAGAGGAGGAGATTATTCCTATTACAAGGGAGCAGGAAGTAAAACCGCCTCCACCACCTCCGCCACCAAAAGTAATTGAGGTATTAAACATTGTTGACGACGATGTTGAAATTGAAGATGAAATGGAAATTGAAGATAGCGAGGCTGATGATGAAACCATAATTAATATTCAGCCAGTAATTGAAATGGAGGAAGAAGAGGAGTTGCCTTCTGATCATATTTTCACAATTGTTGAAGAACCTGCAGAATTTCCGGGTGGAACAAGGGCTTTGTATTCCTTTATCAATAAAAGTGTTAGGTATCCGGTAATTGCGCAGGAGAATGGAATACAGGGGAAAGTTTATGTGAAGTTTGTGGTAAACGAACAAGGGAAGGTGAGTGGCGCAGAAATATTGCGCGGACCGGATCAGTCGTTGAACAACGAAGCTTTACGCGTGATTAACAGTTTACCCGATTTTAAACCAGGCAAACAACGCGGCAGACCGGTAAAAGTGTTCTACAACGCCCAAATTTCATTTCAACTTCAGTAAAAAAGAATTTATAAATCAATAAAAAAATAAGTATGAAAGCATTAAAATTATTCGTTTCACTATTGTTTACAATCACGTTCTTTGCAGTAAATGTAAATGCCCAGGAAAAATTGAAGAACAAAGACGACATATACTTTATTGTAGAAGAAATGCCGGAATATCCGGGTGGTGAAAATGTGCTTCGCGATGATATTGCAAACGAAGTAAAATATCCGAAAGAGGCAGTGACGAAATGTATTCAGGGAAAAGTTTATGTGACTTTTATTGTAAACGAAGAAGGAAAAGTATCGGATGCAACAATTGCACGCGGCGTTGATCCTCTGCTTGATAAAGAAGCATTACGCGTTGTAAGTATATTAAAAACCTGGACACCGGGTAAAGAAAAAGGCAAAGCGGTGAAAGTATCGTATACGGTTCCAATAAATTTTGCACTAGGGTATGGGAAAGCTACAGAAACCAGCAATGAGGTAACAGCTAAAAAGGATGGAGATGTGTTTTTTATTGTAGAAGAAATGCCGGAATTCCCGGGAGGCGATGAAGCATTAAGAAAGTTTATTGTTGAAAAAGTAAAATATCCGGAAGAAGCACAAAAAAATGGAATTCAGGGAAAAGTGTATGTAACATTTGTGGTAGCAGAAGATGGTTCAGTTATACGTTCCAAAATTGCACGCGGAGTTGATCCGTCGCTTGATAAAGAGGCACTACGTGTTATAAATTCTTTACCCATATGGAAGCCCGGAAAACAGAGAGGTCAAACGGTTAAAGTGGCGTACACTGTCCCAATTAATTTTGCTTTAAATGACGATAAATAGAATAGTTATAAGTAATTAATCATGCCTACCTAAGTTTTTAGTTTTTCAACTATTTATTTAGGTATGGTTTTTGTTGATTGGTAAAGGATCTTTTAAACAAAATACTATGAAGGAGCTAACAAAAGCAGAAGAACAAGTAATGCAGCTGTTATGGAAACAGGAGAAAGCATTTGTAAAAGAACTTGTTGAACGTATGCCTGACCCAAAGCCTGCGTACAATACAGTTTCTACCATCATTCGTATTTTGGAGAGAAAAGGTTTTGTGGGCCACAATGCTTATGGTAAGACACACGAATATTTTCCGCTAATTTCTCGCAAAGAATATACACGGTCGTTTATGAAAAATTTTATGCGCAATTATTTTAGCGGCTCTTTCCAGGAAATGGTTTCGTTTTTTGCCAAAGAAGACAACATGAGCTTGTCGGATTTGGATGAACTGATGGAAGATGTGAAACGCGATATGAAAAACGAAAAAACGGAAAGTGATGAATAACCTGGTTAATTTTATCATCGAATCGGGGATAAGCCTCTCGTTACTTTCGCTTATTTATATCCTGTTTTTAAGAAAGGAAACTTTCTTTAGACTCAACCGGATATTCCTGTTGATTTCAGTTCTATTCTCCATGCTTCTTCCTTTCCTGAAATTCAGAATTTACCATCCAAAATCGATATTATTGGAAGAGGTAACGGTAACTCCGTATCGAAATTTAGTGGAAGCAGTAACCATTTACGGGCAAGACCTTTCCGGGGCTGTTATTCAAACCATTAGTTCGAGCCGAATAATTATTTTCATTTATTTGGGTGGTTTACTGTGTTTTCTTGCTCGTCTTGTTCTTCGTCTCATTCAAATTTCAATATTAATATATGGTAATCCGGTTAGGCAAATCGGAGGAGTAAAATTTGTTCATGTAAATAAAAAATTCAGCCCGTTTTCATTTTTAGGATACATTTTTCTTAATCCGGAAAAACGTAGGGAGCCGGGATACGAAAAAATAGTTGCCCACGAAATGGAACACATCAAACAGGGGCATTCCATCGATGTACTGATACTTGAGATAATGACTATTATTCAGTGGTTTAATCCATTTATGTGGATATTGAAAAGAGTGATTCGCGAGAATCATGAATTTTTGGCCGACAGAGCAGTACTGAATTCTGGAATAAGTACAGCACAATACAAACAACTTTTATTGAGTCAGGCAGTTGGTTTCCAGTTTGAGATGGCCAACAATTTTAATACATCGATGGTGAAAAACAGGATAAAAATGATCTCACAGATACGTTCCTCAAAATTTGCCAACCTTAAATTTGTTCTCGGAATTTTAACTGCCGCTGCACTGGTCGTTGCATTTGCCTGCGAGCAAAAAGAATCGATAGCGACAGAAATTTCTTCTGAAAAAGAAAATCCACAACTTCAGTTAACGCTTCAGGATGATAAAATAATGCTTAACGGAGCTGATGCTGATATTAAGAAAGTGGAGGAAATGTTGAGCAGAGGAAAGCTGGTGCTCACAAAAGATAGTTTAGGTAGATCGTATATTTCAATAGAAAAAGAAGATATACCCAAAGTGCTTGATGAAGAAGAGCAGATTTTCTTCATTGTTGAAGATATGCCTGAATTTCCGGGTGGTGATTTAGCTTTGCGGAAATTTATTGCCAGCACAATAAAATATCCCGATACGGCGATTGAGAATGGAATTCAGGGGAAAGTTTATGTAACTTTTGTAGTAACAAAAGAAGGCGAAATTGCCAATGCTAAAATTGCACGAGGAGTTAATCCTGTTCTCGACAAAGAAGCTATTCGGGTTGTAAATATGCAACCCAGATGGAGACCTGGATACCAAAGAGGGCAGGCTGTGAATGTTAGTTACACTGTACCTATCAATTTTGTACTTCAATAAACAAATAGAATAATCCGACAATTTGCCGGAATAATTATCAAAGCCATGAAATACAGATTATCACTTATTTGTTGCATAATAATTCTGTTGCCATTTGTTGCAATTTCTCAGCAAAAAATTGATTTACTAATTTTGAATAAAGAATATAATCAGGCACTGCTTGAAATTGAAAGGCAATTTGCAACGACTCCAACAGTGGAATTATACAAGAAAAAAGGAATGGTTTACCAGAGTCTTCAAGAATATCAAAAAGCGTTGGAAGCATATACAACAGGGCTGCAAATGGATCCCGATAATGTGGAATTATTGGTACAAGCTGCCGAATGTTTTTCAATACTAGGGAACAATACTGATGCCATCAATTTTTACAAACAGGCACATAACTTATCTCCTCAAAATCTTGCCTTAACTGCAAAACTAGGCCGTGTTTATATTAATCTGAAGGATTACAAATCGGCCTACGAAGCATTTTCTAATATTTATGCACAGGATTCGTCGAATGTATACTGGAACAAGCAGCTGGCATATTGTGCCTTCCGGACTTTTAAACGCGAACAAGCCAGCCATTTATACGAAAAAGTTCTTGAGGCTAATCCACGCGATCTGGGGACTTATTCCAATTTAATTCATACCTACAATTGGAAAAAGGAGGGGAATAAAATAATGGAAACCATCGGTAAAGGTCTGGAACTGTTCCCACATTCGTCTGAATTACTTTTGGAGCGCGCCATGTATTTATACAAAACAAAACGATATGGTCCTGCAATGGTTAACTTCGAAAAATATTTGGAAGTTGAGAAAGACCCAAGCTACGAAATGCTTATGAACATTGCAATTAGTACGTATTTTGCTGAGTATGAAAAAAAGGCCTTGGACCGTTTTAATAAATTGCAGCAACAAAATCCCAACGATCCACTGGTGATGTATTACCAAAGTTTATGTTACAAAAAGATGAAAGATTACGAGAAATCGGAGGAATTAATGCAATGGGCTATTGAGGGTTCCACTCCAAATTATGTTGCCGAAATGTATCATCATTTAGGACAGATTTTGGGGCAACAGAGGAAGTTTAAAGAGTCGATTGCGGCTTTGGAAAAATCGCATGAACTAAATCCGGATAAAAAAGAAGTTCTATTTGAAATTGCTACCACTTACGAGGAATTTAATTCGAATAAAACGTTGGCATTAAATTATTATCGTGTTTATTTAGAAGAAGTAGGTGGCGATGGGAAAAACGTTATTTATGCACTTACCCGGATAGATAAACTTAAAGAAGATTTGTTTTTTGATGAGTAATTTATGAATGAAGGAGGTTGGACTATTTTGCCCTATTTCGCTTCAACGATTCGAAAATTCTCCGGTTTTTTCGCGTACCATATTTGTTAGCTGAACCCTGCTTTTTACTCCTATTTTGGAAAAAATACGATAATTGTGATCCTTTACGGTTTGAAGCGTAATAAAGAGTTTTTCCGCAATCGCTTTGTTTGGTTTTCCACTACAGATTTCCAGTATTATTTCGGCCTCGCGTTTTGAAATTTCATACAACTTGCAAAACGCGTCAAAATCTATATTTCGTGTTGTTTCTTGTGTTAGTGAATGCATCCAGATTTTTACAGGAATAAAAACACCACTGGCGAACAACAGAATTATAGAAATGCAGATTGAAATAAATCCATATATATTAAAGAAACTCATAATAACCGAGTAAGCCACAACACAAAGCAGGAAGAAAATGGCCCACTTTTTATTAAAACCACTTTCTTTTAAAAGTGGTGCATTTCGTTTGGGTTTTATAAAAGCAAGTGTGAAAAATATGTGAATCAGAAAATTCAGAACCACTAATATTCTTACCACAAATAAATCAGGATCGGCCGGGATCAGTAAAATTTCTTTCTGAATTAAAATTGCCAATGTAAAAACAAACACTACCAAAGTAGGAAAGTAGGCATAAATAAATGCTTTCGAGAATTTATAGCCGTTTAAATTGAACGCGAATTTTAGAAGCATAAACCAACTAACTACCATAAACGGGATTCCTATTATCGGAATAAAAACAGCCAGTTTCTCGATCAGCTCAGCACTTAAATTCAAATCGCGAATAATTAAACGTAAAGCAGTATTTCCCCAAATACTATAAATAAAGAAGGAGAATAAAAATATCTGATGGTACAGCAGGGTTGCAAACACAGGCTTTTTATAAAATTGGTAATTCTGGTACGAAACCATAATACCAATCACTGTCATTCCTGCCGAAACTACAAATGCAATTATATACGAAATACTTTCAACCCACATATTTATTGATAACTAAAGTAGTGATGTACAATTTTACAAACTTCCTTTATTTCCAGCGAACTACTAAAGTAGTGAAATATATAAATCCAACTTTGGTAGGAAGGATAATTTTCTTTTGTGAGGTAAATTTGAACTAATAAAAACAAAAAATAATGTTCAGGTACCGAAAGGTGCCGAACAGAAAACACTAAAAAATAAAACAATGGAAAGTTTAAAGTATTTCGATTTAAGGCCTTCAGCTGGCGGAAGTTTCAGTTTCGGATGGAGAAAGATGTTTGAAAAAGCATTCCTGCCACTTTTGGTAGCTGTTATCATCGTTGGTATTTTAAAAGGCCCTTCCGGAGGATTAAAAATGAATTTTGATTCAGGTGATTCCATCGGACCGTTCCTGTTCCTGTTGCCTCTAGCCATATTTGGTCTCGCCTATGCATTTCTATTTTTGCCGGTAATACAGTTTGGCGAAAAATATTTGTTCCTCAAAGCCATGAGAGATGAAGAAACCGATTTAAAATTACTCTTCGAAGGATTTAAAACCAAATATGTAAATATCGTTTTAGCCAATTTAATTGTATTTGCACTGGCAGCCATTGGTTTTGTAATGTTAGTAATTCCAATGATTATAGTTCTCTGTCGCTTGGCATTTGTTCCATACCTTGTAATGGACAAAGATTTGGATGCCATGAAAGCCGTGGAAAAAAGCTGGCAGATGACACGTGGCCATGGCTGGAAAATTTTTGGAATGGCAATTATCTCATTTTTTCTGGTTATTGCAGGTTTAATTGTGATGATATTTGGGGTACTAATTTCAATTATGTGGATACATGCAGCATTCGCATCGATGTACCAGGCGGTGCTCAACGAAACTGATGATGATAATCCTATTCCAATTTTAGGAGTTAACGAAGAATAACAAATAACAAAAACGGTTCAAGCAATTTTAAGCCCGGATTTTTCTGGGCTTTTTGTCTTTATCTAGAATGCTTTGTGTATTTTGGAATCCCAAAATTTCTGAAATGAAGAAGCTGCTATTTTTAGTGTTACTTTTTATTGGAGTTATTTCAAATGCTCAATATTTTCAAACGGGACAGGATCCGGCATCGTTAAAATGGAGACAAATTAATACTGAAAATTTTCAGCTTATTTATCCCAACTATTTTGAAGATCAGGCGCAAGTTTTGGCCGGTAAACTTGAAGTGGTGTACAACTATGGTGGCTATTCATTAGGCTATAAACCAGAAAAAATTTCAGTTATTTTGCATACTCAAACAGTACAATCAAATGGATTGGTTGCATACGCTCCCAAACGATCGGAGTTTTATACAACACCTCACCAGGCAAATTACCCGCAGGACTGGTTGGAGCAACTGGCCATTCACGAATTTCGTCACATTGTTCAAATCGATAAATTAAATGAAGAACTCCCCAAAATTTTGAAAATGCTTCTTGGTGAACAAGGGACTGCGCTGGTATTTGGTGCATATTTACCCTGGTGGTTTATTGAAGGCGATGCTGTTGTGAGTGAAACGGTTCTGGGAAATTACGGACGTGGACGTTTCCCGTCGTTTCTGGTAGAACACCGTGCGCAGGTGGTTGAAAAAGGAACATATTCCTACGACAAAGCTTATCTGGGATCATACAAGAATTATGTTCCAAATCATTATCGACTTGGATATTATATGGTGGCTAATACTCGCGAAAGATATGGAAGCAAAATGTGGGAATCGGTAGTAACCCGCGTGGGAGAGAAACCGTTTTCAATTACTCCTTTTAACAAAGCCTTAAAGTTGGAAACTGGCATGAATAAAGTTCAGCTTTATAATTCGGTTTTCGATAGTTTGGCAAATGCATGGAAAATTGAAGATCAGAATTTCATTTCTGCTCCTTCGAAAAATATTACTTCTAAGCATAAAACTTTTACCAGTTACAGGTACAATCACTGGTTAAATAGCAACGCAATTATTACATACAAAACAGCTTTAAATCGTATTCCTGCGTTTGTAATGATCGATAAAAATGGTAATGAAAAAATACTAATTCAACCCGGAACTATTTTCGATGAATCGGTAAATTATCATGCCGATTGGATTGTGTGGGCCGAACGGATTCCTGATCTTCGCTGGTCGCACAGTGGCCTTTCACTTATTCACCTGTTGAATGTCAGCAATAAAAAGCAATTAAGTTTTTACCCCGAATTAAAAGCTTTTGCTCCATCTCTTTCTGAAAATTTAGACAAGGTAGTTGTGGTTGAAAGTGACTTTTCAAACAATTATTTTTTATCTGTTTATCGAATTAGCGATGGTAAACTTCTACATCGAATTCAAACTCCCGAAAACAATTATTTCTTTTCTCCTGAGTGGATTAGTGATAAAGAAGTGGCTGCAATTATTTTAACCGGGCAGGGAAAACGATTGGCAAAAATTGATTTGGAAAACGGCGATTTTGAAATACTGCACAATCAAGATTTAGGTGAACTCAAACATCTTCGTTTCAAAAACAACAGGCTTTATTTTATTTGCGGATACTCCGGGAAAAACGCACTCTATTCTTATAACTTTGAAAGCAAGAAAATAGATCAGCTATACGAGCCTCGTTTTGGAGTAGAGTACCCGTCAATTAATGCAAATAATACTTTTGTATTAAGTGATTATACCGCCGATGGTTTTCGATTAATTGAACACAAACCAGAAAATGCAAAAACTCTTGAACTAGTTAATAAAGAAGAGTATGGTATGTTGAACAGACTTACCATACAAGAGCCAGGTATTATTGATTTTTCTAATGTTGATACTACAAAATTTTCTTCAACTGAATACCGGAAATCATCTAACTTATTTAATTTTCATAGTTGGGCTCCGTTGTTTGTCGATGTAAATAGTTATGAATTTGCGCCTGGTGTAAGCGTAATGTCGCAAAATAAGCTTGGAACTGCAGAAACTGTTTTGGGGTACAAATGGGATACTTCGGAAGAAACGGGCCAGTTCTACGCCAACTATATCTACAAAGGTTGGTATCCTGTCCTCGATTTTGAAATTAGTAAAGGGAAACGAGCGTCGAATTACTGGCTTGTTACTGAACACACCAGAAATCAGGAGGAGGTTGAAAGTGATACAACATTGGAGCGATATACCTGGAAGGCTACTAAAATAAGTGCCGATATTAGTTTGCCACTAAATTTTTCAAGAGGTGCATATTATCGACTATTGCAACCTGAAGTAAAATATGAAATGAATTTGTATCAAAACGATGATAGCACACCCGATATTTTTCCTGATGGAAACTATCATTCTTTTACTTATCGCTTGTACTATCATCAACTGCTAAGGCAAAGTTATCAGGATGTGTATCCCAATTTTGGATTCATTTTCAATTTCGACTACATGCATTCGCCAAATGGCTACAAGGGTTTAGGTACATTAAAAGCTGCACAATCGTATATATATCTTCCCGGAATTGCACCAAATCATGGTGTAAAATTATATGGCGGAATTCAGGAAAAAGAGCGTGGTGAAACATTTCGATTTTCCGATGCCATTAGTTTTCCGAGAGGTTGGGGCCGAACCGAAACAAACAAATTGAATTCGTATGCAGCAAATTACAAATTTCCACTTCTAAATCCCGACTTCAGTTTGGGAGGTCTTGCATATGTTCGAAGAATAAATGCAACGCTTTTTGCCGATTATGCAACCTTGTGGGGCAATATTTATGATAATGGAAAAATCGTAGATACATATAAAACGAATATCTCCTCTTACGGACTTGAGTTGGTTGGGGATGTCAATTTTTTAAGATTTTATGCGCCAGCCAAAATTGGAGTACGAACATCTTATATAGCAAAAACAGAAGATGTGGCTTATGAGTTTTTACTTTCGATCGATTTTACATCGCTTTAGCTCATTTTTTCGTATTCTTTTAGCTATAACAATTTTCAATTCATGATATTTTTCTAAATAATAGATCAAAGTGTAGTTATAATTCTATTCCTTGCATAAATTCAATTTATAATATTTAATATTAAGCTGTTTATTATCAAAATACTGTGGTCATATTTTTATCGATTTAACTGCCTGAAAATTGGATATTTTTAAAGTTGTGACATCTTCCTAATAAATACCGTAATGAAATATACTTAAACTTAACTTTTTTGTTGGTAAGTGAAATTATAAGAGTCTGAAGAAAAAGGGAAATCTTTAAAAGGGCTTAGATGATAATGGTGGTTACATATTTGCAATACAAATTTGAAAACTAAACGATTAACTTATGTGATAAGCTCTGTATTTACAAATGTGACACAGCTTAATTTAGTCATGCCACGAAATTAAATGTGCAGTAATTCTGTATTGTACATTTGTAACAAGTCATTATGATTACAATTTTAATTATTTATAAGATATCAAGCATCTCAAATTTTATAAAAAGAATATGTTACACATTTTTCTACACCATCCCTTCTTTGAATAATCTATATCCATACTTTTTACAATAGGGAAGATACCAATGTATATTATTACTCATATATATCACTATTTCTGTGTTATACGATTTGTTATCTATTGTGTTTTATAATATAATTTTAAAAATTGGCATATAATGGACTTAATTGTTAGTAATATTCATATTAATATGCTCAATGTCAGATTAATATGCAATATTATTAAAGTGTATTATAATCTAAAATAAGCCTTTAATGAATTTTTATAGGACATAAAAGACAATGAACCTATTGCAAATAAAATATTATTTATTACATTTGTATCAAGTGAGTGCAAATGTTATCAAACTCTATAAAACCATTAATCACATTTGTGCTTAAATTCAATTCACATGAAAGATCGTATAAAACAATTTATTGAACAGAAGGGGATTTCCGCAGGAGAACTGGCCGGGATGCTTGATGTACAGCGGTCTAATATTTCTCATATTCTGAACGGAAGAAATAAACCAGGTGCTTCTTTTATCGAAAAATTGCTTGTAGTTTTTCCGGATTTAAATGCCAGGTGGTTGCTCACAGGTGCAGGAGCCATGTTAGAAGGGGATGTAGAAGCAACACAACCGATGAGTAATAAATTACTTTTTGAGAATATTGTTCCACCTCCTCCAAAAGAAAGCGTTGAAACTGAGTATAAAAAAATTGAAATTAAGGAAATACCGGTGAATGAAAGGGAAGATGATTTAGATCGTATGGTTCTATTATACAAGGATGGTACTTTTGTTACCTATAAAAAAAGATGATAACTAAAGTATGCATGTACATTTGAATTGTCTTCGTTAAGCATTGCTCTACTCTTCCTTAGAGTTAGATCACAACTTTAGATATGATCTTTTATTGTTGTCAGGCTACTAATCCAAACCATTTGTCTTATTATTTACATATCCATATTTCGTTTTACATTTTTATCAATCTATTTTCGTCTAATGTAATTACTCTAAAACTAAGTACCTTTGTGTTGTAGGTTAATAAACATAGGTATTACTATCAATAGAGTCTTTTTCTATATATAATTACGCTCGTTCTTAAAATCTGAAAGATCATAAAATTCGAACAATTTTTAAATGATTAATATCTGTTTGAATTAATCGAGATTAACCACTCCGAATACGGTAAGATTATATTGTTTATTCACAAAGTCATATAGAGCCATAGAATTATAATGTAAATCGTTTACGTATTATTTTTGCATTTGTAAAGCATTTGTTTTACATTTGGAATAATTACAGATATCACAATTGTAGAGAATAGTGGTGGATGTCGTAACATTTAATGTAAACTAATAACCTGGTGTTAATACTCCAGAGCAACAAAGATCGTTAATAATTTAGCGGTCTTTGTTGTTTCCTGCACTTTCTTGTATGTATTTATAACTCTAAAAGATGGACTATTTGGATTAAGCCAGTATATTATAGCTTACGACAGGGAAAAGTTCCTAGTATTAAATCATATATACAATAATAAATTAAAAACTTTTAGGTAATCACTTAAAAGAGGATATTAAAACCTGTGATCATAAAATGGAAATACAATGGATTTTCCGGGTGATCCAAAAACATTAATATCCATTACGAAGATCATCGCTTGTGTCACATATGTAAAGACTTTATATTGCAACAAATAAAGGATAGATACAGAAGAGTAAAATTATTTCTCCTAAAAGTTTGCATATGTAAATTATTGTTTGCACATTTGTAATGTTATTATGAATGACACATTAACAAGACAGGATGATTAAATTATAATAGATCAAATTTACAAACCCAATTTTAGAAGTTATTAAATCCAGAAGTCGCTTGGCCACTAGTATTAGTGGCCATTTCTGGTTAAGGTACTTATCAAATATATTTTCTAATAGTATTATTTATCCCTGTAAAATTATTTCTCCTAAAAGTTTGCATATGTAAATTATTGTTTGCACATTTGTAATATTATTATTCAATCAAGACCCTTTATTTTTTATCTTAACATAGATTACAAATATAAGGCCGCTAAGTATAGCGGTCTTTTTCTTTTTATAGAAATTTGTGCATCTTAAAAACAGGAATAATTCTATTATCTTTGCCCGCAAATTTTAATACATGTCTAAAAAATTTGTAACCGATTTTACGGTGGTAGAGAATAAAAAGCTTAATTCTACCAATTTTCTGATTAAAATTAAAAGCGATTTAATATTGCCAGAAATTAAACCCGGACAGTTTGTAAATGTTGAGATTAAAGATGCTTCCGAGATATTTCTACGACGCCCGTTTTCTATTTTTGAAGTAGACTACAAAGCGAATACTCTTTCAATGATTATTAAAATACTTGGAAGAGGATCGAAGAAATTAACTCAGATTGAAGCAGGTGACTCAATAAGTCTTGTTTATCCACTTGGAAAAAGTTTTACCTACCCGAAAAAAAATGATAGAATTCTGTTAATTGGAGGAGGAAGTGGCGTTGCTCCAATGTTATTTCTTGCTAAAGAATCGGGATTGCCTATTGAAAATGTAGACATTTTGCTTGGGGCTCGCACCAGTGAGGATCATGTTGATGTACATGAGTATTCAAATTATGCAAATTTGCATTATGCATCAGAAGATGGTTCTATAGGTGAGAAAGGATTTGTTACGCAACACTCCGTATTTACTACTAATCTAAAGGCTTATAATAAGATATATGCGTGTGGACCTGATGGTATGATGCGTGCCATTGCCAAAGAAGCAAAGACTGCCGAAGTTTTCTGTGAGGTTTCGCTCGAAAATCTTATGGCGTGTGGTTTTGGAGTATGTCTGTGTTGTATTGAGCCAACAAATCAAGGAAATCAATGTGTTTGTACAGATGGACCGGTGTTTAATATTAATGAATTGAAATGGTAAATTTAAAGGTTAAATTACACAATTTAGAGTTTAAAAACCCGGTAACATTGGCTTCGGGAACATGTGGCTTTGCAAGAGAAATAGCTGAATTTTACGACCCGGGATTACTTGGTGGGCATTTTTTAAAAGGGACAACCCTTAAAAATCGTGATGGTAATGCATATCCGCGAATGGCAGAGACCCCATCGGGGATGTTAAATGCCGTTGGACTACAAAACAAAGGGATTGACTATTTTATTGATAATATTTATCCCGAAATAAAAGATTACGATACGCAGTTAATTATTAATGTAAACGGTTCTACAGTTGAAGATTATATTGCTTTAACAGAGAAGGTTAACGAACTTGATAATATTCAGGCCATTGAACTAAATATTTCGTGTCCAAATGTAAAAGAAGGCGGAATGGCTTTTGGAGTAACATGTCCGGGGGCAGAAATGGTAACTCGCGAGGTTCGAAAAGTTTACAATAAAACCATGATTGTAAAACTTTCGCCAAATGTTACCGATATTACTGAGATTGCAAAAGCAGTTGAAGGGCAGGGTGCCGATTCTGTTTCTTTGGTAAATACTTTTCTGGCAATGGCAATTGATGCTGAATCGCGTACTCCAAAACTGTCAACAATTACAGGTGGTTTGTCAGGACCGGCGATTAAACCAATTGCACTTCGCATGGTTTGGCAAGTGGCTAATGCAGTTAAAATACCGGTTGTTGGAATTGGTGGTATTATGAATGCTGCCGATGCCATCGAATTTATGTTGGCTGGTGCGTCAGTTATCCAGGTAGGTACTGCAATTTTCACAGATCCGATGATTCCGCTGAAGATTGTAGAAGGTATCGAAGATTATATGAAACGCCATAATATGCAGTCGGTTAACGAAATAATTGGTGGGTTACAATTGTAATTTACCTTTGTGTATCCAGTAGATTTTAATCCACCCTTTTTCTTAGATATAATCTATCGAAGATAAATACTATTTAGTATGTTTTTGTGGTAGATGTTGCCATGGGTATTCTTTAAAACTTAATTTTGCTAAAAAATAGAATTGCAATGTGAACATTTCAATTTGTGTTCTGTTGTTGAAAGTGCAAATAGCAAAATAGATTTAAAGATTATAAGATTATGGCAAGTTTTAACATTGTTATGCCCAAATTAGGTGAGAGTATCCAGGAAGGTACAATCACTAAATGGTTTGTAAAAGAGGGAGATACAGTTGAAGAGGACGACATGTTGTTCGAAGTTGCTACCGATAAGGTAGACTCTGAAATCCCTTCTCCGGTTGACGGAGTTATTACAAAAATATTATTCCCGGAAGAAAGTTTAGTGGCTGTTGGAGAGGTGTTAGCCGTTATTAGTATGGATGGAGAGGAAGAGGAATCCACCTCTGAAGAAGCTCCGGAAATACCGGAAAGTAAAAGAACACCAGCCGCTTCGGTTAATGAGGAAAGTTCTGTGGATGAAAGCAGGAAGCTTTCAAATCGGTTTTACTCGCCTTTGGTTAAAACCATTGCTAAAGAGGAAAACGTTTCATTGGAAGAACTGGAAGCGATAGAAGGTTCTGGTGCTGGTGGACGAGTTCAGAAGAAAGATATACTTACCTTTTTAGAAAATAAAGCAAAGGCTAAACCTGACACAAAACAGATAGCCACAAGCGCCACTGCTTCTGCTGTTGAACGAAAAGCACCAATGCCTGTTTCAATAGGCTCTGAAGATGCTGTTATTGAAATGGACCGGGTTCGGAAATTAATAGCAGACCACATGGTTATGTCGAAGCAGGTTTCACCGCACGTAACTTCAGTTGTTGAAGCTGATGTAACTGAACTGGTTCTTTGGCGAAATAAGAACAAAAATGCTTTCCAGGAAAAATATGGTGACAAAATTACTTTTATGCCCATATTTACTGAGGCTGTAGCTGCAGCACTTGCAGAATATCCGTTGGTAAATTCTTCGGTTGATGGTGATAAGATTATCATGAAGAAGAATATAAATGTAGGTATTGCTGTTGCTAAACCAGATGGTAACCTTATTGTTCCTGTCATTAAAAATGCTGAACAGAAAAATTTAGTCGGACTTTCAAAAGAATTGAATCGTTTGGCAAATGCTGCCCGTACAAATAAATTAGATCCATCAGATATTCAGGGAGGCACTTTTACTATCACTAATTTTGGTTCGTTTGGAAATATTATCGGAACACCAATTATTAGTCAGCCCCAGGTTGCAATTTTGGCAACCGGGATTATTGAAAAGAAACCGGCTGTTTTGGAAACTCCGAGCGGCGATGTAATTGCCATCCGTCATAAAATGTATTTATCTCTGTCGTATGACCACCGTATTATTGATGGAGCTTTGGGGGGAGCCTTCTTACGTCGAATTGCTGATTTACTGGAACAATTTGATACAAACCGCGCAATATAATTACGATGAAAGACTTAAAAATTCCAAAAATTCATACTATAAAAAATACTCCAAAAGAAACCTTGGAGAAATGGTACAGACTCTTGACCATTGGTCGAGCAATAGATGAAAAAGCACCAAATTATTTAAAACAGGCTATTGGATGGTCGTATCATGCACCATATGCAGGGCACGATGGAATTCAACTGGCAGTTGGTCAGTATTTTGAAAAGGAAAAAGATCATATGTATCTGTATTACCGCGATATGCTGACAGCACTCTCAAGCGGAATGACAGCCGAAGAAATCATTTTGAATGGTATTTCCAAAGCAACTGATCCTTCAAGTGGGGGACGTCACATGTCGAATCACCTGGCAAAACCTGAATGGAATATTCACAGTGTGTCATCGGCTACCGGTAATCATACCTTACATGCAGTTGGCACTGCGCGTGCTATTAAATATTATGGCGAAAAAACAGTTGCCATTAGTAATCAGGGGGAATCTTCGGTTAGTGAAGGATATGTTTACGAAGCTATAAACGGTGCCGATAAAGAAGAATTACCTGTGATTTTTGTGGTTCAGGATAATGGTTATGGAATTTCGGTACCGAAAAAAGATCAGACAGCGCAACGTAAGGTGGCGAATAACTTTATTGGTTTTAAAAATTTACGGATTATACATTGTAATGGAAAAGATATATTCGATTCGATGAATGCTATGGCTGAAGCGAAGCGCTTTGCCATTGAAGAAAGCAAACCCGTTTTATTGCAGGCCAACTGTGTGCGAATGGGCTCGCATTCAAATTCAGACGATCATTTGCTGTATCGTTCAGATGCGGAAAGAAACTATGTTGTTGAATACGATCCGCTTGCCAAGTTTAGAAGGTTGCTGCTGCGTTACGATCGTTTTAAAGAAGAAGAGCTACTGGCCATTGAAGCGGAAACAAAAACGGTAATCAAAGCAGCACATAAAGCTGCTATGGGTGCGCCGGATCCGGATCCTGAATCAATTCACGATTTTGTTTTTTCTGAGCCAATGGTTTCTACAAAATATCCGGAAGGATTACACTCGGAAACTGGCGATAAGAAAAAATTAATTACAGCTTTAAACGAAACCTTAAAAGCCGAGTTCAGATACAATCCTGATACGTTTATTTGGGGCCAAGACATGGCCAACAAAGACAAAGGTGGCATTTTCAACGTGTCGAAAGGTATGCAACAGGAATTTGGTGAGAAACGGGTTTTTAATGCTCCAATTGCCGAAGATTTTATAATGGGAACTGCAAACGGAATGTCGCGGTTTAGCGATAAAATCCGCGTGGTTATTGAAGGAGCTGAGTTTGCCGATTATTTTTGGCCGGCAATGGAACAGTATATCGATACCAGTCACGACCTCTGGCGATCGAACGGTAAATTTTCACCAAACATTACCATTCGCCTGGCTTCGGGGGGGTATATTGGCGGAGGAATGTACCACTCGCAAAACATTGAAGGTTCGCTGGCAGCAATTCCTGGAGTTCGAATTGTTTATCCCTCGTTTGCCGATGATGCAGCAGGATTATTACGCACTTCCATACGCTCAGAAGGATTAACGATGTTTATGGAGCCGAAAGCGCTCTACCAGGATCCCAAAGCGGCAACTGTTGTTCCTGATGATTTTGAAGTACCCTTTGGAAAAGCTCGTGTTCGAAGAGATGGAGATGATTTAACTCTGATTACCTATGGAAATACAACACATTTAAGTATAGAGGCTGCTAATAAATTAGCCGATGAAGGTGTAAGTGTTGAAGTAATTGATTTACGTTCGTTGATACCACTTGATGAAGAGACAATTCTTAACTCGGTAAGAAAAACGAATAAGGTGTTGATTGTTCATGAAGATAAAGTGTTTGGTGGTTTTGGTGGCGAATTAAGTGCAATTATCACTGAAAAAGCCTTCGAAGATTTAGATGCGCCTGTTAAACGTGTTGGATCGCCATTTACTCCGGTTGGATTTAACCGTATTTTAGAGCAGGCTATTCTTCCGAATACAGAGCGGATTTACAAAGCAGCAAAAGAATTAAGTGAATACTAAATTTGATACCATGAAACGACAAAGGTTAAAATCATACAAGTTCCTTCTGTTTCATTAATCAATAAAAATTTAAATAAGATGAATAAAACCGCAATTATATATAGCTTCAACACACAGAAGTCGAAAAAGGTAGCTGAAAAAGTGATTATTGCTTTTGGGGAAAAGGAAATAGATGTTGTTAATGCGGAAGAACTGAGCAAAGAGGCGTTGGAAAGATACGACAACTTTATTGTGAGTGCCCCAACCTGGTTCGATGGCGAATTACCAAATTACTGGGACGAGTTTGTTCCTGATCTTGAAGAAATGGATTTGTCGAAAAAAACGTTTGCCATATTTGGTTTGGGCGATCAAAAAGGATATCCTGAAAATTACTGTGATGCGATTGGACTTCTGGCTGAAATACTCGAGGGATGTGGCGCTGCAATAGTAGGGCAGACTTCAATTGAAGGTTACAACTATGAATCGTCGAAAGCGCAACGCGGGGATGTATTTGTTGGATTAGCCCTGGATCAGGAAAACCAGGCACGATTAACAAACGATCGTGTAGCAAAGTGGGTACAACAACTTAAAAAAGAATTCTTATAATAGAGTTTTCTATTTGCACTTAAAGGCTGTTTTTCAATATGAAGAGCAGCCTTTTTAGTTTAAACCTTAAAAATGCATTCGCGTTTATTCTCTTCGATAGTCAATTGTAACCTAATCAAAACTTATGGCAAATAAAATTGTTTATAATCGTAAATGATTGGCAAAAATCATCTAATTAAATTGTAAACATTAATCATCAATTTATATGAAAAAACATTTAGCATTGTTACTTATTTTCCTGGCTTGTGTTGTTGCTGAAGCGCAGGAAAAAGTCGAGGTTGAAGTTTCGGAAAAGGAAATGTCTGAGGGAATCCAAACTGCATTTACTGTATTTATTCCCGAAAGTTCAGCGAAATCAGTGACAAAAGAGTGGGAAAAATTCATCAATGAACGTTCTATCTTTGAATTTGCAACAAAAGGTACAACTCAAACATTTGAAAAAGCTTTTATGGGCATTTCAAATATATTTTCAGATGATAAGAAAGTCTACTCCAAACGGTCTTTAAAAATAGAAGAACGAGCCGGCAATGAACTGATAGCATTCAATGTGGTACACGAAGATATTTCAAATTTATATCTTGATGTAATTGCAAAAATTTCGGCTGTCGATTCCGGAGTTTATGTCAATTCATTCATTAAATATGCCGATTCTGTTTTTATATCTGAAGCCAATACTTCGGTGGATAATCTGAATACCATTAAAGAATATATCAGACAGTTTGGTGTAGAAACCTACAAGATTGTTGTTGCTGAACAAGTCGAGTCGGAAGAAAAGGAATTGAAAAAACAAGAGGATATTCTTAAAGATTCTAAACGTGCCATCAAACAACTTGATAAGTCAATTGGACGATACGACACAGAAATAGATCAACATAAATACGATACTAAAGTGTTGACCAGAGAATTGGAAGGAATTGAAGAAAGGCTGCAAATGGCTAAGGGAGCACTTCGGAATACCAAAAAGAAATCGGAAGAATATTATTTGATCAAAGAAAAGGTAAAAGAAGTAGAGAATGAACGCAAAAAGAATTTGAATAGCTTGAAGTCGAATAAAAATAAAATCAGTAAGAATCAGTCGGCTATTAAAGACGCTGAAAACCAAATTATTGCCAACGAAAAAATACAGGCAATTCAAAGCGAAGTAATTAAAAAGAAAGAATTAAGGGTTGAAGAATACAAAACAAAATATTCAAATATCAAATGATCCCTATGTTGTGTAAATATGTAAACGTCACTTATATTACAAGTTTACATATGTGTCATGCTGCCATTTTTCTCATATTAAATCTTGTAATGTAGCATTGTTCCATTATTATTACTGCTAGTGATAATTAGCTGATAACTATAGGCGTTAATGATGTTTTTAAATTGCACATAAATATATATGACTCCCTGCGGTAGTATTTACATATGTAAATCAGTATAAGTGGCAGGAATAAATTTTGTACATTTCAGTAGATTTCAATATCCTGTGCACAAAGCTTATTTAAAATGGAATATTGCAGTCAAAACGATTTGATTATTGTTAAATAAAAGACACTATTAAACACGAGTTGTTATTAATTAATTACAATCCTTGCCAATTAAGCACAGGTTTAGTTTACTGTTAGGTTTTATTGATTAATTTTGTGCCTTTAAATAATTAAAAGCTTTTTATTGTGCCTGAAACAAGATACATATTCGTTACCGGTGGAGTTACTTCATCGCTGGGAAAAGGTATTTTAGCCTCGTCGCTTGCCAAGTTATTGCAATCGCGTGGCTATAGTGTTACCATACAAAAACTCGATCCATATATTAATGTTGATCCTGGAACGCTCAATCCATACGAACACGGCGAGTGTTTCGTTACTGAAGACGGAGCCGAAACTGACCTGGATCTCGGTCATTATGAACGATTTTTGAATGAGGCCACATCGCAGGCCAATAACGTTACTACCGGTAGAATTTATCAATCGGTAATTGACAAAGAACGCCGCGGTGATTACCTGGGAAAAACAGTTCAAATTATTCCTCATATTACAGATGAGATTAAACGACGTATTAAAATTCTGGGATCGAAAGGAAAATACGACATTGTAATTACTGAGATTGGAGGAACTGTTGGTGATATTGAATCGCTGCCATACATTGAGTCGGTTCGTCAATTAAAGTGGGAATTGGGAAACAAAGCAATTGTTATTCATCTCACTCTTGTACCTTATTTATCTGCTACCGGCGAATTGAAAACCAAACCAACACAACATTCAGTAAAAATGTTGCTCGAAACCGGGGTTCAACCGGATATTTTGGTATTGAGAACTGAGCACGATATTGAATTATCGGTACGCCAAAAGGTGGCTTTGTTTTGTAACGTTAGTCTCGATTCGGTTATTCAATCGATTAATGTACCTACGATTTACGATGTTCCGCTAAAAATGCTGGAAGAAAAACTGGATATTACAGTTTTGAAAAAACTTGATCTGGCAATTAACGAAGATATTGACTTATCGGCCTGGAATAGTTTTCTTACAAAACACAAAAATCCAACACAAACTGTCGAAATCGGGTTGGTAGGAAAGTATGTCGAGCTGCACGATGCGTACAAATCGATTGCTGAAGCATTGGTGCATGCAGGTGCCGAGAACAGGGCAAAAGTTAATATCAAATGGATTCATTCAGAAGATATTAAGGAAGATAATGTTGCTGAAAAGCTTTCAGGACTAAACGGAGTAATTGTAGCGCCCGGATTTGGACACCGGGGTATGAAAGGGAAAATATGTGCCACACAATATGTTCGCGAAAACAATATTCCTTTCTTGGGTATCTGTTTGGGAATGCAGGTAGCTGTAATCGAATTTGCCCGTAACGTACTTAAGTTAGAAGGAGCTGATTCTTCGGAAATGAATCCAAAAACGCTTCATCCGGTTATTGATTTAATGGAGCAGCAAAAAGGCATAACAAATTATGGTGGAACAATGCGTTTGGGAGCCTACGAGTGTAGAATTATTGAAAAAGAATCGAATGTTTGCAGGGCATACAACAAACTAACGGTTTACGAAAGACACCGCCATCGTTACGAATTTAATGAAACATACAGACAACAATATATTGATGCAGGAATGACTCCTGTTGGAATTAATCCGGAAACCGACCTTGTTGAAATAATGGAAATACCTGATCATAAATGGTTTGTAGGTGTTCAGTTTCATCCAGAATACCGTAGTACTGTATTAAATCCTCACCCGTTATTTATAGACTTTATTAAGAATTCATTAGTTGAAAAATAGAATATGGATAAAAAATCGATAATTGGGATCGGACTAATTTTTGCCATTTTGGTTGTTTTTTCCTTAATCAATCAACCATCAAAAGATGAGATTGCGGCAGCACAACACAGGAAAGATTCCATTGCACAAGTAGAAGCCCAGCGAGCAATTGAGCAACAGAGAATTTTTGATGAGCAGGCAGCTCTGAAAAATACTGCTATTGCACCTGATACAGTAAGACAAAACCAGGCAAGAATAGATGAGTTTGGTGTTTTTGGGGTAGCAGCTGTAGGTGAAGAAGAGTTTTCGACATTAGAAAATAACCAGGTAAAAATTACTTTCTCAAATAAAGGGGGAAGAATTTATTCTGTCCAGTTAAAAGATTTCCAAAGACATGATTCGTTGCCATTGGTACTTTTCGATGGGCCTGAAACTTTGTTTGGATTAAATTTCTTTGCACAAAACAGAAGTATACAAACCGACCAGTTGTACTTCAAACAAGTGGGTGGACGGAAAAATGTTACTGTATCGGGACCAAAAGTAAAAATTGGTGACGAAGGAAAAATAAAAGTCAACCTGGAAAATCCGGGAGGAAAAGAGTCTGTTACTTTTCGTTTGGAAGTAGAACCCGGAAAATTCATCGACTATATTTATACACTCGAGCATAATTCATTTCTGGTTAATTTCGATATGAATATACAGGGAATGAACCAGTACATTGCTTCGAACCAGTCGTATTTAAACTTTTCGTGGGCTTTTGAAGTACCGCGCCAGGAACGTTATTCTCGTATGGGTGAAGAACGCTACACAAATATTACCTATAAATTTTACGAGGATGAAGTAAGTAATCTCGATAAAAATAAATCTGACGAAGAGAACCTTACCACCCGTATTAAGTGGATTGGTTTTAAGCAGTTGTTTTTTAGTTCAACACTGATAGCCGACGATTTTTTTCCAAATGGATTGGTTAAGCAGGAAAAATACAAGTACGAAGACAACAAAGATTATTTAGGTTATTTTAAAGCAGATATTGCACTACCTTATAATGGGACTCAACAAGAAACTGTTGGTATGCAGTTCTTTTTTGGACCAAATCACTACCAAACTTTAAAGCAGTATAATTTGGACATGGAACGCCAGGTAGATCTTGGTTATGCCATTGTACGCCCGGTTAATAAATGGTTGATTATACCTGTATTTAACTGGTTAAGAAGGTTTATCGATAATTTTGGTATCATCATTTTATTGCTTACCGTTTTAATCAAAACAATGTTGTTCCCGTTTACATACAAATCGTATATGTCGCAGGCTAAAATGCGTGTATTAAAGCCTGAGATAGACGAGATCAACGCGAAATATGGTAGTGATAAAGCAATGGAAAAACAACAGGCAACAATGGCTCTGTACAAAAAGGCCGGTGTGAATCCAATGGGAGGGTGTTTGCCAATGTTATTGCAGATGCCGATCTTATTTGCCATGTTCTTTTTCTTCCCAACATCTATTGAGTTAAGGGGTGAAAGTTTCTTGTGGGCGGCTGATTTATCAACATATGATTCAATTTGGAATTTGCCTTTTTCAATTCCATTTTATGGCGATCATGTTAGTTTGTTCTGTTTGTTGATGACTGTTACCACTATTATTTCTACAAGCTTGAATCAGTCGGCAGCAAACAGCCAGGGCATGCCGGGAATGAAAACCATGATGTACATGATGCCCGTTATGTTCTTGTTCATTCTGAATAACTATCCTTCTGGTTTGAGTTACTATTATTTTCTTGCTAACCTGATTACTATTGGCCAAACGTATTTGATTCGTTCTTTTGTTGACGAGGACAAAATAAGGGCACAAATGCATGCCAATAAAAAGAAACCTACAAAAAAATCGAACTTCCAGAAACGTTTGGAAGATATGGCTAAGCAAAGAGGTGTTCAATCTCCGAAGAAAAAATAAGGAATAGAAAAGTATAAAAATAAAGAGCCGGCAAGAAATTAATTCTTTGCCGGCTCTTTTGTTATGTAATTTTTGAGAGTTTGGTAGATTAGAACATTAGCCCCACACTAATTGATGCCATTTTGTTGTGAAGATCCGGTTCTGATTTATACACTTCAACAAAACCCATATCGTAATTTAATCCAAACTGCAAAGTTTTATTTGTAAATACCGGAAATTCGATACCCATTTCCATTGAAAGCCCAAAATCAAAATCTTTGGTATCGCTTTTTAAATCGAATGCAACATCATTTAAATCACCGTCAGCAGCAAGTAAATAACTTAAATACGGACCTGCTGCAAAAAAAACACGTTGACCATTTCTGAATCCGGCTTTTTCGCTCGCAGAGAATTCAGCCTTTATCGGCAAATTTAGGTACTGTAGCTTGTTACTTAAGGAAATATCATTATTATCCAGACTCCTTCCTTTTTGAGTGTATTCTAACCCACTTTTTAGAGCAAAGCCATCGGTAAACCGGTATTTGCCAACCAACCCAAAACCAGGGCTAAACCGAACATCGCAGTTGTTGGCAATTTCCAACATGTCCGATTGACAGCTGGCTCCTGAGTTTATTTTAACTCCATATTGAAATTGGGCATTGCTTACGATTGCAAATACTACAAATGCAAGAGTGCCCAACATCTTTCTACTTGCTATTCTCTTTTCTGATTTTTCTTTGTGCAATTGTATAAATTGCTTTTCTGTTTTCTGTAACATCGTTTTTATTTAATTGTTTTTATTCTATTAATTATTAGTACTATTCGACTAATAATCTAAATTATTCGAATTGTATTCAAAATTTTTTTAGGTACATATTCCGTATAAGAACATATCCATTATGTCATTTATCTTCCTTTCAAATTCTATATTTGCATCCGGATTTTTCAGGATAGGAAGCTCAAAACCAATCATTGCTGTTAATAAGGTACTGCCTATAAAGTCAACATTAATGGGTTTAAATTCGTTTTCTTCAATGCCTTGATTCAATATCGAAGAAATGATTTTGAGTTCATACTCGCGATGATTATTTCTAATCTTCTCGATAAAAGAAAAAGTGGCTAGAAAGTTATCGTTTATTGCAGCGTAAAGGTTTCCTTTTGCAGTAAACCGGTTCATTCGTAAATAAATGTAAGTTCTTAGCTTGTCGGTAGCCTTTTCGGTTCGAGCTAAAGCTTTGTTTATTTCCTCCTTCAAAATTTCAGCTTCATGTTCTGTTACAGCTTCAAAAACTTCCTCTTTGTTTTTAAAATAGTAATATATCGAACTTTTACCTTTACCAGCAGTAAAAGCAATATCATCCATGGTTGTTTTTTTAAACCCAAAACGGCTAAAAGTGGTACCGGCAGCCTCAACAATTTGTAGTTTTGTTTTATTATTTGTCATTTTCGACGTTTTTAGTCCAAATGTACAAGTTTAAATTTGTTCAATTTGTGACTTTTGTCAAATAAATATTTTCTTCGTAAAAATTTAACACTACTAAATATTAAAATTTTTCTATTAATTAGGTAAAAGAAAAATTCAGACTCTTAGTTTTATTATTTTCGTGCTTATGCGACAATGGGTTATTCTAATTTTATTATTGGTTGCTTTGTATTCCAATGCTCAGGAACGGGAGCTTACTTTATGGAGTAAAAATGAAGTTTCTGTGTCGCCATGGGAAGAAGTTTCATTAAGTGTTGCGCAAAAAATACATTATACGCCTGAACGTAATTCGGTAGATTTAAAATATAGCGAGGTATTTATTGCGCATGAACTAAAACATTGGGTGGAATATAGTTTTGGATTTCGACATTCGAAACTAAATATTAAAAATGGTAATTGGCTTGATGAAAACAGACCAATGTTTAATATTAATTTGATAAAAAATATTGAAAAGTTTCAATTTAGTTTTTCGAACAGATTGGAATACAGGTTATTTAAAGAAAGCAACGATTATTTCAGGCATAGACAATCGTTGAAATTCAATTTCCCGAATATAACCGAATGGGGAATGCAGTTTTACGTATCCGAAGAATCGTTCCTGAAATTAAACGGCGCAGGCACACACCTGGCCAGAGTTTATACTGGATTAAAAGCTGTGGATAAGGCCCATTTCGATATAAATTTGTATTACAGTCTTCAAAAGGCAAAATTTTTGAATGAGTGGCTTACCTCTGATGTGGTAGGATTAAATTTAAGTTTTGATATTTAACATCTTTTCACATTTCGCTTTTAAACCTTCTGAGACACAGTTCGTCCAATCCTCATGTATTTAAATTAAGATCTTCATTTAAACTTTTATTACAATGAAAAAATTAGGATTATTGATGATGATTGTGATTTTTGGAGCGACATTATCTTTGGCTCAAAACAGAGACGGACAACGAAATTTCGATCCTGAAGAAATGGCCAAAAGACAAACTAAAGAGTTAACAGAGTTACTTAGTTTAGACAAAGCTCAGGCACAAAAGGTACATGAGTTAAATCTGGAATCAGGTAAAAAAATGTCTAAAATGAGAGAAGAAATGCAAGGTGGTGGTGACAGAGAAGCCATGCGAGAAAAAATGACCGAAATGCGAAAGAAACAAAATGCAGAGATGAAAAAGATTCTTTCGGAAGATCAGTATACGAAATACGAAAAATATTTGGAAGAAAGACGTGCGCGTCGCGGAGGATCTGGCGGAGGTCAGCGTTAAACGCGTTATCCATAAGTTTAGTTTAGTAAGTTATAGTTAGTTTTAGTTTAGAGCCTGCAGAATAGCAGGCTCTTTTTTACGATTGAAATGTTTAATACTGAAAAAGCCAAACCTTCTAAAAGGTTTGGCTTTTTCAGTATTAAATTCTGTTTTTTTATTCGTTAAACGATTGTTGTAAATCAACCATTTTAATGGCTGTAACAGCAGCTTCGTCACCTTTATTCCCATGTATTCCGCCGGCGCGATCCAGAGCCTGTTGTTCGTTCTCAGTAGTTAATACACCAAAAATAAAAGGTTTATTGTATTTCAGGTTCAAATCTTTGGTTCCTTGCGTTACGCCTTCGCAAATATAATCGAAATGCCGCGTTTCGCCCTGAATTACACAACCTAGCAGAATCACTGCATCTACATTGTCCAATTCAGCAAAAAACTGCCCTCCAAGAGGTAGTTCAAAAGTACCTGGAACATATTTAACTTTAATGTTACTGTCTGTTGCGCCATGTTTCTTTAACGTTTCCACGGCTCCATTTGCCAATGCTCCGGTTATTTGCAGGTTCCACTCTGCTACTACAATTCCAAATTTCATGTTTTCGGCTGAAGGAACCGAATTAATATCGTATGCTGATAAATCTTTTGTTGCCATATCTATTTGCTTTTAAACAAAAAACCCCTCACAAGGAGGGGTTAAATATATTGAATACTTAATTCTTAATTCAACTTAATTTTAATACGTGCAATATAACGGTCTGCGTTTGTTGCTTCTGTTGAAGTAGGATATTTTTTCTTAATATCCTGGTAAAGTCCAAGTGCATTTTCCAACTCATCCATCGATTCAAGCAATGTTGCCGCTTTCATCATATAAATAGGAGTTGTTAATTCATTATCAGAAGTAGTATATGCTTTTTTATACTGTTTTAACGCCTTGTCTTGCTCACCTAGTTCAAGGTATGCATCGCCTTTTGCTCCTTCAGCAACTGGTGCCAGCAACAAATCTTTGGTTTTAAAATTATTTAAATAATCAAGCGCTTCTTCGTACTGGCCAAGGTTCAAATACGAAATTCCGGTGTAGTATTTTGCAAGGTTTGCGGCCTTAGTAATACCATAATCGTCGATAATATCTAAAAAACCTAAATAATTACCGTCACCATTTATAGCCAGATTAAATGAATCTTTTTCAAAATAATTTTCGGCCATAAACATTTGCGACAAAGCTTCGTCTTGTTTTGGTTGTAAATAAAGCTTGCTAAAACCAAGGTATGCAGCTACAACAATAATAATACTTCCAACAACATAACTAATTATTTTCTGATTGTCTTCAATAAATTGTTCCGTTTTGGTTAACACACTTTCCAGTTCCTGTAAATTATCGGCTTGATCAACTTTCTTCTTTGACATTTCTCTGTTTTTCAAAATTGTGTCGCAAAAATAGTTTTTTTTTCAAAATTGGAAATCTTATGTCTCGATTATTTTGAATAATAATCAACATAAAACTGTTATTAGTGGCTTTTTACCAACAATTCTTATTTGTGCGACGTTTTTTAATAGTTTTGTAGCACTTTAATAAACCGATATAGAATGCATATTGAAGAAATTTCAATTGTAAATTTTAAGAATTTAAGTGAAGTTAAGGCTTGTTTTTCGCCTAAACTGAATTGTTTTATTGGTAATAATGGTGCAGGAAAAACTAATATGCTGGATGCCATCTATTATTTGTCGTTTTGCAAGAGTTTTTTTAATGCCACCGATCAGCTAAATATAAATCACGACGAAAGCTTTTTTATATTGAATGGAAATTACAGTCGATCAGAATCAAAAGAAGTAATTTCGTGCGGATTGCAAAAGGGACAGAAAAAACAGTTTAAACGTAATACCAAAGTTTATAAAAAGTTGCAGGAGCACATTGGTTTATTGCCTTTGGTTATGATCACACCATCAGATGTAAATCTGATATTAGGAGGAAGCGACGAACGCCGGAAATTTATGGATGGAGTTATTTCGCAATACGACCAGAATTACCTGAACGATTTATTGAAATACAACAGGGCACTTTTACAGCGCAATAATTTATTAAAACAATTTGTATCGGAACGCTATTTCGATGAAGAAATGCTGGCAATTTGGGATAGCCAGTTAACAGAGTACGGGAATAGGATTCACTTACAACGTACTAAATTTGTAGAAAAATTAATCCCGGTATTTCAGCGGTATTATACGTTTATTTCGAAAGGGAATGAAGTGGTTGGACTGGAGCATCAGTCGGATTTATATGAACTGAATTTTGAGGAAGGCTTAATAAAATCGCAACAAAAAGACAGGGCAGCACAGTATACAACTGTTGGTATACATAAGGATGATTTACTGCTAAAAATAGGGGAGTATCCCATAAAAAAACTGGGTTCGCAGGGACAGAAAAAAACCTTTCTGGTAGCCTTAAAATTGGCACAGTTCGACTTTATAAAAGAGATATCGGGACAAAAACCAATACTTTTGCTCGACGATATCTTCGATAAACTCGACCAGCAGCGCGTTGAACAGATTGTGGCTACTGTAGCGGGCGAACAGTTTGGTCAGATATTTATAACTGACACCAATCGCGAGCACCTCGATTCAATAATCAGGAAAATGAAAACTGATTTTCGTATTTTTAAAGTTGAAACCGGAAAAGTAGAGTTGGCAAAATGAGAAGAAGCAATACACAATCGTTAAGCGAGGTTTTAAAAGAGTATATTAAGCAAAACCAGATTGACAGGAAACTAAAAGAGGTGGACGTTGTTCAGGGCTGGGAAGATTTGTTGGGAAAAACCATTGCCCACTATACAAAAAATATATACATCAGCAACCGGATTTTATATGTCGAAATTACATCGGCAGTAGTAAAAAATGAGCTGTTTATGATGCGTGAGGAAATTTGTCGTCGAATAAATGAGAATTCAGGACAAAACGTGATTTCAAAAATTATTTTTAAATAAAACATAGGTTAACAATGAATACTGACGAATTAAACGATAGGTTTGGGATTGAAGGAGAAATTGGGTTCTACGAAGAAGAAGACTTAATTTTTGCCATGGTTTCAAACAAGTTTGCCGATGCAACAATTTCGTTGTATGGCGCACAGATACTAAATTTTAACCCTGTGCGGAATATGGAAATTCTGTGGATGAGTTCTGAAAGTTATTTGGAAAAAGGAAAAGCAATTCGCGGTGGAATTCCAGTGTGCTTTCCATGGTTTGGCATGCATGAAACCGATGAAAAGATGCCGCAACATGGTTTTGCCAGAATCATGGATTGGGAAGTAAGTAAAGCCGAAATACTTGCAGGAGGTGAGAGTTTAATTACTATGCAGCTTTGTTCGTCAGAAGAAACAAAAAAATACTGGCCATACGATTTTTGTGCAGAAATGATATTTATAGTTGGGAACCAACTTTCAGTAACATTAAAAGTTACCAATACTTCTGGCGAACCAATTGATTATACATGTGCTTTACATACCTATTTCAGTTTGTCGGCAATTGAAAATATTACAATAGAAGGTTTGCAGAATACGCGATACCAAAATCAACTCGATGGTGGTGATTATCTGCAGGAAAAACCATTACTGAAGATAAAAGAAGCCACAACCCACCATTATTACGATACCGAACAAACTTGTGTAATTAACGACCCCGTGTACAACCGCAGAATTAGTATAAAAAAACAGGGCAGTAAAAATTCAACGGTTTGGAATCCGTGGACAGAAACCTGCGCAAAACTGGGCGATATTGCCGATGATGGTTATCATACTTTTGTGTGCCTCGAAACTGTTAATAAAATCAACGATATTATAGAACTGGCTCCGGGCGAAACACATGAAACTACTTCTATTATTGGAATTGAGGAGTAAAAAACAAAGGAGCTGCCCAAAAACGGGCAGCTCCTTTGTTTTGAATATACTTGTCGGTTTATTAGTAATATATTTCTAACTGGTTAAAAAAGAAATCGGCTTCTATTCTGACATTTTCAACACTATCAGATCCGTGAACAGCGTTTTCAGTAACACTACAAGCAAATATTTTCCGAACCGTTCCTTCTTTTGCTTTATCAGGATTTGTAGCTCCAATCAATTCCCTAAAATCTTCAATGGCATTTTCTTTTTCTAATATAGCAGCAATGATTGGCCCCGAACTCATAAATCGAATTAATTCTTTATAAAATGGTTTTCCCTTGTGAACAGCATAAAATGCCCCTGCCTGTGTTTTTGATATTCGGGTAAACTTCATTGCTTTTATAACAAATCCAGCATCATTAATCATTTTTAAAATTGCCCCGGCATTATTATTTTTAATAGCCGTAGGTTTAATAATAGTAAAGGTCATGTTTTTAGCCATGTTTGATTTTATTAGTGTTATTCCACAATAATACTAAAAATAGGATTATTTAACCTCTCTCGCGAGGTAAGAATTCTTATATTTGTCCCTTCAAATTTTGAGCATTTTGAAAAACACTGAAATAGAGATTATTACATCGGTTAAACAAGCATTGGCCGAATCAAAAAAGAAGATTACGATTGTTCCGCATGAGAATCCTGATGGAGATGCCATTGGTTCTGCGCTGGGACTTGGACAAGTGTTACAAAATTTTGGACACCAAGTTCAGATTATTCCGGTAAACGATTATC
Source organism: Draconibacterium aestuarii (assembly GCA_026671195.1). GTDB lineage: Bacteria > Bacteroidota > Bacteroidia > Bacteroidales > Prolixibacteraceae > Draconibacterium > Draconibacterium aestuarii. The sequence continues at coordinate 186,536 of JAPOHD010000031.1, read as the reverse complement.
CCGATTTTTTAAAATGGTTCTCGTCTGATGTGCCTGTTATAATTTTCGAGAAGCAGAGAAAGTTGGCCAAAAAACTCTTGTTTGAATCTGATGTGTTGATTTGCGTTGATTTTAACACTGAAAAACGGGCAGGGCATTTAGAAAAAGTGATAAAACGTTTTGATAGAACAAAAATTCTTATCGATCATCATCCTTTCCCGACTGACTTTTGCGATTTTACCGTTTCTGAAACGACATATAGTTCTACAGCCGAACTGGTATTTGATTTGGTTAACAGCATTGGATTATCCGATAGAATCGAAAGCAAATCAGCTGAAGCCTTGTTTACAGGTATTTTAACCGATACCGGTGGATTTAATCACAATACTTCGAATAATACGTTCAGAGTGATATCAAACTTGATGGAGTTCGATATTAATCCTGATAAAATTCGTTCGGAAGTATTTCATAATTTTTCGGCCGACCGGATGAAATTACTGGGGTTTTGTTTAAACGAAAAAATGAAGGTTTTTCCTGAATTTCGGGCTGCAGTAATCAGTCTTACCATTGAAGAACTGGAACGGTTCAAATTTAAACCGGGCGACACCGAAGGATTTGTTAATTATCCGCTTTCAATAAATAATATTGTTTTTAGTGCGTTATTTATCGAAAAAGAAGGTTTTGTAAAGGCTTCATTTCGATCAAAAGGAAATTTTCCTGCCAATGAATTTTCAAGCAAATATTTCAGTGGTGGCGGGCATTTGAATGCAGCTGGAGGAGAATCGGAATTGGATTTGGAAAAAACAATTTTAAAGTTCACGCAACTTTTACCTGAGTTTAAGCATCAATTGTTGGAAACAACAATTTAAATGTATTTAATATGAATTTAAGATTTTTAACAAAATTAGTATTTGCAGCACTTTTAATGGGATTTGTAGTATCGTGTTTTAACGATGACACTGATGAGTATATTCCTCCAACTTATGAAGAAGAAATGGCACTTTTAAGTGAGTACCTGGATAGTTTGCAGAGCAGAGGCTTTGATGTTGATACCACAGACATGGGGGTTTATTATCTGATTGATTCAATTGGAGAAGGTGATTTTCCTGTATATGGCGATACTTGTTCGGTAAAATATACAGGTTTCTTTTTAAGTGGTAATATTTTTGATTCATCAGGCGATAATACGTTTGATGTAGTATTAGGTGAAGAAAAAGTAATTTCTGGATGGGAAGATGGATTACAGGTTTTTAACACAGGTTCGAAAGGCTATTTAATTATCCCATCGGAATTTGCATACGGAAGTACAGGTAATTGGTCAATTCCACCATACACAACTTTAATTTTTTACATTGATATGGTGGAAATAAAGCAAGGTTATTAATTTTGCAAAAAATTGAGCACGGCTTTTGATGGTATCGTGTTATTGTAATTTGAGAAAATAATTATTAAAAAGATGAAGAAAACGCTAACAGTAGTATTTTGGATTTTAGGAGCCGTTGCATTTTTTGCCTGTAACGATGGTATTGATTACGAAAAAATGAGACAGGAGGAGTTGGCTATCTTGAAAGATTATATTGACCGTGTTCATCCCGATGCAGAAGCTACATCTTCGGGGTTGTACTATTTTAATGAAGAAGGAACTGGACATGGAGATACCATTAAGCTGGGAGACAGGGTTCTAATGTATTATGCAACCTGGTCACTGCCTACTGCCGAAGACAGTTTATTGGTAGATCAAACGTCGGGTTATTTGAGCGGGCACAGATACGAACCCTTTGAGTTTATTGTTGGGGCAGGATCTGTAATTGCAGGGCTCGAAGAAGCAACAAAATATATGCAGGAAGGTACCCGGTCTCATTTAGTAATCGACTCAGGATTGGCATATGGACAAAGTGGTTCTGGATATATAGGAGCTTTTCAAACAGTTTTAATGGAAGTTGAGATTTTTAAGGTTATTCCATTAGAAACTGACGACGACGATACCGAAGAATAAGTTTGAGAAGTTACTGTTATGAACAGAGCACAACTTCTAAAAAAATTACTGCCCGGTTTTATTCCTCTTTTTGTTTTCATCGCAGCCGATGAAATTTGGGGGACTAAAACCGGGTTGTTTGTTGCTGTGGGGGTGGGTATTGCAGAAATGATCTGGATTGCCTTAAAAGAAAAACGTTTTGAAAAATTTGTTTTGTTCGATACGCTTTTACTGGTAATTCTTGGAGCAGTATCTATACTTTTGGACAACGATATTTTTTTCAAGCTAAAACCCGGTCTAATTGAATTGATTTTGGTGGCTGTTTTAGCTGTTTCTGCCTTTTCTTCGTTAAATATTATTGGATTAATGGGGCAGCGTTACCTGAAAGACACACAATTTAACGATGCCCAGATTGCCCAGATGAGACAAAGTATGAAAGCTTTGTTTTTTATTTTTCTGGGGCACACCATCCTGGTTTTTTATTCTGCTTTTTATTTAAGTAAAGAAGCCTGGGCGTTTATTAGCGGCGGATTGTTTTACATTATTTTCGGTGTTTATTTTCTTTTTGAATTATATCGTCAGAAGCATAAACAAAAAGAATTGGCAAAAGAAGAATGGGTTCCGCTGGTTGATGAAAGCGGGAAAGTAACCGGACAAGCTCCCAGAAGCCAGGTGCACAACGGCAGTAAACTTTTGCATCCGGTTGTACATTTACATGTATTAAATAAAAACAAGGCCATTCTGGTACAAAAAAGACCATTGAATAAACTTATTCAACCCGGCAAATGGGATACCGCAGTTGGAGGTCATATTTCAGCTGGTGAAACGCTTGAACAAGCCCTAGAAAAGGAAGCATTTGAAGAAATTGGCTTAAAAGACTTTTCCGCAAAACTTCAGAAAGTATATAAATGGGAATCGGAAGTGGAAGCTGAGTTGGTTTATATGTTTACTACCTACGATTTTAAAAACTATTCTGTTCAGTCGGACGAGGTGGATGAGCTCCGGTTCTGGACAAAGAACCAGGTTCTGAAAAACATGGACAGAGGTGTTTTTACTCCAAATTTTGAGCAGGAATTTTTATTATTGAAAGAATTGGGGTTACTTTAAAGTATTCTCTCTATATTCCTAAAATCTATATTATTTATTTTACTTCCGCCTCAAAGGTGTCGTAAGACCAGGCGGCAAAATACCCCAACACGTTGTCACCAAAATTAGAACGCGGATTGTACGGAGTTGAGGTGTTTTCGAGATCACTTCCCAATAAATCGTTTAATTGGCTATAATAATTGTAAGTAGCTTCATCAAGAGTATAAGCAACCACGCGCACTTTATCTCCTTTATCGAAATAAACATGTGCCGGCTGATAAACCAAAAAAGAATCATCGGGGTAATAGCTGCTGTTCGCTAAAGAGTACCAATTATTTTGTAGCTCTCCATCAACATAAAACCGAAATAAATAATAGTTATTTTGATTGGGATTATTTCGGTAAACAATATTGATTTTGTAGGCTGTCCTGTTTTCTTCCAGTGTTTGAATTCTGGTTTTATTAAAACTAACTTGTTTGATTGCAACCGGCGGAAACAGTGTAGAACTCGCCTCGTAACTGCTCTTGCCTTCTGTGAAATTTAAAGTATAATTGGTGTTCTTTTCCCCTAAAATCTCACTGCCGCAGTATAAACCGTCTCCTTCATATTGAAGTATTTCACTATTGCCATTTTCATCGGTAATTACTGCAGTTGAATATTCATAAAATTCGGTAGTTCCTTTCGAAAAATAGTCAGAAGTGTAACTCAGGCGTAACCAAACCGGCTCACCAAGTTCAATCACACCTTCGGCAACCAAATTAGGATTTGCACTGTTCAGTTCAACATCAATAAGCTCTTCGCACGATGTTATCAAAGCTGCAAATAAAAAAAACAGAATATATTTTAGTTGTTTTATCTTGCTCATTTTAAAACTTCTTAAAAATTGAAGTTCCACGTAACCGAGGGCACTATTCCAAACAAACTGAATTTTGTAGCTTCTGTTGTTCCGGTTTGTGTTTCACTTTCGCCAAAAATAATAGTGTACGCATTGTACTTGTTGTATGCGTTATAAATCGAAAAATCCCAACTTGTTTCAAATCGTTTTTCCATTTTTCCATCTAAATGAAAGTTTAAATCCAGACGATGATAGTTGGGCATTCGATACCCGTTTCGTTCGGTATAGTACGGAAAAATCTGTTGATTATATGTATACTGCCCGCTTGGGAAAGTTACTGCATTTCCGGTATAATATACCCAATTTGCAGACAAATAGATTCGCTTGTTAATTTTATAAGCCGTTACAACCGAAATATCGTGCGTTTTATCGTATTTCGTCGGATACCATTTTCCGGCATTTATTTCATCAATTTTTTTCTCAGAACGAGACAAGGTATAACTTATCCAACCGTTAAATTTACCATATTTCTTTTTCAATAAAAATTCCAGACCAAATGTTCTTCCATCGCCCGAAAGTATGTTCGATTCAATGGCCTCGTTGAGCAAAATATCGGTTCCATCTTCGTAATCGGTAACATTTTTAAGCCGTTTGTAATAGCTTTCTACCGCAAACTCATATTTATTGTTGAGGAAATTCTGGAAATAGCCTATGGCAAATTGACCGGCCGTTAGTGGTTTAATATTGTTTGTACTCGGAATCCACGTATCGGTGGGTTGGCTGGAAGTACTGTTCGACAGTAAATGCAAATACTGAGCAGTTCGGTTGTACGACATTTTTAATGCTTTATTATCAGCCAGTTGATAGCTTGCCGACATGCGTGGTTCGTACTCAAAGTAGCTTTGCATAAGTTCGCCATTATTAAACCATACAGAATCCGTTTTATTATTGTTGTTGTCGAATGTATTTTGCCAACCTTCTCCAAACTGATTAAACATTGAAAGTCGCAGCCCGTAATCCAGCGATAGCTTATCGTTAATTTTTCGGTAGTTGGTAAAATACACTGCGCTCTCCAAACCTTGTTTTCGTTCCATCAGTAAATTCTCCTTTTCTACATCTTCCAATATTAACTTACCCGGATTAAAAATATGTAATGTTGTACTAAATCCAAATTTTAAAGTATTGTCAGGAGTTTTATACAATGAAAAATCCTGTTTCAACTTGTAATCCTCAATGCCGGAACTCATAGAAGCTTCATCGGTTATTTTAAAACCATAATCGTAATCGCTGTATATTAAGGTGGTGTTCGAAAAAAGTTTGCTGTTCCAAATATGATTCCAGCGTAATGTAGCTGTAGTATTTCCCCAGTCGGTTCCCATTTTTTCGTAACCGAATTTGTCTTTACCTAAATATCCCGACATATAAATACGGTTATTATCATTGATTTTATGATTGATTTTAGCATTTAAATCGTAGAAATAGAGAATCATATCGCTCTCTACAAAACCACCGCCCCTGGCCACCCAATCGGCATAACTGCGCCTGCCGGAAACAATAAACGATGTTTTTTCGTTTTTACCTATTGGGCCCTCCATGGTTAATCGCGACGAAATCAGACCAATTCCGCCTGAGGCAGAAAACTTCTTGCTGTTACCATCTCTCATTGAGATATCTAGTACAGAAGAGATACGTCCTCCAAATTGGGCTGGTATTCCTCCTTTATAAACCGAAATATCTTTAAGAGCATCAGAATTAAACACCGAAAAGAATCCCATTAAATGCGAAGCGCTGTAAATAGGAGCTTCGTCTAACAAAATCAGGTTCTGATCAACAGAGCCACCACGCACACTAAACCCGCTGCTTCCTTCCGATGTGGTGCTTATTCCAGGCAATAATTGTATGGTTTTTAATATATCTTTTTCGCCAAATAATACCGGAATGTATTCGATCTGTTTTATATTGAGCCGTTCGGTACTCATATTTATCGATGTAATGTTTGCATCTCTCTTTTCCGGGTTTACCACAATTTCCGACAATTGTTCCGACGAAGGATTTAATAAAAAATTCAGCTTTGTGTTTTTTGAAAGATCGATTTCTTTTTTAAGGGTTTGATATCCTATATAACTCACTACTATTTTATAGGTATTCTTTTTTAATGTAAGCGAGTAAAAACCATAGTTGTTCGAAAAAGTGCCAAAGCCGCTTTCGAAAACGGCAACAGACGCTCCAATTAAGTCTTCTCCGGTTTTGGCATCAGTAATTACACCATTAAGGGTAAAACTATGCTGCGCTTGTACCTGCGAAAAAGATAATATAGATAAGAGTATAAGGATTATAACATATCCCGATTTCTTCATTCAATAATTGTTTTCCAGAATGCCACAATGTATGTATTGTACAGCCCGAAGTTAATTACCCCTACATTTTTATTCGTAACAGGGTTTAAATATAAACAACCTGAGCATTTCATAAAACTTTCAGCAAGGTTTATAATCGGCTTTTCGCCAAAGCTGCAAGAAAAGAGGGGATTACAATTAGAAAAAAATGAGTTTAATTACCAAGCAGAAATATCACCGGTTGTTTGTGCAAATCCGGAGTATTACCTTTCCAGTCCTGTATCGTTTTTGTAGCGATATACTCTTTTTCACTGGTAATATTTGCAGCAATGCAAAGTAAAGTTGAAGGTGAACAGGTTTTTAGTAGATCAGAAATCAAATTATTGTTGCGATAGGGAGTTTCTATAAATATTTGGGTTTGTTTTTCACTTCTGATTCGTTTTTCAAGCGCAGCAATTTCTTTTGACCTTTCGTTTGGTTTTACTGGCAAGTAGCCTTTAAACGCAAAGTTTTGTCCGTTTAATCCTGAAGCCATTAAAGCCAGTAATATTGATGACGGGCCAACAATGGGTACCACCTTAAAACTGCGCTGGTGAGCCATCCGAACTACATCGGCACCAGGATCGGCAACTCCCGGGCAACCTGCTTCCGAAATTACGGCAACGTCGTTTCCATCAACCAAAGGTTTTAAAAAACGTGGTAAATCCTGCATTTGAGTTCGTTTATTTATTTCGAAAAATGTACACTCGTCGATGTCTATTTCCCGGTTTACCTGTTTCATAAAACGTCGTGCCGTCCGAATATTTTCAACTATAAAATACCGTGTTTCAGTAAGAATTGAATAAACCTGGGCCGGCATTACATGTTGCCAGTCACCCTCTGCCAAAACGTTTGGCACAAGATAGAGTATCGCCATTGTTAAAAATTTTACGCAAAAGTAGTTATAATCCGCATTTCAAAAGCACTTTTGCTAAATTTGCTTCATGCCAAACAACAAAAAATTACATATTGAAGCTACCTTTTTAGGCACAGGCACATCGCAGGGAGTTCCTGTTGTTGCTTGCAATTGTGAGGTTTGCCAGTCAAACGATTCCAGAGATAAACGTCTTCGATCGTCACTGTTATTAAAAATAAACGACTTGAATTTTGTGATTGATGCCGGGCCTGATTTCCGTCAGCAAATGCTTCGCGAGGAAGTAAAATCGTTACGGGCAATTTTGTTAACACACGAGCATGTCGATCATATTTTCGGACTCGACGATATTCGTTCATACAACTGGGTACAAAAAAATCCGATGGAAATTTATGCCAAAGACAGGGTGCAAAAAGCCATTAAACGAATATTCAATTATGTATTTGCAGAATTTAAGTACCCCGGAATTCCGAAGATGAAGTTGCGAAACGTTTCGGGAGTGCCCTTCGCTATTGAAAAAATTGACTTTATCCCCATACGATGCTGGCATCATAAATTACCAGTTTACGGCTTCAGGGTAGGGAATCTAACTTATATTACCGACACGAATTCTATTGAAGATGTGGAATTGGAGAAGGTTCGGGGTTCGAAAATACTCATTGTAAATGCACTCAGAATAGAAAAACATATTTCACATTTTAACCTGGAAGAAGCGCTGTCGGTTATTGAAAAAATTAAACCAGAAAAAGCATATTTAACACACTTAAGCCATCAGTTTGGGAAATATAAGGATGCAGAGAAAGAATTGCCGGAGAACGTTTTCTTATCATACGACGGCCTAAAACTGACGCTTTAAATAAACCGGTGAATTTCGTGAAACGTTGCAATGGATGGTATGGATTCTGTTTTCAAAAACTTGCCTTTACGATCGTACAAAACGGATTTCAGGTCAAGTTCGCTACCGGCTTTAATCTCTGAGTTTATGTCGTCGCCAATAACCAGAACCTCATTCTTCTGAAAGTTGTTTCCTTCAATTATTTTCTGAAAAATATCCTTTTTAGTAAGCACTGACGTTTGTAAGTCAATGATGTGGATTTCCTCAAAATCATTGAAAATTCCCAATTGTTTAATCTTGCTGTTTTGCAGTTTTGTAAATCCCGATGTTACCAGATATTTCTTGTGTGGCAAGTTTCTAATTACAGAATAATCATCAAAATAAAACATGGGGTCGTCGTAAGTAAGGTGAATATGAATATTCATACATTCATTCAATAATTTTTTGGTGAACGAAAAGTCATAAGCCACCTTTTGAAAAGGGGTGCGTTGGATTTCAGCTTTTATCGCCTCAAAATTACCTTCAAATTCTCCACTTTTTTCAATTGTAGCAAAGAGCGTTTTAAAAAGTTTATCGCCAATTGAACTCACCGGATAAATGGTATTGTCTAAATCAAGAAGTAAAACTGTTTTCATCATTTTCTATTTTATGGAGAAGGTTGTTTAAACCACGGCCAAATCACTACACAGGCCGAAATCAAATAAATTGCACCTGCCAGCACAAATGCAGTATTTAAATTAACGTTATCGGTAATCCAGCCTAAAAGTGGTCCGATTACTGCAAACAATATGCGAATAACAAAATTTCGAACCGACAACATGGTTGCTCGCACTTCGCTGGCCGTATACTGATTAATGTAGTTCTTAAAAATGGGTGTTGCAATTCCACGCACCAGATAAAACAGAAACAGAAAGGCAAGCCCCCAATACGAAATGCTTATTCCTGCTAAAAAATATCCTGCCGACAGTAAAAATACTACCAATAATATAGACCACTTTCTACCAAAAAAATCTTCAACTTTATGCGCAAAAGCCGATGATACACCAACTGTGAGATTTAAAGCTGTCCAGAAAATACCAAAAAGCTCAACGGGTAAATCAATGGCCTTAAAAAAGGGTTGAACAAACCAGGCAAAGGTTAGCGTAGCCGTTCCGGTAACCGAAGAAAGTAAGATGGAAATTCTTAAATTTCTGTCGGATACAAAGGTATCCCTAATATTCTGAACCAACTTTTTTATGGAGTGAACATGCTCGGTGGAATGAATTTTTGGTTCAATCAGTGTAAAAGCAGCCGGTATGGCAATTGCCGCCACCCCAAACTGAAAATAGAACGGTGTGCGCAAACTTATGGCTGCAAGAAAACCACCAACCACACCCGCAATAGCTTCTGCAAAATTTCCCACGGATGCCATCCGGCCTTCTTCGCGAACGTATTTCCCGGTATTGTTATCTGCTTTCATACTGTCATAAAGCAGAGCAGAGTCGGCACCTGAAACAAATGAATGTCCGATTCCGAGTACAATTTCAGCTACAGCAAAAGCCCAAAATCCATACGAAAAACTATAAAGAAAAAAACCGGCGCTTCCGAGTATACTCCCCAATATCAATGTTTTTTTGCGTCCCCAAACATCTGCCATCCAGCCCGATGGAATTTCCATAGTAACTATGGCAACCGAATAAATGGCTTTCAAAACAAAAATTTCGTGCATCCCCATTTCGTTGCTCTGGTAAAAAAGCACCACTATGGGCATAACCATGTTAAACCATTTCGAGATTTTGATTAGATAAAGTCGTGGAATATTTTTACTGAAATTCGTCATCGTTAAGGACACAAAAATAACATTCCGGTCCGATTTCTTTTACGAATCGATTTTGAATTATTAATGAATTAATTTGATTAAAATTGAAAGCAGAATTCTATATTTGCTTTTAAACAGACAAAAAATTACAGCTACGGACATCGGTTTCCCGATTTCCGATAATTTAAAAATTATGAAACTTACAATTCCAAAAGACTATCAATCGGTATTAGATTTAGCTCAAACCGAACAGGCAATCAAACAAATTAAAGATTTTTTTCAGCTCAACCTGGCTTCAGAACTGCGTTTGAGAAGGATTACCGCGCCTATTTTTGTAAAGAAAGGAACAGGTATTAACGACGATTTAAATGGAATTGAACGTCCGGTTTCTTTTCCTATGAAAGATTTGAACGAGGATGTTGCAGAAATTGTACAATCGTTGGCGAAATGGAAAAGAATGGCGCTTGCCGAACTGGATATTAAGGAAGGTTATGGTATTTACACCGATATGAATGCAATTCGACCTGATGAAGAATTAACAAACATCCATTCGCTTTATGTTGATCAGTGGGATTGGGAGCGTGTTGTTTCTAAAGAACAGCGTAATCTCGACTACTTAAAATACATTGTAAAAAAGATTTATGCAGCGTTGGTTCGAACCGAATTTCATATTTCGGAAGCGTATCCCGACTTAAAACCGGAGCTTCCCGAGGAAATAAAATTTATACATACGGAAGAACTGGCAGCCAAATATCCTGATTTAACGCCATTTGAAAGAGAAACCAAAGAGGCTAAAAAACACGGTGCAATATTCGTGATTGGAATTGGCGGAGAAATGCCCAACGGAGAGATACATGATGGAAGAGCGCCTGATTACGATGACTGGAGTACGCCAACTATTAATGGTTCTACAGGCTTAAACGGCGATATTATTCTTTGGAATAATGTACTTGATCGTGCCTTTGAAATTTCGTCGATGGGAATTCGTGTAGATAAAGATGCGTTGTTGAAACAGCTCAAAATAAGAGGAGCCGAAGAACGTAAAGAATTAATGTGGCACCAAATGTTACTGAACGATGAACTGCCTTTAAGTATTGGTGGAGGAATTGGTCAGTCGCGTTTGTGTATGTACTTTTTGCGCAAAGCACACATTGGTGAAATTCAGTCGAGTATATGGCCCGATGAAATGAAAAAGCAGTGCAAAGCAAGTGGAATTAATTTGCTTTAATACATACAAATCGAAAGAAAGCTTACTTTGAATTGTGAAAATATTAAGCTGAAGTTTGTTTTTTGAGATTTGATTTATACTTTTGCACCGCAATTTTGCAATAAGGATGCCTTGGTAGCTCAGTTGGATAGAGCAACTGCCTTCTAAGCAGTAGGTCATGGGTTCGAATCCCGTCCAGGGTACCACTAGAATTAGAGAGTTGGAATTTTTTCGACTCTCTTTTTTTTATTTATAATACTCGCTTTACCCTTTGCATATAAACTATTTTAAATGATGTAAGCAACAATTTCCATAGTATGTTGCAAATCCCAATCCTGATTAATGGCAGGAACATTCTTAAACGTTCTGCATAAAATAAACTCTATTCCCGATTAAATTGATAGATCCAGATTATCTATTAACTAAAAATTATAATTATGAAAATGTTTAAACTACTATTCTTTGGGGCGTTAAGCGTCTGTTTGTTTTTTGCTTGTTCTGAACTGGGGGAAGATTATTCCGGTGATTTAAAAAGTGGTAATTTAGGATCCGATAAGGATGGCGACGTTAAAATGGTTACTGTACCTTTTAACGTAGATTATCTGGGTACCTATCAACCCCTGGGCGACAAATGTGATGTCAATGTTATTGTAGACGGTATAGGTACCGGAACACATGTTGGGAATTCAACCATTCACTTTGATTTTTGCATCCTTTCAAATTCTGCTGATGGAGATTCTACCTATTATGGGAATACGTACGCCTATATTGTTGCAGCCAATGGAGACACCTTATTTGTTTCGATTGAAGGAGCTGTAGTAGAACCACCGTTAGACGATCATCCCGATTATGTTGTAAATTATTGGAGAGATCCATTTAAAATACTGGATGGTACGGGGCGATTCGAAGGTGCAACCGGCGGTGGATGGTCGAATGATTATAACAGCACTGAAGATAATTATTCGCACCATCATTGGGAAGGAACTATTAAAATGAAAAAAGGAAAGAGATAATATCTCCAATATTTTAAACCCGGCTTTTGTCGGGTTTTCTTTTGTTCGGAATCTGATAATCTTTATAGGAAAATAAAAATCCGGCTTCTGCAAGCTGCAGCTAATAAAATTGACATCCGTCAGAGTTGTTATAAAACCAAATTATATCAATAAAAAAGCGGAGAAATAAATCTCCGCTTTCTGAATGTGTAAGAATTTTAAGGGTAATAATTTCATTTTCAAAATTATTTAGACTCTCATAATAAAATTCCATTTTTTAGTGAAAGGTAACCCCATAGAAGAAAGAAAAAGAAGCCAGAAATATTCTTTTAAAATTCCAATTTTTTCACTGCTTTTTTATACACAAATCACTTGGATTGTATTATGTTGATGTTTCAAATTGAATATTCTAAAACGTTGTTTGTTCTGAATATTTAAGGTTTGTAAGACAATTTTAAGTCCTGTTTTCGGTTTTAAATTCAGTTTTTCACAAATTATTTTACTTAAAATTTACATTTATGTAAATCCATTCCAAATAGTATTGTATGTTAAAAAAAACAATATATATTTGCGACATACAAAATCGACAATAATGAATTTAGAAACAAGAAATATCCTTTCTTCTGCAGTAGCAACCCGCTACAGCGCTATGTTCATGTCGTCTATGTCCATGTTTATGCGCTAGCCTTCCTGCAGTGTGTAACATTGTTCGAAGGCATCCTCAATTCTAGCGTTTACAATCAAAATAATATTTTAAAAGAATAAAATCTTATGTCGAATACAGTTATTCGATTGGGCGGAAGCCATATTGGCAATGCCCATTCAATTCTTAATTTAGAAGAGTATTTAAAGCAAAAAAGCGGGCGAAAATTCGTGGTCGTTTCTGCAATTAAAGAGATCCTGGAATTAATTAACAAGCAGATTTCAACCGTTTTTCAGGATGATTTAAACGATCAGGAAATAGCGTTAATACTTTCGGATATTTATTCAAAAAGAGTTGTTGGCGAGATATCGAAAGCTTATAGAGAGTTGTCGCAGCAGTTAATTAACTTGCTTAAGGGAATTGCTTTAATTGGTGATTATTCCAAAGCATTAAAAGATCAGGTACTTTCTTATGCAGAAAATCTTTCGGTTGAAATATTAAAGGCACAGTGGAAATCAGTTTCATTACTGCAAATTCAGAAAATTGAGTTGTTGGCTACTTCCGATTTTGGAACGGCAACTTTTCTTTCGGTTAACCATGGAAAACTTCAGGCTTTGCCTGATGGGATATATCTGGTTCCCGGATCGTTTGGGATAACCGAAACCGGGAAACTTGCGCGCACCGGAAGAACGTCGGCTGATTACACTGCTGCATTTTTAACGAAAGAACTTGGCGCAGAAAAACTTGAACTTTGGGATTTAGACAAAGATTTTCAGCGCGCCGATCCTGCTATAATCAATAATCCTCAAAAAATTAAACGTTTAACCTATTCCGAGGCCAGTGAACTGGCTTATTTCGATCATTATTCGTTTCATCCCCGAACCGTTGAACCTCTGGAGCATGAACACATTCCAATTGAAGTGATCAGTTCTGATTCGCAAAAAGGAATAGTTGATACAGTTATTAATACAGAGACTTTTATTGAAGAGCAGATTGTAAAAAGTGTTGCATGCACCGATGATATCTCGCTCTTAAAACTCGACGGTCCGGGAGTTGGTTTAAAACCTGGTATTCTGGCAAAAGTTACGTCGCAACTCAACGATTCGGGCATAAACATTAAATCGGTAATTACCTCGCAAACTTCAATCAATTTTATATTGAGTAACGAAAACGGCGAGAAAGCGCTAAAACTAGTTAACAAGTTAGGTTTCTCCTCAGTAACTGAAATTTCACTGGTAAACGATATTTCGTTAATCGGAGTTGTGGGGCACGGTATGCAACACGCTTTTGGAGTTTCAGCAAAAATTTTCACCGCTGTAGCCAACAATAATATAAATGTGGTGTTAAGTGGTTCAGGGGCTTCTGATTTGGTGAGCTATCTGGTTGTAAATAAATCTGACAAAGAAAAAAGTGTTAGGGAAATTTATAAAGCATTTTTTGAATAAGACGGATACCCCTAATCGAAACAAGTTTTTAATAATCCAAAAAAAATAACAACATGACAACAAAAAAATTAAATTTCGAAACACTGCAACAACATGCAGGACAACAGCCCGATCCAACAACTAATTCAAGGGCAGTTCCAATCTATCAAACAACATCGTATGTATTTAACGATGCCGAGCATGCAGCCAACCTGTTTGGGCTAAAAGAATTTGGCAATATTTACACACGAATTATGAATCCGACTTCCGACGTGTTCGAGCAACGAATTGCAGCGTTGGAGGGTGGGGTAGCAGCACTGGCAGTTAGTTCGGGTCATGCGGCACAATTTCTGGCTTTAAACAATATTCTGGATATTGGCGACAACATTGTTTCATCGCCGTATTTGTATGGCGGTACCTACAATCAGTTTAAAGTAACATTTAAGCGTTTGGGAATTGAAGCACGGTTAACTGAGGACCTGGAACCGGCGTCGTTTGAGAAATTAATTGATGAAAATACCAAGGCAATTTACCTTGAAACCATTGGAAATCCGGGATTTGTTATTCCTGATTTTGATGCAATTTCAGCGGTTGCAAAAAAATACGACATCCCTTTTATTGTTGACAACACGTTTGCCGGTGGTGGTTATTTATTCCGTCCGATCGAACATGGTGCCGACATTGTTGTAGAATCGGCTACAAAATGGATTGGCGGTCACGGAACAAGTATAGGCGGCGTAATTGTTGATGCAGGTACCTACAATTGGGGGAACGGTAAATTTCCAGGTTTTACAGAACCTTCTGAAGGATACCACGGTCTGAAATATTGGGATGTATTTAATTTCGATGGTCCTTTCGGGAACATTGCATTTATTATAAAAGCGCGTGTTGAAGGCTTACGTGATTTCGGTTCTGCTTTAAGTCCGTTTAATTCATTTTTATTGATACAAGGGCTTGAAACACTGTCGCTGCGTATGGATCGTCATATTGAAAACACACTTGCGCTGGCCGAATGGTTAGAACAGCATCCAAAGGTAGAAAGTGTAAATTATCCGGGATTAAAAAACAGTCCGTCATATGAAAACGCACAGAAATACCTGCCTAAAGGAGCCGGAGGTGTCCTGTCGTTCAATGTAAAAGGCGACAAAGAAACAGCCAATCAGGTGGTAAATAGTTTGGAACTGGTAAGTCATTTGGCCAATGTCGGCGACTCAAAAACGCTTATCATTCAGCCTGCTGCAACAACTCATCAGCAATTGTCGGATGAAGCACAAATTGCTGCCGGGGTTTATCCAACATTATTGCGTGTAAGTGTTGGATTGGAGCACATCGACGATATTATTGCCGACTTTGAACAAGCTTTGGCTAAAGTTGGTTAATTTTGCAAAAGATTATTGTAACAATAGTATTGTAGAGGCAAGTGAATTCTTGTCTCTACATGTTTCAGAAAATAGAAATTTAATACGTTATTCCATATGCCTTTAAATATTCCGGACAAACTACCGGCAATAAAAATTCTTCGAGAGGAAAACATTTTTGTAATGAACCAGTCGCATGCACAGCACCAGGATATTCGTCCGTTAAAGATTATTATCCTGAATCTGATGCCGCTAAAAATTTCTACGGAAACGGATTTATTACGTTTGTTATCCAATTCGCCCCTTCAAATTGAAATCGATTTTCTGAAAATAAAGGGACACACGCCAAAAAATACGCCTTCGGATCACATGGAAGCGTTTTATCGGAATTTTGAGGAATTAAACAACAAGAAGTACGACGGAATGATTATTACCGGTGCGCCGGTAGAACAATTGGAATTTGAAGAAGTAACGTATTGGGACGAAATGAAACAAATTCTCGATTGGGCAGAACATCACGTTACGTCAACTTTATTTATTTGCTGGGCAGCACAAGCCGCCTTGTTTCATTATTATGGTGTGCCGAAATATCCGCTAGAAAAGAAAATATTCGGTGTTTTCGAACACAAATTAACGCATCCAAAACTTCCTATCTTCAGGGGATTCGACGATATATTCTATGTGCCTCATTCACGTCACACCGAAGTCCGCGAAGCGGATATAAAAAAAGTAAAAGAGCTTAAAATTGTGGCTACCTCAAAAAATGCCGGTGTTTCAATAGTGAAAGCAAAAAATGGGCGACAACTCTTTGTTACAGGGCATTCTGAATATTCGCGTCACACGCTTGACGGGGAATTTAAACGCGACAAAGCCAAAAATCTCCCCATTGATATTCCAATTAATTATTACCCCGGAGATAATCCTGTAAACCAACCGGTTATGCGATGGAAATCCGCTGCAAACCTACTATTTTCCAACTGGTTAAATTATTACGTATACCAGGAAACTCCATACGATTTGGCAAAGATAAGTTAGAACGTATAAAATCAATGTAGTTCGTTTCCTGATTTCCAACTTTCAGGATTAAACCGTAATTTTGAAGTGGAAATTCAAAAATCGATACAGATGAAAAAAATCGCAGTTGTTTTGGCCGGAAATGGCGTTTATGACGGAGCCGAAATTCACGAAGCTACTTTAACTTTACTGGCCATTGCACAAAAAGGAGCCTCTTACCAGTGTTTTGCTCCCGATATCAATCAGGCACATGTAGTTAATCATATAACCGGCGAAGAAATGCCCGAAACCCGAAATGTTTTGGTTGAAGCAGCTCGTATAGCGCGAGGAAATATTAAAGCGCTTTCAGAATACAACGCTGCCGAATACGATGCCATCGTTTTTCCGGGTGGATTTGGTGCCGCAAAAAACCTCTGTACATTTGCCTTCGATGGCCCCGACTGCACTGTAAACGAAGATGTTGAAAAGGCGATCAGAAGTACTGCTGTAGCTGAAAAACCTGTTGGAGCCTTGTGCATTTCTCCGGCATTAATTGCCAAAGTACTTGGCGACGTAGAAGTTACAATCGGGCAGGATCAGGGAACGGCTGATGCCATTGAAACGTTGGGAGCTACTCATGTAAAAACAACTCACGGCGAAATAGTTGTGGATGAAAAGTACAAAGTGATTACCACGCCATGTTATATGCTTGATGCCACAATCGATCAGATTGCTTTGGGAGCGAACAATGTAATTGACAAAATTCTCGAATTAGCCTAGTTGTTGAAGAACAATAAATAATGAATCCGATACCCTACATAGATATTCACACACATCCGTTTCACAAGGAAACGGATACCATTATGGTTCAGAACATCTATCCGGGAGAAGGATTTGCTGCATTCTCGGGTCGTAATTTTTATTCGGTGGGCCTGCATCCCTGGCATATTTCAACACCGGCCGAAAACAACAGCTCTCTCCAAATGGTTGAGGAGGCACTGGAATTTGACCATGTCATTTTTGTTGGAGAAGCCGGGTTAGATAAAGTCTGCAACAACGATTTTAAAGAGCAACAACGGGTTTTTGAAGCCCAGGCCTACATTGCCGAGGAATATCAGTTTCCGTTAATTATTCACTGTGTGAAGGCGTTTAATGAGGTTTTGGAACTGTATAAAAAAATGCAACCTGCAATGCCCTGGGTTATGCACGGCTACAATGGAAGTCTGGAGATGACCAGGCAACTTGCCAAAAATCATTTTTTGTTTTCTTTTGGAATGAACCTTTTTAAAACAAATTCAAAATCCGTAGAATCGTTTCGTTATTTGCCATTGGAAAAGATTTTTTTCGAAACTGATGAATATGATGGGGAAGTGGATAAAATTTATGAACAGGGGGCAAGCCTTAAAGGAATTTCGATTGAATTACTAAAAAAAGAATGCTGGGATAGCTTTAACAGAATAGAAAAATCATTATTAAGCCGATTCTAAACAACTTCAGAACTGGTATTATCAAAAGTAGAAAAAGAAATGCACTGGTTGGAACGAACAGAATTGCTTTTGGGTATAGATAAACTGAACAAATTAAAAAATGCGCATGTATTGGTAGTTGGATTAGGTGGAGTTGGTGCTTATGCTGCTGAGCAACTTTGCCGTGCTGGTATAGGAAAAATGACAATTGTAGACGGAGATGTTGTAGAAACTAGTAACAGAAATCGCCAGTTACCTGCACTTGTGAGTACTACAGGCCATCGGAAAGCTGAAATTCTTGCAGATCGTTTTAGAGATATCAATCCTGATATTGAGCTTACAGTTGTAAACGACTTTATTAGCGACGAAAAAATCGTTGAACTTTTAAAAAGCAAACCATTTGATTATGTAGTTGACGCAATCGACACATTGTCTCCAAAAACCTTTCTCATTCATCATGCAGTGGACTTAGAACTTCCGATTATAAGCTCAATGGGCGCCGGCGGAAAAATGGATCCCTCAAAAATTATGGTTGCGGATATCTCAAAATCGTACAACTGTAAATTAGCCCGAATGTTACGGAAACGTCTTTCGAGACTGGGGATAAAGAAGGGAGTTAAAGTTGTATTTTCATCTGAATTAATTGATGAAAGTGCTGTCCGTTTGGAAGAGGGACGGAATAAAAAATCAACAGTGGGTACTATTTCGTACATGCCAGCCACTTTCGGATGTATTTTAGCCAGTGAAGTTATTCGTGATATTACATCCCAGAATTAAAGCCAACAGTAGAATACATAAAACACAGTTTTTGACCGAATAAAAAAAGGAGGCCTTTCTTAGAACCTCCTTTTGTTATTATGCTAAATGAGTCAATTAACTGCTTAGTGCTTTTCTGTTTGAAAGAATCCGCATCTGCAACTTCTGGTTCTTTTTGTCAAAACCAACTGAAATTGTATCGCCTTCTGTAATTGAAGCTTTTATGATTATTTCAGCCATTTCATCTTCCAGATATTTTTGAATGGCTCTTTTTAAAGGTCGTGCACCAAATTGTGGGTCGTAACCTTTCTCTGCTATAAAGTCTTTGGCAGCTGGCGAAATCTTTAATTTATAATTTAATGCCTCAACACGTTTGTATAAATCCTCAATTTCAATATCAATAATCTTAAAAATATGTTTTTTCTCCAATTGATTAAACATTACTACATCATCAATCCTGTTTAAAAATTCAGGAGCAAACGCTTTTTTCAAGGCTTTCTGAATAACATACTTTGCGTGCTCATTTTCCTGTTCCGGAGTTTGAGCAGATGAAAATCCAACACCACGGCCAAAGTCTTTTAACTGACGCGAACCAATATTCGATGTCATAATAACTATGGTGTTTTTGAAATCAATATGTCGTCCTAAACTATCTGTCAGCCTTCCTTCATCCAGCAATTGAAGCAACAAATGGAATACATCAGGGTGTGCTTTTTCAATTTCATCCAAAAGAACCACAGAATAAGGTTTGCGCCGAACTTTTTCAGTCAATTGCCCGCCTTCTTCGTAACCAACATATCCGGGAGGTGCTCCAACCAAACGCGATACAGCAAATTTTTCCATGTATTCACTCATATCGATTCGAATAAGTGAATCAATATTATCAAACAAATATGTAGTTAAAACTTTTGCCAATTGAGTTTTTCCAACACCTGTTGGTCCCAGAAAAATGAAAGAACCGATCGGACGGTTCGGATCTTTTAATCCTGCACGGTTACGTTGAATGGCTTTAACAATCTTTACAATTGCTTCTTCCTGTCCAATAACTTTACCTTTCAGATCTTCTCCCATATTCATTAAACGTTTGCCCTCGGCTTGAGCAATTCGCTGAACCGGAACTCCAGACATCATAGCCACTACTTCGGCAACTTTATGCTCGTCAACAATTTCTCGGTGTCCCAGCAAATCTTTCTCCCATTTTTCCTTTTCCTGATCCAGTAAAGTGAGTAGGTTTTTTTCCTTATCACGGAAATTGGCGGCTAACTCAAAATTCTGACTTTTTACTGCTGTAATTTTTTCCTCTTTTGTTTTTTCAATTTTTTCCTCGAGTTTAACAATATTCTCAGGAACCTTGATGTTCGAAATGTGGACCCTCGAACCGGCTTCGTCTAAAGCATCAATTGCTTTGTCTGGTAAATACCTGTCGGTAATGTATCGTGCAGTTAATTTTACACAATTTTCAATAGCTGCAGGTGTGTAAATAACATTGTGGTGATCCTCGTAACGGTCTTTGATATTATTCAGAATTTCAATGGTTTCTTCAACCGAGGTTGGGTCAACCATAACCTTCTGAAAACGTCGTTCCAAAGCACCGTCTTTTTCAATTTGCTGACGGTATTCGTCCAGTGTTGTAGCGCCTATACATTGAATGTCGCCCCTTGCCAATGCAGGTTTCAGCATATTTGCAGCATCAAGAGAACCGGTTGCACCACCGGCACCAACTATAGTATGAATTTCGTCGATAAACAAAATTACGTTATTAACTTTCGAGAGTTCATTTAAAATTGCTTTCATTCTTTCCTCAAATTGTCCACGGTATTTTGTGCCCGCAACAATTGACGCAATATCCAGACTAACCACTCGTTTGTCGAAAAGTATCCTGGAAACCTGTTTGCTAACAATTCGCAAAGCAAGTCCTTCTGCAATAGCCGATTTTCCTACACCCGGTTCGCCAATCAAAATAGGATTGTTCTTTTTTCTGCGACTAAGAATTTGCGCCAGGCGTTCAATTTCATTTTCTCTTCCAACAATAGGATCGAGACTGTTTTCTTCGGCAAGTTTTGTTATATCTATCCCAAAGTTATCGAGAACCGGCGTATCTGATTTTGTGCCGGCACTTTTTTTACTTCCTTGAGAGCCCGATGGTCCTTTTGAAAATCCCTCTCCCGATTCATCTTCATCTCCTTCAGGAAATTCCGATTTAGCTTCCGGGAATTTATAATCCTGCAATTGCGACTTTACCATAAAGTAATTAATGCCCAGTTCAACCAATAACTGTGTTACCAAACTGTCATTATCTTTCAAAATTGCCAACAATAGGTGTCCGCTATTCGCCGTAACACTTTTAAAGGAACGCGCTTCCAGATAAATTAGCTTCAACGTTTTTTCAGTCGATTTTAGCATTTTCAAATCGGCTTTCCTATCAATTTGTTTCTCGGTTCTGATTTTTTTCTCAATTAGTTGTTTTATTTCAACTAAGTCGATACCCAGATTTTCCAATATGTCAGTAGCAACGCCTTCGCCTTCTCTTAAAATGCCCATAAACAGGTGCTCCTGGCCAATGTAATCGTTCCCCAAGCGAATAGCTTCCTCCCTGCTGTATCCGATGATATCTTTTATTCTTGGTGAAAATTGTGAGTCCATAAATAATTCTAATTTTATATCAATCCAACAAATATTATTCCCAAAAGGTTGAATCGCTAAATTAATCAAAAATTGATGGAGCAAAGTACCTTATTGGCAGAAGTTATTAAATTGATAACTATCAGCATGAATTTATGACAGATGAATTGTTAATATCTTATTATTATAAAGAGGTAAAACACCAATCAAAATAGCACATTCATTAATGTTTTTACTATTTTTGTGGGTCTTTTTTAATGATAATTTATTTGTAAAGAAAATATAATGACAGAAGGTGAAAAGATTATCAGAATAAACATTGAGGAGCAGATGAAATCTGCCTATATTGATTACTCAATGTCGGTAATTGTATCGCGTGCACTACCAGATGTACGAGATGGTTTAAAACCCGTTCATCGCCGGGTTTTGTTTGGCATGAATGAACTGGGAATGTACGCAAACCGTCCATATAAAAAATCAGCAAGAATAGTTGGGGAAGTTTTGGGTAAATACCATCCACATGGCGATTCATCGGTATATTTTGCAATGGTACGTATGGCACAGGTATGGTCGTTACGTTACCCTATGATCGACGGTCAGGGAAACTTTGGATCAGTTGACGGTGACAGTCCTGCAGCAATGCGTTATACGGAAGCCCGGATGGCAAAAATTGCAGAAGAAGCATTAGCCGATTTAGACAAAAACACAGTTGATTTTCAACCAAACTTCGATGAATCGTTAAACGAGCCAACGGTTCTTCCTACAAAAATTCCACAGCTTTTAGTTAACGGGGCCTCAGGTATCGCGGTTGGGATGGCAACAAATATGCCACCACATAACTTAACCGACACCATAAATGCGACAATTGCCTATATCAATAACAACGATATTGAAATTGACGAATTAGTGGATATTATTATTGCTCCTGATTTTCCAACCGGGGGAATAATTTATGGTTACCAGGGAGTTAAAGATGCTTATGAAACAGGTCGTGGAAGAATTGTTTTGCGAGGTAAAGCACATATCGAAAACGAAGGTGGAAGAGAAAAAATTGTTGTAACAGAGATTCCTTATTTGGTCAACCGTGCTGAAATGATACAAAAAACAGCAGAACTGGTTAATGACAAAAAGATAGAAGGAATTTCGAACGTTAACGACGAATCGGATAGAGATGGAATGCGGGTTGTGTATGATTTAAAACGCGATGCCATGAGCAACGTGGTTTTAAATAAGCTTTATAAATACACTGCACTTCAAACCTCATTTAGTGTGAATAATATTGCGTTGGTGAAGGGGCGTCCGAAACTGCTGAATTTAAAGCAATTAATAAAATACTTCGTAGAACACCGTCACGATGTAGTAATTCGACGTACACAATACGAATTGGATCAGGCCGAAAAAAGGGCCCATATTTTAGAAGGTCTTATTATTGCCAGCGACAATATCGACGAAGTAATTCAAATTATCCGTTCATCTTCAACTCCTGAAGAAGCGCGTATTCGACTGATGGAACGTTTTGAACTGAGTGATATTCAGTCGCGTGCTATTGTTGAAATGCGTTTGCGTCAACTTACGGGTCTTGAGCAAGACAAACTACGCAAGGAATACGATGAGATTATGGCTCAAATCGAATACTTGAAAAGTGTTCTTGCAAATGTTGAATTGCGAATGGAAATCATAAAGGATGAACTTGAAGAGGTTAAAAGTAAATTTGGCGATGAAAGAAGAACAGAGTTGGAACCGAATGCTGAAGAATTTAATCCTGAAGATTTTTATGCCGATGAAGAAATGGTGATTACCATTTCGCATTTAGGTTATATAAAACGAACACCTTTAACTGAATTCCGGACACAAGGAAGGGGAGGAGTTGGTTCGAAAGGAAGTACTACCCGCGATGAAGATTTCCTTGAGCATATTATTATTGCATCAATGCACAATACCTTACTTCTGTTTACTGAAAAAGGTAAATGTTTCTGGTTAAAAGTGTACCAGATTCCAGAAGGAACAAGGGCTTCGAAAGGTAGAGCAATTCAGAATATTTTGAATATTGAACCTGATGATAAAGTTTTGGCATTTATTAATGTAAAAACATTGGCCGACAAGGAATTTATCAATAACAATTACATTATTCTTGCTACCAAAAAAGGTATTATCAAAAAAACAACTCTCGAAGCTTATTCGCGTCCACGTCAGAACGGTGTGAATGCGATTACCATAAAAGACGGCGACCAATTATTGGAAGCTCGCCTTACAAATGGAAGCAGCGAAGTAATGATTGCTGTAAGGTCAGGAAAAGCCATTCGCTTCAATGAAAGTATTGTAAGAGCCATTGGTAGAACAGCATCCGGAGTTCGTGGAATTACCCTGGGACATGATAACGACGAGGTAATTGGTATGGTTTGTGTACAAGATGAAAATGAAGATATTCTTGTGGTTTCGGAAAACGGCTACGGAAAACGTTCTAAAATTGATGATTACCGTGTTACAAATCGTGGTGGTAAGGGCGTAAAAACTATTAATGTTACTGAGAAAACAGGCGAACTGATCGCAATGAAAAGTGTTTCTGATGATAACGATTTAATGATTATTACACAAAACGGAATTACCATTCGCTTAGCGATTAGTTCTATTTCTGTTTTAGGTAGGGCAACACAGGGAGTTCGTGTTATTAACCTGAGAGGAGATGATCGTATAGCTTCTGTGGCAAGAGTTAATGCAGTTGCAGAGGAAGAAGAGGAAGTGAATGAGGTTGCTGAAAATACTGATACGCCGCAGGCTTCTACAGATTCTGAATCGGCTGATAATGAAGAAAATAACTTAGAACAAGAATAAATTGATCAACATTTTTTGTTCTGATTTGAATAGAATTTGAAAACGTATATTTTTGTGATAAATAAAAACTGAAAAAATTATTAAAAATGAAAAAAACAATTATTCTACTAGCCTTAGTTTTAGTTGTTTCTGGGGCATTTGCACAGAAAGGAAAAGTAACAAGCGCACAGAATTTTAAAGACACAGGAAAACTGGATAAAGCATTGGAAGCTATTAATGAAGCAATTGATTCGTCAAATCCAAAGGCTGAAAAATCAATTCCATGGCCAAAAACATGGGAAGTACGAGGTGAAATTTATCAAGCTATCGCAGTTAGTCAAGATACTAATATTAAGGCATTAAGCGATGATCCGTTAACAATTGCACTGGAATCGTACAAAAAGGCTTTAGAGCTCGATACCAATGATAAATTTTCGAAAAGTGTAAAAATTAAATTAACATTGTTAACCAATGATCTAACCAATCAAGCGGTTGAGGATTTTAATAAAGATGATTATGAAGGAGCACTTAAAACTTTCGAGCAGATTCTTGAAATTCAAAATATTGATATTGTAAAACAAGATAGTCCGGATGCTGTGGATACTGTGATTATTTTCAACTCGGGTTTGGCAGCATACAATGCTAAAAACTTTGAAAAAGCAGTTAAGTATTATAGAGAGGCTGCAGAACATGGTTATAACGGAGCTCGCACATACAGCTTAATTTCCGACTCATACATGCAAATGCAGGATACAATGGGGGCTTTAAGTGCTGTTCAGGAAGGTTTTGAAAAATATCCAACCGATAATGGCGTTCTTACCAGCATGATCGATTTGTATTTGAAATTAAATAAGACGGAAGAAGCCATGAAATATTTGAGTCTGGCTATTGAGCAAGATCCTGAAAATGTAACTTATTATTTCGCACAAGGTACTTTATTCGAAAGATTTGGGGAGGAAGAAAATGCCATTGCTTCCTATACAAAAGCAATGGAAATCGATCCAACATTCTTTAATGCATACTACAATTTAGGAGCTTTATATTATAATAAAGGAGTAAAACAAATTGAAGTTGCAAATGCAGTGCCACCAAGTGATAATGAAAAATATCAGGAAGAACTGAAAAAAGCAGATGTATGGTTTGAGAAATCGTTACCATATATGGAAAAATGCGAGGAGATCAATCCTGAAGATCCAATGACTTTGGAATCATTAAAGAACTTGTATTACCGAATGAAAGAAATGGATAAATACAATGCCATTCTTGAAAAATTAGGTCAGTAAGAGGAGCAGTTTTGTATATTTAAAGGAGAGAATTTCTCTCCTTTTTTAACATGTACATATTTTAACATAATATCAATTATAGGACATATGTATTTATATTATATTTTGGAATACCTGGCATGTTTACGACCAGCTCTGCTGGTTTGCATAAAATCAGTTATCGCGGCTGAAGTGTATTGCAGTTTTTACAAAATATTTTCCCAATAATTTCAATATTATATCTGCTCCGTCTGCCGACGGATTGCCCTCGTTTAATCTACTCGGGTAAATAGACACACAAATTTAAACCTTTTAGATTGTGCTTCTCTGGATAATTATGCAAAACAAATTTTTTACGCAATTCTCAGTAAGTTTATTTCTGACGTTCTAATAATTGATAATAATCTTGTTTAAGACACTGAATTCATGAATTATTCTTAAAGCACGACAATCTTCATAACCCTAATATTAGAATTAAAGCTGTTAGAATTAAATTTCATGAATGAAGGCACATAAAAAGAATTTTAGACGATTCTCATGCTTTTAAATATTTCTGGAATTTAGAAACAAAAAAAGCCGAATTAAAATCCGGCTTTCAAATTATATTCTATTTAATTTTATTCGTTATCCATTTCATCGATAACTCTGATTTTATTTTTCAGAAACTCGATTTTTTGTTTGGTTACTTCAATCTTCTTTTTCACATCTTTAATCAACGATTCTGCATTTTTTGATTTTGCAAAGAAGCCAATATTATTGTCGAGTAATACCAAATCATTTTCAAGCTGTTTCATTTTATTCATGTATTTATCTCGTTCAAAACGCATTTTGTTTTGTCCGCGCGATGATTCAGAGAACGATGACATTTTGCTTCTGAATTTAAGCATGTTTCGTTTTTCATCGTCAATATTCAGTTCATCGTACAGTTTATTAATTGCATCTCTGAACTTGCTTTGTAATTCGTCTTTCTTTTTAAATGGAACATGCCCGATTTCACTCCAACGACGCTGAAAATCTTTTAGCAAATTAAGGTTCTCAGTCACATCTCCACTTGATTTAAAATTTATCACTTCTTCAATAAGTGTTTCTTTTAATTTTAAGTTCTCATCATGCTCTGAATCAATGCCTGAGAAGTGTTCCGCTTTCTTTTCAAAGAAAGAGTCACAGGCTGCACGGAAACGTTTCCAGATAATATCGGACTGTTTTCGAGGCACTGGACCAATTTCTTTCCATTTCCTTTGAATATTGATAAAATCTTGTGTCGTTTTCCTCCAATCTGTATTTTCTTTCAATATTTCAGCCTGCTCACATAAATCAGTTTTTAACTGAAGATTATTTTGTTGGAATTCTTTGTTTTTTGTGTAAAATTCACGTTTCGCATCAAAAAATCGGTCACAGGCATTACGAAATCTATCGTAAATTTTATTATTGTCTTTCCGTGGAGCAAATCCTATCGTTCGCCAAACTTTCTGAAGTTCAACCAGTTCTTTTGATTTTTTATCCCAATCTTTGTGGTCCTGTATTTCTGCAATATTAATTTCTTCCACCTTTTCACATAAGGCAGTTTTTGCTTCCAGATTTTTCTTTTGTTCTAACTTACGATTCTCAAAAAACTCTTGATGCTTTTTGTTAATTGTAGCTGTCGCTGTTTTAAAACGCTCCCAAACATCATCTTTTTGCTCGCGTGGTACAGGACCAATCTCACGCCATTGTTCATGATACTTTTGCAGCGTATTAAAGGCTTTAATTATCGATGGTTCAACCAGTAATTCCTCTGCTCTTTCGCAAAGTTTTATTTTTGCTTCAAGGTTCTTCTTAAGATCCAGATCGCGCAGTTCGCGGTTAATTTTTATATAATCGTAAAAATTCTCCACATGAAAATGATAAGTATCCCACAGATTTTTCATTTTCGATTGCGGAACCAATCCAATATCTCTCCATTTTCGCTGTAGTTCTCTGAATTCATTGAAAGTCTTATTAATTGATTCTTCGTTATTAATAAGCCCTTTAATGTCTTCAATTACCTGGTATTTCAGCTTGAGGTTCTCTTCTTTTTCGTGCTCTGATTTCTTATTCAATTCAATGCGCAGATGGCGAAATTCTTTTAACAGATTTTTTATGTCCTTTTCATATGGATCTTCTTCGGCAACAAATTCCTCTTCTTTACCTCCGTCTTCGATAAATTTCTTTTTTGCCTCTGCAATATTTTCATTCAGATTCTTGTAGAAAACGGCTTTAATCGTTTCAAGTTCCTCTTTTATATGGTGTTCGTTACCTTCATCTAATAAATCGCGCATTGCATTCACCAGTTCAACCTGCGAGTATTTCGAATAGTCAACGGGAACCATTTTTTGTACTTTTACAGGACTAACAATTACTTTTTCTGCTTTCGCAGTTTCGGCTTCTTCCTTAACATCTGTTACTTGTTCAGGTTCCTTATTATCTAACACATCTTTTGCTGATGCTTCGGGCTCAACGTTAACTTCTTTTACTTCATCTTTATTTTCTCCGCTGACTTCTGGTTCAGTAACTTCTGATTTTGCCTCTTTCTCTTCTAAATCGGTCTGAGGTTTGGTTTCTTCCAGTACTACTGCTTCTTCATTCTCAGTTGTATCAACGGCAATATTTTTTATTTTGGTTTCTCCTCCCCTTTCTGCAGTCTGAGGTTCAAGCTTTTCCTCTTCAACAGTTTCTTTGTTTTCAGGCGTTTCAACTTCTGCCTTAATCTCATTATCCGCAGGTACATCTGTTTTTACATTAGTATCTTCATCTGCAACAGATAATTTTTCAGCATTCTCAAGGTCCTCTGTTATTGGACTTTTTAACTCGTCAGAGTTTTTTAGATCTTTAGGTTCCATTTACATTATTTTAAGCCGTACAATACGGTGTGCTTAATAATCATTGAACTACGAAAATAGGGAAAACCATATTAATAGTCAAAGTTTGAAGTAAAATACTTTTGACCAGGATAAAATCAAATCCCCAAAAATCAAACAGTTAGAAATTAGGGCTTCCGTGTTCTCAATAGTAGTTGGCTCATTATTAATCATTTCGACTATGCCGAAACTTTTAAAGTTATAGCATATCCGGTATTCAACCTTAAAAATAACTATCAAGTTTTAATTCCAGCCAACGATTTTTAGGATTTCGTTTTATCATCCATCTGATAATAATTTTGGTTTAATTGCACATCTTGCCATATTCTTCTCCTTTCCCAATGTGCGTATAAACATGATGTGGTTTTACATTTATGAATCCAAAGTTAGCTGCCTATAATCTTAAGATTCATTGGTGAATAAATTTTGGTAGTTCTTTTACCAACAAAAGTATAATTTTAAATATAAAAAGAATTGAAATCACGGGTTAAGAAACCTTTCCTTCAGCTTCTATCAGCGAGTTGATAAAGATGCGTCAAGAAATGTTTAGCACGTAAATCCAGGTGGTAAAAAAATTGAATTAACAGGAGTATTTAGGTAATACTTTAGCAATATTATGTGTTTTCGTTATGTTCAAAAACAGGATTACTTTACTTATTTACAAGACTTAAAGCATGTTTTATCTAATTGAGATTTCTTATCTTCAAGTCGTTAAAAAACTAATATCAACTAAAAAACTTACCGGATGGGATAAGCATTTTCTTTTTAAGCATTCGAAATTCATGCCGAAGTCAAATGGCAGAAGCTATTCTGAGTAATTTTGACAAAAATCTGGACATTTATTCTGCCGGACTTGAGCCGGTTGACCATGTTAGTCAGATTGCAATTGATGTTATGGCTGAAATCGGAATTGATTTAAAACAAAAGATTCCTAAAGCTTATACAGAGTTTGTTCATGCAGAATTCGACTACATTATTACCGTGGGCGAAGGAACTAGTGAAGAAGTTCAAATTCCGGATATCAAATACAAGCGTAAAATGCACTTGGGATTTAGGAGTCCATACAAAAATTCGAAATCACACGATGAAATAAAGGAAAAATGCCGTGCAGTTCGTGACGAATTGATAGCCGAGCTTGACTATTTCTATCACAGAATTTTACAAAAACAGGTTGCCAAATGACAACCTGTTTTTGTTATTTTATCCTTTCTGAACAATTTCTTCAACTTCATCGGGATCAATAGGCACCCTCTCTCCTATTATTTCGCTTCCAGTATCGGTAACAAGAATATCATCTTCCAGGCGAATTCCACCAAAATCGCGGTATTCGTTCACTTTATCAAAATTTATAAAATCTTTGTTGATTCCTTCTGCATACCATTTGTCGATTAAAGCGGGAATAAAGTAACATCCAGGTTCATTGGTAACTACAAATCCTGGTTTTAATCGTTTACCCAGACGCAAGTAAGCGGTTCCAAACTGGTCTACCGGCTGAACTTCATTATCGTAACCTACATTAATCTGCCCCAAATCTTCCATGTCGTGCACATCTAATCCCAACATGTGTCCAAGTCCATGTGGTAAAAACAATGCGTGAGCACCTGCAGCCACAGCTTCTTTTACATCGCCTTTCATTAATCCCAATTCTTTTAATCCTGCAGCTATAACTTCAGCAGCAGCCAAATGAACCGATAAATAAGTTACACCAGGTTTTGTTAATAATGTGGCTTTGTTATTCGCGGCCAAAACGATCTCATATATTTCGCGTTGCTTTTGCGTAAATTCCCCACCAACAGGGGTAGTTCGTGTAAAATCGGAAGCATAATGCAATAATGATTCGGCACCTGCATCACACAACATCAGTTTACCTTCTTTTAAAGTTTGAGAATGGTCGTGATTATGCAGTGTTTCTCCATTTTGTGATAAAATGATTGGGAAAGAAGTCATGCCACCCCCCGCTAATGCAACACCTTCAATAGTACCTGCAATTTTTTGTTCCCAAGTACCAACTTGTGCCATTCTCATAGCAGTAACGTGCATTTGCAAACCTGTCTTACAGGCTCTTTTTATCTCTTCAACCTCCTGAACTTCTTTTATTTCTCGTATAGAAATAACTGCTTTAATAAGCTCGAGCGATGCCTGACTGCTTACAACCAAAGAAGAAGTTCCCAAAAGTTTTTCAAGTAATATTTTGTTTTCGCCACGATATGGTGGCAGGAAATGTACTTTTCGGCCACTTGCAGTTGCTTTTGTTACAATATCGAAAACTTTTGTAAAAGGTGCCGTATTATGAACTCCTGCTTTTGCAGCATTTTCGGTTAGGGGAACTTGTGTCCCCATCCAAATAATGTCTTCGATATCTACATCATCGCCAAAAATATAATCGTCGCCACTATCAAAATCAACAATGCCAACCAATCCAGGGAAATTCAACCCGAAAAAATACAGGAAAGAACTGTCCTGACGGTAATGATAGGTATTGTCACGGTAATTCATTGGTGATTCATTGTTCCCGAGAAATATACCAATACCTTTTAATCCTTTTGATTTTAATGCTTTTCGACGATTTATATATGTACTTTTTTCAAACATATTTTCTGTTTTTTATTAAAAATTCTTTCGAATATTTGTTATTTAGAATCATTAAAAATATTGTAGTTGTTAAATATAATTGCTTAAAGTTTCTTTTGAAATGATACTTATCAAGTATTCCTTTTGCGACTAGTCAAACAGCTAAATTGAAGCATTTTTAATGCGAGAAAGTTGTTTGAAACCCTCAATTTTTCATAATAATTTGAATTTGAGTTATTTGCAGTATTATGATAGAAAACATAACTAAATTGTAAAAATAGCCGTAAATTATAAAAAAAGCTTACGACCATGGGAAATTCATTAATGAACTATTTAAACAAACGACTGAACGAGGAAAACTCCAATAAAAAAGGCAGTTCAGATTTGGCCGGACCGGTAATTACAATTTCCAGGGAAGTTGGTTGTAACGGTCTGAAACTTGCTAACTTACTTGCTTCGCGATTAAATAAACAAAAAATGGTAACGCAGTGGAAAGTTATGAGTAAAGAAATTTTTCATGAAAGTGCCCGGGAACTTGACCTGGAGCCAGAAATTATACGAAAAACCTTTAAAAAGACTGACCGTTACACTTTCGAACAGATTTTAAAAGCTTTTGGCGATAAACGCTATAAAAGCGAGGAAAAGATTATAAAAACAGTAAGGGAGGTTGTGCGTATCCTGGCAGTAGACGGCTTTAATATTATAGTAGGACGAGCAAGTCATATTATCGCCAAGGACATTAAAAATGCACTTCATATTCGCCTAATCGCTCCTATTGATTACCGAATAAATACGATTGTGCACAACAATAATTTAAATAAAGCCGAGGCTTTAAAGTTTATTGAAAAGGTAGAAAAAGAACGAATAGCGTTTAGAAAAGTATTAAAAGAAGACGATTTGCGCGAAGAGTTGTTTGATTTAACTTTAAACAGGGCATCATTTACTGATGAACAGGCAATTGAAATTATTGAACACGTTGTTGAAACAAAACAACTGTTGGCAAATTCTAAACGCAAAATGGAGTATTATTAAATTCAACTTTTTATAGATAACAACAAAGGGTGGAACAACATTACAGTTCCACCCTTTTTGTATTTACGAAATGGAAATAAATTCTTATCCTGTTATTTTATCCGGAAAACCTTTTACAAGTACTGATTTCTCATCAACGGATTTTATTTCAAACATGTCGGCAGGGGTTAATTCACATTCTTCAATCATCTCGAAACAATATTCGAGTTGACCCAATTCCCGGGTTACATTATTAGTTCCAAAAGAGAATTTCACTCCGGCAGCTTTAGCCATTTTTATCATTTCGGCACTGGGTGTTTTATAACGTGCATTTATTTCGAGTGCAATTCCGTTATCGGCTAGAACTTTTACCACGCGTTCCATTCTTTCTTTTGTCCAAAGCTCTTTATATTCCGGCATTAATTCGTTTGGCAGAACGGTTGGATTTACATAAATATCAACCGGTTCCTGCGAAAAAATAGCTTCTATTTTTTCTACCAGGTCATTCATAAACTGTTGTTTGTCGTCCACCCAAACTTCTTCAGGAATCCAAATACGGTTACGTCGCCCCTTTTTATCGGTAAAGGTCATTGCATCTGTAAACACATAATCGAACTTAGCCACAGCTTCAGGCGAGAAAAGTGTTATCCACTCGCGTCCTTCGGCCTGCATTCCTTTAAATGTTGGACTGCCTTTTACATCTTTCATGTATTGGTACAACGATTCATCGTCGGTTACCGGGAAATGTAACCCACAGTTGGGAGCCACACCATAATTGATACCCAGTTTTTGCGAGTTGCGAACCAAATCGTCAATGGTTAAACCGCCTTTTAGGTGTACATGGAAATCCACCAATGGAAATCCGGCAAACATAAACTGCGTAATTTTTGTATCCCATTTTGTATCTTCAACCAACTGTTTTTCGCCGGCTTCCAATGCTTTGATTTTTAGGTTCCGATAAAAGGTGGTACTGCCCGGATCGTGCGCCTGCAAAGCAATGGTACCTTCACTCAATTTACAGTTCTCGCCACCTTTCCAGCGCCAGGGATTTTCAGGTTCAACGTATTCATTTACTTTTACATCGTTTACAAAAACTTCTATAACGTTTTCTACCACTTTTATACGCATTTTAAACCACTCATTGTCGTTTGCCAAAGGGTAATACACGTTTCTTACATTGTAAACGCTACCTGTTTTACGGCGCTCGGGATATTTTTCCGAACCCCGAAATGAATTGTTTACCTGAATCTCATAACCATTTGAAGGCCATCCCTGCTTTTGATATTTTGTGTGGATAAAAACTCCTGAATTTGAATGTTCCTGAGCTTTTATTTCTGCCTCAAATTCAAAGTTTTTGAAATTACCTTTGTAAAATAAATGGCTTCTTTCACCCGAACATTTTATCATGCCGTCTTCAACAGAAATACTTTCCGGGTTTTCAGCTGCAACTTTCCATCCATTTAAGCTTTCTCCATCAAACATGTTTTGCCACTCACCTACCGGTGCTTTCTGCTGGCACGAATTCAAAATAATCAAAGAAAAAAAACAAAGAATAATAAGTTTTTTCATTTTTAAGTTGGTTTAGTATTTTGATACATTCAAATCTAGCTAAATTCTTTTACTTTCTTCAATATGTAGTTTCTAATTTGACCCGGCAAGTGGAATTAAGCGGGCACTTAAATCCGGATCTTCCATATTCTTATCCAAGGGAAACATTGGACGTTTGATGTGTTGGTAGCCCAACCTGTCCAGGTCCTGGTCTACTCCACCCGGTGTTTGTGCCATTAACCAGTCGGCACGCATGTTATACAACTCAGGAACCAGATACCCAATTTTTACTACCACAATATCGGTTTCTTCCGGATTTAAATTCAAATCGTTAAAGTCGGCTTTGTAATGATAGGGCTTGCGTTTTTTTGTTACAATTACACGAACACTTCCCACTTTTACAACTACTTCGGTTTCGGCATTTTTATCGCCGTATTTAATGGCTTCAATAGTCCCTGTAAGTTTTACAGGAGGAGCAAAACGTGAATCAACAGCTGCACCGGCAAATTCACTAACCTGACCGCCAATACCGGCTTCAACAGATTTTTCAACAAACTCAGTCCCGGGAAGCGAGGCATAAATTAAAGATGGTCCGTTTTCCGCCTGAAACTCCTTACGTTTTAATATTTCGGTTAAAGTCCAGGTTACATCACCGGCGCCACCTGCTGTTGGATTATCTCCCATATCGCTAATGATAAAAGGTTTGCCTTCAAAAGCGATTGCACGGTTTAAACATTCATCTAAATTTGCCACCGGTGCAACAAAATCAAACTCTTCGCGAACCGCCCAAAAACTTTGAGCCAACTCTTCTGCAGCCTTCGATACAGCTTCTTTATCGTCGCCATAAGCCATAACTGCAGCATGGTTGCGTGGTGCATCGGCCCAGGCATAACCTACCCAAATTGCAGCGTCAATCACTCCTTCGCGTGCTGCAGCCGGAGCTACTTTTGCATATAAACTTTTTCCCGGTTCAATACGAGTGCTGGTTTTTTCGCCCGGGAGCAAAATCGGTACCGGAACCCATGCTTTGTATTTGGGTTTTCCTTTGCCACTTTCCAAACGATCCAGTAGATTTACCAGAGCCCGCTGTTTCGATTCCAGAGCATCTTCGTGCGGAGCCATACGATAGCAGGTAATCAAATCGGTTTGCTCAGCCAAAAGTTCTGTAACATTCCCGTGCAAATCCATCGATGTAGATATCATCGTTTCATTTCCTATAACTTCCCGGATGCGGGTAATAAAATCTCCTTCCGGATCATCCAGACCAACCACACTCATCGCTCCGTGAATATCAAAAAACAATCCGTCGTACGGCATGTCCTTTTTTAAGCGATCGAGCGTTTCTGTTACTAGTGTTTCGTAGGCTTCGCGCGTTACAAGTCCACCCGGCAGCGCGTGCCCGTGTAAAATTGGAAACCATTGTGCACGGCTCATAAGCGAGTCATCAGAATAAAACGGATAGGTGGCAAATATTTCTTCGCCCCTGTTGGCATGAAAAGCTTCAATACCTGATTGCGCCGGAGAAAAGGTACTCGATTCAATTGCTAAACCAGCGATTGCTATACGCGGTAATTTTTTTTCTTGTTTACAGCCCCCACTAAAAAGTGCAGCTAAAACCAGTAATCCACAAAGAATTCGTGTCATAACTTTTTAAAACATTTAATTAATAAATACAAATAACAGAAATATTATTAATTCTCTGGAGTTATACCCGATAATTATGTTCATCTTATTTCCATTAAACTTACTTCTCCGCCACAAAAATAGTAAAGAATTTACTTCTGTCCGGTTAAACATGAAAAGATACTTTTTTGTCAGCCCAATTGTCAAAATGAAACTCCTCGCAGCTAGCAGAGGAGGTATTTCATTGGAATCTTTATTTTTTAATACGCATCAAGCTGTGGGGAATAAAACGCATAAGATCTCTCTGCTATATGATTTCGAAAACCAAAATCAAAGTATCACTGATTTAACGAACAGGAACGTAACGATGTTACATTTCATACTTATCCTGTGGATTATGGGCTTTAAAGCTAATAGTAGAAATAATCAGAATAATAGCCAACAAAAAGTAACTGGCATAACTGTAGCTTCCGAAAACGGAATGTGAAAGGCTAAAAAGGATAGGTCCCAATGCACTGGCAAACACAATAATGGCCATTACAAATCCCGTAATTTTCCCAAGATGCTCGCGGCCATAAAAACGAGGCCATGCTACACTCAGTAAAACATTGTACATACCACTGGGAACTGCGCTACCAATAATAAACGCATAATAATACACTCCGTTGTTAATATTGGCCAGTGAAAACAGAGCTACTATTTGTCCTCCCAGCATTAGAAATAATAGGTATTGCAGCTTAATTCTGTCGCTAATCCAGCCACCTACAAATGCAAGGGAAACAGAAATGAGCGACATAGGAATAAAAATGGCCAGGGCTTTTTCACGATCGATACCAGCTTCACCAAAAAGCGATACAAGGTGGAAAACATAACCTGTAATAAACAGGGCATAAATTGCAATGGGCAATACAAATAACCAAAAACTTAAATCGTTTCGTGCCTCTTTTAGGGTAAACTGTTTAAAGGGTTTTATAATAACATTGTGTTCTTTATTTTCATGTTTTTCTCCATCGGGTAACTGGTTGCAGTCTTCGGGATTATCGCGAAAAAACACAAAAACAAAGAGCAGAAAAAACACACCTATACCCAAAGCCATTAATAAATAAGCCGAACGCCACGATGTGCCTTGAATAAGCATATCGAAAGTTAATGGTGCAATGGAAAATCCCAGCGATACAAATACCGATGAGATGCCATTCACCAGCCCACGGCGGGCGATAAACCATTTCATTAACATATTGCGCGAAACCATGGTAATTACGCCTTGTCCAGAAAAACGCAGCATAAAAAAGAAAACGATAAAACTGGCAATGGCTACTCCCACATATACATTTGAAGTTTGAGGGACAATCGATTTTATTATTCGGTCGGATTGG
Organism: Draconibacterium aestuarii; assembly: GCA_026671195.1. GTDB lineage: Bacteria > Bacteroidota > Bacteroidia > Bacteroidales > Prolixibacteraceae > Draconibacterium > Draconibacterium aestuarii. The sequence goes on along the minus strand of JAPOHD010000031.1, from coordinate 150,240 downwards.
CTGAACAACACCAACACAAATCCAAGGATTAAAGCAGCTGCCATTCCCACCCAACGCGCACCGTACTTATCGTAAAGTTTTCCGGCGTAAGTTAAAATAAACGAACTGGCAATAGTACCAAACATATAAGCAGTGCTGATCTGGTCGCGGCCAAGGCCAATATTTTCAATCAGATAATCGGTAAAGGTAGCTACACCGGTAGTTTGACCGGGGGCACTGCACAAAACACCAACAGTGGCAGCAAATAAAACTATCCAACCGTAAAAGAAAGGTACTTTCGACGGATTAAACGGGATATTATTGTATTGCTGTTTGAATTTCATTGCCAGTAAAACTAAACAAAGTTTGTTTGGCAAAGAGCAATATCTCCGGGTTACAATAGAAACATAATGTTTTGTTAGCGGTTACCGAAAAATGTGGTACGAGTTTACTCTATTGAATCCACAATCGACATGGTTACATCATAAATATAATCCCCCATTTTCTCCGATTCCGAGAAAATATCTTTGTACAAAGTTCCTATTTTGTATGAATACTTTTCGTTTTCAATGTCACGAACATGCTCCTTTCGAAGTTTATCCCTGTAATCATTAATTTTCTTTTCTATCATTTTAGTGCGCTTGCTTTCTACGTTCTGATAGTGTTTGTCTAAATTTTCCAACATCACATTCAATGCATTATCAACCAGAGAAAACATGGCTTTTATGTTTCCCTTCATTTCCGGAGTGAACTCCTCATTTTTATTGCGGGCGCGTAGCATTGCCCGTGCAATATTAAAACACGAATCGCCAATACTTTCAATTTCATCGACAACACGCAACATCGAACTAATTCTTTTCGACGATTCTTTACTCAATTCTCCTTCAGCAACTTTAGTCAGATATTTGGCAATCGACTCTTCCATTTCGTCGCTTTTATCTTCTCCTAGTTCAACCTTATCGAACTGTTTCTGAAATTTTCGGTCGTTTTTTTCGGTGAGCATATTCTCCAAACGGCCAAACAGTTTTTTGGTTTGCTGACCGTACAAAAGTATTTCCTTTTTAGCCTGAAGCAGTGATAATTCTCCTGTATTCAACATTCCAAATTTAATGTATTGCAGTTTAAACTCTTGTTCGTCTTCCTGCTCGGGCACCAGTCTTTTTACCCCGCTCACCAAATATTTTACAAACCATATTTGCAGCAAAACATTCAATATATTAAAGAAAGTATGAAACAACGACAAGGCAACCGGAACCGCTGAAGCATTAACAAAAGCTGATTTTCCGGATATGGATTGGGAGATCGTGTCGATTCCTTTTAAGAAAAACGGGAATATGGAAAGTACCCAAATTACTCCAAGAACGTTAAAAAAGAAGTGAAGACGGGCTGCACGTTTTGCATTCGAATTGGCTACCATTGCAGCGATGTTGGCTGTAATGGTTGTTCCAATATTTTCACCCAGAACCATGGCAGCTGCACTGTCGAAACTAATCCATCCGTTGTTGCACATTACCAGGGTTAAAGCCATGGTGGCACTCGACGATTGGATGACAACCGTTAACACCGTTCCAATAAGCAGAAAAATCAGATTCGATCGAAATCCCATTCCGGTAAAGTTTTTCATAAACTCCAGAATTTCTGGATTTTCACCAATATTTGGAACGCTCGATTTTAGGCTTTCCAAACCAATAAACAATAGTGCAAACCCCACTAAAACCTCTCCCCACGATTGGTTGCCGGTTTTCTTCGAGAATATTAACGGGAAGCCAATTCCAATGATGGGAAACGCCAGTACGCTCATTTTTACCTTAAATCCGAGTAAGGAGATGATCCAGGCCGTAACAGTGGTTCCAATGTTTGCTCCCATAATTACACCTGCCGATTCGGTTAAAGTCAGTAATCCTGCATTTACAAAACTCACAATCATTACTGTTGTTGCACTCGACGATTGAATAATGGCAGTGATGGAGATACCGGTAACTACTCCCATAAAACGGTTCGATGTCATGGCTGCCAAAAAATTCCGCAGTTTGCTACCGGCAACTTTTTGTAAGGCCTCACTCATTAGTTTCATTCCATAGAGAAATAAACCGAGTGCACCTATTAGTGTCAGGAAGTCCAGAAAAGTATAGTTCATTGTTTGTTTTTTTGCCTGGCGAAAATAATTATTATTCAAATAATTGAACGATAAATCTAAAGGTTTTTGCAAACATAAAAAAACGGACAGGTAATTATATATTCGTTTATGTGGTATGCTGCCCTGCAGATTTGCACTACTATTGAATTTCAACCAAATACGTCAGGCCGGAAACAAATCAAAATAACGCTACAGAAGTTCTTTTTGTGTATTAACCTTACTGTTTCTAAGCGTTCTGAATCTAAAATTTTACGTCGAAATCAGGTTATTAGAAAGTAATAAGTGCGAATTGAACTGATTTTAGCTTAGCTCCGGAGTGGTTTTGTTTTTGGAAAGTTCCGTAATAATCTCAAGTAAGTCAATATTTTTGGGGCAAGAGCAGGTAAAGGCAGACAAAAAAAATGGCACCCACCATTAAGATGCCATTTTAACGAATGTGTGAAATCACCTTAATCTTTTTCGACATCAGGTGTTTCATTGTCCTCGTCCCCGCTATTTCGTCCGGCACGTGCGGCCAGCGTATCATTGTAAACTTTTATTTTCCGGTTAAACAATTTAATAAAGTTCTCAATATCCGGGCTTGCCATTCCTAACGCTACAACCGAATTTACTTTATTAATAATTTCACGGAACAACAGATCCATCTGTACACGTATGGCTTTTACATTTCCACTCGATTTAAAGGCCTGTTCGTTGTCGCGTTCGTTTTGTAAGGCTTTAAAATCTTCGAGTTGCTTTTTATATACTGGCACCCATCCATTAATTTTAATTTGCGCACAATGGGCTGCATTGTCAGGTTTTTCAAGGTCTTGCACCAGGTTACGTCCATCGTTTGATTCTTCGTTGTACGATAGTTTTCTGAAATCGCCGTACACATCAAACACCCGTCTGATTTTTATGGCACTCTCTACTTCTTCCTGCACCGGACTGTGCAAATGCGCCTGAATCATTAAATCCATTGCTTTCCAGGTATTACCGCGCATATCGTCGTCCTCTTTTAATTCCAAGGTAAAAACACTCCCCTGGTCGACACGCATAACCGTATCGAGTTCCTGAAATTTTATTTCAAAATTGTTCAGTGTTCTGTCGACGACTTCATTTGAAGGCAAAACTCCGGGGATCATGGTTCTTAAATCGGTTACCAATTCAAAATACTCGCTGTTGCGTAGTTTACTTAATGCTATTTGATTAACTGTTTGCATAATGTGTTATAAATGGATTAAAAATTAAAGGTTGCTTATTATTTTGGGTGTTCTGTTTTTTTGATTTTTTTGTTTGTATCTGAGATCGGTTTTTATTTTGTTTAATAAAATTAGGACATATTCATATAAATATCAATAAACATTTTTATGTTACACAACAACTTTTCGGCCCAAATACAGCGAAGAGGTAGCTCCGGTTATGCGGAAACTTTTCGGAACGCTCCGACGAGTACTTTCCATCATGAGGGGAATCAGCAAACGATGCAGAACATTACTTTTGGGTTTGCGTAGGGGTTTCAACAACGTACGATAAGCCCCCGCACAACAGAGAGACACTTTCGGACAGCATTGAAAGCAAGCCACAAACCTGCGGGAAGGTTTCGGACGGGAATATTGGCCTCCCGCAAACTTGCGAGGAAGTTTCGGACGAGTTTTTTTTTGTCTCGCAAAGTCGCGGGAAGCTTTCGGAGCCGTCCGACGGCAGCACTCTACAGTGCGGCGGGGGGGTCGTTATCAGCAAGTTAACTGCAAACTACTTTAAAATACTGCCCAACGTTAATGCACTTCTCCAAATTACAGCTTACAACAAAAGCGTAAACATTTAGTCACTAGTTTTCGTATGCTTTTTTGTAAACCAAAAATTATAGCCATGAAAATAGTAAGTTACTTTGTAAGCAGATTCCTGACACTTGCGATACTGCTTTTAGGAGTTTTGTGGGGCTGCCAGGAAACTCTTGTTGAACCCGATCCCGATGAATTTTTAGAAAAAAGTGCTGTTGCGGAGGTTGTACCCATGAGCGGAACACTATCGAGCGGTGCATTGTATGAAATTGTTTTACCGCTACCGGCATGGAATGTTCTTCCTAAAAAGATTTTGTTAGTTTATGCACACGGCTATGAAGATGCCGATTTCCCGGTAGAATTACCCGACGATGAAATTGAAGGTGTACCCATTAAAAACTTTGTAGTAAGCAAAGGTATGGGCTATGCAACAACAAGTTTCAGGGAAAACGGGCTGGCCGTGCTTGAAGGTATTGAAGATATTCTTTTGCTTCGCGAAACCATTGTAAATTTCTTTGCAACCAATCCGTCGTATTTGCCTCCCGATGCCGTGGTTTTGGTAGGCCCTTCGGAAGGAGGATTAATTACTGTACTTACCATTGAACAAAATCCCGGGCTTTTTGATGCAGCATTGGCTACGTGTTGTCCCATCGGTGATTTTTACAAACAAATGCAGTATTACGGCGATGCCCATGTATTGTTTAAATACTTTTTTGGGCCAAGTTTAAACGACATTAACCTCGGAAGTCCGAAACGGATTTCGAAAGCCACTTTAGCTGCCTGGAAAGATGGTTCGTTACCAGCTGCCATTATTGAAGTGTTAAGCAACGATTTTTTGTATAACGGCGGCAATAAAATAAGGCAGTTTATTGCATGTGCCAACATTCCGGTCGATATGAGCGACCCGGAAAGAACCATCCAGGTTATTCTCGAAGTAATCAGGTATCCGATAAAAGCAACCAACGATGCCCTCGACCGGCTGGGTGGAAATCCGTTTAACAACAAAATGCCCATGCGCGAGTACACAGGATCGGACAACGACCGAAAGTTAAATTTAACGGTTGAACGGATAAAACGCAGCGACTGGGAAACGGCAGCAAAAAATGTATCTCTCTGGTACGAAACAACAGGCGAACTGTACACTCCGCTTATTACCCTGCATAAACTGAACGACCATATTACATTTTACGAACATCAAACCAAATTTATTTCGAAAGTAAATGCCAACAGCCCATTTCCCGGGTTATTGATCCACATTCCGGTTCCGGGCGAATGTTCTCATTGTACTTTTCAAATCAGCGATATTGAATATGCATTGTCGTTTTTAACTGCAATGTTTTAATTCTGGGCGATATATGTGCGGCGGACCGGAATCCGCTGCACCCTCCCCATTCTTTCAGGCCGTAATGCCTGTGAGATTGGTTGCCAGTCCGGCAAAAATCCCGGCAAAAACCATAACGATAAATACCAGAATATAAAGCGCAAATATTACGATGGTAAAAATGCCGATAAAACGGTAATGTGCCTTTAAATTTTTGAAAGCTACGGTGAGTTGGTTTTGGTCTTTCGAAAGTATAGCACTTTTTATATTGCTGGAAAAACGATAGAGATACAGTATGGGTAAAAAGTAAATGGCCCCCATAACCAGATATATAAAGCCAAACAAAAAAGGTGGGAAAGGCATTCCACTGCTTAACTCACCCGGCATAACCAGAAAGATAATACTCATTATAAACCCACCAAACACCATTAAGCCCATAAATACAAAACCAAGAATAGCTAAAAATTTTCCCCAGTTTCCGGCTCCATTAAGTTGTTCACCTATTTCGGCAGTAATTGCCAGTTCCCGTGGTGATTCGGGCAACACCTGCCCCATTGTTTCGTTTTCTGTTGTCATTTGTTTTGTTGTTATCAATCTAAATACCGAACTAAAAGTATGTAATTATAAGTTGGTTTGAAGCTAATTTAATTTTCAGAATTAAAAATAGAAAGATAAATTAACTTAACAATAAAACAGAATAATTATACTACTTCTTTACTTGTGTTTATGAAGAGCTGAGCAGGCGTGAATTGCCTGTCTTTTTAGATTGGTTGCCATAAATATTCGAACAAAACCGGCTTTGTTCATCATAAAACAGTGATTATTAACGTTTTTTACAGCGACATTATTTTCAGTTACTTAGTATTTAGAAATTAAAGCCAATACCACATTCTACAATATCATCTCTTCCTGAGCCAACATCTTTTCTGAATTGGTAATTAAATTTAAAAGCAAAATCATGGGTAATATTGTAGTTAAAACCAAGTGTGTAAATATGCATATTCGTCCGGTTATAGGAGAATTCTTTTAACGAAGGCAGCACCTGCGAATGGGTATCAAGGCGTTCGTAGCGAAAGAAAACAGGCAGTATCATTTCATCTGTACGGAGCACTTTGCCATACAAGCCATTTACAGAAGAGCGGTTTTGCCATAGAATATCCAGAATATCATAACCAAGCTCAAAATAATAGCCAAAGGTGCGCGATCCGATTACCTGAGCACTTACCGGTTTGCTATTGTAAATATTATCAGTATTACTCATCGCTCCGGTGGTTGCCAGTGCAGTAATTCGCCAATTGTTCGCGCGCCACTGCCCATGAAGCGTATATAATTGTGTAAAGGGGCGGTCTGATCTTTCAGTAAAACCATCAAGTTTCGAACTCCCCCAGAAAGCAGAAAGTCCCAACTCCGTATTTTTTATTCCACGGTATAACAACTGTGGAGAAAGGGCCAGTGATTTGAAATCGTAGGTAATATTTCCTCCACGTATCCAGGTTCCCGATCGAAACTCGTTTGCATTTAAACCCGAAGTAACTCCCAAAAGGTAGGATAAATTATCTGTAACATTGCCGTATGCCATAGCACCAAAAGCCATCCATGTCGATGGAATTATCAAGCGCTCCACTTCAGGCCTGTTCACCGAATAAAACAAAATAGGTTCGTCGTTACTATTTATATACCCGTTGGCAACAGGTAAAATTCCGGCACGAATATTAATCTTCGGATCGAGCCTGAAATCCATAAAAAGTTCGGGAATAAAATAGGTATGATTCTCTGGCCCGCTCCTTAAATGCTCGATCATTATTTCCGAGTTAAGAATGATTTTGTCGCTAAAACGGTATCCGAAAAATGTAGTTAAACGATACAAACTGGAATAGTACAATTCCAAATCACCCAATTCTGCTTTGTTGGGCTGCGAGTGAACAAAATTTACAAAACTCATTTCACCAAATCCGGTAACCGACCAGGGTTTCTCAGAATAAAAAACTCCTGAAGCTGCTTTACCCAGACCGGGATATTGTTTCTCAGCCGAATTATTCATGGTTGGTACCGAATCTGTGTTAGTTTGTGCGAACGTTTGTGCTACAACAAACAGAAGTGTTAAAAGGCTAACTATCTTACTCATTATCTTTACCGAATTTTTAGTGTAAATGGGTCGCAAAAATAATTATTCGTGGTAAAGTCCACGACAAATTCTTCATCCAAACAAGGAATAAATGCATTGATAATGTTTTATTTACCTTAAATTATTGGTTCATCTTCGAACTAAATTACACACTGTGGGTGCAAGAAGATTCTGTTTCGATTCAAACCCAAACAACAAAATGTTCCGCAACTACACCGGAAAAGTTTGAACAATTTGAATCTTTTTATAGAATGCGATGAATAATATATGGATGACTTTTTAAAATCTGATTTAAAAAACTAAATTAGCCGTAAATACTAATACCTGAATTAAATTGAAATTCTGTCCTGATCTGCATAAAACTTTAACACGAACTTTTCAATTTCAAGGATTTCTAATCTTCTTGTTTGTGTTACTGATTACCTGTTCGTGTATTTATCAGAATTCAATTCTAACTGCTGAAGAAAAACAGTGGTTAACCGAAAATGCCGAAAACATAGTTATTCCTTTTGGTTATTCAGCCCCTCCAGATGCTTATTTAAACGAAGAAGGTAAATATGTTGGGCTTTTAGTTGATTTTACACACGAAATTGAGAAAAACCTATACACAAGCTTTAAAACAAAACATGTTTCTACATGGAGCCAGCTAATTCAATATTCTGAAAATGCAGAAAATTATATTCTTGTTGGTATAGCGTGGACCGAGGAACGAGATAAGTACCTCAACTTTACAAAATCTTTTATTACAATTCCGTATGTAATAATTACCCAAAAGAATTCGGATATTGATTCGATGGAAGATTTGAAAAACAAAAAACTGTGCATTACACAACACTATGCCGTCAAGGATTATTTAAAAAGCAATTACCCAGAAATACACCCTATTGAGGTTATTGATGATTTAAGTGGATTGAGAGCTATTTCGTCGGGCACATACGACGCCATGATTATTAGCCAGTTATACAGTTCTTTTCTTACTGAAAAAGAAGGCATTTCAAATCTGAAAATTGCAGGAGAAAGTGGTTATATTAACCGGCTGGGAGCAGCAGTTTCGAAAAAAAATCCAATACTCTATACAATTGTCAACAAAGCTACTGACGAAATTTCGGCATCGAGACAAAAAGAAATTTACCGAAAATGGATTTATAATACTCCCGAAAATATTTCGATGAAAATTGTGTACGCCATTCTTATTTTGTCGGGTATAACCCTGTTTACGGTTCTGATAATGTGGTTGTGGCTAACCAATTTACGAAAACAAGTTGAAAAAGCCACAAAAATTATCAGGCATAACGAAACACTATACCGAACATTAATTGAGAACTCGACAGATGCTATTTACATCTTACACGAGGGTAAATTTATAATGACGAATAAAAAGTTCGAAACACTGTTCGGATATAAAAATGAAGAACTGCAACAACCCAATTTCGATTTCCTGCAACTGATTGCTCCTGAACACAGAGATTTCATTTTGGAACGAGGTGAGGCAATTAGAGAGAATAAAGTAGTACCGAGGAACTATGAATTTACAGGATTAACCAAAAAAATGAAAAAATTGTACCTCGAAGTTTCAACGAGTTTTATAGACCTGGATGATGGGATTGCAACACAGGGGATTGTTCACGACATTACGGACCGGAAAAACAAGGAAAAAGAACTTCTTCAAGCAAAAGAAAGAGCTGAGGAAAGCGACCGTTTAAAATCGGCATTTCTTGCCAATATGAGTCACGAAATAAGAACACCGATGAATGGAATTCTGGGATTTGCGGACCTACTGAAATCGAATAAATACAATAAGACAGAACAATTAAGTTTTATCGACATTATTCAAAAAAGTGGTGAACGAATGCTGTCAACCATTAATAACATTATTGATATTTCAAAGATTGAATCGGGAGTTGAAATCATCCAAACAGCTGAAGTCAGTATCAGTCAGATCATAAACGAGTTGTACAATTTCTTTTTACCTGAAGCCCAACAAAGAGGCTTGAAGTTGATTTTAAACGCACCGGTCAATAATGCAAACATGGTGTTTTTATCCGATGGATACAAGTTGACTTCTATTCTCACCAACCTCATAAAAAACGCATTAAAATTTACTCCAGAGGGCAGTATTACCATTGGTTATTCAATTTCAGGCAATGTATTAAACTTCTACGTCTCCGATACCGGCATGGGCATCCCCGCTGATAAACAAGCATCTGTTTTTAATTATTTTGTACAAGCTGATAACACAACTACACGTGGTTACGAAGGTTCTGGTTTGGGTTTATCGATATCGAAAGGGTATGTTGAATTGTTGAAAGGAGAAATTCGGATGGAATCGGTTCCAGGTAAAGGCACAAGTTTTTTCGTAATTATGCCCATTGTGTTGATTAACGGGAAGGAAATAGGCAGTGCGCACACAACTTCGAAAGAAAACAAAACGCCTCCACCAAACCTGAAAATTATTATAGCCGAAGATGATAAGACCTCGGCCGATTATTTGGCCTTTATTTTAGAGGAAGTGTCGGGAACGGTGTTGTTTGCAAAAAATGGTCTTGAAACGATTGATTTGATTAAGGCAAATCCCGACACGCATTTAATTCTTATGGACATGAAAATGCCTGAAATGAGCGGACTGAAAGCAACCCGCTTAATACGAGAATTTAACCAGGATGTAATTATAGTCGGACAAACAGCTTATGCAAAAAATGGCTACCGGCAAAAAACGATTAGTGCCGGATGTAACGATTTTATGCTTAAACCAATAGATAAGAATAAGTTACTGAATATTATTGCCAAACGATGTGAAACAGCCGTTTAGCAATTTAATTTACGCATGTTTAAGAATGCAATTTATCCTGTTGAAATATTTTTAACCTCCCGAACGTTTTACCTTATAACCTTCAGTTTTTAGAATATCCATCACCCTTTGGCAGAAATCGCCCTGAATAAGTATTTCGCCATCTTTAACGGTACCGCCAACACCGCATTTCGATTTTAAAAGTTTCCCCAAATCTTTTAAATCTTCGTTGCTCCCAATAAAACCGGTTACAAGTGTGACTGCTTTCCCTTTTCGCTTTTTTTTATCCAGCAAAACTCTTAAATTCTGTTGCCGGGGTGCCAAAGTGCCTTGCTCCTCTTCACTATCTTTTTCATACTGAAAATCGGGGTTTGTCGAATAAACCATTCCCAGCCTTTCTTTCCAATCGTTTCCCATAAATTATCTCCAAAGAATTATTAAACTACCCGTAAAATATGCAATTACCCACCAAAGGTAGGCAAACTTTGTATATCTCAATAATGGCTTGGTTATCCGGGAATCTATTCCGTGTTTAAAATACACCCGCCACACTCCTATTGAAGCAACCAACATTACAAGGTAGGCCGAATATCCCAACAAACCATGCAACGTAAAAGATGTTTCCCTTGCCCCTACTATCATTAAAGCTATGGCTGCCATATCAAAGACAAGTCCCAGGCTTAAAAATATCAGAACAATGGAACCAACAATTTTAAACCGAATTAATGAGATACTGCCTATACCATAAGCAAGTAGCGAGAAGGTAATTATAAAAGCTCCTACAATAGCCAGTGGATTCATTTATAAAAAATTTATATGAATAAATACAAGTCTGTATTTTTTACAAAACACAAACTATTACTAAAAAACAAGCGTATCGAAGGTTTTGTTTTTATTGAGTAACAGATTTTTTATAACACCGTTTTTGTTCACCTGCACAATATTGTTCTGACTTTCAATTACCTCTGTTAATAATGTATTTTCAACTTCAAACGTGTTTAGCCGGCTTACATTCTCCACTTCAAAGTACATCCACACTACTCCGTTTTCCAATTCTTTACCTATAAAGTTGTATTGTACTTTTTCATTGTTAACCGCAAAATTGATTTGAGATTTCAGATAATCAAATATATACTGATCAGTTTTGGGATTTTCCCTTTCTTCTCCCAAATAAAGTTTGGTCTTCCCTTCCTTTTCCAGGCCCTGTAATAAATCATCAGCAAAAACTTTTAATGCTATTTCCAATGATTGCGTTTTACTATTAAAATCAACCTGACAAATACTCACATAAAACGGATGTGCTTTTAACGCACTCGTTCCCAAAAGTAGAAACAATAATAGAATAAAATATTTTTTTTCTATTTTCATGCACTTCAAATTTTCCGCTAATTTATAAATTTTATGAGTTTATTCGAGATGTACCTCAAATTGGGATTTCGGCACATTATTGATATTAATGGTTACGACCACATTGTTTTTGTTTTGGTTCTTTGCGCCGGGTATAGTTTAGATCAGCTAAAAAAAGTCCTGATTTTAATTACTGCTTTTACTATCGGTCATTCGTTAATCCTTGCTCTTTCCACTTTAAAAATTGTTAATGTGCCCTCTGATTTGATTGAATTTCTTATACCAGCCACAATTTTGCTTACTGCAATTTCAAATATAATTCCACGTAATTCGGGCACAAATAAATTGGTGTACATAATAACCTTATTTTTTGGTTTAATCCATGGTTTGGGATTTTCCAATTATTTAAAAGAGCTGCTTGGACGTGAATCGAATATTTTCACACCCTTGCTTGCCTTTAATCTAGGCCTTGAATTGGGGCAGCTTGTAATTTTGTCTGTCTATTTTGCAATCCTGTTTCTGACCATCTATTTATTTAATGTACGTACAAATTTTTGGCGGATTTTCATCTCCGGAGCTGCATTCGGAATTTCAATGGTTCTTTTGATTGAAAGCGGTAGGGCCTTATTTTAACTAAAATGAAAATATAAAACGGAAAAATTCTGTTTACACAAAAAGTCAAGTAACTATTAAAGTTTTTAAAATATTTTTGAAAAAAATACGATTAATTATATACATTATTACTTTTGAAAAACTAAGTCTTTCTGTTATTAATTCTACAAGTTTACTTTCATAATGAAAAAAATACATTTACTAATTTTCTTCCTTATTGCATGTAATTGTTATCTCTTTGCACAAGAAAATATTAACCTAAATAAATTCAGGCAGCTAAAGCAGGAGTTGGCAACACCTAACGTTTACCGGACAGCATCGGGAGCTCCCGGACATCAATACTGGCAACAGAAAGCCGATTACAAAATTGATATTAAGCTTGATGATAAGAACCAACGCATTTATGGTAAAGAAACGATCAGCTATTATAACCAGTCGCCCGATGTACTAAACTATTTGTGGTTACAGCTCGACCAAAACATGCGCGCAAAAGATTCGGACACCGACAAAACCATGAGTTTTGTAATGAAAGAACGTGTTTCGTTTTCGCAATTAAAACGTTTGCAAAATGATTTTGACGGTGGTTTTAAGCTCGACCATGTAAAAGATACCCAAGGCAACGATCTGACGGCAACCGTTAATAAAACAATGATGCGAATTGACTTACCAGAACCTTTAAATCCCGGTGAATCATTTTCATTCGAAGTAAAATGGTGGTACAATATTAATAATCGTATGACGGACCATGGCAGATCGGGTTACGAGTATTTTGAAGACGAGGATAATTATTTATATACCATTGCCCAATTCTATCCGCGAATGGCGGTGTACAACGAAGTGGAAGGTTGGCAACACAAACAGTTTCTGGGTACCGGTGAATTTACACTTCCTTTTGGCGATTTCGAAGTTCATTTAACCGTTCCTGCCGACCATGTTGTTGGCGCCACCGGAGAACTTCAAAATGCAGATGAAGTGTTGACTTCGGAACAAATAAAACGTTTCGAGCAGGCAAAAAAAACAACTGACAAACCTGTAATTATCATATCACAGGCAGATGCAGAACAGGCCGAAAAAAACAAATCTAAAAAAGAAAAGACATGGATTTTTAAAGCGAACAATGTACGTGATTTTGCTTTTGCCAGTTCGCGGAAATTTAATTGGGATGCCATGGGCGTAAAATTTGACAACCGAACGGTACTTGCCATGTCGTATTATCCCAAGGAAGGAAATCCTTTGTGGGAACAGTACTCTACACGTGTAGTTGCACACACCATTAAAACCTATTCTAAACACACCTTCGATTATCCTTATCCGGTAGCCATTTCGGTACATACCAAAGATATAGGGATGGAATACCCGATGATTTGTTTTAATGGTGGCCGCCCCGAAAAAGATGGAACGTATAGCGAGCGCACAAAATATGAGATGATAGGCGTAATTATTCACGAAGTCGGACACAATTTCTTCCCGATGATTGTAAACTCAGACGAACGGCAGTGGACCTGGATGGACGAAGGATTAAATACGTTTACCCAGTTTCTCACCGAGCAGGAATGGGAACCAAACTACCCTTCACGTTCAGGAAGACCGTATACCATTGTTCCGTACATGAAAGGCGATAAAAAGTTTATCTCACCGATCATGACCAATTCAGAATCGGTTTGGAATTTGGGCAGTAATGCTTACAGTAAACCTACAGTTGCCCTCAACATTTTGCGTGAAACGGTTATGGGCCGCGAACTTTTCGACTTTGCATACAAAGAATATGCGCGACGATGGATGTTTAAACATCCTACCCCTGCAGATTTTTTCCGTACCATGGAAGATGCATCGGGAGTTGATTTGGATTGGTTTTGGCGGGGTTGGTTTTATACCACCGATCACTGCGACATCTCGCTGGAAAATGTAAAATGGTACCAGCCCAATACACAAAATCCGGAAATAGAAACACTGCTGGCAAAGAAAGAAAAAGAAGAAAAAATTTCGATGACGGACATAAACAATAAGGACCTGACTGATAATACTTATTTGGCAAGCAATCCGGCGGCAGCTGATTTTTACACTACGTACGATCCGTTTAAAGTTACCGAAACGGATAAAAAACAATACGACAGATACCTGTCATCGCTATCCGACGAGGAGAAAGAATTAGTGAATGGCAATTATAATTTTTACCAGCTTGATTTTAAAAATATTGGAGGATTGGTAATGCCCATCATTCTTAAGTTTGAATTTACTGATGGAAGTGAAGAAATCCAGCATATTCCGGCTGAAATCTGGCGCAGGAATAACGAAGAAGTTTCAAAGGTTTTTCTTTTTAATAAACAAGTAAAACAAATTACACTTGATCCGTTTTTAGAAACAGCCGACACGGAATTAAACAACAATTACTGGCCCGAGAAACAAGTTCCAACCCGTTTTCAGCTGTACAAATCGAGGTTTGGGAGTGGCCGATCAGGCGGTTCTAATCCGATGCGCGACGCACAAAAGAAGAAGTAGGTACATTTGTTAAGGATCTGATCCCATAAAGGAATCTGATCCTTAATCCAAATTTTGAAAGACAGAGCTTTGTTCATGTACTCCTCAGCTGCTTTTAACAAAAATGCGGAATAAATGGTGATGTTGTAAAAATTCGAAACACTCTCCCCTTCCAGTGAAAGGTTGAAAACATAAGTTTTTTCAGGATCAGGTTCAGCAGCATCTACCGACTAAATAATTCTGGCATAAGCTTCCGAACTGCCTGCTTCAAAAGAAACCTGTTCTGTTTCCAGTGCAAACAAACCATCAATATCTTCTGTAATTTCCAATTCCACATTAACAGATGCACTGTCGGTGTTCTCTGTTCGAACTACTTTTACATCGATAGTATAATCGTCTTTAGCTGTCAATTCATAACCAACAACTTTCGATACAACAAAAACAAAGTAATCTTTTTCTTCCTCATAAACGGTGCCCATTTCGTTGTTACACGAAGCGTGCAGGGGACAAATTATGGAAGTATCGTTATGCGGTACAATGAATCGTACATGTTCACCGACAATATATAAGCTTACACGTAAGTATTATAACGTATTCAAAAAAACTGTTATTTTTCTTACATCGTCTGTATTACTCAAATTTATCCTCTCTTGTTTCAAATAGGATTTGATTTCCTTTTCGTGATTGGGAAATGATTTTAACAAATTATTCTTCTTTAAAGGAATTAGCTCCTCTGTATTTTTTATCAAAAAATAGAATTGGTTATTTACACGGAATATTTTACCTCTGTCTTTTGCATCCCATAGCATTCGTACATCAAAACTATTTATACCTCCAATATCTAAATCTATACTTTGCGAGGTTGCTGCCGTTGTAGTGGATGATCCGTAAGCTCCTTTACTTTCCATTAAATCATTCATATTTCCTTTGTTCTTTTCGTAAACATGAATTTTGCTGTCATCAGCACTAATCCTGATGTAATAATCATTATCTACAAATTCCATTACAAATTCATTAAACGATATTTTCGCAATATCTCCGGGATCTGTAAAATTCATTATACTCCCGTTTTTGTTATATTGAAGTACTTCGTTTAATAAATTATAATTTGCCTTAACTTTTGTAACATTTCCATCCTCATGCAAGATGACACAAGGGCTAAAGTCTTCTAACAAGTATGGCCAGTTTGAGTTAGGAGAAGCAGTTCTGGGTTGACTTTGAGCTATAAATGCTGTAGCCACAAATACGAATAGAGTTATTACTTTTTTCATGAATTAAAATTATTTATTTTCAACAGTCCGTCAGTTAACAGGTGGATTATGCATGTCCACCAAACTTTTGAAAGCAATTATTTTACATGCTCGCTTCATACTGATTTATATTACAGTTGCCCAACAAAAACTTTTTTTGAATACCTCGGTACTTTCTTCTGAATATCCTCCACTACGACAATATAAACTCCGGTATTCAAATCGCTGGTATTTATCAAGTAGTTTGTTTTATCGATAATACCTGTGGCAACTATTCTGCCGTGTATATCAACTATTCTCACATTCGAATTTGTATAGTTGTGGGTATTCGAATTAATTATTATTGATTTTTGTGATTGGCTAAAATAGATTTTCGGAATTTCATTTGCAGCAGGACGACCAATAGCTGTTGTTATTTTCTCTTTTATTTTAATGATAAACTCCTTTGAAAATACATTAAGATCCTGATCAGTTACCTTAATATTTAAAATGTATTCATCTTTCACCGAAGCATCAAAAACATACTTGGTTTTTAACGAATCATTTTCAATGTAAAAAGAAGCTTCTTGCCACCCCGATGGAAATTTAGGGCCTCCTTTTAAAGTGTATGAAAAAGAATCGACAGCAGAATGATCTTCTACATTAACCTTGGCCACAAAACTTCCAACAGGCATCCCTTCTTCAACTTCCTGATTGGATAGTGTTATATCTGTAGGGCCAAAGTATGGTACTGAAATTCCAATAACGACATCTTGATTTACATTGAATTTATTGTCGCCCGGATTGATGTTGTCAATGGAGTAATAACCATTGTAAGTACCACTCCAACCCCAGTTAAAATGAAAAAGGCCGGCAATATCGTATCCGTCTACATTAAAGCTGTGCCCGGCTTCTCCGGTTCCCGGATCTCCTGAATAAATCAACACATTCCCTTTATCAAGTTCCGATTTTAAAAGTTCTTTCCACTGGTTATCGTCGTCAAGTCTTTTGACATAAGTAACATCGCTTGTGTACCCAAAATGTTCTTTTAAAGCTCCTACTACTCGGCTCGACAAGGTACCAGAACCATCTGGTCCAAAATCCATGTTCACCGAAACAGCACAATGATAAAGTAACCTGGCATTCTCATCGTTTGAGGCATTCAAAGGCATGTTGTTCCAGTCGTAAGGAGCTTCGTTGTTGTAGTTCATATAAATTGTGCCGTAGTTACTGTGGGTGTAACTGTGTTCTCCCACCGGTGCCGACGGGTATTTGGTATTTGTCATGGCCTGTGCCATTGCCACAGCAACACAACCTACGTAAGCATGTCCGCCCGGCCCCTCTTCATCTTCAGGACAAAAACGGTTCCATCCATTATTTTGATTCCATTTTACATTTAAAATTGGTTCAACTAATGTATTCGCTGATTTTTCTGTCGATTCCTGACTTAGCAACAACTCATTCCATTCTTCATGCATCGTTTTTAAGGTATTTCCCTTAACTACATCATAAATTTGTTTTTGATATCCATTAAGCCAATATTCAACCTCCGGGGATTTTTCCAAATCAATACTATTAAAACTTCCGCTTGAGGAATATGCCAAAATAGGTTTTATCCGATCATCTGCAGCAACCAGCATCCATCCTTCCGGCTCATAGTTAATTACATAATGCGTTACAACATCTTTAACTTGTTCGCTATGCACTTCCTTCACAACTTTGTCGGACAATTGAAGCTGTTGAGCAGAAATAAACTTAAATGCAATTGTTTGTGCCGTCTGCCTTTCTACTTTCTCAGCAGCAACCGACAGACTTATAAATAAAACCCCCAGTATTAAACCAATTTTTCTCATTAAAAAAACACTTTCTTTTATAACATCAAAATAACAAAAAAGTTATTTAAAAAAGGGACTTCGAAAATACAAAGCCCCTTTTTCTATATTCTAATTTTAAAATTTTAAAACGCCTCTAAAGATGGATTAATAACATCCTATTTAGTTTTTATAATTCCATCTCTTGAAAGATCACTGTGAATAACCTTTTCAACTATTCGTGCGGCCTTCACTCCGGAAGATGCCGATACACTTTCTGTTTTAGTCCAGGTAGATTCTACAAAGATATTTACCCAACCTTCATCTGACTCATCACCTGCAACCCAATACAGAGCCAACCAGTAATAAGGATCAGTAACCATATCTCCATTTGATAAGATATTTATTACAAATTCTGCTTCGTCGTACGACCAGAAATAGGTCTCTCCACCATCAGCAAACAAATCACCTAAAAGATAGTCTTCTTCGGCTTGCACTGTAAGTGTTGCAAAATCGCCGTTAAAAATCGCCGGAATTGGAGTAGCACTTCCATAAAAACCATTAATGATAACTTTCGATTCATCTTCAGGATCGGCAACAATTTCAACGTTAAATGCTTCATCGCCACCTTCCCAATAAGAAACTCCGCTGAATGTGTATGTACCAATAATCATATCGCGGGTATAACCATAAGAAATTAACCAATTGGCACCCGATTCGTTATCACTTTCAAAAGTAGCATTCGGATTTCCATACCCGTCAACCACAACTCCTTCAGCAATATTTACGGAAACCGTATTTCCATACTGAGCAGCTTCCGGTATACTTACCACAAGCACACTATCACCTCCGGTAAGTGTTAAATATTCAAACGGAACATCAATAATCGTTTTCTTTCCTTCTGACCAGAAAGTTACATTTATCTCACCATCCTCGTATACCGTGTAACCGTCATCATCTGTAGCAAAAGATACAGCATAAGGGAATTCATACATGATATCAAACTGCGGATCAGAAACAGCACTTCCAACTTCAGGCATAAAATTATCGGCAGCCATATCAAAGGCAACGTGCTGAACGCGCCAATATAAACCGGCAAGGCCACCATCGATAACACCACTCACCTGCTCGGCCACTTTGTTGGGCGTACCTGCCTGAAAATCGGTAACGGCACCTTCTTCCCACGATAAAAATACCCACTCGCCGTTGTATGGCTCTTTCACCTGCGAAACGGTAACAACATTATCATTAACTGTTACATTTTCAGCTGGAATGGCTTCATCGTCGTAATAGTACGAGAAACTGAACTTAGCTGCATCGGTAAGTTGAACCGGCTCCGAGAAAGTCAATTCAACCGCGAACATATTCTCTTGTGCAGCCTCTGACGATTTTGAGGGAGATGTACTTAGCAATACCGGAGGATGGCTGTCATCGGTTCTAACCCTTTTGCCTTCAACGGCACTAAAAACTCCATCTTCATTCGAAGCAACAACAAATACCTGATACCATTTATTTTGCGACAACCCCGAACTAAATTCATATTCAACATTTGCAGCACCGCCCACGTTAAACAGCAGTTTTTCCAAACCACTTTCATTTCCTGTCAATAACTGTTCAGCGTCGATGTCCTCAACGGTTAGAGTAGTATCATCTGTTATCAACATCGACACATAACCTGCAACATTTGTTTTAGCACTCACCGTAACTGAAGAGTCCTTTACAGATAAAAGGTCAAGTGTTATTTCAGGAGCACTTGCCAAATCTGCACTTTCGTATTTATCCCAATCCTCGCAACTGGCAATTAACAAGCCCAGAAAGAGAACTGCGGTTATATTATAAATTATTTTTTTCATTACTTAATATTTATAAGTTTAACAAACTACATATTATCATTATTGTTTGTAATTACTCTGCTTTTGTTAAAACAGCTGTTGGGCTATTGGGTGCAGCATCAGAATTCCATGCCCATTGTATTCCAAGTCCGGCGTTATTACCTTCAGTAATATAAAAGGTAAATTGTTGACTGAAAGTAATAATAACTCCATTATCAGTGCTTATAGTACCTACCATTTCTTCCGCTTCATCCGCTTCTCCGTTATCGTCCAGCCAAACTTTAAAACTTGTAGGTCCATAACCCCAGGTATCCCATTCCTGACCGGCTCTAATGGTTACAGTTGAATAATCCTCACTAACCGTTCCCAGCAAAGAATAATCAAAATCGTCTCCACTTGCAGGAGGATCGGAAGGAGCACCTAAAGTCACACCAGACATTCCATATATTTTAACAAGGTCTGTTTCTCCTTCTACAGCTACTATACTTACACTGTAATTTGTATTCCCATTGGCTGTTTCTGTAACAACAATGTCATAATCACCCAACATCCAACCAAGAGGATGGTCATCATCGTTTATTGTTAAGGCCAATGCACTTTCTAATCCAAAATCATAGTCCAAAGAATTAGAAACCAGTTTAATGTTCACCATCTTATTTCCGGTAAACAAATCATTGTCAATAGTTTTGATTCTTATTGTATCATAACCAAAACCGTCATTAACTGTTAAGGTCTTCGAATCGTTTAATATGATAAAATCCTCACCTTCAACTGCCGGATTATTAATTTCTTCTGTATCAAAATCGAAGGTGACTGAAACAGCAGGTGCGCCTGCCAGTGCCGAAACTTTGACCGGAATATTTATAATTGTATTTATTTCCGAAACAACTGCTGTGGTAGAATTAAAGGCAATAAATGCATCTTCCTGGCTAAACATTTCCGGATCATTCAGTCCGTCACATGCAGTAAGAAATGTAACACCTACCAGGCTTATAATAATATATTTCAATAATGTTTTCATAATCGTCCTTTCTTAATAATCTGAATTTTGAATGATATTAGGATTTGCATCCGTTTCTCCAAGAGGGATAGGTGCAGCCCATTTGTAGTCAGGGAACGGTACATTTTGATTAACTGTTCCACTGTAATCATTACGAACAAGTCCTCTCTTTGTTCTGGCAAGATCAAAAAGCTCATGTCCTTCAAAACAAAGTTCTCTTCTTCGCTCGTCATAAATATCCTGAACCGATACGGAAGCAACTTCACTTAGTCCTCTGTTTGTGCGAATCATATTATAATCCCTAACAGAAGAAACTCCAGAGATTACTGCTCCCTTTAATACAGCCTCTGCACGTATCAGATACATTTCCGACAAACGCAATACAGGAATATTTTCCACTCTAAGATTTCCACTTTTCCCCGGATATTTTAACGACCAAAGGGCATCTCCGAAATCAGGATGTGTTCTGAACAGATTGCCTCTTACATCGCCGTCCTCAAATAAATCGAGTAAATCCTGAGAAGCGCCAACATCACCATATCCATCAGGAGATAATATATAAGCTATAACATCCCAGTTTCCGTGTCCCGAATTTCCCTCTGAGCCATAAATCTGAAAAATAACTTCTCCGGGTATTTTTGCTGCTTCAAGCCCAAAAACGCCACCGTTATCATAGGTCGTATATTCTGCCGCTGTGTACAACTGAAATTTTTCGTTGTCAATTAATTTAGTAGCATAGTCAGCAGCATTTTGCCAGTCTTCCATGTATAAATAAACCCGGGCCAGCAATGCCTGTATGGCTTCTTTTGAAATAAAGCCTTTCTCGTCGTTACCATTGGCCCGCACATAATCGTCACCGATAATATTTTCTGCTTCTTTAAGATCGGCCATTACCTGCGCATAAACTTCCTCCACGGTATTTCTTTCTGGCAAGCCAATTTCGGTTACCAAAACCACAGGAACGCCAAGACTTGCTTTATCGTAGCTATAAGGTTGACCGTAAAGTCGTACAAGGTCAAAATGTCCCATGGCACGAATGAATAAACATTCAGCCTTCAGGTTGTCTAAATCCTGCTCGGTAACGCCTACTTCCGAAAATTCGCCATCGATTGTATTTATAACGTTATTGGCCCTGGCAATAGCATCGTATGCTGTTGTCCAAACGCCGGGAGCAATGTCCGGGCTGAATCCCCATTGATAGTCAGTTCTAAACCTTCCGGATGACTTCGGGCTCAGTTTTGCATTACCTCCTCTGATATCTGATGACACAACATAATTTCTTCCGTACCATGGCGTATTGAAGAAAGGAGTATACGCACCAAGTGTAGCCTGATTTAATCCCTTATAGGTGGAAAGGGTAAATTCATTTGTCTGTTGTAAAATTGGCTCTTCTGTCAAAAAGTTATCACATGCAGAAAGCCCAAGTGCCAGTACCAGCACCCCTAATATATATTTGTATTTTATTTTCATCATTTCTATCATTTAAAATTAAAACATAATATCGAGCCCCATAACATATGTTTTGGTCATCGGATAAATACCAAATCCCATTCCGTCTACACCTCGCTCAGGATCCCAAAAATCAACATCGTGGAAGGTGAAAACATTGTATCCGCTACCGTATACTTTAACCGCGCCCAAATTCAATTTGTCGGTTATTCGGCTTGGAAGAGAATAAGAAAGGGTAATATCTTTAATCCTTAAATAGTCACCCCTTTGCATCCAACGAGTACTTCTAAAACCACTCGAATTAGTTGAATTGTTGTAGATAGGTTTTGGATTCGATGCAACCTGTCCTGGAGTTGTCCAGTAATCCAGTGCTGTATTTGCCTGGTTGCTGTTCCAGTTGTATCCATCAGAATTTAAATACCGGTTTTCCTCAATTAAAACTTCGTTACCGATTTTGTATTCCATAGCTACATTTAAAGCTAATCCTTTCCACGAAACATTGGATGATAATCCTCCGTACCAATCTGGCTCAGGACTACCGGCAAAGTATCTTCTTGCTTTGTTATAATCCGAAGTTAACTGGCCATCTTCAGTCCTCCACAAAGCATTTCCACTTGTTGGATCAACTCCCTCGTAATCGTACAGATAATAAGTAAACAACTGTTCGCCAACGACATAGAACAAACGACTACTGTAGTCTGACTCGATTTGATCGTTGCCCGCCAGATCGAGTACTTCAGAAATATTTCGGGCAATATTCATGCTTACATTCCATTTAACTTCTCCGGATAAGATTTTGCTTTCCAACTGAAATTCAATTCCTTTGTTCGAAAGTTCACCAATATTAGTAGTAATACTAGTAAAACCTGTTGTTCTCGACAAAGGTTTGTCTAAAAGCATATCCGAAGTTATCCGTTTATAAACATCAATATTCGCATTGAATTTTTTCAGAAAATTAATATCTAATCCGATATTGTAAGCGGTATTTGTTTCCCAACTTAATTCGGGATTTGAAAGGTTATCTGGTGCTAATCCGGAATTTCCATTGTATTGTCTTGCTCCGTATACACCAAACTGATCGTAATTACCAATATCATTATTCCCACTTACTCCATAACTAGCCCTTAGTTTAAGGAAATCAATCCAGTTTAAATTTGCCATAAAACCTTCTTCGTGGATGTTCCACGAAGCTCCAACCGAATAAAAATCACCCCATTTAGTATCTGTTCCGAAACGGGAGCTACCATCGGCCCGGTAACTTGCCTGAAAATAATATTTGCCCAAATAATTGTAATCAAAAATACCAAAAAATGAGAGCAGTGTCCAGGCTGAATTATCGTAATCAGCATCGTCAGTATCCGATATCGAGGTATTCAGATAGGGCATATCCGGGTCAACACCAGGAGCCCATACATAATAGGAATAGTAATCGTACATCGTAGCTTCCTGTCCTGCAAGAAACTTAATATTATGATTGTTATACACAGTGCTGTATGAGGCAGTGTTTGATGTGGTTAGTTGGCGGTAATTCGAATTTGAAGTTTGAAGAGCTACATCATCTGCCGAAGGTTCAAATTGGGCATCATCCGACCAATATCTTCTACCTTCGCCAAAGGTCAGTTCTGCCGAATTACTGGTTTTTAATATCAGACCAGTCGTTGGTTCCCATTCTAAATACATGTTCCCCAATAACCTGTACTGTTTTTCCCACTGGTCATCATATTCAGCCGTAGCTCTGGGGTTTGTATATGCATTCTCAGGAATATTTAAATTGTACATTCCGTTTTCGTCATGTAATGGAGTCCATGGCAATATCAGCATTCCTGCAAACGCCGGGTTGGCATAATAAAGACTTTGCATGGCAACATCATTACTTTCCGTATAGGCTGTATTTATTCTAGTTCCAATTTTAAGCTGATCATTTATAACATGATCCACATTAACACGAAACTGCATTTTATCGAACGAAACGCCATGAAAAACACCTTCTGTGCTGTGGTATGATGCAGAAGTAAAATATTTTGTCTTTTCGGTTCCTCCATTTGCAGAAATTTCATACTCCTGAGTATTCCCCAATCGGGTAAACGCATCCATCCAATTGGTCTGAGGCCGAGATAATAATTCGTACGGATAATACATCCCACTATTAGCATTTGCAGGATCATCCGGATTAGCACCGGCATTTCTTACTCCTGTTCGATGGTATTCGAGTAACTGCTCCGGTGTCATCGTTCCGTAATTATTATCGTTTGCTAACTGAGATACTCCGTATTTAGCTCTCACTGCAAATTTGGTTACTCCTGCAGCACCGCTTTTGGTAGTTACAAGAACTACACCATTAGCTGCCCTTGACCCATAAACTGAAGCAGCTGCGGCATCTTTCAAAACAGTAACAGACTCGATGTCGTTAGGATTTAACATGGATAGTGCATTACTAGTATTTGTAAAGTAACTCTGATCACCAGACATTACAGGAACACCATCTATTACGTAAAGCGGTTCGTTTCCTGCATTAATAGAACTTGTTCCGCGAATACGAATTTGTGATGCTGCACCAGGCTGTCCCGATGTTGCAGTAACGGTTACACCGGCCAACTTTCCACTTAGCACTTTATCAAAACTGGAAACAGGCACATCAGCAATCTGGTCAGCCCTAACCTGGGTCACAGCCCCGGTTTTTGCTTCCGGAGATACAGTTCCGTAGGCAACAACCATCACTTCCCCTATATCAATCGTCTCAGGATCCAAAACAGCATTTAGCTTAGTCCCTGTAATTGGCAATTCCTGAGTTTTCATCCCAACAAAGGAGAAAATTAAAATTTCTGCATCCTCCGGAACATCAATTTGGTACTCCCCTTCAATATTGGTAACGGTACCAATAGTGGTTCCTTTAACACTTACCGAAACACCAGGTATTCCAGTACCATCTTCAGAACTGGTTACCGTTCCGGAGATACTTTTTACCTGTGCTTCAACTACAAGCACGCCAAACATGGCAATGCAAAACAGCATTAGCGCAATTTTTTTCATAGAATAAAAATTTATAATTAGTAATTAACTCACTCAACTTAACAATTAATGAGCTAATGTAAAAAAAAAATAAGAATTAACATATTTTTAGTTTCACCAATAATATTTAACACTCTTGGTTATTTCATTTTAGGATTTTGTGATATTACCTTTTTGCCTGACAGACATGTACATACAACGCTTTTACAAGTAAAATGCTTCGAAAAATACTTTGCCCTCCAAACCCGATAAAATGAAGATTTCCGTTTTCCGAATATTTTTATAACAAAAAAATCAACCGATCTTAACATGATTTAACAATAGGTGCTTTTCCAAATCTCAAAAAAACAAATGTTTACTATAATTCGAATTTCAGTAGTGCTGACTGAATAGGAAAGAGATTACTCGTTTTACCCAGAATCGTACGGTTTTGCACATAACAGCTAGCTTTTACTTCTATATTTTATTGAGAGTATGAGTAAATTGTCATTTTTTCGACCGACGATCGAAGAGTAAAGTATACATAACGAAAGTTTATCTTCCGTCTTTTGATTCATCCTTAATTATTTTATAAAATTTCATCTTATTAAAATTGGTTACTTCCTGAATTCAATGGAACTCCCGATTTATTTATTGTGCATTAAGTTTCGAATCTTAATCCTATACATTTTCATAACACAGTGGTTTTTGATAAACTAATTTCTGATATACGGGAGAATTATAATTTTAATCGAATTCCAATTTTTGAAAGTAATGCAGCAAATCCAATCATAAAAAAGGCCCATACTACAGATCCGAAAATAACAACGATAGAGTAAACTGAATTTTTATAGAACAGCACAGGGATACCGCTTAGCCAAATACTATAGTAAATAATATTAGGGGCAAGGTAAGTAGTCAATGAATTTTGGCCAGCAGGTTTAAATACATTTGCCCAGTTTTTCTTTCTAAGAATATCGACAAACAGATATAAAACAATAAATAGCAGCACACTTACGCCGTTACACAACATGGCCCAACTTGGGGTACCCATAATTTTTGAAACAATAAACCAATTTCTGAGTACTGCGCCCAATAACAAACAAGCTATGCCAATACCGGTTCCCAAAACGACAAAACTCAGGGGATTTGTCTTAAATCGCTGCAGGAATAAACTAAAAAACAATCCGGACATAACAATAGAAGGAATATTTCCGCCGAGTATTACTCCGAAAACGGGTTTAATTGAATTTAAGAAATCAAGCTGCCCCAATTGTGATAGTATATTTATTAACACAAATGCCAACCATACCAAACCTGTTCCCAACAAATTCTCTTTTAAAACAAGGTAAACCAATGATGTAACCAAATATCCCCATCCAATTAAGCCCAATATTCCCCACCAACTGGTTTTTAACCACGTAACTTCCCCGGGAATACCTGATTTAAAAAGCACAAGTAATATTATCAGGCCCAGTATTCCAAGTCCTTTTAACAATCGGACATAAACTGGTTTTATATTTTCATATAAGTTCCAGATTAGAAAAATACAAACATAAACCAGTATTGCCCATAAATTGCTGTTCATACCTGTCAACTCAGAATTCACACGGCCAACATTCAGCATTAAAACACCAATAATTAATAAACTGATGGTTCTTACCAAAATATGATATACAATTCGTCCTTTTGAATCACCTTTCCTAACACGACTTTGTATGGCAAAAGGCACGGCCATTCCTACCATAAACAGAAACCCGGGAAATACCCAATCGGCTAATCCCATTCCATCGTATCCGGCAGGGCGATGGGTTAGCCAAGAAGGAACTTCATCAACGTACAAATCATTTACAAAAAGCATCAGGAAAAGGGTTAATCCGCGCATTATATCAATCGTCAGAATACGTTGGCTTGTCATACTAATAAATTTTACGGTGTAAAATAGTAAAATCGATATGGCTTGTCTACTTAAACTCAAACTATTCTGTTCTGTTGTGAAAAAGATAGTCCAAAATAATCAGAAAAACCAAAAACATTTTAACTTCGCAGCTAATCTATACCAATAAACTTTAATAAAAAATGAATTTTATTTCAAGAAGAAATTTTTTACGATCGGCCGGTGCAATAACCGCAGGTGCCGTATTTATTCCGAATTTTATTAGCTGTGCTCCATCGGGGAAAATCAATGTAGCTGCAATTGGCGCCGGAGGTCGTGCAACCCACAATATCGACAGGGTTGCTCAGGATGAAAGCGTTACGATTGTTGCGTTGTGCGATGTTGATGATAATCGTGCCAGCGAAACCTATGCAAAGTATCCGAATGCAAAACGGTTCAAAGATTTTAGAAAAATGTTTGACCAAATGGCCAACGACATTGATGCTGTTTTGATTGCAACACCCGACCATGTACACTTTGCAGCGACTATGGCAGCCATGCAACTTGGGAAACATGTTTATGTAGAAAAGCCACTGGCGCACAATGTTTGGCAATTGCGTACTTTGCAAAGGGCTGCTCATTATTACAATGTTACGACACAAATGGGTAACCAGGGCCATGCTACCGATGGTATAAGAAGAGTAAAAGAATGGTACGATGCGGGCATTACCGGCGATGTAAAAGAAATAATTGCCTGGTTTAACGGACCTGATTTTGGTGAAGGTAAATATTTCACCAAACCTTCTTCGTTTCCAGTGCCTGAAGAACCAATACCGGCAGGACTGGATTGGGATTTATGGCTGGGGCCACAATCCCATCGCCCGTATAACCATGCTTATGTACCAAAATCGTGGCGAGGATTTTACGACTTTGGAAATGCAGAGTTAGGCGATTGGGCATGCCATACACTGGATGCACCTTTCTGGACGCTTGACCTGGGAATGCCAACTGCTACCGAATGTATTCTAAATTCGGGAGCTCCTGCAGGATTTGTCCCCGACAGCTCGATTATAAAATTTGAATTTCCGGCACGCGGGGAAAAACCACCGGTAACATTAACCTGGTATGAAGGCGGTTTAAAACCTGAGATAAGGCCGGAATGGGGAATGGATGAGCTTCCCGGATCGGGAATGATTATGGTTGGCGAAAAACAAAATATTATGACTGGCGGCCGTCCGAACAATGCCCAGTTGATGATGCCAAAAGAAGAGTGGGAAGCATGGGTACAAAACGAAATGCCGGAAGCTACTATTCCTCGAATTGAAGGAGGACCTCAGCAAGAATTCATCGATGCGATAAAAGGTGGACCTGCACCGGGATCTAACTTTGATTATGCAACGCGTTTAACCGAGATGTCGTTAATTGGAGTTATGGCACAGCGATTTAACACACGCATTGAATACGATGCCGTAAACATGAAAGTGACCAATCATAACGACAAAGATGATTATATAAAAGAACCTGTTCGCAAAGGCTGGGAGTACGGTGAAGAAGTTTGGAAATAATTTTTTTTTAGGATAATATATTGGAGGTGCCATCCGGTTTTGGGTGGCACTTTTTATTTCAACTTACGCAGAATCCGTTGTTCTTTTTTTGTTAATTCCAGAACTTTAACTGAAACCGGATGCACCACAACATATTCTTTTTCATAAATCACCGGTTTTACTTCTGTTTCATCAATTTGAAATTTAGGAACAAGGAAATCCAACTCTTCAGATAAAAGTTGGTTTTTATAAAAGAGAACGATCAATTCGTCAGCCCCGGAAACAATTTCAGCAAACCCCTCTCCGGCATAAATTTTCTGATTTAGTTCCAGCCCGCTTTTAGTGGCTGAAACATTAAGATAACAAGCCAGTGTTCCATTAGCATGTAGCAAGGTAATTTGTGAGGTTCGCTTATGGTTAGGCACTATAATATCCTCCTCTCTTTCGGTCAAAATTTCAACTACAATGCCGGTTCGACTGGCACAAACTACCTGCCCCGCCAAGGTATAGAACCCATTTGCCGACCATCCGGCTGTTTTATATTTCGTCAAAAAGTTATCAATCGACTTCACCTTTTTCGGCACAACAGTGGTTTCTTCTTCAAACGGAAACAAGTAGGGAAAATCTAAATCGACTTCTGCCAAAGGATTTGAAGGATAATATTTAATGGTATATTCGAAAGGTGGCTGCCCTCTTTCGCTGTAATTTTCAAGGGTGAATAATTCGTTAAAACCGGGCTGTAATAATTTCACGTAAGGTTCTTTCTCCCTGAACGATAATTTACTAATCTCTTTGAAATATAGATGCAGATAAACCGGAAATTTTGCATTATTATGGGCGCTAAAAATTCGATTGCCATGATAATATTCTGTCCGAACTTCAACCGGTCCGGTTTCTGAATTCGTTACTGCTGAATAATACTGTGCTTTCCCGTTACCTGAAGCGAACAGCAATAGGCAAATAATTAATTGTTTTAACATCTTCTCAAAATTTGAATGAACATGGAAATCAATAATTGACAGTTCTTGTTCAGTATAAAATTATTTCACACCCAATATCTTTTTTCGCTCCCGTTTTGTCATTTCCAAACCGCGCACCGAATTTGGATGTATAACAGTGTATTCAGTTGATGAATTTACAAATTCGTTTTTACCTTCAGCGATCACAAATTGAGGAATTACAAACAGCAATCCATTGGTATTTAGCGAATGATGATAGATGAGAATTTCAAGTGTGTTTTTTCCCGGAGCAATTTCTCCGATTATCTCTCCGGCATAAATCGTTTGTCCAACGTTTAGTTTCTTTTGCTTATCAAAAACATTCCGATAGCAAATTAAAGTTCCGCTGGGTTGCATAATAGTTATACAATAATTCCATCCGTTGTACCAGCTTTGCGAATCTTCGTTTCGTTTGACTCCAACAATTTCAACCACTACCCCATTTCTGCAAGCACAAACCGGTGTTCCGGCATTTGCGTAAAATCCGGTTGCCGACCACGAATCGGGTTTTGAATTGCCTGCAAATCCATCTATGTTTTCTACATCAAATACCCTTATTTTCTCTCCATCCTGAAATGGAATTAAATAAGGGAAATTCAGATCAACATCTGCCATTGGATTTGAACGAAATGATTTTATCTCGTAATGAAAACTCGGAATATCGGCATCCAAATTACGTTGAAGTGTAAACAGTGAATTAAATCCGGGCGTTAGTCTTTTTACATACGGCAACGTTTCGGGGAAAGTGGTGTTTTGCAAATCCGCAAAATTAATGTGCAAAAAAACAGGTGCTTTCGAATTGTTAGTAGCACTAAATATGCAATCGCCTACCCCATTGTAATCGGCTTGCACATCAACCAGCTGAGCTTTTCCGGTACAGGTAATAAAAACAGAAAGAAGCAGTAAAATATAGTTTCTTTTCATCGTCAGGTTAATTCTGTTGAGTATTACCAAATGTAGAAATTATTTTGTTGACGTATAAATAGATTTTAATGTATATTCGAATATGTATTCGAAGGACGAGATAAAAAAGCTACGATTAACTTTTTGGGAATTATTCGGGAAACGCTGCGAAGTTCATCCAGCGCTTCAATACCGAAAGCGAAAATGGGTGCTGCACCGTACAAAAATAAAAGGTGTTGCTTTACGTTTTGATGTGAGCAGAAAAGATGCCAAAGTTATTCTGGAATTAAGCAACCGCAGCGAAAATCTTCGTTTAAAAGCTTTCGAATTTCTGGAACGTTATAAAGTTATTTTAGAAGAGGGATTTGAAGAAGGATTAATTTGGGAATTTTTTCACGAACGCGAAGACAGCGGGAAGGAAATCTGCCGCATTTATGCGCAACTTCCCAATGTTGACTTTCACCGACAAAACCAGTGGCCCGATATTTTTAACTTCTATATTGAGAACATGTTAAAACTGGAAAGTAATTTTATGGCGATAAGAGATTTGTTACAGGAAGAGTTGAAGGGGTAGTTGTAGTAAACAAATCAATCTCCAATCAATCTCGAATCAACTCCGCAATGTCATTTTTTAGCCGAGGAAATTCATTCATCAGGCTTTTATCTGCCAGTTCAAAATCTTCGAAATGAAAACCGGGAGAAACCGTACAACCCACCAGTGCAAAACCATTTGTGTTTAACAATCGGGCAGCAAACCATCGGTTTTTTGGAACTGTCAACTGAAATTGTTCTTTGTTCTCAATGTCAACACCCAACTTTTCTTTCCTGCGTATCCCTTCTTCAATCCATAAAATCTCTACACCGGAATTGCCGGTGTAGAAGTGCCACAATTCGTCGGATTTAATTTTATGGAATGCCGAAAACTGCGTGCCTTCCAATAAATAATAAATAGATGTGGAGAAATTGCGATCGCCACTAAAATCAGCTGGTAACGATTCCTTTTTTATTCTTTCTGCCGATCGGTAGACCTCTTTGAACCAGCCGCCTTCGGGATGTTTTTGCAGAGCGAGTTTTTCAATCCAGAACTGTGGCGATTTCATTAAATAAACAATTCACTTAAGGCGCCAAAATAATCATCGTCCCAACCTTCCGAAATATTTTCGTAAGCATCATCGGGAATATTGGTGTGTAACAGTTCAACACTGCATCCTTTTTTATGCGGATGAATTTTTATAGTCACAATCGAATTTTCATCTTCTTCGCCAAAAAACCATTTCTGAACAATCTTTTTGTTTTCTTCAAATTCAATGTTAATTCCCGAAATGCTTCCACCCCACAACGAAAATTCGGTATTGGGTTCGGTTTCCATCACCACCTCTTCACCCGTCCAGATCTCGAGCATTTTTTTATTGGTCAGCGCGTTGTAAACATCTTTGGGATCGGCTGTTATTGTATAATAGCGTTTAATCTGTTTCATCATCTTTTGTTTGGTTCAAAGTTAGCCTTTTCTGCCATAAAACCACTTATACATCTTTAATATTGTCTGACACGATGGGTACGTAACACTTTCTTATTTATTTTATAGGTAAAGCCAACGCTGAAAAATTCGCGTGTCTGAAGTTTTGCTTTTGAACCAATTTGGTCGCCATCATCATTGTATACTGGAAACTTAACACTGTCATCGTAAATAAAATGAAGCATAAATTGCATACCAATATTATCTGTCACCTGCATTTTAAAGAGGTTCTCCCAATTCAAGTCAAATTTTTTGAATGGATCCTGGTAATTCATAAACATTTTATACTTGGTTTCATAGGTGATGTCGTTGGTTAATTTCATTTTATATTTCATATCAACATTTAAACCCGGCTCCCAATAAGCTTTTCGGTCGCTATCCACTCCATATCTTATTTGATTGATTAAACTTGTATCTCTCACATAAACACTTTTAAGTGAGAGCGGCGATACAAATGCAGAAAAATCTTTGTTTGGCTTGTAGTCCAATCCAATTTTAAAATAGGTGGTTAACGGTGCCATAAAGCCAGAGAAAGGTACCGGATTGTCGGCCTTTGGATATTTATATCCTCTAAAAAACTGGGTATTGGTATTAAGTTCCGAACTGTAGTACCACTTTTTAAATGCACTTACACCAACACGCGAAGTCAGTTCAAATTTGTCGTCGTTTTTTTGCAGCTCTTCTTCATCACCTCCTGGGCGTATCCATCCACTCCGTATTTCTGCTGAATTTTCCCATTTTACTTTATTATCCTTTCTCGAATAGTTGGCAAAACCTTTTAGTACAACCAGCGTCGACAACGCACTTTGTCCCCCTTTTTGCCAGTTATTTAAATAGGTTTGCGAGAAACCGGCACTTCCTTCGCCTCCAATATTCCAGGGAGTTTCCAGTTCATAACTCTTGCCCACTTTATTAAACTTGCCGTAGTTCCCTTTTAACGATTCAAAATCAAAATCTTTGGTTTCCTTTTGTTTAAAACGCGAGAACGTTACTCCATCGTCAATCAGCATTTGTACACTGCGTTTATCAATGTTCTTAACCATTACCCGAAGCGAATCGTTTTGCTCGTTTTTAAGCCAAATCCTCGAATAGCGTTCATTTCCGTTTTGTAATAAAATATCTTCGCTTTCGCCGGCATAATTTACGAGCGAAATTCGGGTTGTGTCAATAAAATCGGCATAGTCCGAAAGAACCTCAATAACATTTTTTATCGAATCATTTACAGCTGTAATAACCTGATCGTTGTATGTTTTTAACGTAAGATAATTTTTACTTTTAACTGAATCCTTGTACCTGTTAATTCGAAACTCCAAACCTTCATTGTATCTTTTTTGGCGGTATTCTCTAACCACGGAGTTTACGTGTGCTGCCGTAATCGAATCGTTGTATTCCAAACGTTTTGTTTCGATCAGCACATTGCGAATACTATCAATTCGTACCAGTTGGTTAAACTGTTCGGGCGAGTTCAGTACCGAATCCGGTATAACTTCGGGAATAATCAGGTTTTCGGGAAAAGTATAAACCGAATCTGTAAATAATGCGATTCCTTTCCCCGGCGGAACTGTTTCCACCTCTTCCTGCGCTTTCTCAATTAACGAGGTTGGAACCATAATTTCGTGTAGTTTAACCTCATTCTTATAATCCACCTCAATTTTCCCGATATTCTGTTTTACCATTGCAGCCGAAATATAGCCAGGAACACTTAAACTGTCTTCCACATTTTCGGGCAGGCGAAGTACATAATTTCCCTGCATTAATTTAGCGTTCTGCAACTGTTTAATAATATCATCAATGGGCTGATCCTCCAGGTAGTTAATCAAACCGGTTACATTGTTTCCAACATTAGGTTCAACAACATGCCAGTTACTATCATCGTAAAAATAGTTTTTCAGCATTTGTATGCTGTTTTCCAACACTTCATTTTCCTGCTCATCATTATTATTTTGAGCAAAAAGGAAATTTGAAAAGGATAAAATAACTAAGGTGAATAAAATTGAATTTTTATTTACTGAAAACATACATTCTGTTTTTTAGGCTATGTGTAAAACGCAAAAATAGTACCATTGTTATAGAAGTCTGGCATAAATTTCAGATAACAATGAACAACAGGTTCTTAATTAAATTATTAGAGAATAATTCTGATTTACCATCTTATAAAAGGATTTTGCGACAACCACGAATTAAAATAACGATGATTGTGGCTCACTTCTTCTTTAATCCATTCGGGTAATTCAACATACTGGGTTTCGTTTTCCAGCTCTACTTCGGCCAGATATAAACCACTGTTTGCTCCATCAAAAACATCTATTTCCCATAGCAAACCAGCAACTTGTTGGGTATAACGTGTTTTTTCTATTGGGTAATCCAGGCACATTTCCAGCATTGTTTGTGCTTCGTTCACCGGTATTTCGTATTCCAGTTCAGTACGCGTAATTCCCTGTTGGTTTCCTTTTATCGTCAAAAAAGCTTTCTCTCCTTTTATTCGTACCCGAACCACCCGCTCTTTATCGACCGACAAATAGCCCTGAATAATTTTTAATCCTTCGTTTGTAGGTTGCCATTTTTCAACATCAACCAAATATTTTCTTTCTATTTCGAGCATTTATATATTTTCTTTAGCCGCCACAAATTTATTACTATTTTTAAAGCATTGTAACTTTTAAAGGAATAAACCCACACTATGATTTCAAGAGAAGAAGCTATTCGAATACTGGAAGAAAATGTTAAGGCTGAAAATATGCGTAAACATTGTTATGCTTCGGAAGCCGTTTTAAAAGCGATTGCTAAAAAGCTTGGCAAAAACGAGGATGAATGGGGGCTGGCTGGTTTGTTGCACGATATTGATGTGGAAATTACCAATGCCGATCCATACACACATGGTCCTTACGCCGAAAAATTATTGGCAGGTAAAGTGAGCAACGAAATTTTGGATGCCATTGTTATGCACAACGAAGTGGCTACGGGGAAAGAACGCACCACTGAATTTCAACACGCGCTGGCAGCCGGCGAAACCATAACAGGGTTAATTACTGCCGTAACTTTGGTTTATCCTGACAAAAAAATTGCCGGTGTAAAATCCAAATCGATTACCAAACGCATGAAACAAAAAGCTTTTGCGGCATCGGTAAAACGCGAAAATATTCTGGAATGTGAAAAAATAGGAATTCCCTTACCCGAGTTTGCCGAACTTTCGGTAAATGCCATGAAAGAGATTGCTGATGTGCTGGGGCTTTAATAAGTATACGAAACAAAAGCCACTTTTTTAGAATCAGGGCTCCACGATGGTACATTGATAGTTCCCTGCCCACCATATAAAAATGCCATCGTTTTTATTTCTCCTCCGTTAGCCGGCATCAATCGTAGCATAACACGCTGGTTGTGCGGATGCGATCCGGCAGGTACTTTGGGCAGATACGAAATCATAATCAACCACTTCCCATCGGGCGAGGGATGTGCAAACCAGTTTTGGTAATTATCGATAGTAATCTGCTCCTGCTCCGATCCATCGGGTTTCATTCGCCAGATTTGCATCATTCCCGTTCGTGTAGAATTAAAATAGATGTATTTCCCATCCGGCGAATATTCAGGCCCGTCGTCCAAACCTTCTGCATCTGTCAGCCGGATTTCTTCACCCCCGGAGGTCGGAATTTTATAAACATCATAATTCCCGTTTCTTGCAGCACAATAGCTCAGCCATTTGCCGTCGGGCGACCAACCGTGCCAATACGACGGTCCCTTCGCAGTTATCCGGGTTGGTGTTCCACCTTCAATAGACAAGGTGTAAATTATCGATTCCCGTTTCCCGTTTTCTTCTAAATGATGACTAACAGCGATGGTTTTTCCATCGAAAGAGATACCATGATCGTTGTTGTTCGAGGTAGCAAAACCTGTGTTTATTATTGCCGGTCGTTGGGTATCCAAATCGAATTTATACAACCTTCCATCCGAATTATAAATCAAATATTTCCCATCTCGCGACCAGTTGGGCGCTTCAATATGATTCGCTGTTTCGTAAATCAGCTTTCTAAATCCACTTTCAATATCTAGTATTTCCAATCGGCTAGGCGATGGTTGCTGATAACCATCCACACCTTCGGCTACAGGAACTTCCAATCGAACATTCCAGAATTTGGCCGATTCCAGTACATTTCCGTCGTGCGAACAAATAAAAAGTCCGGCAAGCAATTCTTCTCCAAAGTCGAAGGTTTGTTCCGACACAGTTTCCAGTGGTTTGTGATCTTTCGAAACCCGAACAATATACTTATCCCCTTTTCGCTCTATCTGTACAAATTCCGGATGTACAACAGTTGATTTTACTTCGTCGGTATTTTGGGTATTCGACGCACGAAATTGCATAGCAGTTAATCCATCTCCGTGCACGGCACAATCAACATAAGCTGCACTTTTATCAAAATCCGAGCGGATCATCACTCCTATTTTGCGGTGAGCATTCACTCCTTTGCCCAGAAACGAAAGATTTGCAGAAAGTATAAAATCACCCTTTATTTTATTGAATTCAAACCAACACTCATCCTTGTCGAACCACATATTTTCGCCGGCACCTTTTAACAAGTAAGTTTGAGTTGAAGCATCATAAACGGTGCTTCCTGTTAATTTGGAATTTCCAATTGATGTTCCGGAAAATTGTGTTTTCATTCCCTGCGAATAGCCTGTGTTATAAAATAAACAAGTGAAAATAATAGGCAGAACAAACAGAATATTTTTCATAAGATAAGGAATTACAAAGAATCCCTTAAAAGTAATGAAGTTGGCAACACTTCGCTAATTTTTTGTTTGTTTTTCACAAATTCTGCAGCACGGTTTCCCATCTTTTCAAAATCAACGGATATTACACTTATACCGCCACCAACAATTTGTTTCATTGGTGTATCGTTGTACGAGAGTACACCAACATCTTTGCCCAATTCCAATTCTTTGCTACGGCAATGCTTAATCACTTCTACCAGATCGCCATCGCGAATAACAAAATAAGCTTGCCCTTTTTTTATTTCCGAAGTATTAACTTGTGCGGCTTGCTTAAACAAAATCCCGTTCTTTTTGCAAAAGCTCCGCACTGCAGAAACCGTTTCTGCCGGATGCGGAGTACAGTTTTCGGCATAAACCAAAATCAATTCCCCGTACTTTTTTAATCTTTCTTTTCCCTCGTCTAAACAACGTATTACGGATTTATTAAAATCCTGTAAAAGGTAATTCATTTTCCCAATTTCCGGACGTCCCATATCCAGGATCAGCAGCCTGTTTGCATCAATCTTCTCCAGAATCGGATCAATGGAATTATGCTCAATGTTCATAACCAGATACAAACTGTAACGCCCCAAACTGTTTTCTATCAATTGATGAAAAACATCGGGATTATAATGGTGAAACATCAGATCGACTGAATACGAATTAGGAAGATTCTGCCGAAACGACTTGTAAAACTGCTCCTTAAACGCACTAAAATCGTCGAGCAACACAAACACTTTAAACGATTCGTTGGCCACAAAATAGCCTTTCTGAGGTGCCGACTCAATAACATTTCGCTCTTTTAGAATGGTGTATGCTTTAAAAACCGTATCTCGCGAGAAACCACTTTTATTGCTGAGCTGGTTAACCGAAGGCAGCGGATCGCCGTTCTTTAACTGCCCGTTGCTTATGGCCTCGGTAATAGAATGAACCAGTTGCTGAAGTTTGGTTTGCCCGGCCGAATCTGATATGGTGAATGGGAAATCTGACATTAGAAAACTGATTTTACTTCTGCTAAGTTTACGTTGAAAATTTGCTGACACAGATCATCCAAATCTTTTTCATCGCCCTGAAAGTGAATCGTAGTTTGTTTGTATGTTGCCGTTTCATCCACTCTTAATGACAAAGCAGGCGACGAGGTTTCCAGCTCATAAAACGGTCCCATTTGGCTTCCGTCTTCAAGCGGCCCGTCGTTATACGAGTTAATTGCATCGCCTTTGTAAGGAAATTCTTGCAGTTCCCAGGCCGAGTTTACATACTCTGTTTTACCTGCCGGTATTTCACATTTCAGTACCGTTAAAACCTTGTTAATGGCATCGTAACTTCCAATTACGGGCAGTGCACGTTGTGGCGGAATACCAATTTTACCGCGTTCTTTACCATCGCCTTTAAAATAGATCATTCCATTTTTAACCACCAACCTATCTTTGGGAATTTCACCAAAATAGTCGTCTTTCACAATATAATCCGATTTTGCATCGGTTTTATAAGGCACTAAAATGGTTACTTCATCCGATGGATTATACATACCCAACATCCAAACAGACAACAACCCGCTTTCCGCTTTCCACACTTCATTGCCGGTATTTTTAAGTTGGTTGCTTGTTTGATAGGCAACTGCTTTTACATACTCGGTAAATTCAATTCCTAAGTCGGTTTTAATCGAATTATTGTCCAATAAATTTATTTTACGTACCACATCAAAATGAAATTTGAAGTTGTTGTAATTTACCAATTCAATGGATTTTGTGAATTCGGCCGAAGTTTTATTCGTACTTACCACATTAAATGCTTCTGTATCTAAACAGGCCGGAGTTGCCCAGTTTTCAAAATCAAAACTACTTCCGTTTTTAAAGAATATGGAATACTGGCCTCCTTCCGGTCCCAGCCAGAAACGTTCTTCGCCACCCACAGGATTGATTTGTTTTAAAACTTCACCCGAGGCAATTAAATCATGGTTGATCCAACCAAAACTCAAACCGCCTAGTCCATCTGCAGAACTTGTCATTACACGTCCCTGGTATTCCGGTGAAATTAATACACGGGCATCGCCGTTAATCAGTTCAATTGGAGAAGTATGTTTTTTGAGAAATTCAATATCGTACCTGTAGGTTCCTTTTTTAGCTGCATCCATTTTTTCAGAAGATCTTGTTTTATGATTTGAATTGCACGAATATAGCATAATCAACAAACCCAATGCAATTCCATTGAAAATTGATTTAGTTAATGATTTCATCTGTTCATAATTGTTAATTTTCTTTAGTAACAGATGCCTGCCCTGCTTACGCGGTCAGACGGGGAACTCGCATGATTATAATCATTCGCTTATTTGTGAAGACTTTCTCATGCTCGTTTCATTCGTTTAGATTTGCCGGATTATAAAAACAATTACAGCGATCGTCAGAAAAGACAACCGCTGTAATACTATTTCTTATTTATATAACGGGCCATAACTTTCGCATGCGCGATAGTCTGCACCTTCTTTGTTTTCACCAAAAGCAGCCCATGCACTCGGACGGAAAATTTTATCCTCGCCGACATTGTGCATACAAACCGGAATACGCAGAACAGATGCCAGTGTAATTAAATCGGCACCAATGTGACCATAAGAAATTGCACCATGGTTAGCGCCCCAATTGGCCATTACCGAATACACATCTTTAAATGCTCCTTCTCCGGTTAGTTTTGGTACGAACCAAGTTGTTGGCCAGGTTGGATTGGTGCGTTCGTCAAGAATTGCGTGCACATCATCCTCCAATTCAACAGTATAACCTTCAGCTATTTGCAAAACAGGTCCTAATCCTTTTACAAGATTTACACGACTCATTGTAACTGGCATTTCTCCGGCAGTTTTAAACTGGCTCGAGAAACCACCACCTCGGAAATATCCTTTGTCCCCGGGGCAAAAGCGTGTATTTCCCAAACATGCTTTTACATCTTCTTCTGTTACATCCCAGAAAGCTTTCATTACCGGATTTCCATCTGCATCTTTTTGCTGCGCTGTGGCATCCATAGTTGTCGATCCCGAATTAATCAGGTGAATAATTCCATCTTTTGCTTTTCCGTTTAATTCTTTACCTGTAACACGTTTTACCGCATCAGGGCTCCAGTAAGTTCTAACATCGGAGAAAATTTGTGCAGTATTGGTCAATAAATGCCCGAACAACATAGGAACTGCGTTTAAACTATCGTTCTCGGTTGCAAAAACAAAGGCTTCGCGAATTCCGTTCCAGTCGAACGAAGTATTTAAAATCGTTTCAGAAAAGTCTCCGTTCGGATAGTAATCTGTCCACTGACGCTGTCCCTGGAAACCACCGGCAATAGCGTTGTGTCCGTGCGCTTCCTCTCCAAAACCAGCTTCTTTAAGTTTTGGATTACCAATCATAAGGTCGCGCATAATCAAGGTCATTTTTATAACCACAGTCCATTCCCAATCTTTTCGTTCACGATCCGATTGTTCTTCTGGTGCATTGTAATCATCACCTTCAATTACATTTGCTTTTGTCCAGGCCAGTGCCTTTTCGTATTCTTCTTTGTCGTAAATTCCTTCATCCAAACGACGTTTTACTTCCACCATATCAACAAATTCGGTGCGCATTCCCAAATATTCCTGGAAGAAATCGGGACTTACCATCGAACCTGCAATACCCATTGATGTATAACCCAACGACAAATATGATTTCCCTTTCATTTGAGCCACAGCTAAAGCTGCTTTTACAAAACGAAGTACTTTTTCCTTCACATCCTCTGGAATAGTTTCATCGCCGGCATCCTGCACATCGCGGCCATAAATGCCAAAAGCAGGCAATCCTTTTTGAGTATAACCGGCCAAAGCTGCGGCCAGATAAACAGCTCCCGGACGTTCGGTTCCGTTAAATCCCCAAACAGCTTTTGGAATAACCGGAGTTGAATCCATAACTTCGGTACCATAGCACCAGCATGGAGTTACAGTTAATGAAACGCCCACACCTTCGCGTTCGAATTTATCAGCACAAGCTGCAGCTTCGGCAACTCCGCCAATGGTTGAGTCAGCAATTACACATTCCACTTTTTCTCCACTCGGAAAACGCAAAGTTTCTTCAATCAGTTTTGCGGCATTTTTTGCCATATTCATGGTTTGTACTTCAAGGGATTCGCGAACACCTCTTTCGCGTCCATCGATTACCGGGCGGATTCCAACTTTAGGAAGTCTTCCTATTAATCTGTTAGCCATCTTTTAAATTGATTAATTATTGAATGTTAATAAATTATTAGTACAAATTACAGGTAAACTATGCTGTCCTGTACTGTGCTGTAAAAGTAAATACAATTTGTGATGAAAAAAAGATGTTGTTCAGCAATTATTGAAGAATCACCTTTTAAAACTACAGGATAAATAATTGGAAGAAAGAAAACTTTTACCGGCATTGTTTGTAATTTTAGAAAGAAATCAAGGAGTTATGAATTTAAAGTTTTACTTCATAATTATAGTACTGGCATTTACTTATAGCCAATCTATTGTTTCTCAAAATATTTACGAACGTCTTTATCCCGACAAGTGCGACAGTCTGATAAAGGTCCATTCTGAAAATCCAAATTTTGTAATTCTTGATGTACGCACAGGTAGTGAATGGATGACAGAACATCTCGAAGGATCAATAAACCGCAGTACCGGGGACTCTGATTTCCAGCAGCGCTTGGCACTTTTACCCAAACATAAAATATTTCTGTTGCACTGTCAGTCAGGAGGAAGAAGTGCTGGTGCATTTGCGAAAATGCAGGATCTGGAATTTACTGAAGTTTACGAAATGATAGGTGGATTAAATGGGTGGAAAAACTACAATTTACCCACTACTTCAGAAACTGCCCCTCGCTTAATGCTTGTTTCACACGAAGGAATTGACGGAGATTTTGAAGACACAATAAAAATCACAGTTACAAATCGCGCAAACGATCAACTTCGGTTTCAGAGTGTTACTATTATCGATGATCATGATATTATACACAATTTTGATCAGGAGATTGTAATTGAAGGCGCCGAAGATTATACGTTTTCAATTTATCATTCTCCTGACTATGTTGCTGAAGACTCAACCCAAATTTGGCTTGAAAGTAACGGCGGTCAACTAAACCTTAATTTAATGGTAGAGAATGAGTTTACAACCGAAATACAAGAGCCAGCAGTTCAAGAATTCAGCATCTTTCCAAATCCTGCTAGAAACAGGATTTTCGTTAAAGGTATTTCCGGGAATATTGATGAAATCAGAACCTACAATTTATTAGGGCAGCAATTGATTCATAAAACCAACTTCACAAAAGGGACAGCACTTAATGTATCTAATTTAAAGGAAGGAATTCATATGGTTCAGATAAAAACAGGAAATAAAATAATAAGCCAGAAACTGCTGATAAAACATTAGCCTACCTTATTTATAGTATAGGTTAGAATTTTACAAAATTTTCTTTTACGTGGTTACAATTTTCCGTTACTTGCAGCTCAGAAAACAATAAAGCCATGTTTACTAAAGCTAATATTCATACTGGCAATACAGTATTGTACAAATTTCTGTTGCTCTTGAGTTTTGCTCTTACTTCATTTATTTCTGAGGCTCAAACCATTTCGGGGATAATTACCGACGAGCAGAACCAGCCTATCCCCTACGCTACAATTTTTATTTCAGAAGTAAAAGAAGGCACCACATCGAATGTTGACGGATTATTCGAATTTGTACTTCCAAAGGGAAATTACAATTTAACTATCCGTTCAATGGGTTACTACCAACAGATTAAAACAATTAGCCTGCAAACCGACAGCTTGTATTTACCCATAACATTAAAAACCCAATCCTTCGAAATTAAAGAAGTAAAAGTTTTCCCCGGGAAAGAAGATCCTGCCTATTTTATTATGCGAAAAGCCATGGCAGAAGCACCATTCTACCGTAAGAAAATAAAACACTATTCAGCCGACTTGTACATAAAAAGCAACTTTTCATTTTCGAATATCCCAAATGTTTACAAGAATAAAATAACCATGGATGATGGTAAAAAACTAAAGGACTATTTTAAAGAAAACGTCACCTATGTAATTGAATCTCATAACAAAATCAACTACGACTATCCCAACAATTACGATCAACAAGTAATTAGCAAGAAAACATCGCTGGTCGGGTTCGACGAGCCTCCGGTTATGGGATTAATTACTACCAGTATTTATGAAGAACGCCCTTTTCAGACCATTTCACCTCTTTCATCGATGGCGCTGAAACATTATAATTTTCAGTACGAAGGCTACATTACGGTTGATGGTTCCGATGTATTCAAAATCAGAGTAATTCCGAAACGGAATAGCGATGAATTGGT
Organism: Draconibacterium aestuarii; assembly: GCA_026671195.1. GTDB lineage: Bacteria > Bacteroidota > Bacteroidia > Bacteroidales > Prolixibacteraceae > Draconibacterium > Draconibacterium aestuarii. The sequence continues at coordinate 107,459 of JAPOHD010000031.1, read as the reverse complement.
TGACGGGTACATTTACATAGTTAATAAATTGTGGTGTGTGTACAACATGGACTTTAAATCGAGTTTTGAATTTTTCAATCTGCGGGTAAAACAACAGTTCCAGCATATGGGAGCGGGCAACTGGCTTCCGGTAACCTATAACATTAGCGGCAATGTTTCGATGCTGGGATTGCGCGGTACATTTTATTACGGGGCTTCGGTAAAATACCATTCGATTGAAGACAATTATTTTAATGATGCTCAACAAGAGAGAGTATTGGATAGCGTGGTAAAAGCTCCTCAAAAAGTACGACAAAAAAGCGAAAAGGAAGTTGAACTTACCCGGGAAGTTGAATTAATAAATGCGAAGAAGGACCTGTCGAACAGAGATATAAAAAAAGTTTCGCGCCTCAATCGAAAAATAGTAAAAGAACAATACCAGGATTCAACCATTATTGAGCAAGGATTCGATACGTATAATATTAAAGATGAAAAAGACTCGTTAGTTACAAATATTGAATGGGATACCATAAGACTTATTCCTTTGACCCCAGCAGAAATAAGGAGTTACGAGATGGCCGATTCAATTGTTCGTTTGGAAACCGCCTCAAAAGACGATCTATCGGATGAAGAAAAAGTGATCAGAAAAAAGGCCAATTGGAACAAATTTGGATTTGGTGTTTCTGATTTCTGCAAAGATTCGCTAATTCGTTTAGGTTACGACGGACTTCTTACTGTTGAAAATTTCGATTTTAATTCGGTTGACGGGTACAAATACAAGCAGACACTTCGGTTTCGTTATACGCTGGACAAAAACAAATACATTTCAGCGACATCAAAAATTGGATATGCTTTTAACCGCAAGGCTATTTTTGGCGAAATCAATTCGCATTTCAATAATGTTTTGGGTGAAGGAAATCGTTTAAGCATTAACGCCGGTAAAATGAGCACCGATTTTAAAGGCTATAAAAATGGAATTTCGCCGCTAGTAAATGCGGTTAGTTCGTGGTTTTTTGCCGAAAACTACATGAAATTGTACGAATCCACGTTCCTGCACATCAATGCTTCACAACGTTTCAAAAAGGATTTTACAATTTTGGCAGATGTTGAATACGATCATTTTTATCCGCTTGAGAATAACATCTCCTACCCGCTTTCGAATAGCAAGGAGTATTCGCCCAATATTCCGAAAGGGTATGCTGCTGATCATCCGGCATTGCTCGAGCAAAAAAGCTTTACTTACCAGGTGGGATTAAATTACCGAAAAAGATTACGAAAACCATGGCTGGCAACCTCACCCTTTTTGTTTATGAGCGATTTTTACACGTTTAATCTTTCGTACAAACAGGGAGTTTCGGATATTTTTAATTCGGAAGCCGATTTCAGTCGTATAGATTTTTACTGGCGTCAACAAGCGAATCTTTCTCCAAGCGCCGGAATCGATTGGTACTTAAACGCCGGTTATTATTTTAATGCCGATCAGTTGCATTTTTCGCAATACAAACATTTAAACACCTCCGAAATTTTGGTTGAAACAAAATCGTTCACCAACACTTTTCAGTTGCTTAACGACTACCAGTTCAGTACAAAAAAAAGTTATTTAACAGTTGGTGCCGACTATAGAACAGAATACCTTTTGCTTCGTTATTTCTCGTTTATTAATAAGAAAACCTGGAGCGAGAGCTTTCATTTTAATTATTTAACCACTCCGGCACTCGAAAATTACTGGGAAGCAGGCTACAGTTTAAACAGTTTGTTTTTTGTTGGAAATATTGGTGTGTTCGCCGGTTTTAAAGGAAGCAATTTTGAGAGCGTATCGGTTAAAGCAACCATTTCGGTATTTGAATAAAAAAAGGAATTCTGTATCTGCAAAACAGAATCCCTTTTTTAAAGTCGGACTATCAATATTCAGTGGTGAATTTATCCGGAAATTTCCCTTTTATGCCTTTTTCGCGATAGAAATCTTTCATTCTTTTAATGTCATCATTTGCGTTGTCGCTCAATTCAAACTTTTCACCAATCGAAATCTCTTTCCTACCCCAGTCGAAGTAGCCTAAATACACCGGTATTTCGGTTTCTTTTGCGATAATATGAAACCCGCCTTTCCATCTTATTGTCAGGTCTCGGGTACCTTCTGGAGTTAATGCCAAATGAGTTTTATCGGAGTTGTTTATAAGCTGAATGGTTTGTCGGATAACATTGGCACCTTTGGAGCGATCGATTGGCAAGCCACCCATTTTACGCAAAAAGTAACTCACAGGCCAAAAGAAAAACTCTTTCTTAATTAAAACATTGGCCAATCCTCCAATGGAAGTGTAAAACAGCCAGGAAATTACAAAATCCCAGGCGCTTGTGTGAGGTGCACCAATAATAATGCACTTGTTTTCGGGAGCTACCCCGCCAATTGTTTTCCATCCAAGTATTTTCAGCCAAAATTTACAGAATCCCTTCATCCTATTTAATGCTTTTAAATTCAATATTTGTTGCTCCGGCGTATTTCTCTAACAACCCGACCGCCATTTTAGTGGCCAAATTTAAAGAAGTAGCGCCATAATCAATTATAATCATCAAAAAACGTTTGGTTTCGGCGGTAACACAAGTTCGTACCGAATCGCTGGTAGAAGTACCAAAAGCACCTGTTTCATCTCTGNTCATCTCTGAAAACCGGCATAAATTCAATATTTAGCTCCCCCCTGCCAATTCCTTCGTAAGGTTCCCCCCTTTCCCCGATTCCAAATTCTACATGTCCATTTATTTTGTCGGCATCGTATCCTCCTATTGAAAATCCGGTTGCAATCGAAACCAGATTTAACAGATCAACTACATTGTTTACCTGGTAAATTTCCTTACGTTTTATCGCCCGCCTTAAAAGTGCTTCCGCAGATAACCGATAACGTGCCGGATCTTTTCCACATAATTTATAAGCTTTTCGCGATGCATTAATGGCCGGTAATTTGCTAATTTGTTCAACCTGCAGATTAGAATTTATTTCAGTGATTTTGGTGTAAATTTCATTCCAAAGCTGTTCGTTTTTATCTTGTAACAGAATGGTGCTTTCAATACAGGACAATTCCAAACCCGGTATAATGGAAGAAAGTTGAGGTGCTATTTCTATTTCTGGCATAAACAGGAATAATTAATTATTTTATATCACACTATTTTCTTTTTAATAATTTACAAAAGTATTACATTCGCAAAAAAAGTAAAACATCAAAACTATTAAAATGAAACGACTAATTAATTTCGTACTTCTATTTATTTTTGTTACCACGGCGGTAGCGCAACAAATATCAATTATTCCCAAACCTGCAGAAATGGTGGTTAAAACAGGGAATTTCGAGCTAAACAATAATTGTGTTTTGAGCATTGATTCGGAAAATGAAGATATTGCCCGAATTGCCGATTTTTTCAAAGAGTACTTAAAAGAAGTTTATGGATTAACGATTTCTGATGAAGGCAGTGGAAACAAAATCAGTTTCAAAATTGTTAGCCGGCTTAACCTTGGGAAAGAAGGATACCTGCTTAAGGTTGACAAAAACTCCATTGTAATTACTGCGTCCGAACCCAATGGATTATTTTATGGTATGCAATCGGTAAAACAATTACTGCCTGTTGAATCAACCAATAATTCGCTGGCAATTCCATGTGTAGATATAAAGGACCAGCCACGTTTTGCATGGCGAGGAAACATGTTGGATGTTGGACGCCATTTTTTTCCGGTAAGTTTTATAAAAAAGTACATCGATATTCTGTCCATGTACAAAATAAATACGTTTCACTGGCATTTAACTGAAGACCAGGGCTGGCGTATTGAAATAAAAAAATACCCCTTACTTACCGAAATATCGCATTGGCGCGACGAAACGATGCTGGGCCATTATGGCAGTGGTAAAGGAATGGACGGAATCGGCTACGGCGGATTTTATACACAAGACCAATGCCGGGAGATTGTTCGTTACGCAGCAGAAAGATATATAACTGTGGTTCCTGAAATTGAAATGCCCGGTCACTCGGTAGCAGCGCTGGCAGCCTATCCGAATCTGGGATGTACCGGTGGCCCATACAAAGTGCAAGGAATTTGGGGCGTACATAATGACGTATATTGTGCAGGCAAAGAAGAAACATTTGAATTTTTACAGAATATTTTAGATGAAGTAATAGAGATATTCCCTTCTGAATTTATTCATATTGGAGGAGATGAGTGCCCCAAAGATGCGTGGAAAGAATGTGCAGCGTGCCAGAAACGTATAAAAGGTAATGAATTAAAAGATGAACATGAATTGCAAAGCTGGTTTATTACCCGGATGGATAAATACCTGACTTCGAAAGGCAGAAAACTAATCGGCTGGGATGAAATTCTGGAAGGTGGTTTGGCTCCTGAAGCTGCAGTAATGAGCTGGAGGGGAACCAAAGGCGGCATTGAAGCAGCGAAACAAAAACATCACGTGGTTATGAGTCCAAATTCACATATGTACATTGATCATTATCAATCGAGAGACAAAGATAATGAGCCATTGGCTATTGGTGGATTTTTACCGGTTGAAAGAGTATACAGCTACGAACCTGTTCCTGAAGAGCTTAGTGAAGAAGAAGCACAGTACATTTTGGGAGTTCAAACAAACCTTTGGACCGAATACATTGCCACCACAAAAAAAGTGGAATACATGCTTTTGCCTCGTTTGCAAGCAGAAGCAGAAGTAGCTTGGACACCAAAAGATTTAAAGGAATTTTCTGATTTTGAAAAACGATTAAACGTTGACTATGAACGTTTGAAAAAGCTCGAAATCAATTTTCGGGATCATAAAAAATAGTTTAGATTTAACATAGATTAACAAGAAAAGAGATGCATAAAGCATCCCTTTTCTTGTTTTTGGAATACTTATTGCCTAATCGCAAACAGATTACTTTTTTGAATTATTAAATAGAATATATTTTGTATTTTAGTTTAACTACAAAAATTAATGCTATGAAAAATATAATATTGATTATGCTTTTAATGTTTTCGGTTGTTGCACTAGATGCGCAAGAAGTAAAAAAATCGAAAAAAGAAAAGCGTACAGAACGGGAAGCTAAACTTGTAGAACAGACAAAGAAACTGGTTGAAGCAGAAACCTGGCAATTTGATGCCCGACAAATGTTACCCGCCAGAGGTCGCAGCAGAAATTTAAACACCCCTTATAATGTACAGGTAAAAGATGGTGAGGTGGATTCGTATCTTCCTTATTTTGGAGTGGCACATTCGGCGCCTTACGGATCTACTGATTCGCCAATGATTTTTAAGGCCCCAGTTGAGGACTACCGCACCGAAGAGGGAAAAAAAGGAGGGTATATAATCAAGTTTAAAGCCAAAAATAAAAACGACCTGGTTGAATACACTTTCAACATTTCATCAAATGGATCGACCAGTCTGAGCGTAAACAGCACCAACCGCCAATATATTTCCTATCATGGCGATCTGGTTCCTGTAAAAGAAAAGAAAGAAAAGAACTAAACACTTTTTAGTTTAGGAACAGAAAAAGCTAAAATCAGTATTATTACTGTTTCTAGCTTTTTTTGTTTGGCTAAGGTTTATATTTCAAAAGGAAGTTTTCTTACAAGTTCTATGGATTGTGGAGTAACCTTAACCTGCATAGGGATTATTTCAACTCCGGCTTCGCTGGCTTCTTTTAATGCCTGTGCATATTTGGGATCGATTTCCTTTGCAGGAGCAAAGATTTCTACGTCGCTACGCTGAATGATATACAACATAACGGCACGCATCCTTTCTGCTTTTACTTGCATTAAGGTTTTCAAATGTTTTTGGCCTCGGGAGGTAACGGCATCCGGAAACAAAGCATACTTTCCTTCTTTCATCGATACATTTTTAACCTCGACAAAACATTTTTCCATCTCATTTTCCGCATAAATATCAAAGCGTGAATCGCCATACTTTACTTCCCTTTTCACAGTTGTATAACCTTGTAATTCAGAAATCAATCCTGATAAAATAGTCTCGTATGCCAGTTTATTCGGGATTCCGGTATTTATACCAACCCAACTGCCATTTATTTTAATCATTTCCCAGGTGAATTTTGTTTTTCGTTTGGGATCGTTTACCGGTGTTAAATAAACCTCTGCCCCATTCTCAAGGCAACTTTTCATCGATCCGGAATTTGTGCAGTGCGCTGTTACTTCCGTGCCGTCATCGAGTATAATATCGGCCAAAAAACGTTTGTATCTTCGGATTAAAGTACCATGAACCAGTTTTTTTTCGAATAGCATAAAAATATGGCAGTTACAATTGTGTACGAGCAAACGGAACCGTATTCTGGCCTACAAACTCTTTATTCAAATATTTGTAATACCCTGTGATAGCAATCATCGCGGCATTATCCATTGTATATTCAAATTTTGGGATAATCAGATTCCAACAATATTTTTCAGCGTTTTCTTTTAAAGCATTTCTTAACCCTGAGTTCGCCGATACTCCACCGGCAATTGTAATTTCTTTAATTCCGGTTTCTTTTGCTGCACGTTTTAGTTTTCCCAAAAGAATTTCAATTATCGTATGTTGTAACGAGGCACACAAATCAGTTTTATTCTCTTCAATAAAATTCTCATTCTTTTTTATGTTGTCGCGAAGAAAATACAGGAAGTTGGTTTTTAATCCACTAAAACTATAGTCGAGCCCCGGAATACGTGGCCTGGAAAATTCAAATTTTAAGGGATCGCCTTCTTTTGCCAACTTGTCGACATAAGGTCCACCCGGATATGGTAATCCCATAACCTTGGCACATTTGTCGAAAGCTTCGCCGGCGGCATCGTCAATGGTTTGACCAATAATCTCCATTTCCAAATGATTGCGTACAATTATTATTTGAGAATTTCCGCCCGAAACCAACAGACATAAAAACGGAAATTTGGGAGGATTGTATTCAATCTCTTTTTCCTTAATAAATAACGCAAGTACATGACCCTGCAAATGATTTACATCGATTAACGGAATTCCGGAAGCCAGCGAAAAACCTTTGGCAAACGAAGTGCCCACCAATAAAGATCCCAATAGTCCGGGGCCACGAGTAAAGGCAACTGCCGAAATTTCGTTTCTGCTGATGCCGGCTTTTTTAATGGCCAACTCAACTACCGGAATAATATTTTGCTGGTGTGCGCGCGAAGCCAACTCAGGCACAACACCACCGTATTCTTCATGAACTTTTTGGTTGGCAACTACATTCGACATAATTTCCCCATCGCGAATTATTGCTGCCGAAGTATCATCACACGACGATTCAATCCCCAATATTGTAATTCTTCTATCCGTCATTTAAATTATCTTCTTTTTTAACGTTACTAAACAAGATAAAAGCCGACTGGTTTATATATTTGCAAAATTGTTTGCAGTATGAATAATTCTGGAACTTCTTATCAAAAAGAAGTCGTTAACAAAACGTTACAAACCAGACACTTTTATTGCTTAAAATATTATATGTTCGTTTTAAATTTGCAAAACTATTAAAAAAGGATTGAAAATAACAATAATCGTATTAGCAGCGTTAATAACGTTGCTCGGATCTTGTTATTTTGCACTTCAAACCAGTTGGGTTCAAACCCAAATCACAAAAAAAATTGCCGAACGTTTATCAGAACAATTAAATACCACTATTTCTGTTGGTAAAGTTGATATAGGCTTCTTTAACCGTTTATATCTGGAGGATGTTCTGATTGAAGACCGAAACAGAGATACACTGTTGTACAGCCAACTCATTACTGCAAAAATCGATACGTTAAAAATAAAAAAGCAACGGTTGGCGATTAATGAGTTGATATTAAAAAATAACCAACTTAACATTGTGCGTGATTCATCCGATACATACAATTTTAGTTTTATTTTAAATTCGTTTAACAAACCTACCGACAGAGACAGCCTGAAACGCTGGGAAATAAGTTGTGAGCATTTCGACTTTGGACAAATAAACATTTCCTATAGCGATATTCACGAAACAAACCAGAAACAATTTATTATACACGACTTAAATACGGAGGTATCAGAATTTCACAGCATGGCCGATTCTCTGTCGTTTCAACTTAACCAGCTTAGTTTAAACGATGGAGGTAATATTATATTGCAAGATGCTTCAGCGTTAGTACATTTGAGGGGAGGGAAAGTCAACATCAATGAATTTAACATGAAGACTGCACATTCTGAAATCGAGAACAGCGATCTTCAACTCCAATTTTTTGTACAATCGGATTCGATGAAAACCCCATTCGATATCGATTTTAGGATAGGTAAGTCAAAAATAAATTTCCGAGAAATTGGAGAACTGGTGCCTCTATTCAAAGGAATGGATCAGGAAATTGAGTTGTCGGGATTGATTTACGGAAACCAAAATGATTTAAAAGGGAAAAATTTATATCTAACTACGGGAATGGAAACCCAGGCGATTCTCGATTTTTATATCAACGATCTTACACATCCTAAAGACATGTACTTGTTTTTGGATTTGAAAAGTTCTGAAACCAGTTTCTCCGATTTAAGTAACATCCGTTTGCCAAATACATTAAAGTACAGATACCTGCAGTTTCCTGAAAGTTTTTACACCGCAGGGTTGTTGAAGTTCAGAGGAAATTTTAGTGGCTTTTTATCCGATTTTGTAACCTTTGGGACATTAGAGAGCCAAATGGGGAAACTAACCACCGACATAATGGTTATGCCCGAAAAAGAAGGCACAATTTATTACCGTGGAAATATTGCCACTACAAATTTTCAATTGGGCCAGCTTTTTCAGAACAGCAATTTAGGGAATCTAACTTTTAGTGGTTCTGCCGACGGGAAATACATCGAAAAAACAGAAGCCATTTCGGGCGTATTTAAAGGAGATATCAAAGAAATTTATTTATACGATTACAATTATAAGGACATTAAATTTGATGGTATTTTGGCGAATAAAATGTTCGATGGATTATTAAGCATAAATGACCCTAATTTACAATTTAGTTTTCTTGGCGAACTGGACTTAAACAAAGAACTTCCGCATTTCGATTACACGTTGGATTTAAAGAAGGCACTTCCGAACAAACTGAAACTCGGCAGAAATTTTCCAAATGCAGAAGTTGCCTTTAAAATGAATGCGAACTTTGAAGGCGACCAGATTGATAATATAAATGGAGCAATTCGAATACAAGAAGGCATTTATAAAAACCGAAACGGAGCTGTTGATCTGGGGGGGATGATGTTAAAAACAATTACACAAGAACAGGGAAACTCGCTGCTTTTTGGTTCCGATTTTTTTGATGTTTCGGTTAGCGGGAAATACAATTTCAGATCCATCTTAAATTCCTTTGAAAAAATTATCCACCACTACGTTTCAGCATATCCATATGAAAAGGAAGAAAATTCGGAACTAAATAATTTCGAATATCAATTAAATGTTAAAGATATTAATGAGCTCTCGAAGATTTTTATTCCGGGTATGGAGTTTGAAACTCCCTTCTTGCTCTATGGAGAAATAGATTCGCCAAACAACAATTTTCAGCTTACAGGAAGTATTCCGGGGTTAAAATGGAGAAACTTGTGGGCCAGAAATATTTTTATAGGTAACAAAGGAATCGAAGATCAATATTCATCTAAATTCAGAATAGGAGAATTATTCAGTAAAAACGGTTTGAGATTATATAATTTTTCCATCGATTCAAAAATTAATGATAATATCCTGAATAATGTTATTTCGTGGAGTAATTTCGATGAGTTAACATATAGCGGAACATTAAGAACACAAACCCAGTTTTTTAACACCGATACAACAAACCAACGCCACATCGAAATAAAAGGACTGCCCTCTCAAATATACATAGCCGACACACTTTGGTCAATCGCACCTTATGTTGCCTTATTGGATTCCTCTTCGCTTGAAGTTAAAAACTTTAACATGAGCCATGGAAACCAGGAAATAACCGCCAAAGGTAAAATTACTGAAGGCAAAACCGACCAGCTAGACATAAATATAAAAAACATAAACCTGGGTTATCTCAACGAGTATTTTAATCGTGATTTTATGCTTGAAGGCATGGCGAACGGGAGTTTCAGCATTTCAAAAGACCTTGATTCGCCGGTTATACTATCTGATTTAGAAATAGATGAGCTTCACTACAAAAACCAGTATTTGGGAAATATTTCATTAAACAGCCGATGGAATAATTCACAGTCGAGTATCGATTCTGAATTAAATATCACACGAAACGACAGGACAAGTTTACGGGCACTGGGCTATTACAAACCATCGACAAAAGAACTGAATTTTAATGCAGAAGTTGACAGTTTGTCGTTAATGATACTCGACGTGTTTATGAAAAAAAACTTCTCAAACATTAAAGGAACCGGTTCAGGAAAAGCCCGAATAAGCGGAACCCTTGATAAAATTGCCATTGATGGAGCAGTTATGGCTAAAGAAGCCGGATTAACTGTAAATGTTACGCAAATTCCTTATTCATTTACCGATTCTATTTATTTTAAAGATAACACCATTCGTTTCGATAATATCGTTATTTACGACGACAGAAATAACCCGGGAATATTTGACGGAACCATTGAGCATAAGAATTTCTCCGATATGATTTTCGATCTGCATTTTAGCTCACGAAAAATAAGGGCATTAAATACCACTTCGATCGACAACGCGCAATTTTATGGAGTTGCAATTGCAAATGGAAGATTTGATATTACAGGCCCAATAACCGCTACGAAACTTTCAGGTTCTGCAACTACACTTAATGGCACCGATTTAAGTATTTCAATGGAAAGTGAAAGTGATATTGAAAAATATGATTTTATAGAATTTGTTGCGCCGGCCAAATCAGAAGAAGATAACTTTTTTGAAGATGTAGTTAAAAAACAAGGCGGGAAATACAACCTAAGTCTGACTGTTGAAGCCACGCCTGAAGCCAAGGTTCAGATTATTTATAATTCGCAAATCGGTGATATTATCAAAGCCCAGGGCGAAGGAATTCTTCTTTTTGAAATGGATGATGAATACAATATGTCACTTTCGGGAAATTATAATCCTACTAAAGGTGATTATCTGTTTACTCTCCAAAATGTAATCAACAAACGATTTACGATTGAACAAGGAGGCTCCATAATTTGGTCAGGCGATCCGTACAATGCCATTATTGACCTAAAAGCCATTTATAAATTAAAAACCTCGCTTTACGATTTATTAATGGATTACGATTACGTTAGTCAAAGTCAGCGCATTCAGGTTGAATGCATAATTGAGCTGGAAGATGAACTTGCAAATCCGACCATTGGATTCGATATAAACTTCCCAAGTGCCGACGAGCGAATTAAAGATGATTTGAGACAGTTTTTTAATACCGACGAAGAAATGAACAAACAGATTCTTTCTCTGATTGTTTTAGGAAAGTTTTATACTCCCGATTATATGCGGGGAACTTATGATGCTCAAAATGCTAACGCGATTGGAACCACCGCCAGCGAGGTGTTTTCTAATCAATTAAGCAACTGGTTATCTCAAATAAGCAGCAAATGGGATGTTGGCTTGAACTACCGGCCGGGAAATCAGGTTACCGATGATGAAATTGAAGTGGCGCTGAGTACACAAATTTTTAACGACCGCGTATCGTTAAATGGAAATATTGGCAATAATACAAATGAATATACCAACAACAGCAGTCAGATTGTTGGCGATTTTGAAATGAGCGTAAAGCTGGTGCCTAGTGGAAAAATCCAGTTTAAAGCCTACAATCGTTCTAATAACAACCTCATTTACGAAACTGCTCCTTATACGCAGGGAATTGGCCTGTCATTTAAGGAAGAGTACAATTCATTTGAAGAGCTTTTTCAGAAAATGACAAGAATATTTAAAAAGAAAAACTAAAAATTATATTAATGCATTTTTCTTATTAATATTACCAACATTAAGATTTATAAAAATGCTGATAGTTTTGCTTTTATTCTATTGGCTTTCAAGTAATATTGTAAATTAATTTTTATTTAAACTTAACATTGTAAAATTCAAACTATGTTTTTATTAATGGTCGTAGTATTTGTTCTGGGCTATACAGCAATAGCACTCGAACATCCCCTGAAAATCGACAAAGCTGCATCTGCTTTAATAATTGGTACATTGTGTTGGGTCATTTATATGGCCGGAGCTCAACAGATTCTGCATTTAGGATTCAGCCCGTCGTGGCAGCAATTTCTTTTAGAGCATCCCGACGCGCACGGAATACACGCCATTCATGAATTTATTACTGAGTACGAAATAATCCATCATCTGGGTGAGATTGGTGAAATTCTATTCTTTTTATTGGGAGCAATGACCATTGTTGAAGTGGTTGACCAACACGAAGGATTTAAAATAATAACCGATAAAATTACCACAACCAATAAGGTTAAATTGCTTTGGATTCTTAGTATTCTAACTTTCTTCATGTCGGCATTACTTGATAACCTTACCACTACAATTGTAATGGTCGCCTTGCTTCGAAAACTCATCGACGACAAACAAACACGCTGGTTCTTTGCCAGTATGGTAGTGCTGGCAGCAAATGCCGGTGGCGCTTGGTCGCCAATTGGCGATGTAACAACCATAATGCTTTGGATTGGAGGTCAGGTTACAGCAGCAAAAATTATTATGAATGTATTTTTGCCAAGTTTGGTATGTATGATAGTACCACTTGGAATTCTTTCGTTTACAATGAAAGGAGCCATATTAAGACCCGATATTGAGACAGACGAAATGGAATTTACTACAAAAAACGAGAGAATTCTGTTTTTAATATTAGGAATTAGCGGGTTATTGTTTGTTCCTGTTTTTAAAACAGCCACACACTTGCCTCCCTACATGGGAATGTTGCTATCCTTAGGTTTGCTGTGGGCTGTTGGTGAAGTCATTCATCGCGACAAACCCAAAGAGATAAAAGACAAGTTAAAAGTAACAGCTATTCTTAGCAAAGTAGATGTACCAACAGTTCTGTTCTTTCTCGGAATTTTATCTGCTGTTGCAGCACTGCAGTCTGCAGGTCATTTACATGTATTATCGGAATACCTCGATAAAAACCTGGGGAATATTTACCTAATTGATCTTGCAATTGGTATTCTTTCATCAATTGTCGATAATGTTCCACTTGTGGCAGGTTCAATGGGAATGTATGAAATTACCGAAGCCGGAGCTACTGGTTACGATGCATTCTTTGTACAAGACGGATCATTCTGGGAATTTCTTGCCTACACGGCTGGAACAGGTGGTAGTATGTTAATTATTGGTTCTGCGGCGGGTGTTGCTGCAATGGGACTTGAAAAAATTGACTTTATCTGGTACCTAAAAAGAATTTCATTATTGGCACTTGTTGGATATTTGTCAGGTGCTGCTGTTTACTATCTTATGTTTGGTATTTAAGCTATCAAAGTTGCTTTGTTCATAACTAAAGTGTTTTGTGTGGCAAAGCAAAATAAAACAGTTAAAATATTACTTATTTTTGCGGGGTATAATAATAATAATAATGGTTATACCCCGTTTTTATTTTTAAGAATTGAATAAAATAACTTGATGCTCATGCTGAATTTATTAATGATCCAATCAGATCTCCCACAGGAAATGGAAGTTATGGCTGCAGAACCCGATGGAATATCTACAAAATTTATAGACCTGGCTCTTAAAGGAGGCTGGATTATGATTCCAATCCTGGCTTTATCGATTATTGCTGTATATATATTCTTCGACCGCTATTTTGCTATTCGCAAAGCCGGAAAGTTTGATTCAGGGCTTCTGGAAAAAATAAAAGTTTACATCACCAGTGGCAAAATTGATGCTGCGATTGCTCTTTGCAGAAGCAATACAAATCCGGCTTCACGTATGCTGGAAAAAGGAATTAGCCGAATCGGGCGACCTTTAACAGATGTAAATGCGGCCATTGAGAATGTAGGTAACCTCGAAATTTCGAAGCTTGAAAAAGGACTTCCGGTTTTAGCATCGGTAGCCGGCGGAGCACCGATGATTGGGTTCCTTGGAACTGTGATCGGTATGATCCAGGCTTTCTACGATATGTCAAATGCCGGAAATAACATTGACGTGACTTTGCTTTCAACCGGTATTTATCAGGCCATGGTTACTACTGTTGCCGGTTTAACAGTTGGGATTATTGCTTATTTCGCTTACAATATCCTGGTTTCTAACGTAGAGAAAGTAGTTTTTAAAATGGAAGCTACTACCTCCGAATTTATGGATTTATTAAACGAACCGGTATAAATCAGCAAAAATGGCACTAAAAAAGAGAAATAAAATAAATGCCGCTTTTAGCATGTCGTCGATGACTGACATTGTATTTCTGTTGCTGATTTTCTTTATGGTTACATCGACTTTAATTGCACCAAATGCATTAAAATTATTGCTTCCTCAAAGTAATAACCAAACAGCAGCCAAGCCTATTACAACTATTTCCATAACTGCCGATAAGAAATACTCCATAAACGATGACGGAGCTATAAAAAGGGTTTCTTTTAACGAAATAGAACCATTTCTTGTGAATAAGTTTGGAATCGGTAACGATGACATCTATATTTCACTTCATGCCGATAAAAGAGTTGAATGGGATGAAGTTGTAAAAGTGATGAACATTTGTCGCCGAAATAAGTATAAAATGATTGCGGCCACTGCTCCTGAATAAAAAACAAGGCCAACATTTTTATTTTCAAAATGAAGGAAACAGAATACTATAGCGAACACAAAAAAGGATTGATCGGAACAATTGTCTTTCATGCAATTATTTTGATTCTGCTTATTTTCCTGGGCTTTTTTACTCCGCTACCATTACCTGGAGAAGAAGGTATTCTGGTTAATTTTGGAGATACAGAAAACGGGCTGGGCAACCGCGAACCAAGTCCGGCGCGTAACAGGCAACAAGCTCCCCCACCTCCAAAACAAGAAGAAAAAAAGGTAACACCTGCACCTGCCAAAACAACACCTCCTCCGCCAACTTCGCAACCAAAGCCACAACCGGAAAAAGAAGTTGCCATGACTCAGGATTACGAAAAAACAGCTGCCATTGATGCAGCAGATAAGAAAAAGCGCGAAGAGGAAAAAAAACGTCAGGAAGAACTCGACCGAAAAAAAAGAGTTGAACAGGAACAGTTAAAAAAGAAACAAGAAGAGGAAACCGAACAAAAAAGAATCGAAGAAATTGAACGACAACGTTTATCCGAAATAGAGCGCGTAAAACGCGAAGAAGCAGAAAAGAAAGCCAGAGAAGAAGCAGAACGTAAAGCACGAGAAGAAGCAGAACGCCAGCAAAAACTTGAAGAACAACGCAAAATAAACGAGATTAATTCGCGTACCCAGGGTGCATTTGCCAACAGTGTATCAGGAACCGGAGGAACTGGCAGTAGCGATGGAAAAAGCCAGGGAGTAACATTCCCCGGCGGAAATCAGGGTGTTCCAACCGGCGACCCGAATGCAAACAATTATGGCCAGGGCGGAAGCGGTTCAGGGAATCAAGGTTCGGGCGTTTCCTTTAGTTTATCAGGAAGAACAGCCAGTTCGCTGCCAAAACCCAATTATCCGGGTAACGATGCTGGAATTGTTGTTGTAAAGGTTACAGTTGACAAATATGGAAAAGTAACTTCGGCTGAACCCGGCGTACGAGGTACAACCATTGCCAATAAAACATTCTGGGACGAGGCTAAACAAGCTGCGTTAAAAGCTAAATTCAACCTCGACAATGATGCGCCTGCATTTCAACAGGGGACCATCACCTATCGGTTCGTTTTAGACTAGTGCCTGTTTTATTGTGGTTCTTGGTGTAAAGAATCGCATAACTTTACAGCCTCATTTTCGTACGGATTTGTATTAGAACTGTTCTATACGAACATAATCAATACGAAACATGAATCCTGATCATCCAAAAGGCTTGTCAAAAAACTATATCCCACTTTTCATTTTTGCCACTACCATGGGTTGCCTGGAAGCTATTGTTGTGGTTTATGTGCGAGAGTTGTATTATCCCGATGGATTCTGTTTTCCGTTAAAAATTTTGCCACAATGGCTTATTGGTATCGAAATAGTCAGGGAGTTTTCAACGCTTGCGATGCTTGGTGCGGTTGCCTGGATTTCGGGTAAAATATTTTTAAAACGTCTTTCTGTATTCCTTTTCATTTTCGGAATTTGGGATATTATGTACTATCTGGCCTTAAAAATATTTCTGAACTGGCCGGAATCGCTGCTTACGTGGGATATCCTTTTTATGATTCCCATTACCTGGATCGGACCTGTTCTGGCTCCGGTAATTTGCTCTGCACTTATGATAATAATGTCATTGTTGTTTGATTATTTCCAAAACAGAGAAAATATAAAACAACTTCGTGCCAGCGAATATTTTCTCCTGTTTGGAGGAGCTGCAATTATCTATTTCACCTTCACTTTCGACTTCGGAATGATTTTGGTAAAAGGGAACTTTTTGCCTCATTTTTTTTCTATGCCCAATCATCCGGGTTTTCAGGAAATAATGTCAACATTTACCCCCACTCGTTTTAACTGGGAAATTTTCACAATTGGAATTCTGCTTAATTGCTTCGGAATGATTTTGTTTGTTAGAAGGGCATTAAAAACAAAAACGGATTATGATACCACCAGCAATTAGTACTTTTTGTCACTTTCAAAAAGAGCGGAGTTGATAAAAGTCATTTTCTTTTTATCTTAGAGCCTTTCAGAAAATCCACACTATGATTGTTGTTTTTATTGCCTACATGGTAATTCTTATCGGAATTGTTACTTATTCTGCACGTCGT
Organism: Draconibacterium aestuarii; assembly: GCA_026671195.1. Taxonomy (GTDB): domain Bacteria; phylum Bacteroidota; class Bacteroidia; order Bacteroidales; family Prolixibacteraceae; genus Draconibacterium; species Draconibacterium aestuarii. The sequence goes on along the minus strand of JAPOHD010000031.1, from coordinate 90,697 downwards.
TCAAAAACCAACACCGACTTTGTTTTGGGAGGAAAAAAAATCTCTGGTTTTTCGTTGGCGCTTTCCGAAAGGGCAACCGGCGAATCAGCCTGGTTACTATTAGGATTAACAGGTCATGCTTATGCTGAAGGAATGGCTGCCATTTGGGTTGCATTAGGATGTGTTACGGGTATTTTATTTCTCTGGATTTTTCTGGCCGAACCACTTCAGGCTTTAACAGATAAAACCGGAGCATTAACGGTTCCTGGCTTGTTCTCAGCAAAATTTAAAGGCACGCATCGCAGCTTTGGAATTTTATCCTCGTTAATTATTATTTTCTTTTTTGTGCTATATATAGCTGCGCAGTTTAGTGGCGCCGGCAAAATTTTCAACGACACATTTAACATCGATCCATTTTGGGGAATGGTACTCGGCTCGGCTCTCGTAACGCTTTACACCATGCTTGGAGGTTTTATTACTGTTGTTGCCACCGATGCTTTTCAAGCAGTTTTAATGGTGGTTACCTGCGTGGTTTTACCCATTATTGCGTTCGGCATTGCAGCTACAATGAACATTGACATTGCCACAACCATTGCTCATGCCAATTATACGGTTCCGTTAAATATTGATACGGTAAAGCAGGCCACAGGCGGGCTCCTGATATTGAATGGTTTGAGCTGGGCTTTTGGATATACTGGTCAACCTCAATTACTCACCCGAATGATGGCCATGCGCAACAAAAGGGAAACGCAGCAAAGCCGCTGGTTAGCAATCTCGTGGACATTGCTGGCATACATTGGAGCTTTTATGATTGGAATTATTGGATATAAACTTGTGCAGGCCGGAGCACTGGGAGATGCAGCATCGGTAGTAGCTAACGATTCGGAAAAGATTATGCCTATTATGGTAATGACGCTGCTTAATCCGATTTTGGCCGGAATACTTCTTTCGGGGGCCGTTTCAGCAATGATGTCAACAGCTTCATCGCAACTAATGGTGGTTTCATCATCAATGACTGAAGATTTTTATGCACATGTCAGCAAAAAGAAAATTGAAGAAAGACGCATGTTGTTCCTTAATAAAATGCTGACACTAGTTGTTGGGCTGATTGGCTTCTTGCTGGCAATTACAATGGAAGACACCGTTTACGGATTGGTTTCCTATGCGTGGAGCGGTATAGGAGCGTCATTCGGGCCGGCAATAGTTTTATTAATCTTCTGGAAAAAATTATCGAGGACAGGTGTTTTTGCCAGCTTAATTACCGGAACAATTTCGGCTGTTGTATGGAAGACATGGTTGCTTGAACCAACAGGAATTTCAGAAAGATTGGCCAGTTACCTTTTGGCATTTCTAATGGCTGTTTTATTTAGCCTGGTATTTCCTGAAAAGAAGAATTGAAAATTATCGACCAGATATTAGATGAATTACGAAGCAAGCACAATAGAAGAATATCTGTATGTAATTCCTTCCATCAGAAAAGAAATCAGATTGAATCTGATATCAATATAAAAAGAATATGTGCCAACAATAAAAGGGACTCTGAAATACAACATGCACACATTTTCTCGGGTGTGTTCAATTGCCTCATAAAAACAGTATCTTATTGTATATCGGCCAAATAATTTTAACCGAAAACCATAGAAAATCTTTAAGAGAACTGAAGGTTGGTAAAAGTTGTATCCGCCTCAAAATCAGAAACCAAATGCCTGTAAACGTCATTCGTACAATTTTCTTCGAAATCAAAAACAAAAAATTGTAGAAACATCGTTTTAATCACTTAATTATTCTGTTATCTTCGTGCTTTTCTGAACCAGATTATTAATGAATTTCACAAATAAAACCATATGGGTAACCGGTGCCACCTCAGGAATAGGAAGGGCAGTTGCCATTGAAATATCAGCAAAAAATGTAAATCTCATTCTTTCAGGAAGAAATGAACAAGCACTGGGTGAGACAGCTTCTGTTTGTGAAAAAAAAGGGAGTACAACGTTAATAGTACCTTTTGATCTGGGAGATGAAAAATCGGTAAATGCGGCCGCAAAAACCGTTCTCGACAAAGGAGTGAGAGTGGACGCCCTCTACCAGTTTGGAGGAATAAGTCAGCGATCATTTGTGAGTGAAACTCCTGTTTCGGTTGATCGTAAAATATTTGAAATAAATTATTTCGGAACCATTGCGTTAACCAAGCTTGTTTTACCCGAAATGATTAAAAATGGTGGTGGTCAAATTGCAGTAACTTCAAGTATAGTAGGAAAATTTGGATTTCCGTACCGTTCGTCATATTCGGCATCGAAACAAGCCCTGCATGGTTTTTTTGAGAGTTTGCGTGCTGAAAATGTCCCAAATAATATTGCCGTTTCCGTTATTATTCCGGGCCGGATAAAAACTAACATATCGGTAAATGCCGTAAATAAAGACGGAAAAACACATGCAAAAATGGATGTTGGACAAGACACGGGGATGTCGGCTGAAAAATGTGCAAAGATTATTTGCAAAAAGTTAAAAAAAGAAAAAAAGGAAATATTAGTAGGTGGTAAAGAGTTAATAATGGTACATATCCGTAGGTTTTTACCACGTTTGTATTATTATATGGCATCGAGAGTTAAACCACTATAAATGAAAACTGTATTATTAAAATGGTAGCACAAATTAATGGAATTCAACAGTTAGGAGTTGGCGTCGAAAATATGTCGGAAGCCTGGAAATGGTATCGCAAATATTTTTCGATGGATATTAGAATGTTTGAAGATGAAGCAACTGCTGAATTAATGCTGGCTCATACCGACGGAAAAACCCGTGACCGACGTGCCGTTTTGGCTCTGAACATGCAAGGTGGCGGTGGTTTCGAAATATGGCAACATACCGGAAAAAAGCCGAAACCAATAGAGTTTGAAATTCAGCTGGGCGACCTGGGAATTAACATTGGGAAAATAAAAACAGAGAATGTAAAAGCTGTTTATGATAAATTCAAAAAGGAAAATCTGAACCTGCTTACCAAGATAAAAAAAGATCCTGCCGGTAACGATCATTTCTTCATGAAAGATATTTACGGGAACATGTGGGAAATAAAAAATCAGAAAGGTATTTTCCGTAAAAAAGAAAAATCGTTGAGTGGCGGAGTTCTGGGAGCAGTTATTGGCACAAATAATATGCAAGCCAGCCTAAAAGTATATCAGGAAATATTACAATACGACCAGATTATTTATGATAAAACAGGGACTTTTGAAGATTTGAATGGAATTCCCGGCGGAGATAAAAAATTTCGTCGTGTTTTATTAAAACATTCCGATGTAAAACAAGGGGCTTTTAGTCCGTTTTTTGGAAAATCAGTAATCGAATTGATTGAAGCAGTCGATTATGAACCACGCGATATTTATGAAGGACGAATTTGGGGTGATCCCGGTTTTATTCACCTTTGTTTCGATATAAACGGCATGGATGCCTTCCGCGAGAAAGTAAAAGACATAGGTTATCCGTTTACTGTTGACAGTGCAAAAGCAATGGAATCGTTTGACATGGGTGAAGCAGCCGGAAATTTTGCTTACATACAAGCTCCTGAGGGAACTTTAATCGAGTTTGTGGAAACGCATAAAATACCTATCATGAAAAAAATTGGTTGGTACATTGATTTGCGTAAACGAGGTTACCACCCGCTTCCCAACTGGATTATGAAATTATTTCGGTTTATGCGTGTAAAAGACAAGAAAGAGAAGTAGGAAATATTACAAAACAAGAGAGGAGATTCTGTATGAATCTCCTCTCTTGTTTTGTTTTCCCGGTTGGTTATTTCACCGAGAATTTATAGATAGTTGTTGAATTTAAGGTCTCACCCGGCTTTAAAAGTGTTGATGGGAAATTGGGTTGATTTGGAGTATCTGGAAAATGTTGGGTTTCCAAACAAAAACCTGTTCGTTTGGTATAAGCTTTACCAGCTTTTCCTATTGCGCTGCCGTTTAAATGGTTACCGGTGTAAAACTGAATGCCGGGTTCTGTTGTAAACACTTCCATATACCTACCACTCTGCGGGTCGTAAGCCACGGCTGCAAAAGCCAGTTCTCCTTCATTTTTATTAATTACATAATTAAAATCGTAGCCAATTCCGTATTGTAACATGGGGTGAGCATTGTCTATTCTGTCCCCAATCACTTGTGGTATGGTAAAATCCAAATCTGTTCCGCGGATATCAATAATTTCACCCGTAGGAATCATGTCTGAGCTCGCAACGGGCGTTGCTTTGTTTGCATTAATAACAACAATGTGGTCGAGAATATCACCGCTTCCTTCGCCTCGCAAGTTAAAATAACTATGATTTGTCAAATTAAAATGACACGCTTTATCTGTTGTTACTTCATAGTCAATTTTCAACTCATCGTAATCGGTTAAAGAATAAGTAACCTGAACTTTTTTATTGCCGGGAAATCCAAATTCGCCGTCAGGGCTTCTAAGGCTGAAAACTATTACATTTCCATCAACTTCATAATCCCACACTTTGCGGTACCAGCTGTCAGGCCCCGAGTGCAAACATGCCTCTCCGTTATTTACCGGAAAATTGTAGGTTTCACCTTCAATGGTAAAACTGGCTTTGGCAATACGGTTCGCAAAAGGCCCAACCACTGCCCCATGACTCGCTGAATTCTCCTGGTAATCTTTAATCGAACTAAATCCCAAAACTACATCAGCCAGATGTCCCTCTTTGTCGGGCGTATAAATCGATACAATTTTAGCTCCGTAATTCGTTAGTGTCACCATCATACCATTTTTATTTTTCATGGTAAACAGATGTGTCGATTTTCCTTCAATTACACTTTCAAAATCCGCTTTTGAATATGGCAAATCACTTTTTTTTAATGAATTGTTTGAACAAGCCGCAGAAAGTAGGATCAAATAAATAAGGTAAAGTTTTTTCATACATAATAGGTTTAGCTTATAAATATAACAAAATACATAAGTTATGTAGTTTTATATTAAAAATTAAGACGATTTTCCGGAATTAGAATACTTTCAATTTTTCAGAACATTTAAATATAATTCCATCCAAAATCATTGCAAATATCGAATTAGAAGTTTTCATTTGCACAAGATAATATTGACAATGGAATCGATTAAAGAGATATACAGAATTGGTCATGGGCCATCGAGCAGCCATACAATGGGGCCCAAAAAGGCGGCAGAAAAATTTTTGAAAAACAATCCTAATGCACAAAATTTCAAGGTACATCTTTACGGAAGTTTAGCAGCAACAGGGAAAGGGCATTTAACAGATTTTGCCATTGAACAAACCATTGTAAATCACCCGCTGGAAATTTTCTGGGAACCAAAAATATTTCTTCCCAAACACCCGAATGCCATGAAATTTGAAGCATATGGGGATGATAATAAAATACTTGATGAATGGACTTGTTACAGCGTTGGCGGAGGAGCCTTAATTGATGATTATACGGAGTCGGAAACCCTTGAATTGTACCCACATCATTCGATGGATGAAATTTTAAACTGGTGCAAAGCAAACGACAAAGAGTTTTGGGAATATGTTATTGAATTTGAGAATGATGATATCTGGGAATATCTGGAAGAAGTATGGCATGTTATGAATGAAAGTATAACCCGGGGATTAAAAACCGACGGGATTTTGCCAGGTGGATTGAAACTGCTTCGAAAAGCGCAAAGTTTTAATACCCGCGGTCAGAATTTTGCCACTCCTTTTAAACGCCGTTCACAACTCTTTTCTTATGCCTTGGCTGTTTCTGAAGAAAATGCTTCGGGAGGCCTAATTGTTGCTGCTCCAACCTGCGGTGCCAGTGGCGTTTTACCTGCAGTTTTAAGGTATTTCAAAAAAATACATAAGAGTGATAAAAAAACAATCTTGCGTGCATTAGCCACGGCGGGTTTAATCGGTAATATTGTTAAAACAAATGCATCTATTTCGGGAGCTGAAGTGGGTTGCCAGGGCGAAGTAGGTACTGCTTGTGCAATGGCTTCGGCTGCTGCAACCCAAATGATGGGCGGAACCATTTCACAAATTGAATACTCTGCAGAAATGGGCTTGGAGCATCACCTGGGATTAACTTGTGACCCGGTAGCCGGATTAGTGCAAATTCCATGTATCGAACGAAATGCTTTTGCGGCAGAACGCGCTGTTGCACACAACAATTATGCGCTTTTAACCGATGGCCGTCACCGTATTAGTTTCGATGAAGTTGTGGAAACAATGTACAATACAGGCATCGATTTACAAAGTAAATACCGCGAAACTTCAGAAGGCGGCCTGGCTCATTTTGATGCACTACCCAAATGCTAACTACCTTCAAAGCTGTCATTTCGAATGAAGAATGACTGAGAAATCTACTGCAATAGTCACATACGTTACTGTATCAGATCGTAACAGAAAAGAATCATTGCGGCCTTTTATCGATCGGCAACTCCACTTCGACAATGTCGCCGTCTTTCCATTTTTTGGCAATTAAACAATAGCTTCCAGGAGCCGTAAAATATTTGACATTTTTTACGGTAACCGTGGCTCCTTCTGCCCACTCCGGAATACGAACATAGATTTCTATATACCGGCGTTCTGTCATACCAAAATGCATTGTAACACTCCCCGACTCCGGATAATTACATTCCTGACGAAAAGTTACGTCGCCACCCAAAGAGTGCTTGTATTCTATTTTCAGAGGTTGAAAAATATTTACATAAATATGATCGACACGTTTTGTAAAAACATATGGAGTAATAAGTTGTTGCAAGTCTGATCCGACTTTCCCAAAGGTATTTTCCAGTTCTTCAGCGTATTTGGTTTTGTTTGTTAATTCCAATAATAATCCGGTAGTCTCAATCCATTTCTTTACTTCAGCCTCATTCCAGTCCAAACGATCATTTTTTTCAAAAAACAGATTCCATTGGTGCTCAAATTCTTCGAGATTAAAATTTTCATCCTTTGATTTAAACTCCGAAACAAAGTTTTGCAGATCGCTAAAATCGGCATGAATTGATTGCCTTTCAAATTGAATATTGTTAGAAATTCCGTTTAAGTGTAATTCATTCCACGGAATTCTGTGCGATAATTTTTCAGTAAAAGTTTTTTTATGCGTGCAGGACGAAAAAAGTATCAAAAATAGATAGAAGAAGAGTTTCAGTCTCATTATACAAAACCGGTTTTAATTCAGCTATTTTAACATTCCAAAATAGCTAGTGTTCATCAATCTCACAGAAAAAATAAATTTTGTTATTAATTGACTTGTTTTCAATCTAGTTAATTCCATATCTTTGTTTCACTGAATTAAAAAGAAGACTATCATGAATTTCTCAAATCATATCATTTCCACTGTCATCTTGCCGTTCTAGGCAGATTTAGAGAGCATTCAAATAGTTTATTCATTTCATTTTCAAATTTTCAAATGTTACATAAAATAGCAAGTACACTGTCTTTAATGAATTTAAAAGACCTTAATATAAAAGAACTCTGGATAGATGTAAAGGAAGCTATAGGCGGGACTGAGCGCGATTTTACTGAAACAAGTCTTGGCAAAGCCATTTTTATCCTGGCCGTTCCAATGGTTTTGGAAATGATCATGGAATCGGTTTTTGCGGTGGTCGACATATTTTTTGTTTCGAAGCTGGGTGCCGATGCTGTTGCAACCGTTGGCATTACCGAATCGGTTATGACTGTTGTTTATGCAATTGGCGTTGGTTTGGCAATGGCAACCACTGCCCTCGTTTCGCGTCGTATTGGAGAAAAAAAGAAAAAAGAAGCCGGCGTAGTGGCTTTCCAGGCTATTCTGGCAGGTACTTTTGTTTCCCTTTTACTTGCTGTACCGGGCGTAATTTTCGCTAAAGAATTTCTGCTGCTAATGGGCGGTACCGAAGGTATGGCAGAAGAAGGTTACTTGTTTCCTGCAATAATGTTTGGCGGGAATGTGGTAATTATGCTTTTGTTTATCATCAATTCAGTTTTTCGGAGTTCGGGCGATGCTGCCATTTCGATGCGGGTAATGTGGTTTGCCAATATCATTAATATTATTCTCGATCCCTTGTTAATTTTTGGCTACGGTCCTTTTCCTGAACTGGGTTTACAAGGAGCTGCCATTGCTACAACTATAGGACGCGGACTGGCCGTTTTGTATCAGTTCTATCTCTTATTCAGCGGAAAATATCGGATTCGCCTGTATTTGGAAAGCTTAAAATTAAAGCTGCAAGTTATGTGGAACCTCTTAAGAGTTTCGGGTGGAGGAATTATGCAAAACCTGATTGCCACATCGAGTTGGATTTTGCTGGTTCGTATTATAGCAGTTTCGGGGCCGGATGCCATTGCCGGATATACCATTGCCATCCGCATAGTGGTTTTCCTTATTCTACCTGCCTGGGGTTTAAGCAATGCTGCTTCTACTCTTGTTGGACAGAATTTGGGAGCCAAACACCCCGAACGCGCTGAAAAATCGGTTTGGATTACCGGTTATGTGAACATGGTTTTTATGGGATTAATGGGAACTTTGCTTGTCATTTTCCCTGAGTTCTGGATACGTTTATTCATAGCTGATCTTACTGTAATTGAAAACGGTGTTTTGGCACTGCGTATCATTAGTTGTGGTTTTCTGTTTTATGCACTCGGAATGGTGCTTATGCAAGGTTTTAACGGAAGCGGCGATACGGTAACTCCTACAAAAATTAATTTTCTGGCATTCTGGATTATTGAGATTCCTTTGGCCTATGTTCTGGCCATTGTTTTAAATATGGGATTAACCGGGGCCAGTATCGCAATTGTCTGTGCCGAATCCATTTTAACGCTCACCGCACTCGTTCTTTTCCGTCGGGGAAAATGGAAATTGCGACAAGTATAATTGGCTACATCATTATTTTGATTGAACTTTTTTCATTGGAAAGTCCTTATTAAAGCATGTGAACTATAACCTGATTGAAATGAAAACAATAGCAATTGAAATCAAGTGGGCCATCCTGTTTATTATCTTACAACTGATTTGGATGATTGGAGAACGGTTGGCCGGTTTGCACGATGAGAATATCGACAAACATCCTATTGTAACCAATTTCTTCGCAGTGGTTGCCATTGCAGTTTACGTGGTTGCCCTGCTCGATAAACGCAAAAACTCATTTGGCGGAAAAATGACCTGGAAACAAGGATTTATTTCAGGATTAATAATTACAGCGGGCGTGACGCTTTTAACGCCGCTTTCTCAATATATTACCATTGCCCTGATAACTCCCGGTTATTTTAAAAATATCATCACCTATTCAGTAAGTATTGGTAAAATGTCGCAGGAGGCAGCCGAAGCTTATTTTAATATGAAAAGCTATATTCTGCAAAGTGTAATCTTCGCTCCCGTAATGGGTGTTGTAACATCGGCTATTGTAGCACTTTTCACAAAAATGAAATAATGCACCCCAAAGCCAATTGCACGGATTCAGAAAATCACACCTTTTATTAAATTAAGCCAAACATCGGATTAAACGATAAATACAGGAAATGATTTTCATGCTAATGAATTTGTTTTAATTTCATACGTTTGAAATAAATACTTATTCCATGAAATTTATAACGAGCTCCTTTTTCATTTTTATAACTGTTCTAACCTTAAATGCTCAAAATTCCATGTTAGAATTCAACTTAAAAAAGGCTGAACACCTGTATCATTTTGCCTATGAATGTATCGACCAGGAATATCCAAATAAACCGGGACATGTGTTAGGCGACGACAGTTACCTGGCTCCTCCCCGCACGCTTCATCCTGCATTTTACGGCTGTTTCGACTGGCACTCTTCAGTACACGGGCACTGGACTCTGGTTACGATTCTAAATGAATTTCCAGACTTTGAGTACCGCAATGAAATTTTTGTCAAACTAAAAAAGAACATCACAAAAGAAAATATTGAAAAAGAAATTGCCTATTTCGACGATGAACACAATAGTACCTACGAACGAACTTACGGCTGGGCGTGGCTACTGAAGCTCGACGAAGCTCTGCGTGAATGGAATGCATCGGAAGCCAAAGAATTGCAGGAAAATTTGTCACCACTAGTTGAATTGATTTCAGGAAAATTCGTTGAATTTTTGGACAAACTCATTTATCCGATACGAATTGGAGAACACAGCAACATAGCTTTCGGGATGAGTTTTGCTTACGACTGGGCAAAAAAATACGATGACGTACTGGCAGTAAAAATTGAAGAAAAAGCCCGCGAATATTATACAAACGACTGCAACTGCCCTTTAACATGGGAACCCGGCGGTTTTGATTTCCTTTCTCCTTGTTTGCAGGAAGCTTCAATGATGCAAAAAGTATTGAGCGAACAGGAATTTCGGAAATGGCTTAAAACCTTTCTTCCCAAATTTGAAAAGTATCCCGATAAATTTTTGGAAGTGGCAGTAGTAACCGATCGCAGCGATGGCAAACTGGCCCACCTCGATGGACTTAATTTTAGCCGCGCCTGGTGTTTGTTTGAAATAGGACATGCGCTTCACAATCAAAAAATGATAGACCTGGGCGAAAAACACTTTCATTACAGTTACGACAAAATGGATTCGGGGGAATATGCAGGCGCACACTGGCTGGCTTCGTTTGCGGTTTATGCCTTGAAAAAGAATGGTAATTAAATTTTTAGGAACAAAACATGATTTTTAGAAAGCTTCTTCCTCTTATAGTTTTTGCGTTTTTTGTTTTTTCTTCAACCGCTCAAAAGCACTACCAGCGTTTCGAGAGTATTGATGTACAACACTACAAATTTGAAATTCATTTAAACGATACAACAAACCGAATCGAAGGAACAACAATAGTTTTAGTGAAATTTTTGAAACCTGCAGAGAATGTCGTATTTGATCTGGTGAATTCAGATGGGCAAAATAAAGGAATGTCGGTTGAATCGGTAAAATCAGAAAACAAATCACTTTCCTTTACCCACATCAACAATCGTTTAAATATTCACTTGACTAAAAGTACACAAGCAAATGAAACGCTTGAATTTGAAATAAAATACGCTGGTATTCCAGCCGATGGCCTGGTTATCTCAGAGAACAAATATGGCGATCGCACTTTTTTTGGTGACAATTGGCCCGACCGTGCCCAATATTGGCTGCCAACGGTTGATCATCCATCAGACAAAGCCACGCTGGAATTTTTGGTTTACGCCCCCGATCATTACGAAGTAGTTTCGAATGGTTATTTGGTTGAGAAAAAACAACTTAAAAAGGATGTTAAATTTACCCATTGGAAAGAAGATGTTCCTTTATCGACAAAACTAATGGTAATTGGCATAGCTGATTTTGTGATTGGAAATCAAACAAAATACAAAGATATTCCGGTGAGTTCGTGGATTTTCCCGCAGAGCAAAAAGCAGGGATTTGAGAACTATAAATACGGAACCGACGCACTGGCTTACTTTTCGGATCTGATTGGCCCCTACTCGTATGAAAAACTGGCGCATGTTCAATCGAAAACACGTTATGGCGGCATGGAAAACGCGAGTTGTATATTTTACCACGAGAACACAGGAATAAGCAACCGAAGTCAGGAAAGTTTATTTGCACACGAGGTGGCACACCAATGGTTTGGCAATTCGGTAACCGAACAAAACTGGCACCACGTTTGGCTCAGCGAAGGTTTTGCTACCTATCTCACACATATTTACAACCAGCGTTTTTACGGAGAAGAGGTGTTTCGCGAAAGGTTAAAAACTGATCGCGAGTGGGTGATTCGTTATTCAAAACAAAATTTTGCACCTATAATTGATACTACGGTTACTGATTATATCCGCTTGTTAAATGCTAATTCGTACCAAAAAGCCAGCTGGTTTTTACACATGCTGCGTGAGGATCTGGGCGATGAACTGTTCTTTAATGGATTACGTAAATATTATACCGATTTTCAGAATTCAACTGCTTTGACTGATGATTTTCAAGAGATAATGGAGACGGTTTCCGCGAAAGACCTTACGCTGTTTTTTAAACAATGGTTGAGGCAGCCCGGACACCCGGTATTAGATATGAATTGGGAACAGGAAAAAGAAAATTTGAAAATTAGAATTCAACAGGCACAAGCTGATTTCCTGTTTCAATTCCCCCTTGAGATTGAATTCGTGTATGAAAATGGAACTTCAGAAATTAGAACGTTACAAATTGACAAGCTAGAATTAAGTCCTTCTTTTATAACAAAAAACAAGGTAAAGGAAGTAGTTTTAGATCCCAGAGTAGCACTACTTTTTGAGATGCGCAGATAGTAACCATATGTGCGTTTTAGTTCTAAGCCAAAATCTGAAACAAGTCCAGAATGACAAAACAAAAGCCCGTAGGAAAATCCTACGGGCTTATATATATTTCACCTAAAAATATACAGTCTTCTTACTTTACTTTTTCAATGATTGCTTTGAACGCTTCAGGTTGGTTCATGGCCAAATCAGCCAAAACTTTCCTGTTGATTTCAATCTCGTTCTTTTTCAACAATCCCATGAATTGTGAATACGACATTCCTTCCAATCGAGCAGCAGCGTTAATACGCTGAATCCACAATCCACGGAATGTTCTTTTCTTTGCTTTTCTGTCGCGGTATGCATAGCCCTGCCCTTTTTCATAGGCGTTCTTTGCAACTGTCCACACATTTTTACGCGCTCCGTAGTAACCTTTAGTTTTTTTAAGCAGTTTCTTTCTGCGGGCACGTGATGCTACATGATTTACACTTCTTGGCATACTTTTTACTTTTTTGATAATCGGCGTTTCGTCAGCTGACGAACACTTTAATGCTCAATTACCTGGTTTTTAACTTGTTTTACCTTTCTCGCTAAAAGGATTTTTTGAATAAAACAGTCAAACGACTGCTTACTTCATGCACAACAAAAGTTTTACGTTGCTTTCGTTTGTCTTATCGATAGTTGTCCAATAAGTCAAATTACGCTTACGTTTTGTACTTTTCTTAGTCAAAATATGACTTTTGTAGGCGTGCTTCCTTTTAATTTTACCACTTCCGGTTAATCTAAAACGTTTTTTAGCTCCGGAATTCGTCTTCATTTTTGGCATAATCCTACTTTAATTAAAATGTTATCAAAGAACTATATTACTTCTTTTTAGGTGTCATAAACATTGTCATTCGCTTGCCTTCCAATTTAGGCAACTGCTCTACTGTTCCCCAGTCTTCCAACGAAGTAGCCAGTTTTAACAGTAAAATTTCGCCTTGTTCTTTAAACAGAATCGAACGTCCCTTAAAAAATACAAAGGCTTTCACTTTTGCACCTTCCTGTAGAAACTTTTCGGCATGTTTTAATTTGAAATTAAAATCGTGCTCATCTGTTTGTGGACCAAAACGTATTTCTTTTACCACAACTTTTGTGGTTTTTGCTTTCATCTCTTTTTGTTTCTTTTTCTGTTGATAAAGAAACTTTGAGTAATCAATAATTTTGCAGACAGGCGGATCGGCTTTTGGCGAAATCTCAACCAAATCTAATTCCTGCTCTTCTGCCAGTTTTAGTGCATCACGTAGTTGGTAAACTCCTTGTTCTTCGATATTCTCGCCAACCAAACGTACTTGTGGCACCCTGATTTTGTGGTTTATCCGGTGTTGTGGTTCCTGCTCCTGACGGGGCTGAAACTTTCTTCTCGGACCTCTTCTTTTAATAGCTATTTTAATTTCCTCCTTAAGTTAGTTATACAATCCTGATAATTGATCTCTTACTTCTTTTTTTATAAATTCTGCAAATTCATTAATTGTCTGAGAACCTTGGTCGCCTTCGCCCTGGCGACGCACTGAAACAGTTTCTGATTCTGCCTCTTTTTCTCCAACAATCAACAAATATGGTACTCTTTTTAATTCGTTGTCTCGTATCTTCCTACCAATCTTTTCGTTACGATCGTCAACGACGGTGCGAATATCGGAAATATTTAGAAAATCTGAAACTTTTTTAGCATAATCGTTATACTTTTCACTGATTGGTAAGACAACTGCTTGCTCTGGAGTGAGCCAAAGTGGAAATTTCCCGGCAGTGTGTTCAATTAGCACGGCAACAAAACGTTCCATTGATCCGAAAGGTGCACGGTGGATCATAATAGGCCGGTGACGATTATCGTCGGCTCCTATGTATTCCAATTCGAAACGCTCCGGAAGATTGTAATCAACCTGGATTGTTCCCAGCTGCCAGCTTCTGCCCAATGCATCTTTAATCATAAAGTCGAGTTTTGGACCATAAAAGGCAGCTTCGCCTAATTCAGTAATGGTATTCAAGCCTTTTTCTTCGCAAGCCTCAATAATTGCTTGTTCTGCTTTATCCCAGTTTTCAGGAGATCCAATGTATTTCTCCGGTTTTTTAGGATCGCGTAACGAAATCTGTGCGGTATAATTTTCGAAGTTTAAGGCTTTAAAGATTATAAATATAATATCGATTACTTTTTTAAACTCATCTTTTAACTGGTCAGGACGGCAAAAAATATGTGCATCATCCTGTGTAAAGCTGCGCACACGGGTTAAACCATGCAACTCGCCACTTTGTTCGTAACGATAAACAGTTCCGAACTCAGCCATACGAACTGGTAAATCTTTATAAGAACGTGGCCACATTTTATAAATCTCACAGTGATGCGGACAGTTCATCGGTTTCAACAGGTACTCCTCTCCTTCTGCGGGAGTTGAAATTGGTTGAAATGAATCCTGACCATATTTTTGATAATGGCCTGAAGTTTTGTACAATTTCACATCACCAATATGAGGTGTCATAACCTGCTCGTAACCGTATTTCTTCTGAACTTTTTTCAAGAAGTTCTCCAGTTGTTCGCGAAGTTGTGCTCCTTTAGGCAGCCATAACGGCAAGCCTTGACCAACTGACTCAGAGAACCCAAACAGTTGCATTTCTTTACCGATTTTACGGTGGTCGCGTTTTTTAGCTTCCTCAATCATTACCAGGTACTCTTCCAGCATTTTTGCTTTCGGGAAGGTAACTCCGTAAACACGGGTAAGCATTTTGTTTTTTTCGTCGCCTCGCCAGTATGCACCTGCAATTGCAGTTAATTTGATAGCTTTAATGTAGCTGGTATTGGGCAAGTGTGGTCCACGACATAAATCGGTAAAATTGCCCTGCTGGTATAAAGTAATGGTTCCGTCTTCTAATTCGCTGATCAACTCCTGCTTTAGTTCATCGTTTTTTTCGGTGAACATTTCCAATGCATCGGCTTTTGAAATTTCAGAACGTACAATGTCATTTTTCTGACGTGCCAACTCAAGCATTTTCTGCTCAATCTTTTGCAAATCTTTTTCCGACAATACTTTTCCCTCGGGTAAATCGATATCGTAATAAAAACCGGTATCTACTGTTGGGCCGATTCCGAACTTTGTTCCCGGATAAAAAGCTTCAATTGCTTCAGCCATTAAGTGAGCCGATGAATGCCAGAATGTTACTTTTCCTTCCTTGTCGTCCCACGTATGTAATTTTATGGCTGCATCGCTTTCAATTTTTCGCGACAAGTCCCAAACTTCTCCATCCACCGAAATAGACAGAACATCTTTTGCCAAACGGTTTGAGATCGATTTTGCAATCTCGTAACCATTCACTGCTTCGGCAAATTCGCGTACACTGTTATCAGGAAGTGTTATTTTAATCATTTTCAACTATTAATTATTCGTTATGCAATACTCGTATTGAAACATTTATCTTAATCTGCTAAACGTCTGTAAACAGGCAGTGAAGACTGAAGTCGGAAAACCGAAGTTTTAACTACTTCGGACTTCCGACTTCCGGCTCCTGACTTTAAAGCGCCGCAAAGATAATGAAACCTTTAATATATCCATACTTCAAGTTCTTTCAACCCAATGATTTTAAGGAATTTTTCATGTACTTCATGTTAATATTTTTACGTAAGCAATTGTTTTTCATAAAATCAGGCCAATTAAGAAGAATTACATCGGCAATTCCATTTATTTCAACAATTTAATGTTGATTTCCTTTTTTGAAAGGAAAAGAGATTAAAGTCATTTATAGCATATGAATTGCCAGACTGCTATTCGTCGGTTAGAATAAAAGTTACAGGATATTATTTCTTACATATCTACACAATTTCGAGCTGCAATATTTTAAATCGTTTCTAAATTCAAGCCACAACTATCATATTGTTATTGTTTTGAATAATTATTTCTTTTCTTTGCGCAAGACAGTAAATTCATGTAAAGTTTTAATTTTTCGAATATTATGGGATTCAAAAATCCAAAAGATTGTCATTCGCTGGAAGAAGTAAGGAATGAAATTGATAAAATTGACGAACATATCATTTCGTTATTTTCAGAAAGACATAAGTATGTTGAAGAAATAGTTCGTTTTAAACACGACAAGGATGCAATTATTGCGCAAGAACGTAAAGATCAGGTTATACTTCAGCGAAAAAAATGGGCAGAAGACAGCGGATTAAATGCCGACACTTTTGCAAAGATTTATACGCTTTTAATCGAAAGCAATATCGATCATGAAATGAAATTATTAAAAACAAAAAATAAAGCATAATGTACAAAGCAGACATTAAAGTTATGGATTGCACAGTTCGCGACGGAGGATTGATGAACAAATGGCAATTTAGCGACGATTTTGTAAGAGGAGTTTACAAAAGTTGCGTTGAAGCAGGTGTAGATTACATGGAAATTGGTTATAAAAGCAGCGAATTTGCATTCGACAGAAAAGAAGTTGGGCCATGGAAATTTTGCGACGACAAGGATTTGCGCAGGATAGTGGGCGACAACGAAACTAATTTAAAGCTGTCGGCAATGGCTGATATTGGCCGAATCGATCCGGACGATATTCCACCGGCAAGCGAGAGTTTAATTGACATGATGCGTGTTGCTTGTTATTGTCACCAGGTGGATAAAGCAATTTGGCTGGCAGAACACTGCATGGACAAAGGATACGAAGTTACCATCAATTTAATGGCAGTATCAACGGTTAGCGAACCGGAACTGGATCAGGCACTGGCTGATCTGGCTCAATCAAAAGTTCCAATTATCTATGTTGTTGACAGTTTTGGTAGTCTTTATTGCGAAAGCATCGAGCATCTGGTAAAAAAATACAAAGCAGCGCTTCCTGGAAAAGAACTGGGAATTCACGCCCATAACAACATGCAATTAGCCATGTCGAACACCGTAACTTCATTAATGAATGGAGTAACCATGCTGGACGCAACGTTACTGGGAATGGGACGTGGCGCAGGAAACTGCCCTATTGAAATATTAATTGCATTCCTTAAAAATCCAAAATACCGTTTGTTGCCTTTAATTGATGCCATTCAACACCATGTTAAACCATGGCAGGATAAAATCGATTGGGGATACCACATTCCTTATTTGATTACCGGCGCTATGAACGAACACCCACGAAGTGCCATGAAATGGATGGACTCGGAACAAAAGGATGATTTTGTGACATTTATGAAAGAAATGCACGACTACGAGCTGTTAGAGTAATACAAGAAATACTATTATATTAATGAATGCCTTTCAGAAATGAGAGGCATTTTTTTTGATTTCATTTTTAGCTATCAATAGTATTTTTACTTTTGTTTTCTAATCTTAAAAATGAAATTGAGGGCATTATGAAGAATTTACTCTTATTTGTATTTATTTCCATTTTTACTTTTACGCTTCAGGCGCAAAGCAAGCAAAAAATTACGCTTGAAGACATTCTAGTAGAAGGAACTTTCAGGGCCAAATCGGTTGATGGACTTCGTTCGATGAACGATGGAATTCACTACACTACTATGGAAAACCACACCAAAGTTGTAAAGTACAGTTATCAAACGGGTAACGAAGTTGAAGTGCTGTTTGATATTACAAAAGTAAAAGATGCAGCTATTTCTACATTTTCCAGTTATGAATTTAGCGATGATGAAACAAAACTCCTTTTAACTACCGACAGAAAATCCATTTATCGCCATTCATATACAGCCGAATACTATGTATGGAATTCGGTTACCGAAGAACTAACTCAACTCTCTGATAAAGGTGCTCAGCAACTGGCTACTTTTTCGCCCGATGGTAAACGCGTTGCCTATGTTCGCGACAACAATATTTTTATAAAGAACCTGAGTTTTGGAAGTACAAGCCAGATAACAACTGATGGTAAATTCAACGAAATTATTAACGGTGCTCCCGACTGGGTTTACGAAGAAGAATTTGGTTTTAACAAAGCGTTCTGGTGGTCGCCCGACAGCAAGTTTCTGGCCTTTATACGTTTCGACGAAAGTGAGGTGCCCGAATTTTCAATACCCATGTATGCCGGCGCGAGTCCTGAGTTAAGCGAAAACAATTTGTATCCGGGAGCATATACATTTAAATACCCCAAAGCCGGAGAAACCAACTCAACCGTTCAGGTGTTATCGTACGAAATAAAAGCAAAAACTACCATTAAAGTTGATATTGGCGTGGATACCAATATTTACATTCCTCGTTTAAATTGGACACCCGATGCCAACGAATTGGTTGTTATGCGTTTAAACCGCCACCAGAACAAATTAGACATATTATATGCAAATCCTTATACCGGCGACACACGTCCGGTTTTAACTGAAAAAAACAACCGCTATGTTGACGAAAGTTTTTTGGATGCTTTCACCTATCTTGACGATGGAAGTTTTGTGATAAACAGCGAACGTAACGGATGGTCGCACTTGTACCTGTATGATAAACAAGGATTTGAAGTTGCTCAACTAACTGAAGGTGAATTTGATGTAACCGATTTTTACGGGTACGATGCTGCGAAGAAGGTATATTATTACCAGGCTGCAGCCGAATCGCCCTTGCGCCGCGAGGTGTATTATATTAGTCAGGATAAAAAGAAAAAAGGGAAACTATCAACACAGGAAGGTACAAACAGCGCTGTTTTTAGCTCTAATTTCAAATACTTCATCAACTACTTCAGCAGTGCAAAAGTTCCTAATTATATAACGCTTCATTCAAACCAGAAGAAGGTTGAACAGATTCGCTTTTTACAAGACAATACGGTTTTGAAAAACACTGTTAAGTCTATGAATATTCCTCAAAAGGAATTCTTTTCATTTACAACTTCTGAAGGAATTAAATTGAACGGATACATGATTAAACCTGTGGATTTTAGTGAATCGAAAAGATATCCTGTATTTATGACACAATACAGTGGTCCAAACTCGCAAAGTGTTACCGACTCGTGGGGACACGGAGTGGGTTGGAACGAATATCTTGCACAGGAAGGTTTTCTGGTGGTTTGTGTTGATCCTCGGGGAACAGCTGCCCGTGGTGAAGATTTCAGAAAAATAACCTACCAACAACTTGGAAAATACGAGTCGGACGACCAGATAGAGGCAGCCAAATATTTAGGAACACTGCCTTATGTTGATGCCAAAAACATTGCCATTTACGGCTGGAGTTATGGTGGTTTTATGACACTGCTTTCGATGGAAAAAGGAGGCGAACTGTTTAAAGCAGGCATTTCGGTTGCACCGGTTACCAGCTGGCGTTTTTACGATAGTATTTACACTGAACGTTACATGCGCACTCCACAGGAAAATACTGAAGGTTACGATGATAATTCCCCCCTTTCTCATGCTGAAGATATTAAAGGGTATTTGTTAATTGTACATGGCTCTGCAGATGATAATGTGCATGCGCAAAATACCTTCGAAATGACGGAAAAAATGGTTCAGGGCGGAGTTCAGTTCGACATGGCCATTTATACCAACCGTAACCACGGAATAAGTGGAGGAAATACAAGTATGCATTTATATACAAAAATGACCAATTTCTTAAAAGAACAATTACAATAGAATTTCACACACAGAATTGATAGTTAATAAGGTTTTACCCAGCTGGGTAAAACCTTATTTTTTTCTATTTATTATTTTTCAAAACCTTATGAAATAAATTCTGTTTATTTTTAGAAATCAATTTTCATAAATCTTTCTATGAAACTATTGGCCACAATCGTACTCATTTTTGTTTTTCTTTTTTCTTTTCAAGAAAAGAGGAAAAAAATTGTGCGAATGAATCATACCACTGTTCATTCAGAACCGGTAAAAGTAACTTCTATACCAATTGATTGGAATGACACCATTCAGAATAAGATACTTTCTATTTACACCGATTCGGATGGTTATCCAATAAAATATTCTCGCGATGTAATTACCGGTGTTTGTATTGACGGAGAATGTCGACTGGTAAAAATTAACTTGTTTTGGAATTTAACCGGTCGCTACCTTGGATTTGAGCTGCCTGAGGGCGAATTTCTCAGCAAAACCAAACACGTTACTTTCAAACCCGAAGATTATGACAAGATTCACAACGTTCTGTCCGAAGCAAATTCGCCGCTTGCCAACTACAGTATCGATGAATTGGTTCCGAAAAAAAGTACAAACAGCCAAGGAGTTGATGCAGTTTCATCGGCAACAATTGCTGCTGTGCTCGACCATATAGTTGAAGGAGCAGTTTATACCACCTACACGCTTTGGCATATTGTGAATGGCCCAACAAAACGGGAGATTGAAAAACTTACTACCGAAAAACTCGATTCAGATTTAAGCCTAAAAATATTGAACAGTATTAACCTTCAGGATCAGGTATGGGTTTTAAACCATATTTCTGCTGAAATGGAAATGTCGGAAGAATTTCAGAAAAAATTAATGGATTTTATTTCAGAACAAGATATTTATTTGGCCGAACGTGCATTAAATGTTTTAAAACCCGAAACAATTTCTGCTGAAATCCAACTAAAACTTGGTAATTTATTTAAACAATCAGGCTTCCTTCAAAAACGCCTTATCCTTCAAAAATTGAAAGAAACAGATGAATTAATCCCAGAATTGGTTAAAGTTTTATCTGCCGAACTAAATAATTTGAACGGTACATTAACTAAAAATGTGCTTGATTTGTATAAGCTACATTCTATAAAAGATGAATATACAGTTTCTGAAGTAGCCAAACTTTTAAAAAATGAAAACCGCTACATCTCGGGCCAGGCCTACCGCTATCTAGAAAATATGAAACAGTTGGACAAAAAAACGCAGAAGTCTCTTGAGAAATATCAAAAAAGGAACACTTGATTAGTATGTCTCGCTATAATCTTATAAAATATCTGTTATATCTAATTTTCCATCAGCTTAGTTAACAATAGTCGATCTAGATTTCTTATCTTTTCAGGAAATATAAAAACTTTACATAACAAAACACTTGAAAATGTTTAAATCAAAAAAAATTAGTACAAAATCAGCGGTATTCGTTCTGGCTGTTTTTTTTACGATTGCGTGTTCTCAAGAACAAAAAAAACAAATGACACCACAGCAGGTAAAAGTAGTGGAAGCTGTACAAAAAGATATTCAAGATCAACTTGATTTTGTTGGTGAAGTATATGGATATCAAGACATTACCATAAGGGCGAGAGTCAATGGATTTCTTGAAGGAATCCATTTCAGAGAAGGATTTGCGGTAAAAAAAGGACAGTTACTTTATACTATCGATGATCAACCGTTTAGGGCCGAAGTAGCTGCGCAACAAAGCCTGCTTGCCGAGGCAAAATCGATATTTGCCAAAGCTAAAAGCGATTTAAGCAGGTACAAACCACTGGCTCAGACAAACGCAGTAAGTCAGTCCGATCTGGATGGAGCCCAGGTTCAGTATGAAGCAGCTGACGCAAAAGTTAAAGCGGCTGAAGCAAATCTGGAACTGGCAAAAATTAAGCTTGGCTACACCAGAATATATTCGCCAATTGATGGGTTGATAGGTAAAACTCTTGCAAAAGTAGGTGAGGTAGTTGGGCAGGCACCACTCGTTGTTTTGAATACAGTTTCAAAAATGGATCAAATCCACGTAGAATTTTTCCTTCCTGAAAGTCAGTACCTCGAAGCAGCAAGAGCTTTAATGGCAAGCGAATGGAATATTGAAGATACCAAAAACAAAAATCCCGAACTTGAACTGGTGCTGTCTGACGGCACTATTCACAAACACAAAGGATTGGTAAATTTTGTAGATCGTGGTGTCGACGCACACACCGGTACCATACTGGTTCAGGCAACCTTTGATAATCCCGAAAAATTGGTGCGCCCCGGTCAATACGCAAAGGTACGCGTTCCACGCATTCATCAAGATGCAATTATTATTCCTCAAAAATGTGTAAAAGAGTTACAAGGACAATATTCGCTGTTCATAGTAAATTCTGAAAATAAGATTGAAACCCGGCAAATAGTTACGGGTGCTAAAATTGGCGATTTATGGCTAATTAAAGACGGATTAAAACCGGGTGAAAGAGTAGTAATTGAAGGAATCCAGAAAGTTAGCAACGGAGTTCCGGTTACTGCAACACTTGTTGAGTTTGAAAGCCAGTTTAACTCACTTTAAAAAAATGTCCATGTCAGATACTAAAGGAAACTTTTTTGTACACAGGCCTATTGTTGCAATGGTAATTGCTATTGTAATTGTTATTGTAGGGTTTGTTATGTTAATGGGATTACCTATTGAACAATATCCGAACTTAACACCACCAATAGTCCAGGTTCGTGGAAGCTATACAGGAGCAAATGCCTTAAATGTAGAAGAATCGATGGCTACACCGCTTGAACAACAAATTAACGGTGTGGATAATATGATATATATGAAATCGACCAATGCCAACGATGGATCTATGAATATTTCCATTTCGTTTGATGTTGGTACCGATCCGGATATGAATACAGTTTTGGCTCAAAACCGTGTTTCGGCTGCCACAGCCAAACTACCCGAGTCGGTTAAAAAATTTGGAGTGGTAACCGAAAAATCGTTACCCAATATTTTAATGCTGATAACACTCACCTCCGACGGACGTTATGATCAGAATTTTCTGGGGAACTATGGGTTGATCAATATAAAAGATCAGTTGGCACGCTTAAAAGGGATAGGACGAGTTAATGTAATCGGCGCCTCCGATTATTCCATGCGAATTTGGGTAAAACCTGATCGATTGGCAGCAATCGGAATTACGATTCCGGAAATATTAAATGCAATTAATCAGCAAAATGCGATTGTTCCTGGTGGTAAATTTGGCGCAGAACCTTCGCCTCCCGGAACCGAATTTACTTACACGGTGCGAATGCCGGAGCGATTTAATTCACCCGAAGAATTTGGAGATATTGTGGTACGTACCGAATCAAACGGTTCGCAGGTAAAATTAAGAGACATTGCTGAAATTAGACTGGGAGTTGAAACCTACAGTGCTTTTACCCGAATGAATGGGAAAGCATGTTCGCTGATTGCACTTTATCAGGCTCCCGGTTCAAATGCAACGGAACTGGCACAGCAGGTTAGAGAAGAAATTGAACGACTTTCGGGCTCTTTCCCAGAAGGTATACAGTACGACATTTCGTTGGATTCAACTGCAGCAATAACAGCTGGTATTAACGATATTGTTGAAACTCTGATCATTGCTTTAATACTGGTTATCCTGGTGGTTTTTATTTTTATTCAAGACTGGAGAGCTACTTTAATTCCAACCATCGCCATTCCGGTTTCATTGGTTGGGGCATTTATTTTCTTTCCTGCGTTAGGTTTTACCATTAATGTTCTTTCACTTCTGGGAATGGTGTTGGCTATCGGTATTGTGGTTGACGATGCAATAGTTGTGGTAGAAGCCGTTCAGGTAAATATTTCGCAGGGGATGACAGCCAAAGAAGCCACATTGGATGCTATGCGAAAAGTAACTGCACCTGTAATTGCAACTACTTTAGTATTAGTTGCTGTATTTATCCCCGTAGCCATTATGGCAGGCATTACAGGACGCCTCTATCAGCAGTTTGCCATAACAATTGTGGTCTCGGTTATTGTTTCTTCGGTAAATGCATTAACATTAAGTCCAGCGCTTGCATCCATCCTTTTAAAAGAGCCCAAATCATACAAAGGACCGTTGGGATGGTTTTTTGGCAAGTTTAATAAATGGATGGGGAAATCCACCGATGGTTACATGAAGATAACCAACGTGTTAGCACGTAAATTAAAACGCGGCGTAGTTTTTATTGTAATTCTTACAGCGGCGGCAGGATTATTTGGAAAACTTGTCCCCGGTGGTTTTATTCCAGAAGAAGACATGGGGTATTTCTTTGTTAATATGCAATTGCCCGATGCAGCCTCGTTGCAACGTTCAGACGAAGTTGCGAAGAAAATTGAAGCCATTTTAGCGGAGTATCCTGAGATTGAATATGTGACCAACGCTACAGGATTCAGCTTATTATCAGGAGCAATGTCAACCAATACCGGTTTTATGTTTGCGAGCCTTATCGACTGGAGTGAGCGTGATAAAACAGCAAATGATTTGATCCAGGAAATCAATCAACGTTTAGCTTTACAAATTAACGGAGCACAGGCTTTTGCCTTTGGTCCTCCTGCAATTCCGGGACTTGGGAATGGTTCAGGATTTAGCATTATGCTACAGGACAAAGGAGGTAACTCGCCCGATTATTTGGCAGCCAACGCTATGAAATTTATTCAGGCGGCTAATGCCCGCGAAGAAATAGGAAACGCATTTACTACTTTTCAACCCAGTGTTCCGCAACGTTATATGAATATCGACAAGGAAAAAGCGTTGAAAATGGGAGTTTCACTGAATGATCTATACACAACGGTTGGTGCATTTATGGGAGGTGCCTATGTAAATGACTTCACGCGTTTTGGACGACTTTATAAAACCTACATTCAGGCAGAACATGAATACCGGGTTTCTGAAAGAGACATAAGTAGTTTCTTTATAAAAAACAGCCATGGTGATATGGTTCCTCTGGCAACGCTGGCAACTATTGACCCCATTTCCGGACCTGAATATACTTACCGTTTCAACCTGTATCGTGCAGTTGAAGTTACAGGTGCTCCGGCACCGGGCTATACTTCAGCTCAAGCGATGAATGCTTTGGAAGAGGTGGCAGCAGAGGTTTTACCCGCGGACATGGGGTACCAGTGGAATGCCATGTCGTTTCAGGAAAAAGAAGCATCAGGTTCGTTAGGTTTAATATTAACTTTCTCACTGATCTTTGTATTCCTTATTCTTGCGGCACAATACGAAAGCTGGTCGTTACCATTTAGTATTTTACTGGGTACACCATTTGCTATTTTCGGCGCTTTATTTGCTTTATGGGTAGCACGTTTTTTTAGTGGATCGTTCGAGAACAACATTTTTGCCCAGGTAAGTTTTGTGATGCTAATAGGAATGGCGGCAAAAAATGCCATTCTTATTGTAGAATTCGCAAAAGAAGAATTTGATAAAGGGAAAAGCTTATTTGATGCCGCAATAGAAGCGGCCCGTTCGCGATTCCGACCAATTTTAATGACAGCCTTTTCATTTATACTTGGAATTTTTCCACTGGTTATTGCCAGTGGCTCAGGTGCTGAAGCCCGAAAAGTAATGGGAATAGCATTACTTGGAGGTATGACATTGGCTACACTCCTTGGAGTATTTCTTTACCCAATGCTATTTGTGTTTATTGGAAAAATTGCCGGTTACGAAAAGAAACGCGACAAAGCCGCTGCGGCCCTACTTGCAATGGAAACTAAAAATGAAAAATCAGTTTAATCGAGACAAATGATCACAATGAGACATAATAAAACACGAAATAAATTATCGATCCTTGCCATTCTGATTGTTGTTGCAAGCAGTTGTATGGTTGGCCCCAATTTTCAAAAAGTAAAAGTTGAGAGCCCGGAAAAGTTCCGGTTCCAGGAAGAAATAACTAACGATTCATTGAATATACAATGGAAAACTTTTTTTGCAGACCAAACGTTAATTGCACTTATTGATTCAGCATTAGTGAATAACTACGATGCACGAATTGCTGTTTCCAGAATTAGCCAGGCTCGCGCTGCACTGGGAATGAGTAAAGCGAATATGTATCCGGGAATAACAATGGGAGCAAATGGATTGTATGGCAATACAATTGGTGGTTTCCCAACTGGAGCATCATCAACTACGGCATTAACTTCAAACGTTAGCATAAATTGGGAACTTGATTTTTGGGGCAAATTCCGAAGGGCTAACGAAGCTGCACAAGCCGACTTATTGGCTACCGAATATGGATTACGTGCCATTCAGATAAGTTTAATTGCCGAAGTAGCTAATAGTTATTATAGCTTGCTCGATTTTAGAAAACGTCTGGATATTGCTAATTATACTCTGGAGACCCGCAGTACATCTCTTGGTATTATCCGCGAACGCTTTGAGAAAGGCATTGCTCCTGAAATTGATGTAAACCAGGCCGAAATACAAGAGGCTGTCGCAGCCGCACATATTCCGGTATATAAACGGTCAATTGCATTCATTGAGAATGCATTAAGCTTACTTCTCGGAAAACATCCGCAAGCGATAATTACGAATAGTAATTTGGAAAACTTGAAAGTTCCGGATTCGTTGCCCGTTGGATTGCCGTCAAATCTATTGATTCGCCGTCCCGATATCCTGCAGGCAGAACAACTTTTAATTGCCCAGAATGCATCGATAGGAATTGCCCAGGCACTACGTTTCCCCTCACTCAGCTTAACAGGTCTTTTGGGTATTGCAAGCGCCGACCTCTCCGCTTTTAATATGGACGATGCTTTGATAGGCTCTGTCGGTGCAGGATTATTTGGCCCGGTGTTTCAGTTTGGAAAAAACAAACGTCGTGTGGAATTGGAACGTGAACGCACAGAAGAAATGCGCTTAAATTACGAAAGGGCAGTTATTGCAGCTTTTCGCGAAACAGAAAACGCGTTGGTAGCTATTCAAACCATAAAACAGGAATTGACCTTTGTACAAGCTCAGTTAAAAGCCTCTATGAATGCGGCTAAACTGTCGAGACAGCGTTACGACGGCGGTGTTACAAGTTACCTTGAAGTACTGGAAGCAGAAAGAAATCTTTTTAACATTGAACTATACGATTGCGAACTTCAGCAACAACAGTTAACCGCTTATGCAAATTTATTTAAAACACTTGGCGGTGGCTGGGAAGCACAATAAAATACTCTACGAATAAATAGTTAAGGCCTGCTGATCTGAATTAGCGGGCTTTTTTCATACAAAAGTCATCGAAAAAGTTACACGCTATTCCCATCCTCTTATCCTTCCCTCACGAGGGAAGGACGATCGGTCGATGGTATTGGTGACGTTCCACATTTATTCTACTGTTCTTCCGAATGGCGGCTAATCATCTCTCTTTTCAAGAAGGTGAGACAGAAAAGAGGGTAAAAATGTAGAGACAAGATTATTAACACTCTTGGTAATCCCCGGGAAACACAAATGTATTTGAACAGAAAAATCGATTTTATTTTGAAGTATGTCATTTCCCGGGAATAATGCAAGCAACTTTTCCGTTGAGACATTTTCCTCGAAAATGAGCCGTAAGAATTGTCGGACAGGCAATTTCCCGGGGAAATGAGGTGACCGGAAATTTTTTTAGTCCATTTCCCCGGGAAATGAGGTAACAGAGCATTTGGTCAGCTTATTTTCCACGCAAATGACGTGGATATTTTCCATGGCTTATTTATATCGAAAACTGCATCTCGTTCAGATTACGATAAACACCTGATTCATTTTTCATCAGTTTTTCGTGAGTTCCGGTTTCAACAACTTTACCATTCTCTAAAACCACAATATTATCGGCATTTCGTATCGTCGATAAACGATGTGCAATTACAATAGATGTCCGGTTTTTCATTAGTTCAACCAGCGCCTCCTGCACCAACTGTTCCGATTCAGAATCGAGAGAAGAAGTCGCTTCATCAAGAATAAGTATTTTCGGATCTTTTAAAATGGCTCGGGCTATTGCCACACGCTGTCGCTGTCCGCCAGACAACTGTGTTCCGCGTTCTCCAACCACAGTATCAAGTCCTTCGTTAAAACGTTCGATAAATTCCGTTGCGTTGGCCTTTTGTGCTGCCTCCAAAATTTCCCCTTCGCTTGCATCTGGTCTTCCATAAGCAATATTTTCACGGATAGTACCGCCAAACAAAAAAATATCCTGTGGAACCAATGCGATCTGTTTTCTCAGAAAGGTAAGGTTGATATTTTTTATTGAATTATCGTCAAAATAAATGTTACCAGAACCCGGCTCGTATAAATGTAAAAGCAAGGTAGCAAATGTGGACTTCCCAGCCCCGCTTTTGCCAACTAAAGCAACTACTTGTCCCGGCTTAATCGTTAAATTTATATCGCTTAAAACATATGAATCGGGTCGCGATGGATAGGCAAAATTCAAATTCTCAAAGTGTATTTTTCCCGAAATAGTTTTGATATCCGCCGCTGAAACTTCTTCAACAAGCTTTTCTTCTTCCGATTCAAATATTTCGAACAGATCTTCGGTTGCACCAATAAAACGCTGAATTCGTGCAATTACCGCTGCTACTCCGCCAATGGTTCCGCCAATGTATCCCGAGTAAATTACAAACGAAAAAAGCTCTCCGGTCTCCATTTCACCATTTTGCAACAGCAATGCACCACGCCAGATTACAGCAACCAAGGTACCAAATAGTCCGATTATCATGGTTGAGCGAAAAAATGCCCGGTATTTACCAGCTCGTTTCCCGGCACTAACCACTTCCTTAATCTTATCATGATATCGTTCAATCTCAAAATATTCGTTGGTGTACGATTTTACGCTTCTTATCCCCTGCAACGTTTCTTCAACCACAGTATTCGATTCGGCTGTTTTCTTTTGAGCTTCGCGCGATAACTTCCGAATAAAGCGCCCGAAAAACCAGATGCTTAAAATAACTACAGGTAAAATAGCCAGCATAAAAACAGTTAATTGCGGCGAAGTATAAATAAGTAATCCAACCCCTCCCAAAATAATTACCATCTGACGAATAAAATCGGCAAGCGTTGTGGTAAATGTTTCGTGTAACATTGATATATCGGATGAGATTCGACTGTTTAACTCCCCCACCCTGTGTTTATCGAAAAATACCAGAGGCAGTTTTATGAGGTGATTGTATGTAAAACGCCGGATATCGGCCATGGTTTTTTCAGTCACATTTACAAAAATAACCACCCGAAACCATGAAAAAACGGCCTGAATAACAAGTATTAAAACGAGAAGTAAAACTATTTTTGTAAGATTTTCGGGAAGTGAATCAGTTGTTCCTGCATCAACCAAATCGCCTAAAAGTTTTGGAAATGCTAAATTAGCCAGACTACTCACCAACAAAAAAACCATACCGATGGTGTATTCCACACGATAAGGTTTTATGTAGCTAAAAAGCCTGAGAACATTGCGCAATCCTTCTCCGGTAATTTTTTTATTGTTGTCGTAATTTGACGTTGTATTTCGATTATGTCCTCTCATAAAATTGAATGAAAAACTGTAAAGGTAAAATAGAAATACCAACCAAACAAAGTTGTTTTTATTGGTCTTACAACAGAATCTACTTTAAGCAGGAATGTCTCAACCAACTATCCTTAAATCTGATTGTAGATTCCAAAAATACAAATGATTACACGGAAACTATTTCCTGTAATTTTTGTAGTAATTTGTTTTTTTCTCGTTGCCAAAAAGTGCATAAATATTTGCCAGATATCCGGCATATTCATTCCCCGGATTTAGCTCCCAAAGTTTGTTTAAATATGGCAGGGCTTTATTGAAATCGGCGGTAACAACTTCTAATTCGTTTAATAAAATTTTATAATTTTTCGTCGTTTTCTTTTCGTTATACTTATCCATTTCGCGTTTATAACGATTCTGACCTTCCCAGTAGTATTTCCTGGCATTCCATTCCAGGGCTGCAATATTATCAGGATTTAGTTCTAAAATCGCCAAAGAAACGGAATCGCAAACCGCATTGTTTTCCAATGCTTTATTTACCTGAAAATAGTTGTAAAGATTAGCTTCGGTGCTTTTTGATCCGGCATCCATTTTAGCCCATAGCCCCAAAGCTTTATCGTTTTCTTTAATCTCGCTGTAAACGGAAAATAAACGGGCATTTACATCGGTATTGGTTGTGCCAAATTTTTCAGTGTACATTTCAAGAGCCGAAAGTTCTTTTGAAAGGTTGTTTTCAGCCTCATAGATTTTGGCAAGTGTTTCATACATCCCGGCATCGGCATAATTTTTATATCGGGCCTGGTCGAACCAACCTTTTGCTTTTGCCAATTCGCCTGCCTTAAAAGCTGTTTTTGCTGCACCGGCAAAATCTACACCGGGTGTTTCTTCCACCGAAACTTGTGTAAAATATTGATCCCAGGCAGTTGTGGCCTGCTTAAAATCGCCCGAAATTTCAAAACCTATCGCATCTGTTTTCGATGTTGTGAGTACTTTAGGTGCACCACAACTTGTCAATAAAACAACAATAATTCCCCCCCACAAAGATCTTCCTAAATTCATTTACTTAAATTATTAGTTATGCCCTCAAAACTAAACAAATAATTTTTAGCAGCGCTTAATTTAACAGAACTGTTAAATTAGAGAAAACAATTCCGGTGCAAAATCTACTTCTCTTTTTTAGCTGCCACTTGCACCCTTTGCCGGTCTTTCAGTTTTAAATTTTCGTTTACCGATTCCAGAATTTCATCCTGTAAAACCGAATTCGTCAGCAAGTAATCGTGTCCCAATCCTTTCATATCATGTAGGGTAATGATATTTTTGATATCCAGAACATTAACAAAGCCTGGCAGGTTTTCGGGATTTTTTGGACCTTTGTTACCCATTCTATTTTTCAGATGAGCCACACTCGATAACTTTAGTAATACATCTTTCGAATTAACATACACATCAACTGAATCGGCCATTTGATTCAGATTATAAAACGTCCTTCCTATTTCGAATTCTCTTCGCGGGGCTACGCTTCCCACAAACAAAATACGGTTGTAGGTTTTCACCAGCGGAATATTCTGTTCTTCCCTTTTTTTTATATACTGGCGAAACATTTCATTGCCCATCGAAGAAAATAATATAGCGGTAGTAAGATCGTTGGGATGAGTTTTAAAAAACTCTTCATCGCTGAAAAATTCGTCGAGCATATGTTGAAAAATGGCAAAGTCGGCCGCTCCGCGTTTCGAGGCCCTGAGCGCATTATAGTATTTATAAGCCTTGTCTTCGGTTCCCCATGCAAAAACAACAATAGCAGCTTCATTAAACAATGAATCGCCATAGTTGGTTTTAAGTCGTTTCATATAACCGTGTACCTGTTTCTTAAATGATTTACCATAGCCTCCAACAACAAAATAGAAGTTCCGGATACCCCTCTCCATTCGGCTATGTTGGTACATATCGTAAATAATGTTGTTTTTAATGTGACTCGTCGGTAAACTATCAGAAAGATTTACTGCCCGAAAGACCAGTGCTATCGAGTCGGTGGCAAAATTGTAATTGCAAAAATAGAGCGTATTTGTTTGATCAGTAGAACTATTCTTAAAAGTGAAAGTATTATCCTCGTTTACAACAATGGGTCTGTTGGTAAAAAAAGGCACCTTATTTTTGTCGGAACTTACAGAGTTGTTGAAAATAGTTGTCTCAATTTGAGCATGAACGAACAAGGCACTTAAAACCAATGCTATACAAAATCCAGTAGTGTAAGTTATTTGTTTCATTTTGAAGCGGTACAAAATTAAAGTATATTTTAATCTGTCAATTTACGGAAATTTGGCATAACCACATAAAATTAAGGCACCTTGATCAACTCTTGATTTACCAGATCGCTAATTAACTTGCCCTTCGTCAAAACCATCATATGCGACCCTCCTTCTACCAAATAATCGAAGTAAACGTTACGCGCCGGAAGTGTATGATCATTATCTCCATGAATGTGAATGATAGTTTCATCATTTTCAATTCGCTGCCATTCTATGATCATTTTTACTGTTCTGCGTAAAAATTTAGAATCTTTTGACTTTAACATTGAAATAAATGTGTCTTTATCCTTGTTCCGGTCGGGTTCAACAAGTGGCTGCAGAATTCGGGCACCCATTTTTACTATCGGTGCAGGAACAATTTTATAAACCGGTAAATCTTTCTGAAAACGGTAACGAAAAGGAAATTCTTTTCGGTTTTTTGCACTCGATATTACAATTACCTTTTCGGGCTCCAAAAAATCAGTCATTTCGGTGGCCACCATCCCTCCCAACGAAACACCAATGATAGAAAATCGTCGTGTAGTGTCAATTTGTTTCGCAAGTTCTCGTGCAAAATCATTCATACTCCATTCTTTTTCAGGAAGAAAGTAGGCGATGTATCTTACTTCAAAAGTGCTGTCTATTTCCAGATTTTTATATAATCGTGCGTCTGATCCCTGTCCAGGAATAAGATAAACAAGAGGTTTTGACTCCCGAATGCCGGCATGTGAGATTTCAAAAAGAAAAACAGTAATAAATAGCAAAACAATAATCCGCTTCATTTTCTGACGGTTTCACTTAGTGGGGCTTAAAAGTAATAAAACTTAGAAACTATCTAAAAATTATCGATCCTTCTGGTTCTGTGGATTATCGTTTAATAGTGCCTGAAATATCAGGCCGAAATTTCTTTTAATTCTGACAGGGCAAGTTCCAACGACTTCTCAAATGAATCGCTAATATGTAATTTCATTAAAATATCGGAAATGCCATTTTTTGTAAAATCAGACATAACCTCCTCATTTACGCCCGAAAGAATAACTACAATTCCTTTGTTTCGAAGTAACTTCAATGTGTCTTTCAGATTATGAATTCCGGTTTGATCGACAAATGAAACGTGTCGCATACGAATAATCAATACTTTACTTCTTAACCCAATTTCTTCCAACACCTCTGAATACCTTCTTGCCGATGCAAAAAACAGTGGTCCACTAATTTCATAAATCATAATCTCTTTGGGCAGATCAGAGTAATCTTCTATGATATCGGTATCCACAATATTATTGATTCGTTTTTCGCTTAAATCCGACATACGTTTCATAAACAAAATGGCCGAAAGTACCACACCCACCTGGATAGCAACAGTTAAATCAACCAATACCGTTAAGAAAAATGTACTCAGCAGCACAATTATATCGAAGAACGAACCTTTTAAAATGGCTTTAAACGAGCGCCATTCACTCATGTTGTAGGCCACAACAATTAATATTCCGGCCAAACACGACATCGGAATAAGTTTGGCCCATTTGCCCAAAAACAACATGATAAGCAATAAAGTTAGTGCATGAACAATCCCTGAAATTGGAGTTCGACCTCCGTTTTTTACATTGGTTGCGGTACGGGCAATGGCTCCGGTGGCAGGAATACCGCCAAAAAACGGGGTAACAATATTTGCAATTCCCTGCGCTATTAATTCGGTGTTTGAGCGATGTTTACCACCAATCATACCATCGGATACAACAGCTGATAAGAGCGACTCGATACCCCCTAGTAAAGCGATGGTTAAAGCCGGAGCAAAATACTGATGGATACTGGCCAGTTCTATTTTTGGGGTTACAAACTGAATGGTATTGGGAATATCGCCAAAAAAGGTTTCAATAGTAGAAACAGGCAATTTCAGAATTTGCACTAAAGCAGTTATCAGCAAAATAGAAATAAACGAACCCGGTATTTTCGAAGTCAGCTTTTTTGAATAAACGGTGATGAGTATGGTTATAATTGTAATGGCAACCGCTGCAAAATCAATGGAATGCAAGTGAGTAAAATAAACGGTCCATTTTTCAATAAATTCAGAGGGAAGATGATCAATTTCAAGTCCAAGCGCATCTTTTACCTGTGTTGAAAAAATAACAAGGGCAATTCCGCTGGTAAAACCGACAATTAAAGGGTGCGGAAAATATTTTAACAGAACCCCCAGTTTTAACAAGCCAAAAATAACCAGAATAACTCCTGCCAATACCGTCGATATTAACAATCCATTTATTCCGTATTGTTCTACTATCCCGTAAACAATAATGATAAAGGCTCCGGTTGGGCCACCGATTTGTACACGGCTACCGCCTAAAAACGAAATTAAAAATCCGGCAACAACCGCGGTTATCAAACCTTTTTCTGGCGAAACTCCTGAAGCCACAGCAAAAGCAATTGCCAGCGGCAAAGCCACAATGCCAACAACAATTCCGGCTAAAATATCATTTGAAACCTGTTTTCTACTTAAACCGCTTTTTAGCAACGTTAATAGTTTTGGGTTAAATATCCGATTCATACGTAAGTGTTGAAAATTCATGCAAAGCTAGAACGAATCTGTCAAAATTATTTTTCAAAGATTGTTTTTTCAGCATTTGAAACAAAACAATTAACTTTCGTTCGTTTATGGGGTAAACCAAATTTCATTTCTATTTTTCGATACAGAATTGCCATTACCTGAGTGATAGTGGTAATATCGTTATGACAAAACACCTCAAAGTCTTTGATTTAAAACGACATATGCATTTAATGTCTCAATTTGGGTTAATCATCGTCCATATCAATAAAATGGTTTAAAGTATCTTTCGGGTCTGGCACATATGGACGAATTTCGAAGTAATATTTCGAAGGTTTAATAGCAATAACCTCATTCATAAAAGTATACAAACGGTACAATTCGGCATCTTTTATAAGACAAAGTAATTGATCCTTTATTTCCTTGCTGACTTCAAGCGTAAACATCTCTTTTAACTCAGTGGGTGCATTTGTACGCATCCATTCCATGTACAATAAGCTATTTACCAGCCTGTCATCTCTTAAAAGAAATCCAATGTGCACAATAACGCTTAATGCATTTTGTTTTTCAATATCCTCGTCGTAAAATAATTCCAGTTTTTCGTTTTTTAACTTTTCTAACATTTGGCTCGATCCCTTCAACCCTGAAACGACATTACTTTTGATATACTTTATGGCTTTCTGCAGGTAGCGCTTTTTTGTACGTTCTTTGGGCACCGGATACGATTGCAGGTACTTTTTAACAATGGCGCACGATTTGAAATGCCCCAGATTACTGAGTCCGGCCATTAATTTTTCCTTTACTATGTCGGTTACTGGTGGAATACGTTCGCCCATGATGTGTTGCAGGGCTTCCGGATCGTTTTGCGCCACCCACTCGGCGGCATCATACCAAACGGTTAAATCGCTAAAATCGCAATGATCGATATCAAATTTGTCATCGCAGGTTGAAATCATATAAACCGAGTTTAATGCCAGTTTATACCAGCGATAGCGTGGTTTGCCATCTATAATATCTTCGTCGTAAGCTGCCAGTTGCCAGCTGTTCATATTTTTGCATTCCTCATAGTACATTTCAATGTTATATAGGATTACACTGATATAATATACGAATAATTGAGCACTTGAGGAAGCCTTAATTGGGCTTAAACGACTTTAAGGCATACCGTAAGCAGTTGTTCAGCAACTATCTATATGCCTGCAAAAACGTATCCTTCTATTCAAATGGATTCACTTTAAATTTCCTGCTCAATTCAAAAGTTTTTCCGGTTATATGCAGATTATAAGTACCTGCTTTAACGGGTTCTTCATCTTTCAACAATCCCCAACTTACATAATTCAATCCTTTTTTTACTTCCGTACTCGTGGAATATATTACTTCGTCAGCACCGGAAATTGCAATTTCAATTTTACCGGCATTTTTCACATAAACAGGTGCCTTTAACTTTGTAACCGTTCTGTTGTAATAATCCATATTATAAGGCAATTTGCAAGCCGGAATATCAAGGATACCCGCCTCTGCATCGCCGGTTTCAATTTTAATAACCTCACGAAGTATTTTTACATCGAGCGCCCACATACCCCGTCCATGGGTAGCAATAACAGCAATATCGTCACGCGGATGTATATTTATGTCGTGTACATAAGTAGTTGGCAGGTTTCCAACCAGCGGCTCCCAACTTTGGCCCCCATTAATTGATAGAAACACGCTATAATCCGTTCCCACATATAAAATATTTTCATCGTTCGGATCTTCGCGAAGTACATTAACCGGCCCATAAGGAATATTGTTTTTTATACTTTTCCATGTCTGCCCATAATCTTCCGATTTCCAGATGTAAGCGGCAAAATCATCGTCGCGTTTCCCGTTCTGTGTCATATAAACGCGTCCTGCGGCAAACCGCGAAGCATCCATGTGCGATACCCATTTCCCGTATGGTAAACCGGTGTTTATCTTTTGCCATTCCTGCCCACTGTTTTGGGTCATCCACACACGGCCATCATCGGTTCCTGCATAAAGTATACCAAATTTTAAAGGCGATTCGGCCAAAGTAAAAATAGTTTGATAAGGAATATCTCCCTTTTTCTCCGGATCGTTGTATGTCAGATCCGGACTGATTTTCTCCCAGCTTTTCCCTTCATTCATCGATCGGTGAACGAACTGTGTTCCGTGGTAAATAATTCCGGGATTATGTGGCGACAAAATAAATGGAGCCAGCCATTGCCCGCGAAGCTTGTCTACTCCTTCAGGAACAGGCGGCATAATGTTCTCCGTTTTGTTTTTGTCCATTTCTGTGCGCGAAATAGTCCCGTAAAATCCGGCAGAATAAACAATGTTTGGATCATCGGGGTGGATAACATGATTACTCCCCTCGCCTCCGGGCGCACTTCCGAATTCAACCGCACGAATATTATCACGTCCACCACTTAAATCAACAACTCCGCGAAAACTAAAATGATCCTGTATAGAACCATACACATGAAACGGTTCGGCCATGTCCATTCCAACATTGTAAAATTGAACCAAGGGCAGGTTATTATAAAACGTACGAAAATTTTCTCCATCGTATGAGATTGCTACTCCGCCATCGTTTACATTAACCAGGTAATTGG
Source organism: Draconibacterium aestuarii (assembly GCA_026671195.1). Taxonomy (GTDB): domain Bacteria; phylum Bacteroidota; class Bacteroidia; order Bacteroidales; family Prolixibacteraceae; genus Draconibacterium; species Draconibacterium aestuarii. Next base: position 54,049 of record JAPOHD010000031.1, on the reverse strand, counting down.
TGTTTTCGGGGTCAATCCATAAACCGTGATGATCCATGTGCATGCCGTCGAGTGTTTTAAACGATTTGCCGCTGTCATCCGAAACGTTCAGGAATAATCCCAGTGTATATATTTTGTCAGGATTAACCGGATCAACGCGAATTTGACCAAATACCCAACCATAAGTTCCCGACATACACTCCATATATTTGTTTTGCTCGCTTACCTGACGCCAGTTTTCACCCGCATCATCCGAACGATAAACAGTAGCTCCTTTAATTCTGCCACTACTTGGTCGCCCGTAGGCATCTTCCGTTTCGTTCAATTCATGCTCTTCGTCCAGCTTTTCGTAATTATCAACAAAAGCATAGATTGTATTTGGATGACTTTTACAAAGATCAATCCCAATTCTGCCCCTAAACCGTGATTCGGGCAAACCATTGTTTATTTTTTCCCAGTTTTCTCCACCATCAGTGGTTTTGTAAATACTTGTTTCTGCATAGTTCGGTTCGGTTCGTGGATCGTTCCATTGTTTGCGGATTCGCTGCCAGGTTGTTGCATAAATTTCATCCGGATTTTCAGGATTCATCACCAAATCATAGGCTCCGGTCATTTCATCCACATATAAAATCTTTTCCCATGTTGTTCCTCCATCTGTTGTTTTATATACGCCTCGTTCCGGATCATTGGTCCATTCGTTGCCTCCGGCTGCCACAAAAACAACATCCGAAATTTTAGGATGCACCAGAATACGTGCTATTGTATTTGTGTTCACTAAACCTTTGTGTTCCCAACTTTTGCCGGCATCTTTCGACACATAAATACCTGCCCCGGCATTTGAGCTCCTGAAAATATTAGCTTCACCGGTTCCTGCCCAAATTGTGTTTTTATTTTGCGGATCAAGTGCCAGGTCTCCAAAGGCAGTCGACATGCCATGTTCAAAAACCGGGTTCCACGTAACACCTTCATTTTCTGTTTTCCAAATACCTCCCGAAGCACCGGCCACATAAATCGTATAATTTTTGCCCTTTGGTGCAACTACCTCCACATCAGTCATTCGCCCGCTAATGTTGGTTGGCCCTACAAACTGCCAGGGAATATCTTTAAATAACGAAGCCTCTTTTTGCTTCTCATATTCTTCATACCACTGAATACGTTTAGTTGCGGAAGTTTTCTGAAATGTTTGTTGAGCCTGGCTTACAAAAGAAGTTAGTATAACAAAAAATAAGAAAAATGAACTAATCGGATTAAACATATCATTTGGTTTTTAAGATAGTGATTACGACATTTGTTAAACGGTTACTAAAAGTAGGAATTAATCATTTCCTACTAAACAAAAAGTCGATTTTTTCTTTAGAACTGTTAAGTATCGTTTTAAATCTGTTTCTTAGTGAAAAGTCCAGAATGGAAGAAGTTAACACCATATATTTGTCGGGCATACGCATTGATGAACCCATTGTAACACTTACCGACCTGTTGGTTTCCGTTTTGTGTTTTGTGTTTGCCTGCAAAATTCACCAAAGCAGGAAAAAGGAAAAGGTTTTTCTATATTTTAAAATCTATTTTTTGGTAATGGGAATTGCCACTGCATTGGGTGGAATAATTGGTCATGCATTTATGTACCAATTCTCGTTTTACTGGAAACTGCCGGGTTGGATTACAAGTATGATCTCAATTATGTTTGTGGAGCGTGCAGCAATTGAGCATACACGAATAAAACTTACGGAAGGAATTGTGAAAGCTTTCAAAGTCGTTAATTTGCTTGAATTTTTCACCTTCCTTTCCCTTACTATATTTTCGCTGAATTTCTTTTTTGTTGAATTTCATTCAGGTTACGGGCTCATGTTTGTAGTGCTTTCGCTTGAAGGTTATCTTTATCTGAAAACAAAAAACGAAGCTAGTAAATTTTTATTGATCGGAGTTGCCTTTGCTGCAATTGCTGCTTTGTTTTTTATGAATAAAATATCGCTGGATCAATGGTTCAATTATCTATCGCTCAGTCATGTTTTTATGGCTATAGCTGCCTGCTTTTTCTATTTAGGAGCAATTAAAATAGATATGTCAGTAGTTCAAAAATCATAACTTTTTCCTGAAAAAATTACCACAGTTGTAACAGATTCCAAAAAACGTAGTCTTATTCTAAAACCATTTTATGAAGACCGCTGTTTTTTTTATTCTCTTTCTATGTGTTGTTGGTATTATGTATGCCCAGGAAAAAAGAAACTATACGGCTACAACAGATCCAGATTTAAAAATTACGGTTAACGGTATTTTTGATGAATCCGAGTGGCAAACAGCCAATTGGGAAACTAACTTTATTCAACACGAACCTGTTGAAGGAATCGCTCCTTCCTTTCAAACAGAATTTGCAGTCTTATACGATGCCAACAATATTTATGTAGCAATCAGGGCATTTGACAAACCCGATAGCATTTCTATGCGAATGACAAGGCGTGACGACATTGACGGTGATTTAGTAGGAGTTTATTTCGACTCCTATTTCGATAAAAGAACATCGTTTGGTTTTATTGTTTCGGCGGCCGGAGTGCGATCCGATTACATCAATTCAAATGATGGTGACAACGAAGATAATACCTGGGATCCGATTTGGTGGGCCAAAACCAGCAAAACAAAAAATGGGTGGAATGCCGAGATCCGTATTCCGTTAACACAACTTCGTTTTGAAGAGAGCGAAGAACAATTGTGGGGATTTCAGGTGCTTCGTTACATTTTTCGAAAAGATGAACTTTCGTCGTGGCAAGCCATGGAACGCGAACAGTCAGGATTCACATCCCAGTTTGGAACCTTGAATGGGATAATAAACATTCAACCTAAAAATTCGATGAACATTACTCCCTATGTAGTAGCGCGTACCGAACGTTTTGAAAAGGAACCCGAAAATCCGTTCCGTAGATCAGGAAAAGCAAACGGACTAAATGCAGGTTTGGATGCTAAAATCGGCTTAACAAATTACTTGACCATGGATTTAACCATCAATCCTGATTTTGGGCAAGTTGAAGCCGATCCATCGCAGGTAAATTTAAGTACCTACGAAACCTTCTTTGAAGAAAAGCGTCCCTTTTTCATAGAGGGGAAAAATATCCTCTCATATGGTTTGTCTTTCGGCGATGGTGACATGGCAGCCAACAACCTTTTCTATTCGCGACGTATTGGTCGTCGTCCACATTATTCTCCCGAATTAAATGATGGGGAATATATTGACGCTCCTGATTTTACAAATATTATTGGAGCAGCAAAAGTAACCGGCAAAACAAACAATGGCTGGTCGGTTGGTGTATTGGAAAGCGTAACCAACGAAGAACATGCAGAAATAAAGAGTATCGGCAACGGTTATACGCAATCGGTTGAGCCATTTACCAACTATTTTGTAAGCCGGGTTCAAAAAGATTTTAACGAGGGTAACACTTATGTTGGAGGTATAATTACAGCTGTAAACCGCAATATAAAAGACGAACATCTTGAATATCTGCACAAAAGTGCGTACACCGGTGGAATTGATTTGGTTCATAAATGGAAGAATAAAACCTGGATGATTGATGCCGGCTTTTACATGAGCCACGTAAAGGGTACTGAAGAGGCTATATTAAATACGCAAACTGCCTATTCGCGTACTTACCAACGACCAGATGCTGATTATATTACACTCGATTCTACCCGTACATCATTGATTGGACATGGCGGGAAATTTACATTTGGCAAAATGAATGGGAAACTGAAGTTTGCTGCAATTTTTAACTGGAAATCGCCGGGGCTTGAAATTAATGACATAGGATTTTCTCCGGAAGTAGATGAAGCTATGCAGATTTTCTGGGCTGGCTATCGTTGGTACGAACCCTTTTCAATTTTCAGAAATGCCAACGTAAATATTAACCAGTGGACAGCTTTCGACTTTGGAGGAAATTTAATTGTTGCCGGAGGAAATTTTAACGGGCACACTCAATTCAAAAATTTCTGGAATGCTTTTGGCTCTTTCAATTTTAACGGAGAGTCCTTGTCGCATTCCGCTTTACGTGGAGGCCCGATGTTAAAACAACAGGGAAATAAACGGTTTTATACCGGTTTATTTTCAAATAATCAAAAAAAGTTGACGATTGGAATAGATGGAGGTATGTCGTGGAGCAGTGAAAAAGATTTTGAAAACCATAAAAGTGTTGAGCTGGAAATAGGTTATCGTCCATTACAATCTTTACTTATTGAAATCTCACCTGAACTTTCAATTAGTAACGACAAACTTCAATACGTTACTCAAACAGATTACGCCAACGACAAACGCTATATTATGGGCACTATTAACCGAAAAACATTAAATATGTCGGTTCGTATAAATTACAATATTACTCCCGACCTTACCATTCAATTTTGGGGCCAGCCCTTTATTGCCACTGGCGATTACACCGATTTTAAATACATAACAAATAGCAAAGCCGATAATATTAACGATCGTTTCAATTTGTATAATAAGGAACAAATTAGCTTTGATTCGAATAATGATATTTACTACATTGACGACAACAAAGACGGAACAAATGACTATAGTTTTGACAAACCTGATTTTAATGTAAAGGAATTTTTATCAAACCTGGTTTTGCGATGGGAATATCAACCCGGATCAATTATTTATCTGGTATGGTCTCAGAATAGGAACAGCTTTGAGAATATTGGTAAATTTAAATTCAACAACGATATAGGTGACCTCTTTGGCGAACATCCAAACAATATTTTTCTTGTTAAATTTTCATATAGAATTGGAAGATAATTAAGGAAACGAAGGGTAATTAAGAAGGCGCAGTTAATAGCTGCGCCTTCGTTGTTCTAACCAATCGGGGTTTTTAAAATTGTTTAAATTACATATGAGCTATTGGATCTGGCTCTCCGTCAGGATCACCATTTACGTATCCACTGGTAGCCAATTCGCCTTCTGTTGCCAATAATAAACCACACACATGCGGAGCAGCCATTGAAGTGCCGCTCATAGTTGCATAGGCTCCGCCCTTATATGTTGAAAGAATTGAAACTCCGGGAGCACAACAATCGATAGGTGGATTACCATAGTTTGAAAAATAAGCAAAATTATCGTTGCTATCCATTGCTGAAACCGTATAAATATTAGCAGCATTTGCCCTGGCCGGGGAATGATTATTTGCGTCATCGCTTTCATTACCTGCAGCTAAAGCCACAAGTATACCTGCATTTGCCAATGCAACAACTGCTTCATCAATTGGCTCATAAACACCACCGCCAAGACTCATGTTTGCCACATCACCATCTGTTGCATTTGCTGCAACATAATCGACACCGGCAATAATAACAGAATATGCACCTGATCCCTTTCTATCCAATACTTTTACCGGAATAACAATTGCACCGGCAGCAACACCAACAACTCCAATTTCGTTATCTATGGCAGCAACAATACCGGCACAATGAGTTCCATGTCCGTTGTCGTCTTCAGGTGTAGTTGTTCTGTCAATAAAAGTTGCTCCACTGCTTTGATCAACAACAAGGTCAGGATGATCCAAATCGATACCTGTATCAATAATCCAGGCTTTGCCTGAACCGGTGTAAGTTGTACCTCCACCAACACGTGTAATTCCGTACGGAATGGTTTCTGCAGGTGGATCAGCAGGATCAGTGCCTGGTTTTTTCAGGGTTACCATTTTATCGGGATAAACGCCTTTAACACCCGCCGTTAATTCCAACGTCTGGGCTTCATTTTCACTTATTTTTACTACAATCCCTTCCAATGCTGAGCTGTATAACATTTTAGGTTCACTTAAATCAACTTTTGCAGAAGTTCCAATGGTCTGCGCTTTGGCTAAAACAGCACGGTTCGCATCTTCTTTATTTTTGTATGCCGATTTTAATCCGGACGATTCGAAAACTACAATATACTGCCCGGGAATCACAGTCTCCGTATGTGTAATAAACTCTATGGTTTGATTTACATTCGAAATTTCCTCCATTTTTTCACACGATACAATCACGATAGCTATTGCCATCAAAAACAACATTACATATTTTTTCATACTAATAAATGGTTTATAAAATTAAACAGCGATTGGTTTTTGTTATAATTTACAACATAATATCAAATCGTGCAAAAATTATCTTTTTGATTCTGACAATAAACATTGAATATCAATATGAAACACTTACTATTAAATACATTCAGAACGATATACTTTTTATCTATCAAACTTTTGTTTGTTATAGATAAATAGAATGTATAAAAAAACCTGCTCTCTATTCTGAAAGCAGGTTTACAATAGTGGTTGAAATCAATTCTAATCGATATATTTATTTTCGCCTGTTAATTCAACTTTTGCTGAAACCACATTACTTGCCTTAACACCAGGCTGGCCTCCACCAACAAAAACAATAAAATTGCCACTTTCAATCACACGTTTATCTTCCGCTCCAATAATAGAAAACTGGCGAGGTTCTAATTCAAATTCTACAGTTTTTGAGTCTCCCGCCTTAATAAAAATGCGTTTAAATCCTTCCAGTTGAATTTTTGGCCGCAGAGTTGATGCGACTTCATCTTTTATATACAGCTGAACGACCTCTTCTCCATCCTTATCTCCAGTGTTTGTGATGTTTATACTTACACTTACCTTCTCTCCAATTTTTACTTTTTTAGCAACTTTCAAATTCGAGTATTCAAAGTTTGTGTAACTCAAACCAAATCCAAATGGATACAGTGGATCTCCTTCAAAATATTTGTAGGTTCTGCCCGCCATATTGTAATCTTCGAAAGAAGGTAGCTGTTCAACAGACTTATAATAGGTTACTGGCAAACGACCGGCCGGGTTGTAATCGCCAAACAAAACGTCGGCCACCGCATTTCCTCCTTCTTGCCCGGGATAGCCGGCAGAAATAATAGCTTCCAGATTTTCATCGGCCCAATTCACAGCCAGTGCACTTCCATTTAACAATACAAGAATAATTGGCTTTCCGATTGCCTCAATAGTCCGCATTAGTTCGCGCTGTGTTTCGGGCAATTTTAAATGTGTGCGGTCGCCACCTTCAAAACCATCTACTTTTATTGGCATTTCTTCGCCTTCCAAACGTTGTGATAGTCCTAGAACCAAAACTACAGCCTCTGCTTGTTTTACTGCCTCTACAGCCTCTTGCAGCATGTTTGTATTTGGCATTGTCCACATTAGTTTAGCGTCGCCATCGCCGTGTGTGTTTTTATATTCATAAACAAATTTATATTTCTTCCCGACTTCCAGATCAATGGCCTTTTCGTGGTAAAAAGCATGGTGCTTAGAATTGTGGCTTAAAATTTTCTCGCCTTCAAACCAAATATCGAGTGTTGGCATTCCCCAACAGCCAATATTATAAGTTCCGCTAACTGGCGGCACAATGTATCCGGTCCAGCGCACGCTAAAATCATCGTCATTTAATTCAGGTGCTGGCGCATCAGATTCCCAATAGAAATTTATGTCTTTATCAATACGTGTAAACACAGGTTCGCCTTCCAGTTTTGCAGTGTTGAAATATTCACCAACAACACCTTGCTTTCCGTCGGCGGTCATCAAATATTTTGAAGGGATAGCATAAAGGTTACTCACTCCTTCTGCCAGGTGACTTCCTTCGGCATATAAAACTTTGGTGTTTTTTAGTTTGTTTTTAAGGCCCTCGTAAACTGTAACCGGATTTTTTGCAATTCCGTTATAGTTTCCAACCAGCGATTCCCAGTTATCGGCATTAGGCCCGATTACTGCTAGTTTTTTAATGTCTTTCGACAATGGCAAAATGTTATCCTCATTTTTAAGAAGAACAATACTTTTCCGAGCGGCTTCCAACGCCAACTTATCATTTTCGGCTGAAGTATTTACCGAAAATGGAATCTGTGCATAAGCAACATCCTTCTCCGAATCGAACATTCCCAGTTTAAAACGGGCCATCATCAAACGTTTAACGGCAACATCCAACTCCTCTTCAGTTAGCAAACCTTTTTTCACGGCCTCGGGCAAATGAGCGTATGCCGATCCACAATTCAAATCGGTACCTACCCGAACAGCAGCAGCGGCTGCTTCGGCCGGTCCTTCTGAAAAGTCCTGATATTGGTAAAAATCAGAAATAGCCCAGCAATCAGAAACAACATAACCCTTAAATCCCCAATCATTACGAAGAATGGAAAATAACTCCGGACTTGCGCAACAAGGAAAATCACGAAATTGGTTATAAGCTCCCATTACTGAATACACATCAGCATCTTTTACCAGAGTTCTGAAAGCCGGCAGATAAGTTTCTCTTAAATCGAGCTCACTTACTTTGGCGTTGAACTCGTGTCGTAAAGGTTCTGGTCCTGAATGAACTGCATAATGTTTTGCAGTAGCTACTACTTTTAAATATTTGGGATCATCGCCTTGTAAACCTTTTACAAATTCGGCTCCCAAAATCCCTGTTAAATAAGGATCTTCACCATAGGTCTCGTGTCCCCGCCCCCAGCGTGGATCGCGAAAAATATTAATATTTGGCGACCAAAATGTTAGTCCCTGGTATATTCCCCGTTTCCCCTTTCGAATAAATTCGTGGTGTTTTGCACGGGCTTCGTCCGATATAGCGGTGGCAACCCTGTACATCAAATCCTGGTCCCACGAACCGGCAATGGTTATCGACTGCGGGAATACAGTGGCATACCCTGCCCGGGCCACACCGTGCAGGCATTCGTTCCACCAGTTATATTCCGGAATTTGCAAACGGTCAACGGCTTTCGAGGTATAAATCAATTGATCAATTTTTTCTTGAACGGTCATTTGCGACACTAAAATGTCAACACGTTCACCAAATGGCAAATCCGGATTTAAAAACTCAAAGTTCTCGTTTTGTGCAAAGGTCGTTGCTGAAAAAAGCAATAGAAATAGGTTTAAAATGGTTTTTCTCATTGGTATCTTTAATTTAATTACTGTTCTGTTCTGGTCTGTCAAAAATAGTGATTTACATTGGCATATAACAAGAATTTTAACGTATTTTGATTAAAAATTAACAGGATGAATCATGAATAGCCACTTCTTTTACTATTTATATCTTCGCAATGAAATTGATACGCTTTTGGATTAATTGGATAAGAAACATTCAAATCATATGAAATGCGAAGCAGGCCGTGATTTATGCTGCATGGATTACAGTATGTTTTCGGTAGACTTTCATGCTATTTTAAATCAGCTAAAAAACATGGCTGCAAGACCGAATATAAATAAAAATGCTACTGACGAAGATTGTATTTTTCTGAATGAACACAAATGTACAATTTATGAAGCACGCCCGGTTATTTTTCGAACTCACGGACTTCCACTGTTTTTTGTGAGCGATGAAGGCAACTGTAAACTTTCGGCTTGCGAATTAAACTATACAGAATTTGACAGGAAAGAATTTTCTTCAGAAAATTCTTTCTCGCAAGACAAATTAAACAGCAAACTTTTTATGCAGAACAAGGCATTTAGAGCAGATTTAAAACAAAAGGAATATGAAAAATTTGATTTGATAACAATAAAAAAGAATGGTGGAACACTTTTAACATTTAAAATACTTACTAATGAAAAAAACGATTTTATTCTTATTTGCGATTTTCTTAATTTCAGAACTATTCGCACAAAACGAAATAAATATGGAAGATAATTCGAACAAACTTGTAGTGCTATGGACCAGCGATGATCCTGAAGTAGCTGAAAAAATGGCTTTTATGTATACCTATAATGCAAAAAAACAAGGATGGTTTGATGAAGTTGTTCTGATTATATGGGGACCATCATCTAAACTGGCATCGGAAAACAAAATGATTCAGGACTATATCAAGAAAATGCAGGAAGCAGGAGTTAAAACTGAGGCATGTTTGTATTGTGCAAAAATGTACGGGATTGATAAAAAGCTGGAAAAATTAGGTGTTGATGTAAAGGGAATGGGCATTCCTCTTACTAACTACTTGAAAGAAGGATGGCAGACCTTAAGTCTTTAATATAACAACTCTTATCCGAAACTGTCTTTAAAATTAAATAAAAAACATCCGTTATTTAACGGATGTTTATATATTTCTTCTTCTAATACTCGTCTTCATTAAAAAAGAAATCATCCTTACTCGGATAATCCGGCCAAATATCTTCAATACTTTCGTACATCTCACCTTCATCTTCAATTTCCTGCAAGTTTTCAATAACTTCCAACGGAGCGCCCGAACGAATTGCAAAGTCAATTAATTCATCTTTAGTAGCCGGCCATGGTGCATCTTCTAATTTTGATGCTAATTCAAGAGTCCAATACATGTTTCAAATTTTATGTGGGTAAACCCATTTTTCATTGCCGCGAATATAATAAAAAAATGATATGAAAAATATTTCAAAAAAAAAAAATTATTAGTGTTCCCAAACGGTTTCATGAACTCTGTTTATATTCCCCAGTTTTCGGGCTAAAACAAACAAAAAATCAGACAAGCGATTAATGTACTTAACAATTTCTTTTTGAACAGGAGTTTGCTCTGCAAATTCAACAATTCTTCGTTCTGCTCTCCGGCATACGGTTCGCGCCATATGGCACTGAGCCACTGAAAGTTCGCCTCCTGGTAAAATGAAATTACGAAGTTCAGGCAGTCCTTCTTCAAACTGATCAATTGCAACTTCGATTACCTCAATATCTTCATTTTTTATCACCAAATTGGCTGTGTAAGTCTGTCCTTTTTCATCGGAAGCCAAACGTGAACCAATGTTAAAAAGTTTATTTTGAATTTGAATGAGCAACAACTTAATTTCTTCAGGAATTTCATACGATCGTACCACACCTAAACAAGCATTTAACTCGTCAACCGTTCCGTAAGCTTCTAACCTGGGATCATATTTCTTCACCCTGCTGCCTCCAACAAGTCCTGTTGTACCATCATCGCCTGTTTTTGTATAAACTTTAAACTCTTTTCCCATTTTTATTAAATTTTCACCAAAACTATCAAAAAAATATCCCGATAAACAAAGTAACCAGGATAAGTTATATCGAAAACCAACAATCAGTTTATCTTGTATTGTTCTGCTTTAGTAAATTGGATTTTCATTGATTACATCCGATTCAACCTCGCCATCTTTTAATCGAATAATACGATGGGCATGCAGGGCAATATCTGCTTCGTGAGTAACCATGACAAGCGTATTTCCTTTTCTGTGAATTTCAGCAAATAATTTCATTATCTCCTCCGAAATTTTCGAATCAAGGTTTCCTGTAGGCTCGTCGGCAAGTAATAACGCGGGTTTATTCACCAAAGCACGAGCAATTGCAACACGCTGTCGCTGACCTCCGGACAGCTCATTCGGACGGTGAGTCATACGGTCATCCAGCCCAACATCAACCAATGTTTGTTCTGCCAATCGTTTCCGTTCAGCCTTTTTTATTCCGGAATATACCAAGGGGAGCATTACATTTTCGAGTGCTGTATTTCGTGGTAATAAGTTAAATACCTGAAACACAAAACCAATTTCGGAATTCCGAATTTCGGCCAGTCTGTCGTCCGACAAACTACTTACATCTTTGCTATTTAAAACATATTTACCCGCTGTTGGAGTATCCAGGCAGCCAATTATATTCATCAGCGTCGATTTTCCCGAACCAGAAGCTCCCATAATAGCAACATATTCTCCTTTATGAATAGTGAGTGAAACCGAGCGCAATGCTCGTACAATTTGTGTACCAACCTTGTAGTTTTTTACAATGTTTTCTATCTCAATAATTTTTTTATTCATGGGCTTAATTTTTTAATAGGTAGTTTTCTTAGTGCAATAATTACATGATATGCAAAAGGATTTTTTTTATAAATATATTCCTTTCAATTTAGTTTTAAGAACTTTCTGTTATTTTTTAAGATATAATATTATAAGTTATGATTTGCTAACTAACAAAAACCGTACCTACAACCAAACAATTCATTGATTATTTCGGCTCATAGATATTTTGAATAAAATAGTGAATAAGTATATTTGCTACATGCCAGATTTTCTTGACCAGGAAATAAAATTTTTACCCGGCGTTGGGCCCAAACGTGCGGAAATTTTAAATAAGGAGTTGAAGATTAGAACCTTTAACGACCTGATTTATTATTATCCTTATAAGTACATCGACCGTACCAAATTTTATAAAATTTCTGAAATCCATACAGAAATGCCATTTATTCAAGTGAAAGGTGTAATAAAATCGATGGAAACCATTGGCTCAGGTGCCAAACAGCGACTAAGCGCGCGGTTTTATGACGATACAGGGAGTATTGAACTGGTATGGTTCAGGGCTATAAAATGGCAAATAGAAAATCTAAAGAGATTTAAGACCTATATTGTATTTGGTAAACCTTCGTTGTTTGGCGGAAAAATAAGCGTGGTTCATCCAGAGATGGAATCAGAAGAGGAGAAACAGTTGCAACCATCGGGACTCTTCCAGGGGTATTACATTACCTCTGAAAATATGAAAAAGAAATATCTGAATTCAAAAACGATAAACAAATTTCAACTTACCCTTATCAGCCTGGCTAAAGGAAAAATAAGGGAAACCCTTCCTGATCAGCTAACATCGAAGTTAAAATTAATGTCGTTGGAGCGGGCACTTTTTACTATTCACAAACCTGAAAATACAAAAGACTTAAAAAATGCTACTTTCCGCCTGAAATTTGAGGAACTTTTTTTTATTCAACTTAAGATACTTGCCCTAAAACACAATCGCGATAAAAAATTCCAGGGATTTCATTTTGAAAAAGTGGGGTACAACTTTACTACTTTTTACGATAAATATTTGCCGTTTGAACTAACCGGTGCACAGAAAAAAGTGATAAAAGAAATTCGACGCGATGTAAACAGAAATTCGCAAATGAATCGCCTGTTGCAAGGCGACGTGGGTAGTGGAAAAACATTGGTAGCTCTGATGACTATGCTTTTGGCCATGGACAACGAGTTTCAAAGCTGTTTAATGGCTCCAACCGAAATTTTGGCTCAGCAGCATTATCAGTCTATTTCGAAGTTTTTGGAAGGAATGAGTGTAACCGTAGGTTTATTAACCGGTTCAACAAAAGCAAAAGAACGCAAAGCAATACACGCCGCTTTGCAATCGGGCGAAATGCAGATAATAATCGGGACACATGCATTAATTGAAAATACTGTGGTTTTCAAAACACTGGGATTGGTAATTGTCGACGAGCAACACCGATTTGGAGTTGCTCAACGTGCCAAACTATGGAAGAAAAACGATTTAATTCCTCCACACATTTTAGTAATGACGGCCACTCCAATTCCTCGAACGCTGGCCATGACTGTTTATGGCGATTTAGATGTATCGGTAATTGATGAGTTGCCTCCCGGAAGGAAACCAATTCAGACTATGCATTTTTTCGAAAACCGAAGAAAACAACTCTACAACTTTTTAAAGCAACAAATTGCCAAAGGTACGCAGGTGTATATTGTTTATCCTTTAATTTCTGAATCGGAAAAAATGGATTTTAAGAATCTGGAAGAAGGCTTCCGACATATTTCAGAGGCGTTCCCAGAGGCAAAAATAAGCATGGTTCATGGGAAAATGAAACCCGTTATAAAAGAAAATGCGATGCAAGCATTTAAACGCGGTGAAACACAAATAATGGTAGCAACAACGGTAATAGAAGTAGGTGTAGATGTTCCAAATGCAGCGGTAATGGTAATAGAAAGTGCCGAGCGTTTTGGGCTATCACAACTACATCAGTTACGTGGCAGAGTTGGGCGAGGGGCAGAACAATCATACTGCATTTTAATGTCTTCGTATAAAATAAGTACTGAAAGTCGTAAGCGTTTGGAAACGATGGTGCGCACCAACGATGGATTCGAAATTGCAGAAGTTGACATGAAACTTCGGGGACCTGGCGATTTGGAAGGAACCCAACAAAGTGGGATTGGATTCGACCTTAAAATTGCTAATTTGGGCAAGGATGGTGAAATCCTGCAACTTGCAAGAAATGTAGCCAGCGATATTCTGGATGATGATCCAATCTTACAAAAACAAGAAAATCAACTCCTGCTTAAAAATCTGCTTTCGACAAAAGATACTGGTTTTGACTGGAGTTCAATTAGCTGAACATTTTTCTAAAATTTCAGTAAGAATACAAATTAAAAACATACAACATGGAAAAAGTACAACTTCCGTCATCAGATGTAAACATTACTCCAATTACTTTTGGAGCCTGGGCTATTGGGGGATGGTTTTGGGGAGGTGCCGAAGAAAATGAATCAGTAAAAGCCATCCAAACTGCCATTGCAAACGGCATGACAACCGTTGATACAGCACCTGTTTATGGTTTTGGGCAAAGCGAAGAATTTGTAGCAAAAGCAATAAAAGGCAAACGAAACAAGGTTGAAATACTTACAAAATTTGGCTTGGTTTGGGATAAAAAATCGGGATACATTCACTACGAAAAAACATACGATAATCAAGGAAATGAAGTATCCTTATATCGCCTGGGCAGCAAAGAAAGTGTAATAAAAGAATGCGAAAACTGTTTGCGCAGACTTGGAACCGACTACATCGATTTGTTTCAGCAACACTGGCCCGACAACTCTACGCCTCTTGAAGAAACCATGGAAGCCCTTGATATTTTAAAATCGCAAGGTAAAATTAGGGCTGGCGGAGTAAGTAATTATTCCGCAAAAGAAATGGCTGAGGCCGAAAATTTTCTCCAACTCGCGTCGAACCAGGTTCCGTACAGTATGGTAAATCGAGGAATTGAGGATGAACTTGTTCCGTACTGCATAACAAATAACAAAGCAATAATTGCCTACAGTCCGATGCAACGGGGCGTTTTAACAGGAAAAATAACCTCAGATTATAAATTTAGTGAAGGAGATCATCGTCCGGCAACACCATTTTTCCAAGAACCGAACCTTCGGAGAATCAACAATTTTCTGACTAAAATACAACCAATTGCTAACGATAAAAATGCCACAATTGCCCAGTTGGTTTTAAAATGGACACTTGAGCAACCCGGAATAACATGCGTACTTGCGGGTGCACGAAACGAAAAGCAGGTGCTTGAAAACCTAAAAGCAGCAGAAATGAAGCTGTCAGGCGAAGAACTCGAATTTATTAAAAACGAACTCGATAAGTTAAAACTGGAATTGTGATTATACTGGAGAATTATTGCACCAGTTCGAAAAACTTTTTTTGAATTAACCGGGTAATTTCGCCCGGTTTTTTAGTGCCAATTATTTTGTCGTCGACCTGAATAACAGGCGTTACTTCACTTCCCGTTCCTGAAATAAATACTTCGTCCATTTCATACAATTCCTCTTTCGAAAACATACGTTCTTCAACAGGAATATTATTTGAGGCACAAATTTCGAGAACCACTTTTCGTGTAATCCCTGGCAAAATTAAATTCGAAAGCGGACGGGTAACTACAACATTGTTTTTCACCGCCAATACACTTGAATGAGTGGCTTCAGTAACCAACCCGTCGCGCACAAGGATACACTCTCCCGCCCCACTTTCAAAAGCCTTATTATAAAGCATTGTATTAGGGAGCAATGAAACCGATTTAATATCGCAACGTTGCCAACGAATATCGTCGTGAGTGATAACCTTTATACCATTCTGAAGTTTTTCGATGGAAGAAGGCAACTCGAATGCAAACGCGTAAACTGTTGGTCTAATTCCTGTCGGGAAATGATGAACTCTTTTTTCTACCCCCCGGGTAATTTGCAAATATATTCCGGCATGCGTGTTCAACACTTTATTTTTAGCGAGCAGTTCATGAAAAATCGCTTCCAATTTATCCGTTTCAGAGTATTCAATTTCAAGCTCGCCTAAACTTCTGACTAAACGTTCTAAATGATCCTGATAACGAAAAGCCTTTCCATTATAGTATTTGGCTACTTCGTACACTCCATCAGCAAAAACAAAACCCCTATCGTTTGGCGATATTTTTGCCTCTTCTTTTGGTGAAAATTCACCATTTAAATAAACTACTTCACTCATGTATATTCAACAGCATTAATTGAATTCGAAATTACTCAGTAATGACAAATAAAAAAGGGGATTCATTGTATGAATCCCCTTTAAAATATGGTATGCTAAATTACTTCAACATTAATGGCTACCGGTCCACGGTCGCTGTCCTGAGTTTCGAATTCAACCTCTTGACCCGCTTCAAGTGCAAAAACACTATCTTTCACGCCAGAACGATGCACAAAAAAATCTTTGTTGTCAGCAGACTGGATAAATCCAAATCCTTTAACGGCATCGTACCATTTTACGGTACCTTTCATTTCTAGTAACGGTCTCTGCGTTGGAATCCACCGCGACGATCACCACCACCGCCACCACGACGTTCGTTATTTTCGCGAGGTTTAGACTCGTTAACTTTAATGTTTCTTCCGCCTACTTCAGCGTTGTTCAATTCTTGGATAGCTTTGTTTGCATCATCATCACTATCCATTTCAACGAATCCAAAACCTTTACTTCTTCCAGAAAATTTGTCAGAAATAATTTTAGTTGATGTTACTTCGCCGTACTCTTCGAAGATTTCTCTTAAATCTTCCTCACCTAAATTAAAAGGTAAGTTACCAATGTAAATGTTCATTTGTTATTATTTAAAATAAATTAAAATTTTGCTTTAACTATTGAGAACCAACAGTAAACCATTTCAAAATGGATTACTTCCAGGAGTTACTTTAATACAGCAAATAAGAAACTTAAATAACGATTGAAATAACAGCGGGAAAAACACTAGAAAGATGAACTGTCCGGTTTAAACTAAAAATCAATAAATAAAGACCAACTTGCTAATTACCAGACGTTCGAAATGCTAAATCTCAATAAGAATCTAAAAATTAACGCTCCAAAGGTATATTAATATTCCAATATACAAGCTAAAAAACATTATATTTTACATATAGTGTTAACAAACAGATATTTAAAGTAATTTTCAGAAAGTTACAGAAGCAAAATGGAAATTATTTAAGGAGTATACTTAAGAATTAATATACTTATATCGTCCGATTGATTTGTTTCTCCAATAAACTGATTTAAACTCTTTTCGATTCTTTTAACCATTTCTTCAGGGGTGAGTCCCGCTAAACTAGTAAGGTTCTGTTCCAGACGTTGATTCCCATATTGAAGTTTATTCTTATCCTGGAGTTCTGTTATTCCATCGGTATAAACGATTACCGAGTCGCCTTTCTCTAACTGCACCGCAGCTTCATTGTATTTTTTATCGGGATACAAACCAAGCGGCAAGCCATGCGAGTTGGCCAGATCAATTAATTTACCATTTTCTTTTAAAATATATGATGTGGTATGTGCAGCGTTGCAATAATTAAGTTTACCGGTTTCGACATTTAATACACCTAAAAACAATGTAAGAAAAAACTGGTGCTGATTATTTGTGTAGAGCTCAGTATTGGCCCCTTCTACTATTAACCGGGCAGTTTTTTTGTTCGCATTGTTTTTAATAATTGTTTGGGCTACACTCATAAAAAAGGCAGCGGGTATTCCTTTTCCCGAAACATCGCCAATTGTAAAAACCAAATTCTTGTCGTCCACAAAAAAATAGTCGTACAAATCTCCACTAACACCTTTCGCCGGCTTATAAGCCGCATACAAGTCAATATCATTCCGGTTAGGAAAAGCTGGAAATTCGGTTTTAATAAAACTTTGCTGAATTTCAGAAGCCTGCAGTAAATCCCGTTCTCTGATTACTCTTTTTTGGGCTTCCTGACTACTAGTAACTTTATATTTTTCGTACCATTTTCGCATTGAATTAAGGCTTCCCCAAACCTGGATAATTTCGTTATCCGAATCATCTTCCAAATTGCCTGTAATTCGGCTAAACATTTTTAATTGTTGTGTAACGGAACTCAAAGGTTGAATTAGTTTATCAGTGATATAAGTAACTAATAAATAAATAATTAAGATACCAAGCACGGAAAAAAATAGCATTTGTAAAATCGGTAGATATAAGGGTTCATACAATTCTTTGAAAGGCAGTGCAAAAATTAATATCCATCCATTATCAGTTACCGGGGTGTAATACACCCAACTTTTTTTGTAATCAAACAATTCAGGATAAGCGACCAGAGTCCCTGATTTACCTTCGTTCTGCACGCTGGACACGTCAAAATTACCTACATCAAAAACAGACTTCGACAAATTAAAAATATTCTTATTAAGTATCCAATCCTCTATAGGGTGAGTTATATAAACACCTCCTTTTGATATTAAAAAAGCAAAACCATGTTCACCAACTTTAATATTGTTTACTGATTTATTTAATTCGAGTAACGACAACTCACAGTATACCTCACCAACCTGTCTATTCCCGTTTGTTTCATCCTCCATTTCAATCGGATAGTACATAGCCACAACCACATTATTGTTTCTTTCACACCTATAAGGTTCTGACCAACCGGGAACTTTACCTGCTGCTAATGAATGGATTGATTCTTCCCCGCTCAAACAAGTGTCAAACCACTCATTTGATTCATTAAACACAACAGAATCATTCATCATACTACAATAATAATGATGATAAATTATATCCGTTACTGTGGAATCAATGTTAATATATACTGCATTAAGAAACGGATATTTTTTAACTAAACTACTTATAAAATGCTCTGCCTCACTTTGTTTACTATAATAAATAATCTGCTCTGAAATATTTGAAGAGATTTCTCTTACCGAAGCCACATACTGATTTACTTCACCAGCTATTTCAGCACTTAAGCTAATTGCTTTATTTTCAACATTGTCTTCAATCAATCGTTGATTAAATAAAAAGTAAATACCAATAAAAACAATAAATACACTTATTACGGCAAACGATATATAAATACTTAATCGGTAAGCTATTGATTTATTTAACATACTAAACCTTATTATCCATCTTTTGAAACAATTTACGGATTATTTTTCAGAAATAACGAGTTTTTATTTTTTCAGCCATTCCCGCGTACCTTTAAACCGACATGAAAAAGAAGCGGTATGAGCTGCTTTTGTTAAGGCATCTACAAAATAATTGTTTTTTACAAAATAATAACAAAAAGCGCCATGTAAAAAATCTCCGGCCCCTAAAGTATCAACCACCGAAGTATTTTCAACGGTTACTTCTCCCCTGTTTCCCTTCTCCTGAAACAAAATATTTTGTTCTCCACGCGAAATCGCAATTTTCTTCACGCCTTTGGCTTCCAAATAATTAAAAACATCAGGATGCGTTTTGCATTCCAAAGGGAAAAAATCTGCTGAGCAAATGGCAACATCGGTATATTTCAATAATTCATTGTACTGCATTTTCCAGCTTCCACAATCAATTACCACAGGAATTCCACTTGCCCTGGCCAGTTTTGCACAGCTCAAACCAAACTCAGGATAAAATCCATCAAGCAACAAAATTTGTGGTTTTATACGCGCAAAAAGTTGTTCAATATTTATTTCAGAATAAATTTCTGATGGATTGTACGTAAAAATATTTCGGTCGCCATTCGCAGAAGTTATTACAGAAGCTACAACTGGATTCTCGTTTTGACCTTCAATAATATCTGTAAAATCAATATGATTTGATTTGAGATCTTCCTCAACAAAAGAAGTGAAGGAATTGTTTCCGACTGCGGTTAACACATGCGCTCCATTATTTAGATAAGCAAAAGCCACAGCAGCATTTGTTGCTGGCCCTCCAACCAAAATATCGGGCGGATTGGTTTTTATTTTCCTGTTAGATTCGGGGAATTCAGTAACAAAATATTGTATATCAATTGTAGTTAGTCCAATAAAAAGTCCTCTGTAATGCATAAAAAAAGCAGTCTGAAATTCAGACTGCTAATTTATCATTTATCCTTTATACTTTTTCTTTTTTAAGTATTCATTGCACCGCAAACAGTAATAACCTGTCCGCTAACGTACGACGATAAATCAGAAGCCAGGAAAGTTGCAACACCAGCCACTTCTTCAGGAGTACCTCCTCGTTTTAATGGAATGGAAGCTTCCCATGCTTTTCTTGCATCTTCCGGAATTTTACCGGTCATTTCGGTAATGATAAAACCCGGAGCAATAGCATTCGACCGAATTCCGCGAGAACCCAGTTCGCGGGCTATCGATTTTGTAAAACCAATAATACCGGCTTTCGATGCCGAGTAGTTGGCTTGTCCGGCATTTCCGCTAACCCCCACAACTGAGCTCAGGTTGATAATTGAACCACTGCGTTGTTTTAACATGGTGCGCTGCGCTGCTTTTGTGAAATTAAAAACCGATTTCAGATTAACATTAATAACAGCATCCCACTGGTCTTCAGTCATTCGCATTAACAAAGTATCTTTTGTAATACCAGCATTGTTTACCAGCGCATCAATTCGCCCAAAATCTTTTACAATCTCATTAACAACACGGTCTGTATCAGCAAAATTACTGGCATCGGAAGCATAACCTTTCGCCTGAACACCAAGCTCTTTTAGTTCTGCTTCAGTCGCTTTCATATTTTCGTCTTCAAAGAGGTCGGTAAATGCAACATTACAACCTTCCTGTGCAAACTTTAAAGCAATGGCTTTACCAATACCGCGCGATGCTCCGGTAATAATTGCCGTTTTTCCTTCTAATAAGCTCATATTATAAATTTTTAGAGTTTCCTTTTTCAGATGCGCAAATATAAATCTTCTTAAGATTTAATGAAATCTAGTTTTTATAAACTTCCTTAATTCAACTCATATTTGTATTTTCTTACTTAAACTTCAAACATTTGGTTGAAAAGTTCAAAATAATTCTTGCGCTAATTCTGTCATTATTTCCGATGCTTTTCCTTTTAAATGAATATCGGTGACAGAGGAGGTAAACGAGGATTCTTCGGGATTAATTTCGATAATTGTGGCACCGGCCTCTTTTGCTGCACGCGGAACATACGAGGCGGGAGTTACCTCACCTGTTGATCCGATTATTAGGCATACATCCGCTTTTTCGGCATCTGAAAACGAATTAGAATAAGCCTTTGGCGGAATTCCTTCTCCAAAAAATATAAAATCTGGTTTTAATATTTTATCGTCGGCTTCGCATCGTGGAGGCAAATTTTCAAAATCAATTTTGTTTGCGTCATATACTTTCCCACATGTCAAACACTTCAGTTTTTTCGAATTACCGTGAAACTCGTGAACTACCTTGTTACCTGCTTCAAAATGTAGATTATCGATGTTTTGCGTAATAACAGATTTAAGCAAACCTTTCTGTTCCATTTCGGCTAAAACCAAATGTGCCTTGTTTGGATGGGCATTGGCAAAAAAATCGTAAAATATTTCGCGTATGTATACCCAGCAATCTTCTGAATGATTCAAGTAATATCCTAAATCCAATATTTCCGGATTGTATTTATTCCACAAACCGAGTTCACCACGAAAAGGAGGAATACCACTTTCTACCGATATACCCGCTCCCGTAAATGCAATTGTAAAGTTTGAATTCCGTATAAACTCTGCAGCCTTTTTTAATAAAATTCCCATATTCCTGAATATTAGCAAAATGGCTATCCAACAACAAATCCTACTCCGCTTCACATTTAAATATTCTGCCTAAAACGAATATTTTCAAAAACAGAACTATGTATCGTTTAAAATTTATATTTAAACAGAGAAGTCAAGCTACTGAACAGGCAATAATGTAACTATAAATTGGCAATATCCAAACTGGTATCAAATTAAATCACTATGATTACACTTATTCTATGGGAATTTTCATCCACTCTTCAGGAATATAACATTCATTTTCTAACGGTTTGTTGTACCAGTATTCGGGCACACACACGACTTTGGTTTTAAGTTTATTTAATATAGCTGCCCAAAAACTAAAAGTACTGTTGGCCAAAATAAAATGTTTGCACAAACTCATCAGATACAAGTCGACATAACCTGCATTCCCATCAACAATGTAACTATTTTCTATATCCATATTATTTTTAACGTATTCAATGTCGTCCGAAAAAATAATAAAATTTGGATTTTCAACTTTTCCCTTTATCGCATTAATTGCATTTGTATAATAGCTATCGGTACAGATTCCGCCAAAGCGTTTACCAATTTTTGAATCGAGGTAATCACTACGTCGGACATGAATCGCAACTGAATTTGATTCCAGTATAATTTTTCGGGCCTCTTCAATTTGTGGAGTATATTCAAAATTAGGCGATAATTGCTCTCTTAGTTCAGGGATAATTTCTTTTACAATATTAAAATCGCCCCAGCCTATGGAATGTATATGCTGTGTTTTACTTACCTGATTCAGTGCTAAATGCGATTTTCTGAAATCAGCGTACAGATATTTTTCACCTATAATATTCTTGAGAACTTTAGAAAATCCTGAGTGATGGACATTCTTAACAGGATGCACAAAGCCCAGCTTATGTAGTTCGTATTTCCTTTTTGTATCCTTTTTAAATCCAATTGTTGAAAGGGAATTGATAAAATTTAGCTTTGTAAGATCGATATAAAGTGTTTTGTTGTAATTCTTTGAGATGTGCATTCCCAATGCGTAGCCAAAAAGTTGATTTCCCAATCCATTATATACAGAACAATATACTTTCGACATACAAAACTATTTTCCTACTTTTCGGGCACAAACATAGTCAGATTTAACAGATTACTGACATTTGAATCTTAAAATTTAGTTTTAAATCGTAGAGAAATAATATTCAATATTTTTGAAAGTATAGAAGTTAAGAGAATAGAATTAGTTTTGTAGTATGTTAGATTGTAAGATATATATCGCATTTCACCGCGAAGGAAAAATGATTCCGAATGAAGGAATTTATACTGGATTACATGTTGGCAAATCGAACAGTAAATTGAACTTATCGATGATTGATGATGCCAGTGGTGATTCTATTTCAGAAAAAAATGAAGTTTACAGTGAATTAACAGGGTGGTATTGGATCTGGAAAAACCAAAAACACGATTATGTAGGAACGGCGCACTACCGAAGATATTTTATGTCGAGCCCAATCTCGTTTCTGCGAACACAACAAAATGTGCTGCTATATTTTATTGGATTAAAAAAGAAACGACATGGGTTGTTATATGTGAATGATCCTAAAAAATGGCAACAAAACATATTGGAAGCAAACGATATTGAACACATCATGAAAGAATATGATGTTATTTTACCTGTTAAAAAGAAGTTCAAATATTCGGTTTACGAACAATATTCAAAGAGACACAATAGAACAGATATTGAATTGGTTAGAAGTATAATTCAAGAAAAATCACCCAGTTATACTGAAGCTTTTGATTCTGTTTTTAGCAGCTCAGAAATGTACTCGTTTAACATGTTTATAATGCCCTGGCCTTTATTCGACAAGTACATGGAATGGCTGTTTGCAATTTTATTCGACTTAGAAAAAAAGGCCACTATTGATTTATCGGATAAATACCAAAAACGTCTATGTGCTTTTATGGCAGAGCGTTTGCAAACGGTTTGGATGGAAAAAAATAAACTAAAAATTAAAGAATTTCCTGTATTATACTTTAAAAAATTAAAAACAGAACACTTTTAATCTGTAAAAAACAAATTCAGAATAACGTTAATTACAAAAAGCAAATTTCAACATCTAAAGAATAAAATGCAGTAAAATATGCTCGATCAATCTACAATATGTGCCATTTCAACCTCACCCGGAATTGGAGCAATTGCCGTTATACGTTTATCGGGAAGTGAAGCGATAACTATTGCCGATAAAATATTTAAAAGCCCGAAACAAGGAAAAACACTGGCTGTTCAAAAAGCCAACACCATTCATTTCGGACAAATAATCCAAAACAACGATGTAATTGATGAAGTGGTTATAAGTTTATTTAAAGCACCTCATTCGTTTACCGGCGAAAACAGTGTGGAAATTGCTTGTCACGGATCAACTTACATACAGCAAAAAATTTTGGAGGTTTTGATTGAAAATGGTGCCAGACTTGCAATGCCCGGCGAATTTACCCAACGTGCGTTTTTAAATGGCAAAATGGATTTATCACAGGCCGAGGCCGTTGCCGATGTTATTTCATCGTCGAACGCTGCGGCACACAAATTAGCCATAAACCAGATGCGTGGCGGTTTTTCAAAAGAAATTGGTGCACTACGCGACCAACTACTTCATTTTACGGCCATGGTTGAGCTGGAACTCGATTTTGCTGAAGAAGAAGTGGAATTTGCCGACCGAAAGGAACTTCGAAATCTAACAGAAAGAATTGAGCTTTTACTTCGAAAATTGAAAGATTCGTTTCAGCTGGGAAATGCCATTAAAAAAGGAATTCCGATAGCAATTGTTGGTGAAACCAATGTTGGAAAATCAACCCTGTTAAATGCGCTGCTGAACGAAGACAAAGCTATTGTTTCCGATATTCACGGAACCACACGCGACGTAATTGAAGATGTAGTGAATATCCATGGCACAGCTTTCCGCTTTTTCGATACTGCCGGAATCAGGGATACTGATGACCATATTGAGAATTTAGGGATTGAACGCAGCTATAGCAAACTAGAACTGGCTACCGTTGTATTACTTGTTGTCGACACCGAAAATCCCTACCCGATTATTGAACAGAGAATTCGCAAGATTCGGGAAAGAGTTTCGGAAAATCAAACTTTGATTATTGTTGCTAATAAAATTGACTCGGGGCTTGGTAAAACAATACAACTGCTGGAGGTTCTGGAATTGACCGACAATGAAAAAATGGTTTTTATAGCTGCCAAACAAAAAGAAAACTTGGATAAATTAATTGATTTTATGATTCATTCTGTAAATTTCGATGCGGCCAGCCAGCAGGATATAATTGTTACCAATGCCCGTCATTACGAAATTCTAAAAAATGCCCACGAAGCAATTTTACGTGTTTTAAACGGATTGGACATGCAAATAAGCGGTGACTTTCTTGCCCAAGATATTCGCGAATGTTTACATTATCTAGGTGAAATTACCGGCGAAATATCAACAGATGAAGTACTTGGGCATATTTTTGCCAGTTTCTGTATCGGAAAGTAAATACTTTTCTTTTATTTGTTACTATATCTCATTTACTGTACTTTACAAGCTTTTATTTTCCTATTTTTGTTGCCCATTTATTCTTTTTTGTTTATTTTTGTTGTGCAGTTGTTGCCCAGAAAGCCAAATTTGTTGCCCAGCAACAAGGTTGGCGAAATGATGGCAGCGCCTGACAGTTGATGACAGCTGTAGTCACTTAATGACAGAAATAGGCATGAGTAGCACAATTGAAATCCAGAAGATATGCGAGCTTTGCGGCAAAGAATTTACCGCAAAAACTACCGTTACACGGTTCTGCGGACATACTTGTGCATCACGGGCCTATAAGCTCCGCGAGAAACAAAATAAGATTGGCAAAGCCATCAATGAAACGAACCAACAAAAACTACTTTCCCTCTCGGAGCTGAACATCGAAGCCATTAAGCAAAAAGACTTCCTCTCTATTAAAGAAGCTCATACCCTACTGGGATTGAGTGAACGCACATTCTACCGGCTTATGAAAAACGGAACTATCCAAGCTACCAGGTTAGGTAAGCGCACCATTATTAAACGCTCTGAAATAGATAAACTTTTTGCATCATGAAAGTAACTCTTCGCCAACGAACCAAAAACGGGAAAGTTAGCTTGTACCTAGACTATTACGACAAAGGCAAGCGCAAACTGGAATATTTAAGGCTCTACCTCATCGACAAGCCCCGCACACCAGAAGAAAGAAGTTTCAATAAAAAGACTTTGCAACTGGGAGAAAGCATTCGGTCAAAGAGACAATTGGAACTGCAGAACGGAATCTATGGATTTCAAGACACGGAAAAAATAAATTCCTTATTCCTCACCTACTTTGAATTGCTGGCCGAGAAACGCCGTGATTCAGATGGCAATTATGGCAACTGGCTAAGCGCATTAAAACACATGAAAAATTGGGAAAAGTCAAATGTCCGCTTCGCTGACATTGACCGCGAATGGTTGGAAGATTTGAAATATTATTTCGTACATGAGGCCAAAACCAAACAAGGCCGTGCGCTTTCCAATAATTCATGCGTTTCCTATTTTAATAAAGTTAAAGCTGCCTTAAAAGAAGCTGCAAAAGACGGAATTATTCTTCGAAATCCTGCTGAAGATGTAGATGGAATAAAAGAAGCAGAAACCAAAAGGGAATTTCTCACCTTGGAAGAGTTGAAAAGTGCTGCAACGGCATATTGCGAAATCGAAGTATTAAAAAACGCATTCATCTTTAGCGCTCTCACAGGGCTTCGTTTTTCCGATATTGAAAAACTCACCTGGGGTGAAATACAATACTCGAAAGAAAACGGCAATTACATCCGGTTCAAGCAAAAGAAAACCAAAGGACAGGAAACCTTGCCAATTGCAGAAGATGCCTTAAAATATATGGGTGAACGAAAAGAAGGCAACGAAAAAGTATTCAAGGATTTAACCTATAGTGACTACAACAACGCTAAAATCCGGGAGTGGATGATACGTGCAAAAGTTGAAAAACACATCACTTTTCATTGCGCCCGGCACACCTATGCAACACTTCAACTAACTTTAGGAACTGATATTTATACAGTATCAAAACTACTAGGACACAAGAGTTTGAAAACTACCGAAGTGTATGCAAAAATTATCGATGAAAAGAAAATAGAAGCCGCTAACCGAATCAAATTATAACCAATGGATAACAAACTCAAGCTATACAACGATATACTTTTCGGCAAACTAAGACCTTTTAGAAACAGGACTATTCCACCAATCAAATTCAGGGAATTAATAAAAGAAATTAAGGAAGAATACTTCAGTCACCAACCTAACTTTGAAGTTGATTTTTTCTCGCCTCACACAGATAAAGCAAAATATTACCGTAAGCTAATAGTTAACGAAGCTATACGCTATTTCAATCACATCACGGATAAGATTGAAAATGCTATCGGCGATGATGTTAAAACGCTTTGGATAAAATCAACTTTAAGCGACATATTAGCTGATAAACTCAGCCAGGTTAACACCGAAATTGAGCGATTAAACTATCCAATCAGCAACATTAACCCGAAAGGCAATCACCGGTTGAAAGAAGCTAACCTAAGTGAAGAAACCTATGTATATCAATATTTGAAAGTCCAGCTTATTCAGCTTTTCCTCGACATTCAGGAAACTTTCAAAAAATATGTTGATGATGACTCTTTAACCGAGGAAGAAATTTATCTCAGGTATTTTAACGAGGCAGTTCCTAATCCTTCTTTTATCAAAGAAGCACCAAAAGTGAATCTGCCTGCGGAACTTCCTCCACCTAAAAAAGAAATTTTATTTGAACCAATTTACGGTGACATCAAACCTCATGGTTCCTCAATGGCAACCTACGATAATATAATCTACAAACCGCAATTATTTGGCGAAATTGAGAAACGATTGTATGAATATGACATTATCGATATTAGTTCTCATTTCATTCCAAACAGGAAAACAAGTAATCATACGCTATTAGCAGCAGTAATTCACGAACTAATTCAAAATGGTTATTTCAGAAGAAATATTATCGGAACCCATAAAAAATTCACAGACACTGACATTCGCAAATACATTGATGAACGGTATTCAACCGATACCAATCAGCAATTTCGAAGACTTACCGAAGAACAAATTGACTTTGCAAAAACAAAATTGCCTTGGTTAGAGCATATCATTAAAATATCCTAATATGGTATTTGGTGCGGATAATACCGGTTTGCACCGTTAGTAAATACCACTCATTTTCATAATACCCTATCCTACTGCACATTAAAGTGGTATTGGAATACCATTCTTAAACACCATTCGCATTCCCCCTACCTTGCGCTTGTCATTGAAAATCAATGATGACTTTTGCGCAGAAGTCCATGTTTTATTCAAATCCGTAATATCATGGACGAGATTATTTTGACAAAATTAAACAGCATTGAAAAGATGCTGCAAGAGCAGAATATGCTCAAAAAAGAAGTTCTAAACTTTAATGAAGCAGCCATCTATTTAGAGGTATCGCATTCGCACCTCTATAAAATGACCAGTACTGGGGCAGTTCCCTCATACAAGCCTAACGGTAAGAAGTTATATTTCAGCCGCAGGGAATTAGATAGTTGGCTGTTATCCAACAGGCAAACTTCACAGGAAGAAATCGACCAGCAAGCAGCCGACTATCTGGTGAAAAAAGGGAGGGTTAGGCTATGACGGAAATTATGCAATTGCTACTGGAACTCTCCAGCGCTATCAAAGAAATCAAGGCCCAGCTTCTGGTACTAAAGCAAACAAGAACAGAGCAGTTTAAACAAAACTGGATTGAAGGGCAGGAAGTTATGTTTGCCCTTAAAATCAGCAAACGAACGCTTCAGTCCTTGCGGGATGCCGGTACACTACCCTATTCACGAATCAATGGAAAGTTCTACTATAAAATTGCCGACCTCGAAAAGCTCCTGGAAAGCAATTATTCCGGAAACCTAAAAAATGAAAGCCATGATTAAGGAGAAGGATATTTTAGACCTGACTCATTACGGGTTAAACATTTATGCAAATATCCTGCAGGAATATTACCCGGACGAAGTAGTCGTTCAGCTTTCCGGGAAGGAATGCAAACCAGCGAAGAACCCATTTAATGATAATAAGCAAACACTAAAGCTTATCAACCAGAACTGGGTGTTTAATTACAGCGATTTGGAGCTACCCGATTTCTCGGGTACTCCTTTCGACTTCGCTGAACTGCATTACAAGCTATCTGGCAGCGAACTATTAGCTAAGCTAAACGAAGAAATGAATCTTCGCATTGGCGAACAACACCACTTTTATAGTAATCGTGCTTTGCCAAATTCGGCAAAAAACGAAAATGTTAAACCAGTGGTTCACATTCCAAAATTCAGCTACTTCAATGCTCCTGTAAGCAACATTCACCCTAAGGAAACCCTAAGTTTGGTTGAAGCCTACAACTTGATTAAATCGGAAGAATATAGCTCTATAACTGACCAATTGCGAGCTATCCAGACGAAAGATGCGGCACGAAAATTCAAGGCATTAAAATTTGATTATGCCACATTTTCCGGCACTTTTTCCAAAAGGAACGACAAAGCTCTAGTTAGTCATTCCGGGTTGCTGACCATCGATTTTGACCATATCTCAGACTTACAACAACTGAAAAAACAGTTGCTGCAGGACGAATATTTTGAAACGGAAATGCTATTTGTCTCTCCTTCCGGCGACGGTTTAAAATGGATTATACCCATCGATATAACCGAAGCCACGCACCAAAACTTCTTTCAGGCTATCGCCAATTATATCAGGGAAGTTTACCAATTGGAAGTGGACAAATCGGGAAAAGATGTCTCCCGTGCATGTTTCCTGCCTCACGACCCGGAGGCATATATCAATCCGAAATATTTAACTGCTAAAATTTAAAAAGATGAAACAAAATAAATTTCTCGCACTTTTAAAATTGATGCTTCAAAAAGCTACATCTGTAATTCATCCCTTATGGTGGGTAGTCGTTCCATTTCTGCTCTATTACTCAATGATGATGTTCAAATTTTCAATGTTAACCGTAATAATTCTGTAACCATGAAAAAGAAATTCGAAATAAATCAATGGTTACATACCGAACCAACAGCTGAAAGTAGCTCAAATTCCTCCCCTGTTTCAAGGGAGGTGGCCGGTTTTACCGGACGGAGGGGTATTTCTGACAACGATAGTTTAAATGATGTTGAAACCATCATTCAACGCCTCGAATCCGCTCATACCGATATTACCGCCAGTTACTCAGATTGGCGGGATATTGGTTTTGCCTTTGCTGATGAGTTTGGTGAAGCTGGCCGCGATTACTTTCACCGTGTCAGCCGTTATTATCCGGGCTATTCGCAAAGCAATTGCGATAAGCAGTATGACAACTGCCTGAAATCTTCCGGCCACGGTGTAACCATTAAAAGCTTTTTCCACCTGGCTCAACAAGCCGGAATAAGCCTTATAACCACTGGCTCCAATTCCTCCCCTGTTTCAGGGGAGGTGTCCGGCTCCGACAAACGAAGGGGTAATATTGAAACAAAGTCTGAAATTGATTCAGAAACCATCTTCAATACACCAAAAATCCCAACCGAGGTCTATTCACAGCTTCCCGAAATCCTTCGGGATAGCTGCGAAATGTTTGCCGATGCCATTGAAAAAGATGTATTCTTGATTGGTGCAATTGCTGTAATAAGCGGAAGCCTACCCAATATTGAAGGCATTTACTTCGACGAGCCACATTCAGCTCACCTTTATTCATTTGTCACTGCTCCGGCAGGCTCCGGTAAAGGAAAACTCAAATGGGCTAAATTCTTTGGTTTAAGAATCCATAAAACAATGGTAGAACAATCTATCCGGGAGAAAGAAGCCTACGAACAGGAAATGGAGAACTACAACAACCTGAATAAAAACCAACGACAGGGAATTGAACGCCCCAGAGAACCAAAGCGGAAGATGTTTTACATTCCGGCCAACAGCAGTGCATCTGCATTTATCCAGGCATTATCCGATAACGATTTTAAAGGCATCATCTTCGAGACCGAAGCCGACACCTTGGCAGGAACGCTAAAACAGGATTGGGGAAACTTTAGCGATGTATTGCGAAAAGCATTCCACCACGAAAGCACCAATATGTTTCGTCGTAAAGACAACGAACACATTGAAGTGGAAGACCCGCACCTGGCAATCGTTCTTTCTGGTACACCGAAGCAAGTCCACAATATGATGCCTGATGTCGAAAACGGCTTATTCAGCCGATTTCTCTACTATGCTTTTGAGGATTACAGCGACTTCAAAAACCCCTTTGTTTCCCATCGAAAATTAAACTACACAGAGTTTTTTGAAGCAAAGGGAGAACAAACCTATGAGTTGTACCAAACCCTCATTGACCAACCTTCACCAATGGAATTTCGTTTTACTGCAGAACAAGGCGAAATATTCACGCAACAATTCAACACGCTTTACAAGCGAAACAGAATGCTTTTGGGGAACGATTTTAACGCCAATAGCCGACGTTTGGGGTTGATTACTTTTCGTATTGCGATGGTGCTTCGCACCCTTCGTATACTCGAAGACGGGGACTATTCCAATCCGCTAATTTGCTCTGAAACCGATTTTCAAACGGCCATACAAATTGCGTTTACTTTGGAAAAACATGCTATCGCAGTTTTCCAAAATCTGCCCAACAACGATTTAAAAGGCGTTAAACTGAAATTCTACAACGCCCTACCGGATAATTTCAACCGGCAAGGCTACTTATCAGTTGCTCAGGATTTGGATATTAAAGAAAAGACCGCAGAAAAATACATCGGTCAATTCAAAGACAATGGCTTGCTTGAACACGAGCACAACAACTACACAAAACCGCCAAATGGGAAATAGGAAACAGCGGATTTATAGGAAACCTGTCAACGTTCTTTCGACCTGACAGGTTTTTATTTGCCCCTTACAAACTGCGACTGTATACTTTTAACTCTCCCATTTCCTACGTTTCCTACACTTCCCCTCTCCGATGTTGATAATTATCCTGTTTTTTCTTGTTTATGTTTAGCTTTTCTTTATTAAATTAGCCAAAATCTGACAAGTCCATAACCCTATAATTATGTATTTAGGAAAACGAATAAAAGAATTACGGGAAGAGAAGGCTTTGCTCCAACGTCAATTGGCTGCTGAACTGGAAATTGACACGCCCATGTACAGTAAAATTGAAAGGGGCGAACGTAAGGCAAAACGAGAGCAAGTCATTAAACTGGCAAAACTCTTTCAGGTTGAAGAAAAGGAGTTACTAATGCTCTGGCTTGCTGGACAAGTATACGAATTAGTTAAAGATGAAGAAGTAGCAAAAGAAGCAATTAAGGTTGTTGAACAGAATTTGTAAATAAAAAGATGGCAATAAAAAAATCAGAATTATACAGCTCGCTTTGGAAAAGCTGTGATGAATTAAGAGGCAGTATGGATGCAAGCCAGTACAAAGATTATGTATTGGTATTATTGTTTATGAAATATGTGTCAGACAAAGGCGACAAGTTGGTTGACATTCCTGAAGGTGCCAGCTTTAAAGATATGGTAAAGCTCAAAGGACAACCTGACATTGGAGATAAAATCAATAAAATTATTGGAGCCTTAGCCAAAGCAAATGATTTAGCTGGCATTATTGATAAAGCTGACTTCAACAAAGATGAGCACCTTGGGAAAGGAAAAGAAAAAGTTGACACTTTAAGTAATTTAATTGAGATTTTCGAAAATGAAGAACTTGATTTTAGTGGAAACAGAGCAACCGATGATGATATTTTAGGAGATGCGTATGAATTTCTAATGCGCCACTTCGCTACGGAAAGTGGCAAAAGTAAAGGGCAATTCTACACACCTTCCGAAGTTTCAAGAATATTAGCTCAAGTACTTGGTATTAATAAATCGCAAAGCCAAGCTGATACGATTTATGACCCGACTTGTGGTTCTGGCTCACTTTTACTTAAAGCTGCCGACGAAGCGCCGCACGGAATTTCAATATACGGTCAGGAAAAAGATGAAGCTACAAGAGCATTATCAGTAATGAATATGTGGTTGCACAGCAACCCTTCTGCCGATATTCGGCAAGGAAATACGCTTTCTAATCCATTGTTTACTGATGATACTACTGGTGAACTCAAAACATTCAACTATGTCGTTGCTAATCCAAAATTTTCCGACAAAACTTGGATGAACGGTTTGGACGCTACAAATGACATTTATAAACGATTTGAAGGTTATGAAAATCCACCAAAGAAAAATGGTGATTATGCTTATTTGCTCCACATTATCAAATCTTTAAAGAGCAATGGAAAAGGAGCTGTAATTTTGCCCCTTGGTGTGCTATTTAGAGGAAATGCAGAAGCAGAAATCCGAAAAAACATAGTAAAGAGAGGCTACATAAAAGGGATAATAGGTTTACCTGCAAACTTGTTTTATGGAACTGGAATTGCAGCTTGTATCTTAGTTTTAGATAAAGAAAATGCTGCGCATCGGAAAGGCATTTTTATGATTGATGCAGGGAAAGACTTTATGAAAGATGGTAATAAAAACCGGCTTCGTTCGCAGGACATTCACAAAATAGTTGATGTTTTTAACAAGCAACTGGAAATACCAAAATACAGCAGAGTAGTTCCTATATCTGAAATATCAAACCTAAAGAATGATTACAATCTGAATATTCCTCGCTATATAGATAGCCAAGAGGAAGAAGATATACAGGATATTGAAGCTCATTTGCTAGGTGGCATTCCAAACAGAGATATTGAAGCTTTGAATAATTACTGGAAAGTTTACCCAACATTAAAAACCAATTTATTTAAAGCAAATTCAAGGGCCAATTACTGGGACTTGAATGTTGCCAAAGATGAAATCAAACCTTCTATTTTTAATCACCCGGAGTTTTTGAAGTATTCCGACACAATGGAGAAAGTTTTCTCAAAATGGAAAGCAAAAAACACAACGTATTTAAAAGCATTAGAAGAAGCTTGCCATCCAAAAGAAGTGATAAAAGAAATTTCGGAAGATATTCTTAACACCTATCATGGGAAAGACCTGGTTGATAAGTACGCTGTTTACCAACACTTAATGGATTATTGGGCAAACATAATGCAAGATGATTTATATGAACTTTCTGCTGATGGTTGGAAAGCTGGGAATATAGTTACTCGCATTATTAAGAAATCAAAAAAGGCTGGAAAAGAAGTTGAAAAACAAGTAGCTGGAATTGAAGGTTTGGAAGGTCGCTTGATTCCAACATCTTTAATTATTCAGGAATACTTCCCAACTGAACAAGCGGCAATTGACTCACTACAAACCGATTTAGAAGCTACGGTTGCAGAAATGGATGAATTGCGCGAAGAAAATGGCGGAGAAGATGGGTTGCTGACTGAAGCAATGGACGATAAGCTAAAAATCTCCAAGAAAAATTTAGACGCAAGAATTAAAGAGCTTGGTAGAAAAGATGCTGAAAATGCTGAAGAATGGAATATGCTTGCCAAATACAAAAAACTAATGACTAAAGAGTCCAAACTAAAAGCAGACATCAAAAAAGCATTGGCTGAACTTGAAATCAAAATCATTAAGCAATATCCGAAACTTTCAATCGAAGAAATAAAGACAATTGTGGTGGATAAAAAATGGATGGCAACAATGGAAAATAAAATCAAAACCGAAATGGATGCCATTAGCCACCGATTAACGGAACGCATAAAAGAATTGGCTGAACGTTACGAAACACCAATGCCAAAGCTTACAAACGATGTTGCAGATTTGACCGCAAAAGTTGAAAACCACCTCAAACGAATGAATTACTCATGGTAGAAGAAAAGAAAATAGCAGAGGGTTTTCAGCAAACAGATGCAGGAATAATTCCCAATGATTGGGTTGTGAAACCTTTGCATGAAATAGCGCATTTTGAAAATGGGAAGGCCCATGAACAGTTTATTGATGAACACGGCGATTACATAGTCGTTAACTCAAAATTCATTTCAACCGAAGGGCGAGTTAAGAAATTTTCAAAACGTAATATTTTCCCGTTAAAGAAAGGTGATATTACAATTGTGATGAGTGATATTCCCAAAGGAAAAGCTTTAGCAAAATGCTATCTAATTGAGGCAGATGATAGATACACTCTAAATCAGCGTATTGGTGGTATAACTGCAAATGAAGATACCGACAACAAATATCTATTCTATAAACTTAATAGAAACAAGTATTATTTGGCTTTTGATAGTGGTACGGGTCAAACTAATATAAAACGCCAAGAGATTTTAGATTGTCCTGTTG
This sequence comes from Draconibacterium aestuarii, assembly GCA_026671195.1. Lineage (GTDB taxonomy): Bacteria > Bacteroidota > Bacteroidia > Bacteroidales > Prolixibacteraceae > Draconibacterium > Draconibacterium aestuarii. The sequence goes on along the minus strand of JAPOHD010000031.1, from coordinate 19,251 downwards.
CTTTACCCTCAACCAAAGATGAGCAAGAAAATATTTCATCTGCAATTTTTGATTGTAATTCTCTAATTCTTGAATTAGAAAAACTACTTATCAAAAAACGAAATATAAAGAAAGGTGCTGTACAAGAACTGCTTACCCCAAAACCTGATTGGATTGAAAAAGAGTTAGGAAAATCAGCAATTCTAAAAGCAAGGATAGGTTGGCAAGGCTTAACAACTGCAGAATATAAAGATACTGGGGATTATTACCTTATTACAGGCACCGAATTTCATAATGGTTATATTGATTGGGATAATTGCCATTTTGTCGAATATGAACGATATAAACAAGATAAAAATATTCAAGTAAAAGAACATGATGTTTTAGTTACTAAGGATGGTACTATTGGAAAAGTCGCATTAATTAAAAATGTGCCTAAACCTGCCACATTAAATAGTGGTGTATTTGTAATAAGGCCAATTGAAGATTCATTTAATCCTGAATTCTTCTACTTTATTTTATTGTCAGATGTGTTTTTAAGATTCCTTTCTCAATTAAGTGCAGGTTCAACAATAAATCACTTATACCAAAAAGATTTTGTCACCTTTAAATTTAAAGTACCTAAAACGATAGATGAACAAGAATCAATTGCCAAAATATTATTTGATATGGATTCTGAAATTGAACACTTAGAGAAAAAACTCACAAAAGTTAAAGCACTTAAAAATGGAATAATGCAAGATTTGTTAACAGGTAAAAAGCGGTTAAAGTAATTATGAGCAAACAAGACAATACATATTTTGAAGATTTAGTAATTGATGGTTGTACATGTCCACATGAGGATGCTTTTCAACCACAGGAAAACCAACTATTTCGCATTGTTAAAAAAGAACCTGCAACTTCAGATTGTTTTGTTTCGCACCGCAAAAAGAATCCGACCAAAACATATCCTGATGAGTGCATTGCAAGAGCAGTATCTACTTTTGATTCGGTAGAAGGTTTGTTAAACGCTTTTATTAAGACACCAGCGGGCAAAAAGAAAGAAAGACTCATTGGCAAAGTTGTATTACAGGAAAACGATGGAATGCTAAAACAAACCTTTTCTGAAGGTCACTATTCGTGGTGGCGTTCACATTCCTTCGATATTAGTTCAGTAACCATTCAAAAAGTAGAAGCATGAAACTAAAAGTAGTCAAACAGTTATATTATTATGACATTCCAACGCTTCTTATTTGTGAAGATAGTAAGCAATACAACTTTCTTTTTGTGCTATTGGATGAGGACAATGAAGAATACATTGGATTAAAAGTTGATGTTGAACAAACAGCATCTTTCCTCAATGGTGACATTGATTTGCGGACAGTCTTTCAGTCAAATATTTCTCATTTTCTTGTCGGAACATTAAACCACAAATCAGAAATTGAAGCTCAAAACTATTCAGGTTCAATTGACGAAAATATATTGCCAGCTCCTGGACTAATTGTTCAACCACCGGACAAACTGTTAGCTACAGAAATAAAGAAAAACATTATTAATAGGATACAGGGTTCCTCAACTTCTAAAGTGGGGCAACTTGAAAGAGTAACACAAGATAGAGTTGTTGAATTATTCCATACTAAGTTAGGCTATCGTTATTTAGGCAATTGGGAGGAAAGAGAAGATAACAGCAACATCGAAGAAGAAATTTTAACCCAGTTTCTGAAAAAGAAATACAGCGATAATATTATAAATACTGCACTCTACGAACTTAACAAAGTTGCCTCTGACCAGAGTAAAAGCTTGTACGATGTAAACAAAGAAGTTTACACCTTGCTCCGGTATGGAGTAAATGTTCAACCAGAAGTTGGCAAAAACAAAAAAACGGTTTGGCTTATCGATTGGAAAAATCCACTCAATAATGACTTTGCCATTGCTGAAGAAGTTACTGTAAAGGGGGTTCACAACAAACGACCTGACATTGTGCTTTATGTCAATGGTATTGCGTTGGGTGTAATTGAACTAAAACGCAGTACGGTTTCAATATCTGAAGGTATTCGTCAAAATCTCGATAACCAAAAACACCTTTTTATCAAACCTTTCTTTTCTACCATGCAATTTGTAATGGCTGGCAGCGATAATGAAGGATTAGCATACGGAGCAATTGAAACAAAGGAAAAGTATTACTTGAAATGGAAAGAAGTCAGCGAAGAACTCAATGAAAAGGATAAGTTTTTATTACAACTCACAAAACCGATACGAGATTTAGCTTCAACCGTTGAACACCGTTTGGATAAAAACATTGTTGAAATGCTTAATAAAAAGCGTTTCATTGAAATGTTGCATGATTATATTGTGTTTGACAGGGGTATAAAAAAACTTCCACGACCGAATCAATATTTTGGTATCAGAGCTGCACAAGAACATGTGCGCAAAAGAGAAGGCGGTATTATTTGGCACACCCAAGGTAGCGGAAAATCGTTAACTATGGTTTGGCTTACAAAATGGATTCGGGAAAATGTTGAAAATGCACGAGTTTTAGTTATTACCGACCGAACCGAACTCGATGAGCAAATTGAAAAGGTTTACAAAGGCGTTGATGAACAAATTTATAGAACCACAAGCGGAAAAGATTTAATTGATAAACTCAATTCAAACTCTCCTTGGTTACTTTGTTCTTTAGTACACAAATTTGGAGGTAAAGAAGAAGTAGACGAAAATGATGTAGCCAACTACATAATCGACCTTAAAGCCAGTTTACCAACAAACTTTAAAGCAAAAGGAGACATCTATGTATTTGTGGATGAATGCCACCGTACTCAAAGCGGTAAGCTTCATGAAGCCATGACAAGCATATTGCCTAATTCTGTTTTTATAGGTTTTACAGGTACTCCCCTTCTAAAAAAGGATAAACAAACCAGTTTAGAGGTTTTTGGTAAATACATTCATACTTACAAATTTGACGAAGCAGTTTCGGATAAAGTAGTTCTTGACCTTCGCTATGAAGCAAGAGATATTGAACAGAAAATTGCAAGCATGGATAAAATAGACCAATGGTTTGATGCTAAAACCAAAGGTCTTACCGAATTTGCAAAAACCGAGTTAAAACAAAAATGGGGCACACTCAAAAAAGTATTTAGCTCAAAATCTCGACTGGAAAAAATTGTTGCTGATGTAATGCTCGATATGGAAACTAAAGAACGTTTGCAAAATGGTCGCGGAAATGCAATGCTTGTCTCCGAAAGTGTTTATAATGCTTGTCGTTATTATGAATTATTCCAAAGTGCTGGATTAAAAAACTCAGCCATAATAACCTCATTCGCTCCTTCACACGCTGATATTAAAGGAGAAGAAACAGGAGAAGGTTTAACTGAAAAACTCATCAAATATGAGATTTACCAAAAAATGTTGAATGGTAAAGATGTTGAAACTTTTGAGATTGAAGCAAAAAAGAAATTTGTTGAAGAGCCTGCCCAAATGAAATTGTTGATTGTGGTGGATAAACTGCTTACTGGTTTTGATGCACCTTCGGCAACGTATCTTTACATCGATAAAAACATGAAGGACCACGGTTTATTCCAAGCCATTTGCCGGGTAAACCGTTTAGATAGTGATGATAAGGATTATGGTTATATAATTGATTATAAAGACCTTTTTAAAAGCTTAGATAAGTCAATTCACGATTATACTTCTGGAGCATTTGATAATTACGAAAAGGAAGATGTTGCTGGATTACTGGAAAACCGATTGAAAAAAGGTAAAGAACGACTGGACGATGCATTGGAAACAATGCGCGCTTTGATAGAACCTGTTGAGCCACCAAAAGGACAAGTCCAATTTCAACATTATTTTGTTGGCAACCCTGAAAACTCCGACGAACTTAAAGATACAGAACCAAGAAGAGTAGCCTTGTACAAGTCTGTGATTTCTGTAATACGCGCATATGCCAATATTGCTGATGAAATGGTGGAAGCTGGTTACAGTCTTTCAGATATTGAAAAGATTAAAATTGAGATTAAATACTACGAAAATCTTAGAAAAGAAATACAAATTGCAAGTGGTGATTACATTGACTTAAAACAGTATGAACCAGCAATGCGCCATTTAATTGATTCTTACATTGGAGCTGAAGAAAGTCGGATACTTTCCAGTTTTGATGATTTAAGCTTAGTTGAATTAATTGTTGAAAAAGGGAAAGATGCGCTTGATAATCTTCCACCAAATATTCGTAAGAATAAAGATTCAATGTCAGAAACCATTGAAAATAACCTACGAAAAGTGATTATCGAAGAAAGTCCAACCAATCCAATGTACTATGAGAAAATGAGCATTCTTTTGGATGAACTCATTAAACTTAGAAAAGAAAAAACAGAAGAATACGAGAAATATTTAGATGAAATTGTCGAGTTGACCCAAAAGATAAAAAAACCAAGTTCATCTTCATCGTATCCAGCCACGATAAATTCAAATGCAAAAAGAGCATTATTTGACAACCTGGGTAAAAATGAGAAGTTAGCTAATGAACTTGATTCAAAAATCATGTCAACTAAAAAAGATTCTTGGAGAGACAACAAGTTCAAACAAAAAGAAGTAAGGTTCGCAATCGAAGAAGTATTGAATAAATACGGAATTTCGAACCAAGAAGAATTAACCAGAATATTTGATTTAGTAAAAAACCAAAGAGACTACTAATGAATCAAATTACGATTAGCGATATTACGGTTGATGTTGTACGAAAGGATATTAAAAATATGCATTTGGCAGTTTATCCTCCAACCGGTCGTGTTCGTATTGCTGCTCCATTAAATGTAAACGAAGATGCTATTCGATTATTTGCCATTTCAAAATTAGGTTGGATAAAGAGAAATCAGCGAAAATTTTCAAATCAGGAACGCATTTCTCCAAGAGAATACAAAGAACGTGAAAGTCACTATTTTCTGGGGAAGAGATATTTACTTCGCATAAAAGATACAGTTGGTGCTGGCCGTGTTGACCTAAAAGGAAAAACTTATTTGGACTTATATGTTAAACCAGATTCGAGTCTTGATTATAAAAAGTCGGTTATAAACGAGTGGTATCGCACTGAATTAAAGAAAATGCTCCCAGATATGATTCAATACTGGGAGAAAAAAATAGATGTGAAAGTTGATTATTGTGGAGTAAAGCAAATGAAGACCAAATGGGGTTCGTGCAATATTGAGGAAAAGAGAATTTGGATAAACCTTGAATTGGCAAAAAAACCGATTCATTGTTTGGAATACATTTTAGTACATGAGATGGTTCATTTACAAGAAAGACATCATAATGATAGGTTTAAAGCGATAATGGATTATTACCTTCCTAATTGGAAACAACTAAAAGAAGAATTAAATAGTCTGCCTGTGAGTCATGCGGATTGGAGTTATTAATAAAACCGAATTACTATGCCAATTTATTCAAATCTAAAAGGAAATTTATCCTATATAAAAGAAAAACCGTTCAATCTTGAAAAGGAAATTCAGACCCTGTTTGAAGCCAATTTAAAAATAATAACAGAGTTAAATTTGGTAAAATCCGAGTTTACTATCAAAAACAAACGGATAGATACCTTAGCATTCGACCCACAGAGTAAAGCATTTATTATTATTGAATACAAACGGTCAAAAAATAATAGTGTAGTTGACCAGGGATTTTCCTACCTCAATCTAATGTTGGAAAATAAAGCCGATTTTATTGTTGAGTACAATGAATCCTGCAAAGGTAATTTGCAGCGTAAAGACGTTGATTGGTCTCAAACCCGTGTCATATTTGTTTCTACGAGTTTTACAGAAAATCAGAAACTGGCGACCAACTTTAAAGACATAGCCATCGAGTTATACGAAGTTAAACAATACGAAGGTGGAATAATTTCAATTAATCCAATCAAAAAATCTTCGTCTGCAACCAGCATTCAACCACTGACAGAGAAGGATGAAGCTATTAAGAATGTTACCAGGGAAATCAAAGTTTATTCTGAAGACGACCACCTGACTAACAAGTCTGAAGAAATAACTGAGCTATATGAAGCTTTCAAAGATGCCATTTTGAATCTTGCAGATAATATTGAAATACAAGCCCGTAAAGATTATATAGCCTTCAAAAAGAACAGCAACATCGCAGACATCACTATCCAGCGAAAAGGACTGAAAATGTGGATTAACCTGAAAAAAGGTAATCTTGACGACCCCAAGAAAATCACCCGCGACGTGTCTGAAACCGGACATTGGGGCAATGGTGATTACGAGTTATTAATTACAGATACCAACAATTTAGAATACATTATGAGTTTAGTGAAACAAGCAATATAAAATTAAATACTATGTCTACCCCAAATCTAACCTTTTATCTATTAACTCTCACACATACACATACTTACCAAATCAAAAGCATAGGTATACGAGGCCATCTTTGGGGATTCGACAACTTGTATCAGCAAAACATTTATTCGGGTATCCGCGCCGTAGAAAAATAAAACCAATGATGTAATGAAATCAATTAATGTTTGGATTAACTAAAAGCGGAATGTACAAAAGAATAGAAATATGAAATAAAAATCAATAACTGAATACGCCATGGAACAATGTTTAAAATTAAATGTATTGAGCTTTGAGCCTGAAAAAACGCTGCTAAATTTTTCTTTTTTTATTGAACCACAACCGGATTCGCGTTCATTGGCGCTAAACAAAGCGCCTATTGAACTTAAAGATGCAATACCGGAGGATTCCGAAATTGAAAAGCTGTACACTAATTTTGAATATTCCGATGAGGCAGACTACCAGGTTGAAGTTGATTTAACCAGAAGCACCAATTTTGCCAAACACTATTATTCCCACCTGATTCGTCAGTATTTTAATGGCAAAGTCGATTTAATCAATCCGAATTTCATTAACGATATTGAAGTCTGGATTCACGAAAGTAGTTTTTCCACAAAACAGTTTAATGCTTACAGGGTCTATAGCATCCGCGTTCAAATAGCAAAAATTACCAGGAACCCGGAATTGCTATTGTATTACAAAGGGAAAAGCAAAATTCTGACTTCAACCATTACCGAACTTTGGGACATCAACCACGATATTTACACTCGAGTTATTTATAACAATCAATTCTATCTTTTTAATGGAGAAGATGCCGACTTGCCCGAAGAAGCCAGGTATAACTTGCAGGATGTTTACCCGGTTGTAAATAAGGACCTGGAGCTACATTTCAAGCTATCAGAATCAACAAACCCTTTCGCCAACAAATACACTGACCACTTCTTATTACTGAACAATTTTATTTACAAATATTTCGACAATCAGGAATTTAAAAGCATAACACCACTTGTATCTACTGAATTTATCGAAGCACCGGAAGGGACTGTTTTGTACACCCGTAAGAAAAGTAATTACATTCAGTTAGGATTAGACAATAAGGTAAACGTTTTCACCCCAAAACAAAACCTAAAGGAATATGGTCCGTTTCAGCTCCCTAAAAATACAAACATAAAATTTATCGTCATATATCACAAAGACGATGGGGATTACGCCAATCAGCTATACATGTACATGAAAAAATTGTACAAAAAGTCGGATGGCAAAACTATGCTCGACCGTTACGGTACTTCTCTTTATGATTACATTAGAATTAACTTCGACCTTGATAAGGACCATTCAATCAAATACTCAGATGAAATTTCGCCCATTGAAGCACTCCATAATTTTTTAGACGATACTGACATCGATACTGAAAGATTTCAATATGTCGCCGTTTACCTGAGTCGCTACAATAAACTGGAAGCGGATACCGAAAAGAAAAAGATTTATTACCGGGTAAAAGAATTGCTTCTTGAATATGAAATTACTTCTCAGGTAATTTATCGCGAACTGCTTTACGACAAAAAATTCAAATCGTATTACTATGCCAACATTGCAGCCGCCATACTTGCAAAAGTTGGCGGTATTCCTTGGAAACTGGAAAGTGAACCCAAAGATGAATTGGTAGTTGGCGTTGGTGCCTTTAAATCAAATGAATTTGGTGTCCAATATATTGGGAATGCTTTTAGCTTTTCCAATAATGGGGAATTTCAGGAATTTGACTGTGCTTCCAAAAGTAAATCCTACCTGTTGGCCGCAAAAATTAAGGTATATGTTCAGGACTTTATTAAGAAAAAGAAAAACCTTAATCGCGTAATCATTCACTTTTACAAAGAAATGAGCTACGAAGAAATTAAGCCAATAAAGGATGCGTTATTTCAACTGGGTTTCGACGATATACCAATTTTTATCATCAACATTAATAAAACCTCTTCCAAAGATTACATTGCCTTCGATACCAATTCCAAAGAATTGATTCCTTACAGCGGCACAATTTTAAATTTCGCTCCGAATAAATACCTGCTTTTCAACAACACACGCTATTTTAATGCAGAAAATGCAAAAGTTGAAAGCTATCACTTTCCAATAAAGTTAAGCTTTCAATGTACCAAGCCGGAGTTGTTGAAAGATAAAAGTACCATAAAAGAAATGATAGACCAGGTTTACCAATTTAGCCGTATGTATTGGAAATCAGTAAAACAGCAAAATATGCCGGTAACAGTCAAGTACCCAGAATTGGTCGCAAAAATGTTCCCCTACTTCAAAAACAACGACATCCCCGATTTTGGTAAAACCAACTTATGGTTTTTGTAATACCTTAAAAAATGAATCAATTCAACACAATTATAGCGGCAGCAGCACTAGTGTTTGTTCTATTCGTAGTTCTGTATGTGCGGTATAAAAAAAAGAAAAAATGTGAGCTGGAGGCAAGAATTGAACGTGAAAACTACAATGTGCTGCTTAATTCATTTCTCTCCAGAATAAAACTGGCTAACTCTGAATTTAGAAAGCTCATTTCAAGTGATAAATACATCTGCAATTTTGATTCCTTCTCGTACTATTCAACCTATAAATCACTTTATTCTCAGATTCCATTTTCTGGGTTAGAAACATTAGCCTTTGAAGGGGAAACCAAGCATCAAACTAAACTTTTTAAATCGAATATTGAGAATTTAACATCTTTAATAGCGCAAGCAAATAATAGTTTTATTGAATCCGAGCTGAAGAAATACAAAAATTACTTTGATAACATCGAAGGAAAATCACTTGACTTGCAGCAGAGAAAAGCTATCATCACCGATGAAGATAACAATATTGTGGTAGCCGGTGCAGGTAGTGGTAAAACCACTACAATTGCAGGAAAAGTTAAGTACCTGATAGACAAATATCAGATTAATTCAAAAGAAATATTGCTAATAGCGTTTACGCGCAAGGCTGCTGACGAAATGCGAAATCGTATCAAAGAGAAAATGAATATCGATATATCAGTAAAGACCTTTCACAAGCTTGGATTGGATATTTTGGCTGAGGCGAAAAATGAAAAGCCTTCAATCTTTGACAAAAGCAATAAAGAAACAATCGAACTATTTGCCTCATTCATTGAGCATGCTAAAAAAGACTCTAAATATTTCTCAAATCTCATTCACTTTTTTATTTACTGGCTCAAACCATACAAAGAGGAAAAAGACTTTGACACAGAAGGTGAAAGAACCAATTATTTGATTGACCAAAAGTACGAAGGATTAAAGCTAACTGGCAATGAATCATTTTCTTATAAATTAGTATCAGAAAATTATGGCCTCAAATTAGTTAAGAAAAAAGTAGCTGGTCAAGCTGTAACATATAGGGAAAAACTCAAAAGCCAGGAAGAGGTTCTAATAGCCAATTTTCTTTTCACAAACAGCGTTGAATATTGCTACGAAGAGCGTTATCAATATAAAACCTCAAGCAAAACTTTTGGACAATACAAACCCGACTTCTACCTTCCCGAATATGATATTTACATTGAACATTTTGCCATTGACAGAAAAGGAAATGTACCGGATTGGTTTAGAGGGGATGAATTTCAAACAGCTAAGGAAAAGTACAATGCTGGTATCGATTGGAAAAGAGAAGAACATCTAAAAAATGGCACTACATTAATTGAAACTTATTCTTGGGAAAAACGGGAAGGTGTTTTACTCAGTAATCTTGAAAGTAAGCTGAGACAGCAGGGTGTAATTTTCAAGCCAAAATCAAATGAAGAAATTTGGGCTTATTTAAAAGAAAATACCCCAGCGGAAATTGACAATTTTACCACACTCGTATTTACTTTTTTAGTCCTTCTAAAATCAAATAATCTGTCTGTAAAAGAGTTGAAGTCTTTAGCAAAAGAAGATAACGATGAAAGGGCCTTACTATTTCTCGATTTATTTTCGCCTATTTTTAAAAGCTATGCCGAATATTTAAAGGAATCAGAGGAGATTGATTTCAGCGATATGATTAATCATGCCACGAAAGAAATCAAGTCTAAAAAATTTGCCTCACCCTATAGCTACATTATTATCGATGAATTTCAAGACATTTCACTATCTCGTTATCAGTTAATAAAATCACTTCTTGACAATCGCCCTCATACAAAATTGTTTTGCGTTGGTGACGACTGGCAGTCAATATATCGTTTTACCGGTAGTGACATTGGTATTTTTACAGACTTTCAAGAATATTTCAAATCAACTCCCTTAGCTGGGTTTGAAAGAAAAACGTCCAAGTCCTATATTGAAAACACTTACCGCTTCGATAATCAGCTCATTGAATTATCGAGTAACTTTATTTTAAAGAACCCAAACCAAATCAGGAAAACACTTAAAAGCAAAATTCAGTCTGATAAAAAACCGTTTACGATTTTAAATTATGACTATAATTATAGCATCATAAATCCCTTACACGATGCATTTAATTCCATTGCTACTGAACTGAACGGTGCAAAGGCATCCATAAAATTATTAGGCCGCTATTCGCATGAAATAAATGAGATAAAGGATAAAAGTGAGCTTATTTTTAGGTACAATAAAAATACAAAAGAGACAACCATTTCTCACCCGTTACATCAAAATATCGAAATAGATTTTCACACTATACATACAGCCAAAGGATTAGAAGCGGATTACATTATAATACTTAATGGAAACGCAGGGAGATATGGTTTTCCAACTGAAATTTCAGACGACCCGTTATTAAATTTCCTTCTTTCTAAATCCGACCAATTCCCGAATGGTGAAGAACGCCGTGTATTTTACGTCGCTTTAACCCGGGCAAAAAAGCATGTCTATATTTTATCTAATACTGAGAACCGTTCAAAATTCGTTGATGAAATTGAAGTTGACGAAAAAATTAGCAATAAGCAATGTGAATGGTGCGACAATGGCATTCTAATCGAAAGAAAAGGGCCATTCGGGTACTTTTACGCTTGCAGTAGTTCTCATTATTGCAATTACACCAGAAAAATTGAGCCTTCTGATTTTATCGAAAAGGCTGATAAATTTCACGATGAAAAAGAATACTCACAAGCGATAGACTACTACTCAAAAGCGCTGGAACTCGACAATCAGAATTATCAAACATATTACAATAGAGGCAGGTGCTACGAAGAAAACGGCAATAAAAACGAAGCTCTAAGCGATTACTCTCATTCAATTAGCTTAAACGGTAATCATTTTAACTCCTTCTATTGGAGAGCAAGTGTTAATTACGACTTGAACAATTATTTGGAAGCTACAAATGATTGGGTGAAAGCCCGAAAATTAACCCCAGACAATAATTCTACTCTTTACTGGATTGCGAAATCTCAATTTAATTTATCTCAGTTTTCAAATGCACTAAGTAACATTAACGCATATGTTGCAAAAACACAAAATGATAAAGAAGCATTTATTCTTCGTGGGGAATGCTATGCAAAATCGAATCAATTTGCCAATGCTTATTCTGATTGGCAAAAAGCAAAAACATTAGGTCATAACAATATTGATTTCTACCTCAAGCGATACAATGTTAATGAAACAAGTAAAAATATCTCTAACGAAATAAAGGTTGATGGCCGGAATAAAGAGGTTTTATTCAAGGCAATAAAAGAGGCTATTAACAATAATCAGAACATCCAATTTAATTATCAAAAATCGACAACGTTTAGTGCTGGTGAACTTAGTAAACGAACAATAAAACCAACTGAATTTGAAACCATTGGAATTTCTGAGTCACTGTGTATAAAAGGATATTGTTATATGCGTAAAGAAGAACGGGTCTTTGCACTTGACCGCATTTCAAACCTTGTAATAAATCCCTCAAAGATTGATTTTTGGGAAGAATAATTAATCCAGATTTTTAGTCCCCACACATCCATGTGCCTGCAGTAGGTTCATTCCATTCGTTTTACCCGAAATTCTTTCGGGACCACTCATTGCATTCACCAACTTCGGCACCGCACACAAGAGTAGCTTGGCATTCCATTTTATTACATGCCAGGCTACCCTTGCCTTTGCCCACACGTCAGTAACCACGGCACTATTCCATGAACTTAAATACAGTTGAAATTTATTTTATTGATGTCCCTTCTTTTATCGGAAGTAACACGGGCGTTAGGCTGATGAATCCAGTCAACATGAGCATTAAGCTGCTTCAACTCAAGCTGAAAAAGTGAATAGACACTTTTCCCTATGACCAAAATATTTTCGGGTTGCTCTTCCAATAAAACAGGCTTGCAATAATTAAGATACGAAGTAACCAAAATATCATTCATGTCGTTAATTGATGGTTTCTGCCCGTTTTGATATAATCCAACAATACTGCAATCGAGCAACCATACACCACTATCCTTCAAGAATTGAAGCAGTTGAATTTTTTGCTCAAGCTTATCTTTCGGATTTTGATTATTGACCACACGAAACTTGTGTCCGGCAATTTCATTAAACAACTTCCAAAACTGAGGAGTGCCGCCATTATTAGATACCGATTCTCTTAAAGTATTACTTTGCCCGTAAGCCAAATTATAAACGAATCGCACATAACTGTTCGGGTAACCAGGCAGATTTAAATTGTGTTTAAATGCAATTTCAAACTCGTTTGTAAAAACATGGGATTCCGCAAAAAGGATGGTTTTTACACGCTGAGGTTTCCAATATAAACGATAATCATTCACAAGCTTGACAACAGGATAACTCTCAAAAATCAAATTAGGATGTTCCTGGATTATTTTATTGTAGGTCAATTGTAGTGCAGTCATTAATTCAATAGATATTGATTTTCAGCAGACCAAAGATAACTAACCCCTCCCACAATTCCACACAGGAAAAGCGGTGTTCGTCCGCCTTCTTCGGCAAGCCCGGTGCCAGCCCGTTTAGCCCTTTTTTATAATCGTCAATTTTTAAAGGTGTAAAAAAGCACTAACCGCCCTGCGGGTTCGCTGCGCTCAGGCTGTCACAGTTCTTGCAGCTCAGTCGTTGTCCTCACGGCAGCCTACTCTGTCCTGCAAGCCGCTTCACTCATTTCACCGCTACTACGTTCAGAGCTTCGTACCTCAACTACTTCACTCCGTACCAGTTCCATTCGTTTCAGCCGCTCGCAGTCCACCGGCTGCCAGTGTTAGGCTCGCCTGCTGGTCGCTGCGGGCTGCGGCTGAATTGTCTGATTTGCCTCCGCTTCGCTCTGGCATTTTTCAGCGGTAGCCTTGTGTACTCGTTCCACGCCGTGTTTCCTTCCCTAAAACCACCCCAAAACACGACGTTCCACTTCGCACATATGCCGCAAAGGGTTATCGGATTCTCAAACCATCTCTTTGCATCACCCTTGCTCCACTCGCAGGCGGCTCGCGATGCTTGGTCAGTGTCCGCAAACCATTCCGCTACGCTACATTCATTGCAGCCACCGCCCAGCCGTTTGACTCAAGGCTGTTTCTCCTGTGTGTAATTTTTCCCGACACACCCGTACAAGAAAAATCGATACAGCATTCCGAAATCAGTTTGATGAAATTAAAAAACATTCCGCTCAATCCTACCCGGTTTAATTGATTGCGCAAACAAAATTAAAGTCGGTCTGAAACTACCAAAAGACTACGGCATAAAGCCGCTGCGCTATTTATTCCGTTTCCTTTTGTCCGTTTCATCCCTTTGATTTTTCTGGTGTTTACGCATTCAATTAAGCCCCATTGAATCATTAACTACTGACAGTTTCAAGATTGTCAGTCAATTGAATGAAAAACGATGCAAACCACCTTGAAAAACCTTGATTGCCCAGTTTTTGCCTATACCAAAACGAAAGTCGCATGGTTTGAGCCGTGTTTCCTCCGTGCCAACTCCAAGTGACAATTTGTTGAACAATTAAATAATAAAGAAAATGGGAAAGATTTCTCAAGGTATTTTAGGAGGGTTCTCAGGAAAAGTGGGAACTGTAATCGGTGGTAACTGGAAAGGTATCGACTACATGCGTAGTAAAGCAGCTAAGGTTACCAACCCGAACTCGAAAGCTCAAAAAGACCAACGGTCTAAGTTCTCTCTGGTTTTGTCTTTCTTGCAACCAATCACTGCGTTTATCAAAATTGGTTTTAAAGACTATGCCATTAAGATGACGGCATTTAACAGTGCCATGTCTTACAACGTGAAGAATGCTATAACCGGCGCTTACCCGAATTATAGCATGGACTATGCCCAGGCATTGGTTAGCCGTGGCTCTCTCGCAGGAGCTTTGAACCCGGCTGCAAACTCTGCCGCTGCCGGTGAAGTTACTTTCACCTGGGATGATAACTCAGTCGAATCTAACGCCAATGTGGACGATTTGACTATGCTTCTGGCTCTGAATCCAGACAAGAACGAAGCAGTATTCACGACTGAGGGTTCTACCCGCGCAGCCGGAACCCAAACGCTGACCGTACCGGACAGCTATTCCGGTGACTCTGTTGAATGTTTTATCGCTTTCATTAGCGTTGATGGTGAAGTTGCTAACAGCAAGTACATTGGTTCGGTTGTAGTTGCTTAGCAGTATATTTCGGATTTCAATTAAGAACCGCTTTATTCAAGGCGGTTTTTTTGTTTCTTTTATGTAAAAAATATCGTCATGGAGAAAATCGTTTTTACCAGAAAGGAACTATATGAACTGGTTTGGAGTGAGCCATTATCCAGATTAGCAAGAAAATACAACATCTCCGACAATGGTATCCGAAAGCGATGTAAGAAGATGAATATTCCTTTACCCAAAGCCGGTCACTGGTCAAAAATACAACATGGATACAAAGTTATAGTGCCAAAGCTGCCTGGCAAATATGAAGGAGAAAACGAAACTATTCTATGCTATCGTGATAAGGATGGCAACTATGTTGAAAAGGTGGATGAGGTCACTCCTCAAACTAAATTAAAACATGAATTACAAAATGACCCCAAATTGCCATTAACCGTTCCTGAAAACATTACACGCTTTGATAGCCTAATTGCCCAGGCAAAGAAATCACTAAACAAGAAAAGTTCAGAAGTATACAACTATGTGGGTATGAGAGCCACTGAACGTGATGAAATTAATATCATGGTGTCAGAATCCAATATCGACCGGGCCTTATATTTTATGAATACATTGATAAAATTACTACGAACAAGAAAGCACGATGTAATAATCGAGAACAATGAAACGTATGCGGTCATTTTTGGAGAAAAACTACCAATCAAGTTTAAAGAAAAGGCAAAAATATCTTATGAGACTAATACGTATGGCTGGAGAACCCGCACATACTATCCAAGTGGAATACTTGCTTTTGTACATGACAATCGCCCGTATCATCAAAAGGAATGGTTAGATGGAAAGAAGCCGTTAGAATCGCGTTTAGCTGAAATTCTAGCCTATTTTGAGACATATGCAAAGAATGAAATTGAAGAACGAATAGAATGGGAAAAACGCCGTAAAATCGAGGAAGAAGAACGGAAAAGGCAACAAGAACTTCAACGTAAAAAAGATGATGAAATAAAAAGAATTAAAGTGCTGATTAATATGGCTAACTATTGGAAGCAAGCGCAAATTCTCCGAGATTATATCACTGCCCTGGAAAACACCGAAGGATTAGATTTAAAAAAGATGGATTGGATTCCCTGGGCAAAGCAAAAAATCGAATGGTTTGACCCATTCACTCAGGAACCGGATGAAATACTCGACGATAACGACCGACAAGAACTGATGGAAGAACTCAATAAAAAAGAGCCTAAGACAACTTCTTACTGGTAAGACTTAAAGATTAAAAGTGATTTCACTTTTGTTTAAAATGACGCCTTGCCAGCCGGAAAGTTTTCTATTTAATACTTAACACATCGGCTCAAATATCTATGTTAATAGATTATATTCGTAGCCTTATTAAAAGCATGTTAAAATGAAACCTATTTTTATAGATAAATTGTTCAAAAATATTACCCAGGCAGAAAAAAATGAGATTGGTGAAATTTACTACATTTGCCGACATTCTCATGATGCTCAAGGTTATCCATATTTTGAGTACTTGGTTGTAAATAACTTAAATCCAGACAACTTAATTGCTCGGTTTAAGGATAAAGAAGATGCAGAGGAGTATGTAATGTTGAAGAATAACGAATTGTAATTTTCACTTACTTGTGCTGCATTTTCCTATGATTTGACAATTTTTGTACCCTATTTGTTGCCCAATCGCTATAACTGACTGAATAACAATATATAATCACTTTCTGTATCGGAAAGTAAAAAAACAGTTTTCAAAAAAAATAGTTGGATGCAATGTAAATTGTTTTGAAACCAGAGGATGGTTATAACGCTATAACCCGCAATATGCATTAAAAAGTCTATTGCGCATTGAAACTACTTCAAAACAAGGCGCTTCTCTCACTTGCTTCAACTCACCAGAACAGTGCTATGCCTCGTCTCAGCAAGTGCTTGTTTTATTGTATTTTCAATACTCATAACAACTCCTTAATGCATAATCCGGATTTAATTTTGGATCCAGCTAAGAATTCTTTTATCATCAGGTTTAACTTTGGGTTCTACCAAATCCACCAGATTTCCGTCTTTATCGATCAGGTATTTCTGAAAATTCCAACGCACTTCCGAATCCATTTTACCGTTTTTCTCCTTCTGGGTCAACCACTGATATAAAGGATGTTTATCATCTCCTTTTACAGAGATTTTCTCCATCATTGGGAAAGATACGCCGTAGTTTCGTTCGCAAAACTCAACAATCTCTTCGTTGGTACCCGGCTCCTGGTTCGCAAAATTATTTGCCGGAAATCCGATAATCACAAAATCATCTCCCCCATAGGTTTCATATAAAGCCTGCAGTTGTTTGTACTGTGGCGTTAATCCACATTTTGAGGCGGTATTTACCACCAACACTTTTTTACCTTTCAATTTTGCAAACTCGAAGTCATTTCCCTCGATATCCTTTACTGTAAAATCATAAAATTTTTGCTGTGCAGATACTCCCAACACCACCAAAACAAACAGAAATACAGATGCTATTTTTTTCATGCTATGAATTTTATTTACCCATTAAACACTTAAGTATGTTAAATGTTCTAGATAAAACGACAATGGAAAGGTGCTTCACTTTTATGTATTGTGAAGATGTTATTACTTTTAATTTTGAAAGTAAATCTGGTTTTCTTAAAACCGAATTTAGTAGATTTATACGATGAAAAAATCATTTACATGGGGGAAAGTTGCCTTACAAAAAAATTCAACAAACGAATTTTTGATAAACAATATTAGGCTTCAGTTTAATTCGAAAAACGATGTACTGGCATTTAAACTAGTATCGCCGGAAGAAGATATGGATGAAGCGGCAATCAATCGTGTAGTTGGAAAAACAAGTGAAATAACCCTACTTCCGGCACTACCCGACTTGCCATTGGTTTTAAAACCAAAAACAAACTTATCAATATTACCTGCTACTATCTTTAAGTTTTACGTGTATCTGCCGGTTACTTTTCAAATTTATACGGGAACCGTAAAATCCGAAAACAAAATTTACGAACAAGCAATTGAGAACCTGTCTTCAACCTGGTTTGGCGAACCAAATGAAGGAGAGTTGTGTTATGCCCTGTACACTTCGTTCGACACCGAAATAAACAACGAAAAAAAAGGGAACGAATTTGTGATCTGCCCCATAGAGATTACCAACAATTCGAAAGAAACGCTGGAGGTGAAACGCCTGGCAGTTCGTGGTGTCCACTTAAACATTTATGCAAACAACGAACTGATGATCAGCAATAAAGTAAAAATAGAATACAACGGATTCGAAACATTAAGTGATATCCAGTTCGCAAAAAGTGCAACCACTTCAATCCCTAATTTAAAACAAATTGCTACGGCCCGAATACCGGAAACCCATACAGTTTTAAAACGTAGCTTCCAACTTATTCGTCATATCACCCAATATTAACGTTATGGAATTTAATCTATCTGAAATATTACCTCCCGATGCAGGAGAAAAGGCCATTAAGGTTATTTTAATTGTTGCTATTGGAATGCTACTTGTTCAATTGCTGGCATATATTGCAGGCAGGATTATAAGCAAAGGAAAAAGCAGGCATTTAAAAATGATTATCAGGCGTGTAATCGTTTACACCGGAGTTGTGCTTATAGTATTACTGGTATTTAATACTTTAGGAGTTAAAGCAGGCGCATTGTTTGGCGCTGCTGGTGTTGTGGGTATTGTTTTAGGTATCGCTTCTCAAACAAGTATCGGAAACATTATTAGTGGTATTTTTTTGGTTTCGGAACGTTCATTCGAAATTGGCGACTTGGTGCGCGTTGGCGATAAACTGGGGGTAGTTGATTCGATCGATCTGCTTTCAATTAAATTAAAAACGCTGGATAATTTATTGATTCGTATTCCCAATCAAACCATTATTACCACTGAGCTTACGAATATTACCCGCTATCCGATCAGACGAATGGAAGTGCTGGTAAGTGTGGCCTACAAAGAGGATTTGCGAAAAGTAACCCAGGTGTTAAACGAAGTGCTTGCCAACAATACACTCTGCTTAGATGAGCCCGAGCCACTGGTTATTTTTAAGGAATTTGCCGATAGCGGAATTAATATTCAACTGGGATTGTGGTTTGAAAAATCGAAATACAAAGACCTGCGTAATTCCATCTTTATCGATCTGAAAGAAGCGTTCGACAAGAACAATATTGAAATTCCGTTCCCACACATCAGTTTGTATTCGGGCGAAGATTCGAAACCCATAAAGATGGAATTCGGCAAACAATTGAAAACCGAAATTCTCCGCCGATGATATAGAAAAAGCAGAATTGCAGATTAAAATGAACTACCCCGCTGCAAGCAGACGGGGTATCAGAAGAGTGCCAACTGCTGAGCTTTGTGCAAAGTCTTATATTCCTTTTCGATCCCTTGTTCTCTGACATATTTGGAGATAGTGTCTTCATT
>JAPOHD010000030.1 GCA_026671195.1 Draconibacterium aestuarii | reverse complement strand
AATTTACTATTTTCATAACGGTATTGTTTAGCAACACCAATTTAGGTGAACGTACCAAAGCTGTAAAGCATTCATTTGAATAGTTTTACAGCTTTTTTAAACCAACTCCCGCGGATTTAAGGATAGAACGTTACGCCGAAAAAACACTTGCTAAAATGTACCAAACACCTTTGCCTTACTGGCATGAATATCAATGGCCTCAACAGTATGCTTCTGATAAATCGACCATTGTTGATGCTACACAGGTGATCGATATTTCTGAATATCTGTCAGAAGAAGGCACACTGAAATGGGAGGTGCCGGAAGGTGATTGGGTAATATTACGAACTGGAATGACACCAACCGGAGTGAAGAATAGTCCGGCCTCGCCAGAAGCAACCGGGTTGGAAATTGACAAAATGAGCAAAAAGCACATACAAAAGCATTTTGACAGTTTTATTGGTGAAATATTAAAACGTATTCCCGAAGCCGATCGAAAAAGTTTTAAAGAGGTGGTTCAGGATAGCTATGAGATGGGAGGACAAAATTTTACCGATGATTTTATTTCTGAATTTCAGGAATGCTACGGGTATGATCCTGTTTCGTTTTTGCCTGTTTACAAAGGTTTTGTTGTGAATAGCGAAGATGCTTCTAATCGTTTCCTCTGGGATGTGCGCCGACTGGTTGCCGACAAGGTTGCCTACGATTATGTGGGTGGACTACGAGATGCTTGTCATGAATATGGCCTAAAAACATGGCTGGAAAATTACGGGCACTGGGGATTCCCGGGAGAATTTTTGATGTATGGAGGACAGTCGGATGGAATTGGTGGAGAATTTTGGAGTGAAGGAGATTTGGGAAATATTGAAAATCGTGCTGCAACGTCTTGTGGTCACATTTATGGAAAAACAAAAATTTCTGCCGAATCCAATACTTGCGGTGGCCCGGCTTTTAGTCGTTATCCCGCGCTGTTTAAACAGCGAGGCGATCGGTTTTTTGCCGAAGGCATAAACAACACAATTCTACATGTTTATATTTCACAACCTTATGAAGATAAAAATCCCGGGGTAAATGCGTGGTTTGGGAATGAGTTCAACCGAAAAAACACATGGTTCTCCCAGTTAGATGTTTATACTGAGTATTTAAAACGTACCAATTTTATGCTTCAGCAGGGATTAAACGTGGCCGATGCAGCTTATTTTATAGGAGAAGATGCACCAAAGATGACCGGAATTACAGATCCTGAACTTCCGGTGGGATATCAGTTTGACTATATCAATGCAGAGGTAATTGAAAAATACATGACTGTTGAAAATGGACTGCTTACTCTTCCTCACGGCACACAATACCGGATTTTGGTTTTGCCGAAATTAGAAACAATGCGTCCTGAGTTGTTAACTAAGATTAAGCTACTGGTGAATGATGGTGCTGTTGTTTTGGGACCGGCACCGAATCGATCGCCAAGTCTTCAAAATCAACCTGAAGCTGATGAGAAAGTTCGGGAAATGGCAGCGCATTTGTGGGGAGATATCGACGGGCTAAAGAGTAAATTTCATACCTTTGGTAAAGGGCTGGTTTTGAATGGTATGACGATGGAAGAAGCATTTTCGCTTATTAATTGCGAACCTGACTGTAAATTACCGGAAGATAACAGCATTCATTTTGGACATCGTACATTGCCAAATTCGGAAGTTTATTTTGTAACCAATCAAACCAATGACTGCAAAATATTTTCTCCGGAGTTCAGAGTGGAAAACAAACAGCCTGAATTATGGCAAGCTACTGATGGAACAATGCGCAAGCTACCTGCATTTGAGCAAACTAAAAATGGTGTAAAAGTTCCATTGAAGCTGGCGCCGTACGAAAGTGTATTTATTGTATTTAAACAAAAAGCAACTAACAAATCTGGCTCCAAACTGGAGGATAACTTTCCAAATCCTCAAACATTGGCTGAACTAAATGGCCCATGGATCGTTCAGTTTGATCCGGCTTTGCGAGGTCCTGAAAATTCAATAGTTTATACTTCTCTTGAGGACTGGACATCTTCTTCGAATGAGCAAATAAAATATTACTCCGGAGCAGCTACCTATTCTGGCAGCTTTAATCTGAAGGAGCTACCCGGTAAAGAACAGGTATTTATTGATTTGGGGAAACTATCGTCGATGGCGAAAGTAAAGGTGAATGGTACATCTGTTGGTGGTGTGTGGACTCCACCATATAAAATGGATATTTCAAAAGCAATCAAAGAAGGAGAAAACACAGTAGAAATTGAAGTAGTAAACACCTGGGTAAATCGTTTGATTGGGGATCAGAATTTGCCTGAAGATGACCGTGAAACCTGGACTCTGGTCAATCCTTATAGAAAAGACAGCCGATTACAACCGTCCGGATTGCTAGGGCCTGTTGTGGTTTCATCTCTAAAATATTAATCTCATTTTTATCTTTTAATATGTTTTGTAAAATGTTGAATTTTAGTAAAAAAAATACTTTGTTGCTGTTGGCGATATTTAATTTCGGAATCGTTGTGGCTCAGTTACCTCCTGTTTTTGGGAATGCCAATAACCTTAATGTGCGTTCGACTTCTTTAACAAATAAATATATATCAGCAGAGAGAATAGTATGGCTTTCAGATCCTTTCGGTAGTTTTGTTAAGAATGCTGAAAATATACTCTTACCTGGCATCGGGCAGGCCGATTTAAATAGCGGGGAATACCTAACATTGATCAGTGATAATAAAACAAAACCCGGTATTATTCTTGATTTTGGCAGAGAGATTTATGGAGGGCTTGAAATTGTTACAACCAGAAGCAATAAAAATCCGGCAGGGAAAATTCGTATTCGGTTTGGAGAATCTGTTAGTGAAACGATGAGCGATTGCGACGTGGAAGGCGCCACTAACGACCATTCGATGCGTGATTTTGAGATTACATTACCATGGCTGGGTAAACTTGAGGTAGGTAATACTGGTTTTCGTTTTGTTCGAATTGATTTGCTTGATCCGGCTACAAAACTTCAGATAAAAGAAATTAGTGCAAAATTTAAACATAGAGAGATTCCATATTTGGGCTCTTTTTCATGTAACGACGAGCGGCTGAATAAAATTTGGATGACCGGTGCTTATACGGTACACCTGAACATGCAGGATTATTTATGGGATGGCATAAAACGCGACCAATTAGTATGGGTAGGCGACATGCATCCGGAAGTAATGACTATCAATACTGTATTTGGAAATAATGAAGTTGTTCGAAAAAGCCTCGATCTTGCCCGCGATCTTACCCCATTGCCTAACTGGATGAACGGAATTAGCTCTTATTCAATGTGGTGGATTTTAATTCAACGTGATTGGTACTATTATCAGGGCGATTTGGGGTACTTAGTGCATCAAAAGGAATATTTGGTGGATTTATTGCATCTTTTAGCAACAAAAATTGATGAGAACGGGAAAGAAATTTTAGATGGAAATCGTTTTCTGGACTGGCCTTCCAGCGAAAACAAAGAAGCCATTCATGCCGGTTTACAATCAATGATGGTAATGACTTTTAATGCCGGTGCTGAATTGTGTGAAATTTTAGGAGATAAAAATACTGCAGAACTTTGCAAAACAACTGTTGCAAAACTGAAAAAACATGTTCCGGAAATGGCTGGCTCTAAGCAGGCGGCTGCTTTATTGGCAATGTCGGGGCTTCTATCACCAAATGAAGCCAACAGTGAAGTACTGGCCCAAAATGGAGTACATAAAATGTCCACTTTTTATGGATATTACATGTTGATTGCACGTGCAATGGCTGGCGATTATCTGGGAGCAATCAATAATATCCGCGAATATTGGGGAGCCATGTTGGATCTGGGAGCCACAACTTTTTGGGAAGATTTTAATATCGATTGGAACAAAAATGCAGCTCGTATCGATGAGATGGTTCCGGAAGATAAAGTGGATATTCACGCCACTTATGGCGATTATTGTTATGAAGGCTTCCGCCATAGTTTTTGTCACGGATGGGCATCCGGACCAACTTCGTGGTTAACCGAATATGTTTTAGGAGTAAAAGTCCTTGAGCCTGGATGTAAAACAATACAACTCAAGCCACACCTTGGAGATTTGAAATGGGTTAAGGGAACTTTCCCAACACCTGAAGGAGTAGTTGAAATCGAACATAAAATGAATGCTGACGGAACTATCGTAACCACATTTAATGCTCCTGAAGGAATTTCAGTCGTAAAGTAATCTTCGACACTAAGGTAGTAGATTTAAGCGCTGATTTTTTTGATGTGGGAAGCTTCTTAGTAGCATTATCAGCTTAAGAGGGAATTAGTTTTACCAATTCTTATGCGGCTTTCCGGTTCTGTTTTCCCGCTCGTGCCGGTATTCAGTTCTGACCGATCCCAACCGGGTTTATAAAACGCTATGTGTGGAACATGTACTAGACATGGCTTTTAAGTAAAACGAAAAAACTTAAATGTGTGCCCCGGGTATTGAGGTTATGAGTATTTTTTTACATTTGTTTTCACTAACTAATTCAATAAAAATTGAACGAGACTTTTCTGAAACAAGGGCTTCAAGAAAAGAACAAGGTCGTTTTTGATTTTGTTTTTCAGTACTACTATTCTGCTTTATGCGCTTATGCCGAATCCATTATTCAGGATGAGAATGCGGTAGAAGACATTGTTCAGGAACTGTTTGTTACCATTTGGATGAAGAGCGAAAAGCTGGCTATCACTGGTTCCTTAAAAAACTATCTTTTTATTTCGGTAAAAAACCGGTGTTTCGACTTCCTGAAGCATCAAAAAGTCAGATTAAAATCTTCCCGGTATTTTAAAGATGCTCCGAATTCCACCCAAACTACACCTGAAAATTGGTTGGCCGAAACTGAGTTAAGGGAACAAATAGAGAATTGTTTGCAAAAGTTACCACCCCGTTGTCAGGAAATTTTCAGACTCAGTCGTTTCGATGGATTAAAAAATCAGGAAATTGCTGATCAGCTGGGGCTTTCAAAAAGAACGGTTGAACTTCAGATCACCAATGCATTAAAGGCGCTCCGGAAAGATTTACAACCTTATCTGCCTTTATTTATGCTGGCTTTGCTTCAGTAAACAAATTTATTTCTAAATACTATATGTGTTTTTAATTTCATGTTCGTCATTTAATACAGAATGGGAAAAGAACAACTCATAGAAGAATTATTGCCTGGATGGTTTGAAGGAACACTTGGCAAGGATGACAGGCAAAAAGTTGAACGTTGGAAGAAAGCATCTGTCGGCAATAAAAAATATTTTGAAGAATTTGAAGAAGTATGGATGCAAACCGAACGACTTAGGGTAATGCAAAAATACAATGCCCAAAAAGCGCTTGATAAAGTTAACCAGAAAATTGAGAAATCCGGAAAACTTCAATTTATCGAACTATTTAAACGAGTAGCCGCAATTTTAGTGTTGCCCATAATGTTTGCCAGTATTTACTTATATATTCAAAATCCTAAAGAAGAGAATGTTGGAACACACCGGTATACATTAACAACAGGTGCCGGTATGCGTTCGGAATATGTATTGCCCGACGGAACAAAGGTATTTCTAAATTCAAATACAACATTAAGTTATCCGATCGCTTTTTCTGCCACAACACGAGAGGTTGTTTTGCAAGGCGAGGCGTATTTTGACGTGGCACAGAATAAGGAAAAACCTTTTGTTGTGAACACCGGAAAAATTCAGATAGAGGTTACCGGAACAGAATTTAAAGCCTCAAATTATGCTTCAGAAAAATTAACTGAAATTGTATTGGTAGAGGGAAGTGTAAACCTTTGCCAGTGTAATAATCTTGGACAGCGAAACGTAATTCAATCGATGATACCGGGTGATAAAGCTGTTTTGGAAGACAGTAATAATCGACTTTATCTGGAAAAAATTGAAGTAGCAAAATATATTGCATGGAAAGATGGTGTGTTAATGTTTCGCGATGATTCGATGGAAGAAGTTGTGCGCAGGTTAAACCGTTGGTATAATGTGGATATCATGCTCAGTGGGAAAAGTCTGGATGATTACGTTTACACGGCTACATTCAAAGATGAATCTTTGATTCAGGTGCTCGATTTATTAAAAATTTCAGCCCCAATTGATTATCGAATTGTACAACGCGAAAGAAAAACCGATAATTCGTTTAGTAAAATGAAAATTGAAATAATACAACGATAAACCAAAACAAAGGGAAGCATTGGCCTGCCTCCCTTTGTACTTTTTACCTTTTTCTTTTTGGCCAAAGAAAAAGGTGTAACTAATAAATAGTATTCATTAAAAAGCGAAGTAAACTTATGAAAAATTTTTGTACGAATTGCCCCATGTTGAAAAAGCTGTGGGCATCTAAAACTTTTTTAAGTATGAGGCTAACATTTTATGTCATGCTAATTGCAGTTATTCAGGGATTTGCAACAAATAGCTATTCTCAGGTAACCAAACTAAATCTGGAATTTACAAATTCCACTGTTCGTGAGGTTCTGTCACAAATCGAAGATGACTCGGAATTTTATTTTCTCTACAACAGCAAAATTGTTGATGTGGAAAGAAAAGTGAATATGAATGTCAAAAACCAAAAAATTGACAAGGTTCTTGATGCTCTTTTTGAAGGAACCGATGTTGAATACACAATTGTAGATAGACAGATTGTACTATCATCAAATATAAATACCAAAAGTGTTGACGACCAGGGAGATAAAGTTACAGGTAAAATAACTGACAACAACGGATTGCCCTTGCCCGGTGTTACCATTGTTTTTAAAGGAACTACTCAGGGAACAATTTCCGATATTGATGGAAATTATACAATAGCTTTGAAAGAAGGAGCCACCACTCTTGTATTTTCATTTATTGGAATGATCATGCAGGAAATTGAAATTGCAGGCCAAACCGAAATAAATGTTGTAATGCAACAAGATTATATTGGAATTGAAGAGGTGGTGGCAATTGGTTATGGTACTTCAAAAAAGGAAGACCTGGTTTCATCGGTTTCGCAGGTGAAAGCTGAAATTATTGAAAACCAGCCAACTGTGCGTGTTGATCAGGCCTTGCAAGGAAGAGCAGCTGGGGTTGAAGTAACATCAACCAGTGGTGCACCAGGTAGTAATGCTGTAATCCGCATTCGCGGTACAAGCTCTATTAATGGTAACAATAACCCCCTTTATGTTGTGGATGGTTTTATTGCTGGCACGGATTTTAACTTAAACAACTTGAATGTAAACGACATTGAGTCGATTGAAGTTTTAAAAGATGCTACAGCACTTGCCATTTATGGTACCAGGGGTGCATCAGGTGTTATTCTTATTACATCGAAAAATGGTAAGGGTTTGGCTAAGGGTAAAACACAGGTAAGTGTAAATCAGTATGTTAGCTATCAAAAAACTGCAAACCGTATTGAATTGGCCGATTCAAAACTGTACGCTGAATATCGCAATGAAGAAGCACAATTTGTGCCCGGACCAGATGGTTTTGGCTACACAGATCCTACATTACCTTTAATTTTCGACGATCCGGCTTCGGCTCCTTATACCGACTGGGTTGATCTGGTTTCGCAAACTGGTTTGATAAATAACACCGACGTTTCGGTTACCGGAAATGCTGATAAGGCAAACTATTACATTTCTTTTAACCATTTCGATCAGGAAGGAATTGTTCGAGGATCGGGAATAGAACGCTATACCTTACGAACCAATCTCGATTTTAATTTGTCGGAGATGTTCACTGCCGGTATGCGTTTAAACATTTCAAAATTTAAAAAGGAAAACAATAAGGTAAATTACGGCCAGATTGTTACTGCAGTTCTTCCAATTAGGGAAGTTTACAACGAAGATGGTAGCTTTACCTCGACCAACCCTGTTAGCGGATCGTTACAACGAAATCCGGAGGCGGATATTCAACTTCGCACAAATCATGATTTGGTGACCAACCTGGTAACCAATGCTTATATTGAGTTCAAACCCATAAAAGATTTGGTATTTCGTTCGTCAGTGGGGGTAGAACTAAATTATTACAAAAATAACATCTATAGTCCCGGAGCGCTTCCTGAAAGACAGGCACAGGGTGTTGGTGGCTATGCTGATATCAATAACAACCAAAGCCAAAGTATCCTTAACGAAAATACATTTACTTATAGCAAAGACTTTGGAGATCATAATATTAAAGTATTGGGTGGTTTTACCCTGCAAAAAATCTCTAACGAATCAAGTAGCTCATCAGCCGAGGGATTTCCAAACGATGTATTAACTTTTAATAATCTTTCTTTTGGTTCCGATCCGTTGTTAAATCAGGTTGGATCTGGGTACAGCCAACGTACTTTTGTATCGTACCTGGGAAGGTTAAATTATAGCTATAAAGGTAAATACCTGCTTACGTTAGTTGGTCGACGAGATGGATCATCAGTATTTGAGGCAGGAAATAAATATGCCTTTTTCCCATCGGTAGGTGTGGCATGGAATGCTTACAAAGAGAGTTTTATGGAAAATGTGGATGCTGTTTCGATGTTAAAAATCAGAGGTAGTTATGGTATTGTTGGTGAACAAGGTGTATCTCCCTATAATTCTTTGGCAAAATTCAATAATACTGCAGCATATTTTAATGAAACTTTGTTGCCTGGTGTTTTAATAGGAGGTTTACCAAGTAAAGACTTAACCTGGGAAACTACAAAACAATTGGATTTAGGTGTTGAAGTAGGTTTCTTAAATAATCGATTTGGGTTGGAAGCCGATTACTACATAAAAACAACTGAAGATTTGCTTTTGGCGCGCGACTTACCCGGAACAGCAGGTGGTTCTCAACTGCAAAACGTTGGATCGATTGAAAATAAAGGAGTGGAATTTAGTTTGCATTCAGTAAATATTTCGAGGCCCGATTTTAGCTGGGAAACCACTTTAACCATTTCTGCAAACCGCAATAAAGTTCTTGATTTGGGGGGCGACGATTATATAAATCTCAGTCAACCCAGTAACCAGGGTGGTGCCGGTTTACGTTTGATTCCGGGATACCCTGCGCCTGTTTTTATTGGTGCAACTTATCTGGGGACCTATAAAACAGAACAGGAAATTATAGATGATGGTCGTAAGGGGCAGTCATTCCTTGGTGGACCGCGTTATGTTGATTTAGATGGTAACTCGGTAATTAACGATGAGGATAAATTGCCGATTGGCAGTCCTGAGCCTAAATTTTACGGAGGTTTAAACAATACTCTAAATTACAAAGGATTTTCGATGGGAATGTTTTTCCAGTTTTCTTACGGAAACGAAATGTATAATTTGCTGACCCATGTAGGTTGGTTTGGCCGTGGCGACCAGGTTTTGGTCCCCGAAGTAGCCGATCGCTGGCAACAGGATATCAATGAAACATCTGATGTCCCGAGAGCCGGTACTTCAACCAGTTTGTTTAATCCAAACAGTACACGATTAATTGAAGATGCTTCTTTTATTCGTTTAAAAACGCTCTCATTTGGGTACGATCTCCCGTTAGAAAAGTGGGGAATGGGCAAAGTATTCAGCCGCTTTAATGTGTATGCAACAGGAAATAATTTGTTGCTTTTAACCAAGTGGACTTTGGGTGATCCTGAAGTAAGTAATTATGGAAGTAACAACCTGTCGCAAGGTGTAGCTACCGGGCAGTATCCATATTCAAGAACTTACACTGTTGGGGTTAAAATTGATTTCTAATTGTAAAAAACTGAAACGATGAAAAATATATCAAAAATTGTATTGAGTGTCTTCCTGGTTGGACTGTTGATGTTCAGCAGCTGCGACAGCTTTTTGGAAGAGGAATTCCGAAGTGGAATTACCACCGACAACTTTTTTAATAACGATGCCGAGGCGCAACTTGCTGTAAATGGTCTTTACCGGATTTTACACAGTGGAGCTTTGTATCGTCAACGCGGAATCGATGATTTTTACACGCACGGAGCCGATGTGGTTGCCGCCAGCCGAAATGTAAACGGTACAGTGCACAATTATTTAATTGCCGAAGGTGTTGGCGATGGATACGGTACCTGGAACCGACTGTACGAATTAGCACGTAATTCGGCTTTGTTTCTGGCAAGTGTGGATGGAAACGAAAATCTTTCTGAGGCGGCCCGTAATCAGGCAGTTGGTGAGATTTTGTTTATGCGTGCACTTTGTTATTATCATTTAACCAACATTTGGGGCGATGTACCTTATTTCAGGGAATTGCCTTCGAATGAAGAACTTTCTACAATAACCCGTAGTCCCAAAGCTGAAATCAGAGCTGATATGAAAGAAGATTTGGCCCGGGCGATTACGCTTTTACCAACTTCATATTCGGGATCTGATTTAGGTCGTGCCTCTAAATGGGCAGCTACCATGCTAAAAGCCAAATTTCATTTATTAGATAGCGAATGGCAACCCTGTTTAACCGAGTGTAAATCAATAATTGATAATTCGCCACACCGTTTGCTCGATAATTTTGCAGATGTATTTGATCAGTCGGATCCGGCTAACCAGTATAACAATGAGCATATTTTTGTAGTTGATTTTACATCCGATCCTGTTAGTAATATCGATGGTAGTACAACCCGTACTGATGATTATAATCCGCGTATCAGGGATGAACCCGCAAACCGCGGTGCAAATGCTGTAGATGAAAATGGAAATCCGGTATTAAAACCCAATGGAACACAAATGAAAAACTGGGAATATTTCCAAAGTTTGTTACAAGCTCAAAACGAAGATATGACCGGATACGGATGGTCGGTTCCTTTACCCGAGTTGGCCGATAAAAATAACTGGCAAGAAGGTGATTTACGTTACGATGCAACAATTGTAACTGAATACATCGGTTGGAAATTGAATTTCCCGTATTTTAGAAAAAACTGGAATTTAGATCAGGAAAACTCATTGAGAGGCAATCACCCTGAAAACTACATTGTTTTTAGAATGGGAGATGTTTATTTGATGGCTGCCGAAGCTGAAAATGAATTAAACGGTCCTGAGAATGCCTATCAATACGTGAATAAATTGCGTGAACGTGCTTTTGAGCCCGATCAACCCTGGAGTGGCATGTCGCAGGAAGATTTCCGTTTGGCGATTCGCGACGAACGTAAATTTGAATTGTGCGCTGAAGGTCACCGCCGTATGGATTTAATACGATGGGGAATTTTACTGGATGTAGTTAAAACCGTGAAACACAGAAGTTGGAACAATCCTGCTGATAATATTCAGCCAAAACATGTTAAATACCCAATTCCACTACAGGAACTTGAATTGAATCCGGCTTTGCTGGATACGGATCCAACCAATAACGGATATAGATAAGTATGGATAGATAGCTTAAACAGGCCCGGTTTGCGGGCCTGTTTTCTTGCCACTCATTCAATACGAAATCAATTAATAAATACAGAAACAATGCTTGCAAAATTTTATTTACCTCTATTTCTTTGTCTACTCCTTCAGCTAAATACATTTGCTTTAACAGAAAAAAACAAACCCACCAACGTGATTTACATTATGGCCGACGACCTTGGTATTGGCGACATCGGTGTGTACGGACAAACCGTAATTAAAACGCCTGCTATGGATAAGCTGGCAAAAAACGGAATGGTTTTTACGCAGCACTACTCCGGCAGCACGGTCTGTGCACCCTCGCGTTGTTCAATAGTAACGGGTAAACATACCGGCCATGCTTATATTCGAGGGAACAAAGGAGACAAATGTACCGATGGCCTGGTATACGATTATCCGCTTGCGGATACGGAAATAACTGTTGCCGAGATTTTAAAAAGCAAGAACTATTCCACAGCCTGTATCGGGAAATGGGGCTTGGGGGGCCCGGGTTCGGTTGGGCATCCAAATAATCAGGGATTCGATTATTTCTTTGGTTACCTGGGACAAGGCCATGCACACCGGTTCTTTCCTGAATTTTTATTTGAAAATAACACAAAACTGGAATTAAACAAGGAGGTATACAGCCACTCGTTAATTATGGACAAGGCACTGAAGTATGTTGAAGAGAATGCGGATAAACCTTTCTTTTTGTATTTAACGCCAACTATTCCACATGCCGATATCGATATTCCAAAAGAACTGATTGGTGAATATGACGGCAAATTTTATGAAATACCGCATCCCGATGGGAAACATTATGTAGCGCAACCGCAGCCCAAAGCGGTTTATGCAGCCATGGTAAGCTTGCTCGATAAGGATCTGCAACGAATGATGGATTTACTGGAAGAAAAGGGAATCCTCGAAAATACCCTGGTTATTTTTACTTCTGATAATGGTAACCATAAAGAAGGCGGTCACCTGCCGGAACATTTCGATAGTAACGGCCCGTACCGTGGATGGAAACGCGATTTATACGATGGTGGAATTCGTGCGCCGTTTATTGTTCACTGGCCGGCCAAAGTAAAACCGGGGTCGGTTAGTTATCATGTTTCAGCATTTTGGGATTTTCTGCCCACCGTATGCGATTTAGTTGGCGAGCCTGTTCCCGAAGGTGTAGATGGAATTTCATATCTATCGGCTATAACAGGAGAAAATATGCAAAATAAACACGACCATTTGTATTGGGAGTTTCACGAGCAGGGAGGAAAGCAGGCTATTTTAAAAGACAATTGGAAACTTATTCGCTTAAACGTAAATAATCCGGAAATAGAAAAATACGAGCTGTATAATTTAAGCGCTGACCCGGGAGAAATGTTTGATGTATCGGCACAATATCCGGCATTGTATTCCGAGTTAAAAGAAGTACTTTTAAAAAGTCACAAAACAAGTTCGATCTATCAGTTTAAATACGAAAGAGAGAATTAGTAAATGTTAAAAAACAGGCTCAAAAACCAATTATGAGAAAGATAATCGTTTCCTGCATCTTCGCATTTGTTTTCTATTCTTGTAGTAATGGAATTTCAAATAAAACAGAAAAGAGACCTCCTAATATTCTTTTAATAAACATCGACGATATGGGCTGGCGCGATGTGGGGTTTATGGGATCGGAATTTTACGAAACACCCAATATTGATGCAATGGCAGCCGAGGGTATGATTTTTACGAATGCCTATGCTGCTGCTTCAAATTGTGCGCCCAGCCGCGCCTGTATGATGAGCGGACAATGGACACCGCGTCATGGGATTTACACCGTTTCAAGTTCCGAACGTGGCAAAAGTAAAGACCGCAAACTCATACCTACCGTTAATAACGAATACATGCCCGATGATAATTTGTTGTTACCTGAAGTTTTGAAACAAGCCGGATACACCACTTGTCATGCCGGGAAATGGCACCTGAACGATGATCCTTTACAAAGTGGCTTCGATGTAAATATTGGTGGCAGTCATGCAGGAAATCCGGGAAGTTATTATCCTCCCTACAAAAGAGTACCATCGCTTACGCCGCCAACTGACGACTATTACCTAACCAATTTGGTAATGGATAAAGCCATTTATTTCTTAAAATCAGTAGAGGACAAACCATTTTTTATATACTATTCTCCTTATGCTGTTCATACTCCTATTCAGGCAGTAAAAGAGCTGTTGCTAAAGTATGAAGCGAAGACTGAGTGGAACGGACAGAACAATGCCCAATATGCTACTATGGTTGAAAATGTGGATAAGCAGATTGGCAGAATGATCGGTATTTTAAAAGAGACCGGAAAGCTTGAAAATACCTTCATTCTATTTATTTCGGATAATGGCGGGCATTACGGAATAACAAAACAATGGCCCTTGCGTGCGGGAAAAGGATCGTATTACGAAGGTGGAATTCGAGAGCCGATGTTTGCCTGGTGGAAAGGAAAAATCGTTGGTGGTCAGAAATCGGAAACACCGGTTACCAATCTCGATTTTTATCCAACCATTTTGGATGTGGCAGGAATAGAAAAACCGGCAGGTAAAGTGTTCGACGGAAAATCAATTTATCCACTTCTTACAAAGAATGAAAAAATGAAAGATCGACCGTTGTTTTGGCATTTTCCTATTTATTTGGAGGCTTACGTGAAAAACGATACTACCACGCAAGATCCTCTGTTTCGGACACGGCCGGGTTCTGCCATGCGATTGGGCGACTGGAAAATGATTCAGTATTTTGAAAACAATGACATTGAATTATATAACCTGAAAGACGATATCGGTGAAAAAAATAACCTGGCCAATTTAAAGCCTGAAAAAGTACAGGAATTGTTAGCAATGCTGGAAAAATGGAGACAGGAAACCGGTGCTCCGGTACCAACAGAATTAAATCCGGAGTATATTGAAAATGAATAAATTTGCGGAAGTACCGTTTTTCACGTGAAGGTGGAATTTTAATCAATTTTTTCTATTTTGAATTTTTCTAAGACCTCGGATAGTCTTTGTTAAGCTGTTGTTTGTCAGTGTGAAGTGTGAGTGGGGGTGTTGGGTGAATAAGCACAACAAATTTTATGCTTCTATAAACTTTGTTGAATTGGTTTAATACTCACGATGAGGATATTCTAAAAAAAAGAGTTTATTTGCAGAAACAAACTTATGATTTGGAATGAACACTGTGGGTTCAAAATTTAATGAAATCGATTTATTATTGTTTAAAAGTGGCGATGAGAAAACTTTCGAAGTGATCTTTGATGCCAATTACGAAGCAATTGTTGGATTTTGCACCCAGTTTATTCCTGATGTTGATGCATCTAAAAGTATAGCTCAACAGGCTTTTATAAATTTATGGCTCAACCGCTATAAAGTTGAACGCGTTAGCGGAATCAGGGCATTTTTGTACACGGCAGCTAAAACCGGTTGTTTAAATTATTTGCGCCACGAGAAATATAAAATGCATTATGAGAAAAAAGCGACTGCTGAGAAAGAGAATCGCTTAAATCAGGAAATCTTACAATCCTTTCAGTTCAATCGTTTGGAGTATATCGAGCTGGAAGAAATGATTCAGGCCGCCATAGAAAAACTTCCTGAAAAATGTAGAGTCGTTTTTATCAAAAGCAGGTTCGAAGGCAAAAAAAATAAGGAGATTGCCGAAGAATTGGGTATTGCAGTTAAATCAGTAGAATCAAATATTACCCGCGCGCTAAAAATTCTTCGTGAAGAATTAAAAGATGTGTTGCCGCTTGTATTGTTTTTATTGTGAGGTGTTTATGTGGAGTGATGCCCGTTCTTATAAAACTCAAAAATCAATTTATTAAAAAATAAGCAGGAATCGATAAAGGGTATACTACGGTTCGTGTGTACATTATCCAGAAAAGCAAAAAATGGATAATAACAGCATATTAAAATATTTGCAAGGGAAAGCAAGCGAAACAGAAAAAGCAAAGTTTTTTATGTGGCTTGAAGAAAGTCCTTCAAATAAAGAAGAATTTTTGGCTATAAAGAAAATATGGGCCTTGTCGGCAAAGCATAAAAATACCGATGGAATTACCTGGTCTGATCTGAAACCTGTAGTACAACTCAAAAATAAATCCCGTTTATTCGTTAAACGTATCCTGAAACAAGCTGCCATTTTTATTCTTTTAATCGGATTTGGAGCACTGGCTCAGTATATTATTTCAACAAATGTAACCAATCAGCTAACTTATGCTGCCAGTTATTCGGTTGAAGCACCGCTGGGGCAAATGACGAACGTGGAACTTCCGGATGGTTCAATGGTAATGTTGAACTCAGGAACCACACTTTCTTATTCAGGTAATTTTAGTAACGGACAAAGAGAAGTGTACATTGAAGGGGAAGCTTTTTTTGATGTTGAAAAAGATCGCAAACATCCCTTTATTGTACGGTCAAAACTGGTGGATGTAAAAGTTTACGGTACTTCGTTTAATATCAATGCCTATCCTGATGAAAAGATTTTTAATGCTACTCTGGTTGAAGGAAGTGTTAGTGTTTTGAATAAAGACGGGAAAGAGATGGCGATGCTTGAACCCGGAGAGAATGCATATTATGATGAGCATCAGCTTAATGTAATTGTAACAAAAGTAAATACAGAAATGTATATCTCATGGAAAGAGGGTTTGGTAACTTATCGAAATGAAAAATTAGGAGATTTAGCCAAACAAATTGAACGTTGGTATAATGTCGAAATTATTATTCAGAAAGAAGGATTGGGTGATGAACGCTATTTCGGGACCATTCTGAAAAATAAGCCAATTGATCAAATACTCGAGGTTTTCAAACTTACAACCTCTCTTCAATATGAAATTGTGCCACGGGCAAACGAACCAACTTTAATTTACTGGAAATAAAATTACATCTAACTAAACAAAAAATTATGAAACAAAACAATACTTCTTAAACCTAAACAGGCCGAAAATACTGGAAATATTTTCAGCCTGTAAACTTTGCCGGTATATCACTACCTGCAAAGTCCATGATAAATAAAACTTTGTACAATTTGTATTTACCAATAACATGTCAAATTTATGAAAAAAAATGTGAAGTGCCCTTTTTTTGATGGGCGAGTAAAAAAAGTATTACTAACTATGAAACTAACGATCCTGCTGGTTCTGGCATTAACCTTTCAAACCTTTGCGAGTAGTTATGCTCAAACTGCCAAAATTAATATGTCGATGCGAAATGCGACAATTAATCAAGTCATACAAAAAATTGAACAGGAAACCGAATTCTACTTTATGTTGAAATATGACGATTTAATATTTGAAAAGAAAGTAGATGTTGATTTTGAAGATGCAAAAATTACCGATGTTCTGGATCAACTTTTCGACAATGAAAAATATAATTACAAAATAATTGATCGTTACATTGCCATAACTCTAAAAGATGAACAAACCAACACCAGCCAACAAGAAGCTATTACCGGAATGATTACCGATGATAATGGAGAACCATTGCCCGGAGTAACGGTAATTAAAAAAGGAACAACAACGGGAACTGTTTCCCAGTTTGATGGAAGTTATCGGCTCTCAGCACAAAAAGGAAATATTCTTGTTTTCTCGTTTGTTGGTATGAAATCGAAGGAAATAACGATAGGCGACCAGCAAGTAATTGACGTTACTCTGGAGTTTGATGCGATTGGAATCGAGGAAGTTGTAGCTATCGGTTATGGGGTCGTTAAAAAAAGCGATTTAACAGGATCTGTTTCTTCATTAAACGAGGAAGATATGAATGCCGGTGCTGTTTCTTCGGTGGATGAACTTATACAGGGACGCACTCCCGGTGTTCAGGTAATTCAGTCGAGTGCCGAACCAGGTGGTGGAATGGCAATCCGAATTCGTGGTGCCGGTTCTATTAATGCAAGTTCAAGTCCTTTGTATGTTATCGATGGTTTGCCGATCGATAA
Source organism: Draconibacterium aestuarii (assembly GCA_026671195.1). Lineage (GTDB taxonomy): Bacteria > Bacteroidota > Bacteroidia > Bacteroidales > Prolixibacteraceae > Draconibacterium > Draconibacterium aestuarii. The sequence continues at coordinate 218,710 of JAPOHD010000030.1, read as the reverse complement.
TGGTCAGGTAACTGCCGGTTCCGGTGCTGATATGCCGGGGTCAAGAGCACCTCGAAATCCATTAAGTTCGATAAATCCTGCAGATATTGAATCAATCGAGATTTTAAAAGATGCATCGGCAACTGCCATTTACGGAGCACGTGGTGCCAATGGTGTTATTCTGGTAACAACTAAAAGTGGTAAAGACGGTGCATTCAGTGTAAATTATAACTGTTATGTTGGAACACAGACGCCTGCAAACCTGATAGACTTATTGTCGCCTGAGGAGTATATGACCGTAATGAACGATATTTTAGCCGATGGCGGAGGAAATCCGGAAGAGCAGGTAACAGGAGTTCAAAATGGTGGAACCGACTGGCAGAAAGCGATAACAAGAGATGCTATGGTTCAAAGCCACAGTTTATCGTTTTCCGGAGGGAATGGCCGCACCAGTTTTTATACTTCTTTGAATTATTTCAATCAGGAAGGTATTGTTGTAAACTCGGCATTTAAACGTTACGATGCACGTTTGAACATTCAACATAAAGTAGATAAATTTACTCTTGGGGCTAATTTTACCACTTCGTATACTCAGGATGATTATTTAGCCTATGGTTACGCGATTAACGAAGAGGCTGGTGCATTGTACGCTGCCCTCAATTTCGATCCTACACTTCAGATTTACAATGAGGATGGCACATTTCAAACATCACCCTATATTACAACCGACAACCCAATGGCGCTTGCAACCGGTAAAGACGGTTTCGGTAACAGCTACAGAACATTGGGAAGTTTCTTTGGTCAGTACGAAATTCTTCCCGGCTGGACTGCAAAATTGAATGGTGGTTTTGATGTCCAATTCAGCCGCAGAGATGTTTTTATAGACAGGACAACAAAAAATGGAGCGGGAGCAGGAGGTATAGCTACCATTATTAATGGAATTAAAACCAACTATCTTTTTGAAGGAACAACTACCTATATGAAGGATTTTAATGAAGACCACAGCATGACATTAATGGGTGGTACTACCTATCAGGCATTTAATACCGATCGTTCAACCATGAATGCTCAAAATTTCCCTAATGATATCACTCGTACCTGGGATATGGATGCTGCAGACCCAACATTGTTCAGTGAATTCAGCAATAAATCAACCTATAAACTTTTATCTTTTATTGCCAGGGCAAATTACAGTTATAAAAACAAGTACTTGTTTACAGCTACGTTCAGAGCTGATGGTTCTTCACGTTTCGGCGAAAATAATAAGTTTAGTTATTTCCCGTCACTGGCAGGTGCCTGGAAAATGCACGATGAAGATTTTATCAAATATTTGAACACATTCAGTCTTTTAAAACTGAGAGGAAGTTGGGGGATTACAGGTAATCAGGGAATTGGTAATTACCAGTCGTTAACAACATTTGCAACAGGTACAACTGCTGTGTTAAATGGTCAGCAAACTACCACGCTCGATCCTTCAAGAATCGGGAATTCTGAGTTAAAGTGGGAAACCACCGAACAGTTGAACTTTGGTATTGATATGGGTTTCTTCGAAAACCGGGTTTATACATCAATGGACTATTATACCAAAGAAACTACCGATATGTTGCTGGCACTTCCGGTACCATCTTCTACAGGATTTACAAGTGTTTTGCAAAACATTGGCAGCATTCGTAATCAGGGGTTTGAGTTTATGATAGAAACACGGAATTTCATTGGTGAATTTAAATGGAATACCAACCTGAACTTTTCAACCATTAAAAACGAAGTGCTTAGTTTAGGCGATATCCCTGAAATTATTCACGAAGGTGCAGGCTGGACTTCCGGAATTGCATTAATCCGTGAAGGAGCACCATTAAATTCATTTTATGGATACAATGTAATGGGCGTTTGGCAGCAAGATGATGATTTTAGTGTAACAACTGATCCTGTTGCTCCCGGTGATACAAAATACGAAGATATCAATGGTGATGGAAAAGTGAATGCCGATGACCGCGTTATTTTAGGAAATTCATTTCCAACCTTAAACTGGGGACTATCAAATAACCTATCCTACAAAGGATTTGGTTTAAATTTCTTTATCGAAGGAGTTCATGGTGTAAGTATGTTGAACAATAACCTGGTTGATTCTTACTTTCCAATCAATTTCAGAAGAAACAAACTGGCAGAACCCTATTTGAACCGCTGGACACCGGAAAATCCAACAAACGAATATCCATCTTTTGTAAATCCAAATGGACAAGGTAGTAAAGGTGTGAATTCCAAGACTGTTGAAGATGCATCATACATCAGACTTAAAACCGTAAAATTGAGTTACGACATCAATATGGCAAACAAGGTATTTAAGAAGGCTACAGTTTATGTAACCGGACAAAATCTTCTGACATTAACAGATTATTCCGGATATGATCCATCAACAAATTCAAACGGCAATCCTAGTTTGAAGATTGATTATAACTCATATCCAGTTGCAAAAACGTATATGATTGGCGTTGAAATTAATTTTTAATGATTAAAAAAGGAAATGATGAAAAACAATAAAATAACAATAATTGGATTAATTTTTAGCATCCTTTTATTTTCAGGTTGCGAGGATCTACTGAAAGAAGATGTGTATTCTGAATTGGATCCGGATGGTTTATTTAACAATGAGATAGGAGCAGAAGCTGTATTGTACTCAGCATACGCTGAGGCTTCGCTAAATGATCATAATGGTAAAAGTTTTTTGAATTTGGAGGAATGGTGTACTGACATTGAATGGGAAACCGGGGGAGGTGAAAACCAAACTGCAGTTCAAATGATTAATTTCACCTGGGATGCTTCAACTGGCTGGATTACTGATTTGATGTGGCGCCGCCCGTACAGAGGAGTTCGCAATGCAAACACTATTCTTGATAATATCGATGAATCAACCTTGCCTGATGCATCGAAAAAATTAATAAAAGCTGAGGCTCGTTTTGTTAGAGCAACTGAATATTATTACATGTATACATCTTTTGGTCCTGTGCCATTACGAACCAGTGCCGAGGAAGAACTGGAGTTGACAAGGGCGACAGAAGAAGAGATGATGACATTTTTGGAAACTGAATTTTCAGAAATTATTCTTGATTTACCGGCCCCGGGATCTGAAAAATTATATGGTCGTGCGCACAAAGGAGCCGCCGCCGCATTTTTATGTAAATTTTACCTTACAACAAAGCAGTGGCAAAAATGTGCCGATGCTGCGGAGGATGTAATGGGAATGGGATATGAATTATATCCTGATTTCAGGGAGTTATTTAAGGTTGAGAACGAAAGAAACGATGAATACATATGGGTACATCAGGCAGTAATAGAAGCTCCCGGCAATTTATATATTAATGGCGCATTCCCAATCGGTTTTGCTGTTGAGCCCAAAAGTGGTTTTATCTGGACTTCGAATATGAGAAACTGGGCCGCTCAATATCGCTTGTATGATTCGTTTTATAATTCGTTCGAAGAAGGTGATCAACGAAAAGAGCTTATTATTTCGGAATATATAAACAAACAAGGAGAAACGGTTTCTTTGTTAAATGCCAACAATACCCGGTCGTTTAAATTTTGGCCCGACGTAAATGCACAGGCCAACCATCATGGGAATGATATTCCGCAGATTCGTTATGCCGACATTTTGTTAGCAAGAGCAGAAGCTTTAAATGAGTTGAACGGCCCAAATCAGGAATCAATTGATTTAATAAATAAGATTCGAAACAGGGCAAATCTGGACGATATTGCTGTTGCTGATTTTGGATCGAAAGAAGCTTTACGCGATCATATCTTAAAAGAGCGCGGATGGGAGTTTTATTCAGAGCGTAAACGCCGTCAGGATTTAATTCGCCATGATAAGTTTATCAGTTCAGCACAGGAAAGAGGCATTACAAATGCTCAGGCCCATCACGTGCGTATGCCTATACCACAAATTGAAATTGACGCCAATCCATTGTGTGAACAAAACCCCGGATATTAATGAATATGAAATTTGATTAGTATAGATAGATCAAATGTTTGGGGCTGCTGTTGTTGTTTGCGGCAGCCCCTTCTTCCCGGAAACTGAGGATTAAATAGATCGAAGCTTTTAGTCAGTTGGATTCTTTTTCACTTATCCTAAAGGGACTGTTTTTCCAAAATCCAAAATATGTCTAATTTGATTTTAAATCGTCATTTAATGAGAATGGATTGCTAAATTTATTTCGTTTTCAATGAAATAGTGAAAAAATTCCGTACAATAATACAAAGTTGGTATATTATAACCTTTTAATTTTGAAGGATTAAACCAAAAACGAATATGACCAAAAGAATTATCCTCATTATCTTTTGTTTTGGCTTGTTTTGGCAGGTATTAAGTGCTGAACAATCTGATAATCAAAAACCCAACATCTTAATCATAATGGCAGATGACTGCACACACAGTGATCTGCCGCTTTACGGAGGACAGAATGTAAAAACGCCACATATCGATCAACTGGCCTCGCAGGGAATGACATTTAATAACGCCTATGTCACCATGTCGATGTGTGTGCCCTGCCGTGCTGAATTATATACCGGCTTACAACCGGTAAGCAGCGGTGTTTGCTGGAACCATGCCATTGCACGTACTGAAACCAAAAGTATTGTTCACTATTTAGGTGATATGGATTACCGTGTTGGTATCGCCGGAAAAGTACATGCCGACCCACGCAGCGTTTATCCTTTCGAAATGCTAAAAGGAGTGGAAGGAAACTGTGTTTCGGAAACTGCCAAATACGATTCCGCCGGTCTGAAAGAATTTATGGCCGGTGATGAGGAACAACCATTCTGTTTGGTAACAGCACTGGTGGTACCCCATATTCCGTGGACAGTTGGCGACCTGTCGCATTTTAACCCCAAAGAATTAAAACTTCCGCCATACCTGGCTGATAACAAAGAAACACGCACCGAATTCGCCAAATACCTGGCCGAAGTTGAGGTGCTGGACCAACAAGTAGGTGAAACTTTAGCACTGCTTGAAGAGCTGGATATTGCCGAGAATACTATCGTAATATTTACATCGGAGCAAGGTGCGCAATTGCCATTTTGTAAATGGACCAACTGGAACAATGGCGTGCACACCGGATTTGTGGTGCGCTGGCCCGGAAAAGTAGAAAGTGGTGTTCGCAGCGATGCGCTTATTCAGTATAACGATGTATTGCCAACTTTACTTGATGCACTTGGAAGCAAAACAAAGGCAGAATTTGATGGAAGCAGCTTTGTATCTGTTTTGCTCGGAGAAAAAGATTCGCACCGTGATTATGCCTATTTTATGCATAACAATGTGCCCGAAGGTCCGGCATATCCAATTCGTTCGGTTACCGATGGTAAGTATCACTACATACGTAATCTTAGCCCTGAAAACCTTTATATCGAGCGGCATCTGATGGCGCGTATGCCACTAAATAAATACTGGCCATCGTGGGTTTTCGATGCTTCGGATGATCCTGAAATTTTGGATTTGGTAACCCGTTACCAGAAACGTCCGGCAGAAGAACTTTATAATTTGGTTGACGATCCGAACGAGATGAAGAACCTGAGCAATCAGAAAGAGGTAAGTGGAATTCAGAAAAAGCTTTCGAAGGAACTTGACAAATGGCTGAAAGAGCAGGGCGATCCGGGTGCCGGACTCGACACTTACGAAGAGCTGCAAAATGCAAGAAAAGGCAACCATTTTAAAGCGCTAAATGATTGAATTGGCAGTTTTTAATTGAAAATTTATTGAACTTGAAATTTCTGATTGATTAAATGATTTTACCTGTTCTATAATTCAATATCCAGATAGAAATTTACAACAAGAATAATTTTGCATAAACAAATTTAAAAGATGAAGAAGATTAAAATTAGTTTAACAGCCATAGCTCTGTTAATCAGCATGGGCCTTTATGCCCAGGATTGGCAGCCGGCAGGCGATAGAATTAAAACCCGATGGGCTGAAACAGTAACTCCCGATAACGTTTGGAAAGAATACCCACGTCCTCAAATGGTGCGTCCTGAATGGAAAAGCCTGAACGGACTTTGGGAATATGCGGTAACATTAAACAACGCAGTAAAACCTGAAGCCTGGGAAAAAAACATATTGGTTCCTTTTGCTTTGGAAACACCACTTTCAGGTGTTGGAAGACGAATTGAATCGAACGAGGTTATTTGGTACAAAAAGTCTTTTGAACTGGCTCCAGAGGCAAACGAACGCCAGTTGTTAAATTTCGAAGGTGTTGATTACAAATGTATGGTTTGGGTTAATGGTGAACTGGCCGGTTCGCATATTGGTGGTAACCTGCCTTTTTCGTTTGATGTAACCGATTTGGTAAAACCGGGCGAAAACGAAATAAAACTACGGGTGATCGACGGAACCGATGATTTTGACTTATACCAGTTACGCGGAAAACAAAAGCGTGATAACGGTGGTATCTGGTACACGCCATCGTCCGGAATTTGGGCACCTGTTTGGATTGAATCGGTTCCTGAAACCTATATTAAGTCGGTAAAACTATTGGCCGATATGTATGGCGAATTAAAAGCAGAAGCAACAATTGGCGGTTTACAGCAAAAAGCCCAGTTGCAGGTTAGCGTTTTTGATAACGACGAGCTTGTGGCACAAAAAAAGGGGCTATGTACCGATGTATTGTTAAGCGTAAAAAATGCTAAACTTTGGTCGCCATCTTCTCCAAAATTATACGATCTGAAAATTGAATTGCTCGATGAAGACGGAAAAGTACTTGATGTTGTAACTTCTTACGCCGGGTTCAGAACAGTTGGAAAAGCCTGTGATGCAGAAGGTAACTGGCGATTCACTTTAAACGGCAAAGAAATTTTCCATTACGGACCGCTTGATCAGGGATGGTGGCCTGAAAGTTTTCTGCTTCCTCCATCGGATGAGGCTATCGTTTGGGAAATGGATTTCTTGAAAAAGGCAGGATTTAACATGATCCGCAAACATAAAAAAGCTGAAATTCGCCGATATTATTACCATGCCGACCGTATGGGATTTGTAATTTGGCAAGACCAGACATCGGGTGGTAGCGGTGGCCGCGAATGGCCAAAATGGAAAAGACTGCACATGGAGAGCGAAGATTATGCTCCGAAAAGACCAGATCAGTGGCATAGAGAAGATGCACTTGATGCAGACTGGCCGGATTGGGCACACGAGTTATATAAAAACGAGTTGAAAACAATGATTGATGTGCTTTACAATCATCCGTCGGTAGTAGTTTGGACAACCTTTAACGAGCGCTGGGGACAGCACCGCAGTATGGAAGTTGGTAACTGGGTAAAAGCTTACGATCCGTCGCGCCTTTTAAACATTGCCAGCGGTGGTAACTTCTTCGAAGTGGGCGATATTGCCGATCAGCACGAGTATCCGCATCCAAATTACCCCTTAGACGTGGATCTTTACAATGATTACATAAAAGCTGTTGGCGAATTTGGTGGTCACGGTTGGGCTGAGAAAGACCATATCTGGGACACATCAAAACGAAACTGGGGCTATGGTGGAATGCCAAAAACAAAAGAAGAATATATTGAACGTTATACTGTAAGTTGTAGAATTCTTGGTGAGTTAAGAAAAAAAGGAATCAGCGGGGGCGTTTATACCCAAACTACTGATGTTGAAGGTGAGCTTAACGGACTGATAACCTATGACAGGGCAGTGATGAAAATTTCACCGGAAGAACTTTATGAAATTCATAAAAAAGCCGGATTACTTGATTAGTTTTATTTAATGAAACGACCATGAGAAAATCTTTTGTACAAATGCGAATGAATATTGTCATGGGAGTTCCATCTGTTACCTTAAAGAGTAAACAATTATAACCAGATGAAAAAGAAAGCTATAATATTTAGTATATTTTTCGGTTTTTTGTTACTTGTTGTTCAAACGGTTACAGCAGGTAACCCACCTTCCGCAGCAGCCGGTCAGAAACCAAATATCGTATTTATCCTCGCTGATGATTGTACGAACTGGGATATTGGTTGCTACGGAAGTGTGAATTCAAAAACACCGAATATTGATAAGCTGGCTTCAGAGGGGATGCTTTTTACACGATGCTACGAAGCGGCTCCCATGTGTTCGCCAACGCGGCATAACATTTTTACAGGCATGTATCCGGTAAAAACAGGAGCTTATCCTAATCATACCAATGCAAATCCGGGAACTGAAAGTATTGTTGATTATCTGAAACCTTTGGGATACAGGGTTGCACTATCTGGTAAAAGGCATATTGGTCCCGAAACGGTATTTCCTTTCGAATATCTCGGAACTAAAAATAATCCGGAGTTCGATTTGGTTGAAGGTTTTTTAAAGGAAGTGAAAGAAAGCAAAGAACCCTTTGCTTTGATGCTTACTTCAAACGAACCACACACGCCTTGGAGCAAAGGCGATGCATCGCAGTTCGATCCGGAGAAAATTACTTTGCCACCGCATTTTGTCGATACAAAAGAAACCCGCGAAGCATATTGCCGGTACCTGGCCGAAATTAACTTCCTCGACGGTCAGGTAGAACAAGCGCTTGCTTTGCTCGATAAATACGGTTTTTCCGAAAATACAATGGTTGTTTTTGCCAGCGAGCAGGGCAATAGTTTCCCATTTGCCAAGTGGACCTGTTACGAGGCCGGTGTTAAATCGGCGCTAATTGCAAAAATGCCGCAAAAAATTCAGCCCGGAACCACATCTGATGCCATTGTGGAATATACCGATTTGCTGCCAACATTTATCGAAGTTGCAGGTGGTAAGGTTCCCGAAAAACTGGATGGAGAAAGTATGTTACCACTGATGCTCGGAAAAGCTGAAAAAGTAAAAGATTACGCGTACAGCCTGCAAACCACACGAGGTATTCATAATGGCAGCGAACATTATCCTATTCGGGCTATTGTAAACAATCGTTACCGCTATATCTGGAATATTACACCCGATGTTGAATTCAAAAACGTGGTAAACAACAGAGGTGAAAAAGGTACACTGTGGTACAAATCGTGGGAAGAAAAGGCAATTACGGATAAGAACGCCGAGGCCCTCGTGAATAAGTATCGAATCAGACCGGAAGAGGAACTTTACGACATTATTGACGATAAGTGGTGTGAGAAAAACCTGGCCGAGTTGCCTGAATTTGAAAGTATAAAAAAGCAGCTTCGAAACGAGCTGATTAAATGGATGGAAGAATGCGGAGACGAGGGATTAAAAACCGAAATGGAAGCTTTTGAACACATGCCGGGTAGACATAACTAAAAAGTAAAAACTATAAACACGAGTCTAAACCAATTAAAAAAATGAAACAAATCTGCCTGCTTTTTTTTGTGAGCTTTTTACTGATCAATTGTAAAGGCGAAAAACAAAATACGGAACAATCGGAGCCCGGTCGTCCAAATATCATTTTAATACTTTCGGACGATATGGGATATTCCGATCTGGGTTGCTACGGCGGCGAAGTGGAAACGCCAAGCCTGGATGCCCTGGCAGCAAACGGTTTACGTTTTACCCAGTTTTACAACGGGGCACGTTGTTGCCCAACACGTGCCAGTTTAATTTCGGGTTGTTACCCGCACCAGGTAGGAATCGGACACATGACCAACACCCCAAATAATTTTACCGAGCACGATTTGGGAATTCCCGAATACCGTGGCTTTTTAAACCGAAATGCGGTTACCATTGGTGAAGTAATGAAAGATGCCGGTTACGCAACCCTGATGACCGGAAAATGGCACCTTGGAATTTCCGATAAATCAAAATGGCCGCTTCAACGTGGGTTTGATAAGTTTTACGGAATCATACCCGGCGCAAGTAACTTTTTTAAACCTACATATCCGCGCGGAATTACTTACATGAACGATACGATTTCAGTTACCGACGAGGATTATTATACCACCGATGCTTTTACCGATTATGCGATTAAATTCATCGACGAATCGGCGCAGGAAGAACCTGAAAAACCGTTTTTCCTTTACCTGGCTTACACTGCACCCCACTGGCCTATGAATGCCCCTCAAAATGTAGTTGAGAAGTACAAAGGCAAATACATGGAAGGATGGACAAAACTGCGCGAAACACGATTTGCCCGCATGAAAGAGATGGGAATCATCGATGAGAACTGGGAACTCAGCGACCAGGATTCAAGAGAATGGGATTCGCTGGACGATGAAAAGAAAAAGGAAATGGATGTACGCCGGGCCATTTATTCGGCAATGATCGATCAGATGGATCAGAACATTGGTAAACTGGTTGACTACCTTAAAAAAGAGGATGAATTGGATAATACACTGATCATTTTCCTGAATGATAACGGAGCATGCGCCGAAGGTGGAGAACTGGGCGGCGGGCCTGCAGAGCAGCTCGAAACCAAAGAGGGTTATTTCCTGACCTATGGCGGCGCCTGGGCCAATGCTTCAAATACGCCTTATCGCGAATACAAACACTGGGTGCACGAAGGTGGTATCGGAACACCTTTTATTGTGCATTATCCCAACCTTATTCCTAAAGAAAAACAGGGACAGCTTGTTTCAGAATACGGCTTTCTGCCCGATTTAATGGCAACTTGTATTGATGTTGCACAAACGAACTACCCTACAGAATACAATGGAAACGAGATTATTCCAAATGCCGGTAAAAGTCTGGTCCCGCTTTTTGAAGGAGAGAACAAACGCATTCATACCGAACCTATTTTCTGGGAACACGAAGGAAACAAAGCCGTTCGTTTGGGTAAATACAAGCTGGTTTCGAAATGGAACAACAAACGCGAAACCGAGTGGGAATTGTACGATATGGAAACCGACAGGACCGAGATGAACGATTTAGCGCAAAGTATGCCTGATAAGGTTGCCGAAATGGACAAAATGTACAGCGATTGGGCCACACAAAATAATGTGCTGCCCTGGACGGAGATAAGGAAAATGTATCGCGAAAAAAGGAATAAGGAAAAGAATGAGAAATAGGATATTTGTAAAGCTATGTATCCTACCGCTTGTTTTTACCGACAACGATGGAGAACTGATTATCCACGCAAAATTTTGAAGAATAAGATGAATAAAAAATATTTCATAAAGACAATACTAACTGCTTTTTTTGCCATGTCCGGATTTGCCTCATACGCAGCGGATAATGATATGCGAAAGCCCAATATTATCATCATTCTTGCTGATGATTTGGGCTATGCTGATGTTGGTTTTCACGGGAGTGATATTGAAACACCACATATCGATCGTATTGCAAGCGAAGGTGTTGTGCTTGAGCAGTATTACGCCTGTCCGATGTGTTCGCCAACCCGGGCCGGACTAATGACCGGCCGTTACCCAATTCGTTTCGGATTGATGCGCGCGGTTGTTCCACCTCAACGTGTGTTTGGTATGCCACCCGAGGAAACAACAATTGCCGAAATGCTAAGCGAAGCAGGGTATAAATACCGCGGTATAACCGGAAAGTGGCACCTTGGTCACCAGGAAAAAAGATGGACACCGGCCAACCAGGGCTTTACGTTTTTTGAAGGATGTCACAACGGTGCAGTCGATTATTTTACTCAAGACAGAAACGGAGAACGGGATTGGCAGGAATTGGCCAAACCTTCGGAAAAGAAAGGGTATACAACCGACTTAATTGGCAATGCCGCCATCGAATTTATCCAATCCGTACCAAAAGATGAACCTTTCTTTTTGTATGTGCCTTTTACGGCTCCTCATTCGCCGTTTCAAGCGAAAGATGAGGATTTGGAAAAATATCCAAATCGTGAAGGGGACAAGAAAACTTATGCTGCCATGATTGATTGTATGGATCAGAATATTGGCAGAATATTGGCCAGTTTGGAAGATCGCGGACAGTTGGATAATACCTTCATTTTGTTTTGCAGCGATAATGGTGGCGTTAAAAAGGTGGCCGATAATTCACCTCACCGTGGTTCAAAACTTACGGTTTACGAAGGAGGAATAAATGTTGTTGCCGCAGCCCGGTGGCCTGCCGGAAATATCTCGGGTGGCAAAATAATTAAAGAGCGAGTAGGGTACATTGATGTATTTCCCACAATTGCCGGAATTGCCGGTTGCAATCAATTACCGGCTGATCTCGACGGAATAGATATGATTAAGGCGCTGCAAGGTGAAGAATTGCCGGATCGCACCTGGTTCACCTATCTCGACCAAGGCGGGGAGAAAGTGGAGCAGTTTGCTTTAAATACCGACGAGTGGAAGTTAATTTGGCGGCGTAATGCGCCCGATAATCCTACAACACAGGAACAAACCGAGCTGTACCGGATAGGTGAGGATCGTGGTGAAGTCGTTAATGTAAATACGGAACAAGAGGCAGTTGTCGAAAAGCTAAAAATGGAAATCGGTAATATTTATAAGTTAAAATCGAAAAATCAGATACCGAGATACGATGAAAAAGAAAAGCTTTCCGGTCCGGTCTTGCCAAACTGGTTTCATGAAAATTAAAAGTAGGACAAGCTTTAAAAACAAAATAGAACAGATAGCTAAGAACAAAAATTTTTGTATAAACAGTATTACGATATGAAAAATCGAATTTATTTTATCATTGCACTGGTGTTGTTGGTAAGCAACGTAAAATACACCTTTGCACAGAAATCAGAAAAACCCAATGTATTATTGATTTTGGTCGACGACCTGAAACCCAACCTGGGGGTTTATGGCGATGAAGTGGCAAAGAGTCCGAATATCGACCGACTGGCTTCAAAAGGAATGACCTTTAAAAATGCTTATTGTAACCAGGCAGTTTGTATGGCATCGCGCTATAACTTATTACTTGGAGCCCGCTCAACCAGTACCGGAATTTTCAATTTTGGTACACAGTTTCGCGAAGTATACCCCGATGCAGTTACTCTGCCTCAGTATTTTATGAATGCAGGTTACCACGTTGAATCGATGGGTAAGGTATTTCATATCGGGCACGGAAACGACAACGACGAAGCATCGTGGAGTATTCCTCACCACAAAGAAAAAGTAATCGAATACCTGCTTCCTGAAAGCACCAACAGAGAGCTAACCCGTGAAGAGGCTTATTTCCAAAACTCGGCAATGTTCATCGAAGATCTTCCAAAAAACTGGAAATTACCAAGAGGTGCAGCATGGGAAAGTCCTGATGTGCTGGATGAAGCTTACGCCGATGGACGTGTGGCCACACATGCTATTAACCGCTTGCGAAAGTTGAGCAAAAATCCGGATCAGCCGTTTTTTATGGCCGTTGGATTTGCCCGTCCGCACCTACCGTTTTGTGCTCCTAAAAAATACTGGGACATGTATGATCCCAACGAACTGCCTATGCCGGTAAACGAAGAGCAACCAAAAGATGCTCCTGAATGTGCCTTGAAGCGACGGGGCGAAATTGTTCAGTTTTTCCCGATACCTGAACAGGAAACAGGAATTTATGATGACGACTTAAAACGAAAGCTGATTCACGGTTATTACGCCAGTATGAGTTACATGGATGCTCAGCTGGGGCGCGTAATTGCCGAGTTGGAGCGTTTGGATCTGGACGAAAACACCATCATTGTGTTATGGGGCGACCATGGCTGGCACCTGGGCGATCACGGTACATGGACAAAACATACAAACTTTGAACAGGCAACCCGAATTCCTATTGTTTATGTTGCTCCGGGTGTAACAACTCCGGGTACAAAAACCGACCAGTTAACTGAAACTGTTGATATTTACACCACTTTGGCTGATCTGGCAGGCCTTGGAAAACCAGATGTTCCGCAACCTATTGACGGAACCAGTTTGGTACCTGTTTTAAAAGATGGTACAAAACGAGTGAAAGATCATGCCTATCATGCTTTTAACAAAGGGGGCTATATGGGAGAAGCCATACGCACAGAGCAGTACCGTATGGTGCGCTGGACGCCAATGAGAGATGCGAACAAAGAAGTTTTGTATGAGTTGTACGACTACGTAAACGATCCGCATGAAACCCAAAACTGGGCAGCGCAAAAACAAGATAAAGTAGCCGAATTGGAGAAAATGCTGAATGCACATCCAAAGGCAAAAACAAGACCTAAAAAGTAGAGTCAAATTAATCATCGAATTATGAATCGAATAAGTATTTTTCTATCAATAATTTTATCGTTTTGCTTTACAAATACCTTTGCCGGCAATGGTGTTCAGCAAAACAACGATAAAAAAACAAACATCCTTTTTGTCTTTATCGACGATATGGGCTTTGCCGATTTGGGATGTTATGGACGAGAAGATGTTCATACGCCAAATATCGATCGTTTGGCAAGTGAGGGGATTTTATTTACCCAGTTTTATGTGAACTCGCCAATTTGTTCACCATCGCGAACAGCGGTTACAACCGGGCAATATCCGGCGCATTGGGGAATAACTTCCTACATCGACAGCCGTAAAGCGAATGAAAACCGGGGAATGAAAAATTACCTCGATTTGTCGGCTCCGTCGGTAGCCCGGAATATTCAGGCAGCAGGCTATTACACCGCCCACATTGGCAAATGGCACATGGGTGGCGGACGCGATGTTGGAGAAGCACCATTAATTACCGAGTACGGTTTTGACGAATCGGTAACACAGTTCGAAGGTTTGGGCGAGCGTTTTCTGGCGACCTACGAAACGCTGAATCTTCCTGATAGCACGCGCGGATTGGAAAAACAATCTGCCCGCTTGGGAAGGGGAGATGTACACTGGGCAAAACGCGAGAATTTTACACAGATTTTTGTCGACCGCACCATTGATGCCATTGAAAATGCACAAAAAGCGAACAAGCCTTTTTACATTAATCTTTGGCCCGATGATATCCATACGCCGCTTGAGCCGCCAAAAGAATTGCGTGGCGATCTTTCAATGAAAGCGCGGTTTTTGGGTGTTATGCAAGAGATGGATAAACACATGGGCCGTCTTTTTGATTACATCCGAAATAATCCGGAACTCCGCGATAATACGCTGATAATTTTTACCAGCGATAATGGTCCCGACAAAGCAGTAAACACAGCTGGACCATTTCGTGGCTATAAAACAGTGCTGTACGAAGGCGGATTCCGCGAACCGTTTATCAGCTGGTGGCCGGGTAAAATTTCAGAGAAGAAAGCGGGTACAAAAAACACTAAAACGGTAATGGCCGCAATCGATCTTCCTTTGGTATTTATGGAAATTGCGGGAGCCACTCCGGATGAAAATGTAACATACGACGGCGAATTGATGCTGGACGCCATTTCTGGAAAAAAACAACAAAAAAGATCAAAACCGATTTTTTGGATCCGTCCTCCCGATCGTCCCGGTTATGAAGGAACCCGGGCACCGGATTTGGCTGTTCGAAAAGGAGATTACAAGTTGCTGATGAATTTCGAAGGATCGAATGTTCAGCTGTATAACCTTGAAAAAGACATGGGCGAAACGCAAAACTTAAAAGATAAAGAACCTGGCAAAGCTGCCGAGTTAAAAAAAGATCTGGAAGAATGGTTTAACAGCTATCCGTTAGACATTGATTTAACGAAGTTCTCCTTTAAAAAATGATGAATCATACCCTTAAATTTCTGGTATTTCTGTTAGCTTCATTTTGTTTTGTTGCTTGTGCGCACAACAATAGCAAGAAGCAAAATGAAGTTCCTGCACCACTTTTTGTCGATCCAAACTATCAGGGATCCTGCGATCCGGAGATTGTTTGGAACGAATACGAACAGCAGTGGTACATTTATTATACAGCCCGTCGTCCGATGCTGGAAAATACGTGGCTGCAAACACCAATTGGGGTGGCTGTTTCAAAAGATATGGAAAACTGGGAATTTAAGGGTTATTGCAAATTTGATGGTGTAGGCGGTGAAAAAGATGCAGCATCAACATTTTGGGCACCTGCTATTATTTCGGCCAACGATACCTTGCACATGTTTGTTACCTGGAAACCCGACACCATCCCAACTCTGGGTGCCTGGGGCGGGCAGGGGTGGATTGTGCATTATAAAACACCTCTTACGAACCCTGTTGATGGTTGGCAAAAGGTAAGTGCCTTGCATGGCGATAACCTGAATGCTATCGATGCTACCGTTTACCAAAGTAAAAATCAGTATCACGTTTGGTTTAAAGGAAAGGAAAAGGGGGCTAAGAAAAATGAGCTCTACCATTTAACCACTTCCGATTTTACCAACTGGCAAGAAGCCGGTTTCTCAAAAAGCGATGTATTTAATTCCGAAGCAACCGGATCCAATTTCGAGGAGGCTCCTTATATTTTTCAGTGGAAAGGGAAGTATTGGTTGATTACCGATCCGCACAACGGCTTTTTTGTATACAGTTCCGCTGATGCCGAAAACTGGGAATTTCAGGGTACGATATTAAAAGAAGGTGGCTCACGAAATCTTGATAATTCGATGGCGCGGCATTGCAGCGTTGCAGTAAAAGACGGCCGGGCTTTTATTTTTTACCATGTGGAACCCTGGCGACGTTACGATCTCGAAAAACTAAAAGGCGAGGGGAGAAAACGTATTTTCGATCAGCCCTTAAAAAACAGGGAGAGTGTGCTGCAAATGGCAGAGCTGGAAATTGTTTACGGCAAACTTACCTGTAACCGGAACAAGGCTGTTGTTTTTGAATGAAAACGATAGTCGGGAATTGCTCAGTGTTTTTATGTGCAAACCTCATGAAGGGCAATAAATGGTTGTATTCTATTTCCAATGGATGTGGGAAATGTTTTCCGTTAATTTTCTAATACTTGAGTCGTCCTAAAATAGGTTGACAGGTTCTTAAAATCAGTCCCATATCGAAATCAATGAATCTTGTTCTTTGCAAAGTATCTCTTAAGCTTTAATAATGTTATTTTCTAAACCAAGGAAATAAAATCTGAATTAAACGATCTGAATCAGTACTTAATACAACTGGAAAGCCGATTAAACAAAAAAAACTAATGCGTAATTATATTTAAGCTGGTTCTAATTCACAAATCTTATTGGTATATTTGTCTAATATTTAATTAGTTAGTTTTGTAATAGCTTGATTGGTTAGTGTTTATGATTATTGTGTCTTGATGATTGCAGTAATGATATCGCAATATTTTTCTTTGAATCTTTAATACGTTTTTTTTAGGAGATGTTTAGTGTGAGGTCGACTGAAAGAATGAAAGACACAGGTTGCTTTTTTAATATCTGTCTCAGATTTTGTTTAATACTTTTGGGCTTTGTTGTCAATTGTAATTTAAGCAAAGCGGGGACGATTTATTACGATATCAGGCAAATCACCAATACAAATGGTCTTTCAAACAGTTCGGTCAATAAGATCTTTCAGGATTCTGAAAACTTGATCTGGATTGGAACCTGGGATGGATTAAATATATATAACGGCTCCGACTTTACTGCTTTTCATCCAAAATTAGACAACACAAATTGTATCAGTAATCAGGTAATTCTTGATATAACAGAGGACTGGCAAGGCAAAATATGGGTAAATACCAATCACGGAATTAACAGTTTCGACAAGAAAACAAATACGTTTAAAAACTTCTACTTCTCGAGAAAGAATATTCCTCCAACTTCCGAATATGAATTTCAGATTGCCCGCGATTCTTATGGAAATGTTTTTTGTGCAGCCAAAGGATGGGGAATTGGTTATTTTAAAAATGATAGTACTTCCCGGTTATATGAACTAACGGAACAAATGAATTCTGTTCGGAAAATGCAATTCCTTTCACCTAATTATTTGTTTATTCAATACGTGTCGGGAGAGTTATTAAGGTTTGAACTTGATTATGCGGATAACAGAACAATTGTATTGAATGAAATTGAAGCCATCAGGACAGGGGTTTCCGACATGATGGTTTTTGCTGACTCTATTTTGATTTATTTATCTGATGATGGCGCTTTAAAGGAATATTCCGTAAATGGTGCCGAGGAAGATAAATTATTGTTTCATAATGCAACTAAAATTATAGGCAGCACCAAAGATGGAATAGTAGTACATTCAGATTCAGGGAATCACCTGATACAATTTAATACTGATAAAGATCTCCCTTACTGGTTCAATCTGATAAAAGACAAGGAAGTTTCGACTATATACAGTGGCAATGAGCAGATTACCTGGATAGGAACCGACGGGGACGGAGTATATAAGATTTACCCGCAAAGTAAAGTCTTTTGGTTATGTTCAAACCATGAAATTGCTGATCTGGATCAGGGCATTGTTCGTGCATTTTGCGAGACACAGGATGGTTCTGTGTGGGTGGGAACTAAAGGAAGCGGATTGTTACGTTTTGTTGAGGGGGAGTCGTTTAGTTGTGGTCTAGAGTGTCTTCATAAAACCTATAACTCTGAAAATTCAGGATTAGATAACTCTGTTTTTTCGTTGTGTTGTGGCAATAATGGTTTCATGTATATTGGCACTGATGAAGGATTAACTTTGTTTGATTTTAAAAAGGATAAACTGGTTTACTGGAAAGATATCTCAGGAACTGATACGGTAAAAGAATTCAAATCTGTTTATTCAATTTATCAAGATGATGATAATACCGTGTGGCTTGGAACGAATGGTTATGGTTTGATCAGTTTCAAGTTACGAATCATTAATAATAAACCGGTACTTTCAGATTACAGGAATTATTTGGCCAATCCTTCTGATAAAAAATCGATAAGCAGTAATATCATTTTTTCAGTTTTACCTGAGAATGATTCATTGTTGTGGTTGGGAACACGACTTGGCGGATTAAACCTTTTTAATAAAAATACCGGCAAAACAATTACTTTCAGCAAAGATTATACAAATCCACAAAGCCTGAGTAATAATGATATTCTTTGTCTTCATAAAGATAAACAGAATCGGTTATGGATAGGAACAAGCCTGGGTATTAATCTTCTCACAAAATATGATTTTAATGGAGACGCATCGTTTGTGCATTATACCATGGATAACGGTTTGGCAAACAATACTGTTCACGGTATTGTCAGTGATAGCAACAATCATTTATGGATCAGTACCAATTATGGTGTCTCCTGTTTTGATCCTTCAACGGAACAATTTCAAAATTACTCTCAATACGACGGGCTGCAGGATAATGAATTTGCCGATGGTGCCTATTATTACAGTAAGCAAAAAGACTTAATCTTTCTGGGAGGTATCAATGGATTCAATTATTTTAATCCAGGCAATATTGCTCAATATTCGTACATCCCGTCTTTACTGATTTCTGAGATTAAAGAGCAGTATCAAAACAAGTCGGTATCCGAACGGGTTGTTATTGATCAGCAGTCTGATAATCCTCCCAAAGTAAAGTTGAACTATAATCAGAATTTTTTCAATATTAAATTAACCGCATTGAGTTATATAAATACGGGAAAGTGCAAGTATGCCTATCAATTGAAAAATTTTGACCATGATTGGAATTACATTCAGAACAGGCGTGATATTTCGTTTACAAACGTTCCGGCTGGGAATTATGAATTATGGGTGAAATGGTCGAATTGCGATGATAAGTGGAGTTATCCGACACATGCAGTGGATTTTGAAGTTAAACCTATTTTTTGGAGGTCAAATATTGCCATGGCACTCTACCTGTTATTCATAATGATGCTGGCCACGTTAATTTATAATTACCTAAAGAAACGAAGCCAGCTTAAACAAGAACAACTTTTCTGGCAGAAGGAAGAGGAATTGCACCAAACGAAACTAACCTTCTTTACGAATATTGCCCACGAACTTCAAACACCGTTAACTTTAATTGTTGGCCCCATACAAAAACTGGTCGACTCAGCAGATATGGGACGTGAAAACCAGAAGTTTGTTAAGATGATTCAACGAAATACAAATCGATTGTTATTTCTGATTCAGCAACTTCTTGAGTTTCGTAAAGCCGAAAATCAACATCTTGAAATAAGAACAACCCGTTTCAATATTGTAAACCTGCTTGAACAGATTTCAGAGTTATTTGATGAAATGGCCATTGATAAAAAGATTAGTTATGTGTTTGAATCACCGAGTGAGTTAATTTGTTGGTTCGATCAGGATAAATTAGAAAAGATACTTTTTAATCTTTTATCGAATGCATTTAAGTACACCCCCAGTGGTGGAAAAATAATTCTGAAACTCCACTCTTTCGCTGAGGATAAGATTGAAATTTCTGTTTCGAACTCAGGAAAGGAAATTCCAAAAGAAAAACTGGATCGTTTGTTTGAACGATTTTTTATCGACGATGAAGACAGCCGGACAGAATATGATAAGTTTAGAACAGGTATTGGGCTGGCATATACAAAAAGCCTTGTAGTTGCATTAGGCGGAACATTAAACGTAAAAAGCAATAAAAATGAATTGACTACATTTAATGTGATACTGCCGGCTAAGCAGCATCTCGAACGCAACTCTTATACAAAAAAAGGGTATACCGAAGTTATTATTTCAAAACAGCTTCAGAATATTTTGCTCGAACCGGTTAAAAAAACAGAGGAAGTATCTGATAAAATAAGAAAAATTGAGGCTTTTGAAAATAACAAACCTACGATACTGATTGTAGAAGATGAACCTGAGATACATATTCTGTTACAAGAATTATTAAATGACAAATATCGGATAATTGCTGCCGGTAATGGTATTGAAGCACTTGATATTCTTTCGAAGGAGATGCCTGATTTGATTATAAGCGATGTAATGATGCCGGGAATGGATGGTATTGAACTATGTAAGAAAGTAAAAAACGATTTAAGTTATTGCCACATTCCGTTCATTATGCTTACCGCAAAAAGTTCAGTCATACATCGTATTGAAGGATTGGAGAGTGGTGCTAATTCATATATTCCGAAACCTTTTCATCCCAAACACCTCGAGGTACGAATTGATAAGATGTTAAAAGAACGAAGTCTACTTTTACAACACTTTTCGAGAGATCTGGAAACAAAAGATATCTCAAATCTTCCAATTGACAGGGAGGATAAGCAGTTTATCGAAAAGGTTATTCAACTTATAAAACAAAAAATTGATAGTTGTGATCTGCAGGCTGAATATCTTGAAAATGAGATGGGAATGAGTTCTGCCAATTTTTACAGGAAACTGAAACAAATTTCAGGATTATCGCCAGGCGAAATGATTCGGGTTGTTCGTTTAAAGTATGCTGCCGACTTGTTACGAAATACTTCAATGAATGTAACTGAGATTTTTTATCAATCGGGATTTAATAACCGGTCGTATTTTTATCGGGAATTCCAAAAAATGTATCAGATTCCTCCCAAACAATATCAGTTAAAATATTCCAAAAAACTTCAGACGTAATTTTTATTAACCGGGACAATGGTTTGAAATATAGTGTATTATGCTGTTTGTGTACACTTTTGAATAAATAGTGTACACAAAAAAAAACAGTATATCGGACATTTGTTTACAAAATGCTGCTAAAAATTTTGTGATCAAATTAACGATTAATGAGACAACTTAAATTTATAACCAAGACCTTTATTCTTACACTGCTTTTTTATGCAAATTCATTAATTGGTAGTGGGCAAGAATTAAAATTACAAATTGCAGGAAACAAAGAAACGGGGTACAGCGTCGACATTTATGACGGAGACCAGTTGTTGATGAATAATGATGGCGAGTTTTCCTTACTCCTTTCAAATCTCGACTTAAGTGTCAATACCCAAATCGATTCGTGGAAAGCAGATAATTATCAAATAAGTGAGAACTCAATAACACTTAAAAAAAGTACTTATTTGTCGAAATTCGATGCAAATTTATCTGTCCGGGTAAATTATGAGCTAATTAACAAGAACGTAATTAAAAAAACGGTCAGGCTTTACCAACCTTCAATTCCGGAATTCTATTACACGCTTACTGAAACAAATGTTCCGGCCCGGGAGCCTAAAAGTTATGTCACTTTTGAGCATGAAAAATTTCCGGGAGGATTTGTACATGAATTATATCCGTCTGCCGGTTTTATAACCGATGATAATAACGTGGTTGGTTTTTTAACCGATGCCGGTTTTAAAAACCACTTTACTCGAACTACACGCCGCCGCTTCAGCGAAAATGGTGGTGGCATGGTGGGTATGCGGATTTTGCCCGATATAGAACTTTTTACCGTTGCAACCCAGCAAGAACAGGTACAACAAAAGCATTATGTACGCCAGACTTTTGGACGAATGTATGATTTGGATGGAGGCAGCGTTGTTGACCTGGAACTTTCTGAAGAGTTCGAAAAGGTGGGCAATGTCGATATTCAACAAACGCATGAAGGTTTGAATTTGGCTATCGGTTCCGGTTCAAAATCAGGAATAAATATGATAACTCCGATGAGTGGTCAGAAAATATATTCCATTTCATTTAAGGTGAAGGGAGATGCTCCTGTTGCATTTAAACTTTATCAGGTAAGCAACGGCCAACAAAGTGATGAGTTGGAACACGGAATAAAATACATCGACAATTTTACGACGACTTCTGAAGAATGGAGCGAGTTCAAAGGGAGCGTTATGGTTCCTTACATCGGGAACGACAGTGTTATGATGTTTCTTGGAACAACATCAGGAGAAAAGGCTACTATTATATACGTTAAGGATCTGAAAATTAGCGAGAACATTCCTGCCGTTAAACCGTACAATACACTTCCTCTTGGAGAAGAAATAGAAAAGGTCACCTATATATTCACCGAACCATACTTATCTCATCGTGATTTTATGATCTCGTCACAAACCCGGTTGGCTGAAGGGACTGGTTTTGAGGGGAGTGAACCTGAAAAAATGTTCTATGCGAATATGCAAATGTTGACCTGGATTACTTCAGTGTACAACACAGCGCCGTTTAATGTGCCTAACATGAACTATTCTCCTGATATGTATAACCGCGATTCATTCTGGTCTGTAATTTCAACGCACAATAAAGAGCTTAACCTGTCGATTTGGGATCAATGGGCAAAAACCCAGAACAGTAGGGGGGCAATCGGAACCATAATTACGCCTTATATGGGGTCGGTTGAAGCCAAGGATAACGAGGCTACTCTTGAATGGCTGATGTGGGGGCTGTTGAACAACAGACGTTTTGGAGTGGAGCTCCCTGTTAACAAAATTGATAAAGCAGTTAAATATGTTCTTCATGAATTTGATGAGGATGGAGATGCTATTTGTAGTTCACACTTTTCAATGACCCAGGTTGATGTAATGGAATATAATCCCAAGACTCAACGAATGGCTGCCAATCAGGGAATGTTTGCCGTTGCTTTGCGAACCATTAAAGAATTGGGATATTCGATTGATGAGGACTATTTGGCAAAAGCTGAACAGGAATATCGTAACTTCTACGATCAGGAACGAAAGCATTTGCTATTTGACAGGGATTATCCTGACCTTATAACAACGACTGATTTGGTTCCTGAATTCCTTTCATTGTGGTTACATGGCCATGCTATGTTGACAGATGAAATGGTTATTAACCACCTGGAACAGATTCCAATACTGAATAAAAATAACAATGCACCGTATCCTGAACTGGGGACCACGGCTCCAACCATTATCCGCCTTACTGATGATTCAAAGGGGTATTCATACATGACTCCCGATTATCAGCCCTTTGGTGAGTTTGGAATCTATAATTATCAAGATCGTTCAAGAGATGGTTTTTATTATAACGGGGGAAGCTGGCTTCGCTCCGAATATACAGCCTATGTTGTTGGCCTGAAACACGGATGGGAAAAAGCCGCCAAACTAATGGAGAACCGGTTGTGGGCCGAATTTAATTTAAATCCTAAAATGCCCTATAGTAAGGAGTTTATACCTACTAGGCCTGCTTTCACTGATTCATGGTGGAATTCGACACGCGGATTGTGCTGGAATGTTTTTGTACTAATGGCAAATGAGTTTGCCGGTTTAAGAACACCGGAAATGGATCCTGATTATCAGAAATAAAAAATAAAACACATGCAGAATTTCTAATCATATTATTTAACAAAAACTAATTCTTAAAAATTAATCTATGAAAAAATTTCCGATTTCAATTTTAAGAAAAGGAATAACAAGTATGGTATTTCTTTTTTTAGCGGGCATTGTCCTGGGACAGGTAACCATAACCGGTACTGTTTATGATGAGGACGGTGTTACGATTCCCGGAGTCAATGTGATGATTCCCGGAACAATGACAGGAACGATTACCGATTTTGATGGTAATTATACATTGAGTGTTCCGGAAGGAACAGAAAGACTACAGTTTTCCTATGTTGGGTATAAAACAGTGACACTCCCTTTGGATGGGAAAACAACCTTAAACGTAACTCTGGAAGAAGACTTTGCCGAGCTTAGCGAGGTTGTTGTTGTTGGTTATTCAGTTCAAAAGAAATCAACCTTAACGGGTGCTGTCTCTCCCGTCAACGTTGACGATATGAGCAAAAGGCGTGTTGGAGAACTTTCACAGGCCTTGCAGGGACAAGTGGCAGGTGTTCAGGTAACGCAAAGCACGGGGGCTCCCGGAGATGAGATCAATATTCGTATTCGTGGGGAGGGTACAATTGGTAACAATAATCCTTTATATGTTGTTGACGGTGTGCCTACACGTGAACTAAAATTTCTGAATCCATCGGATATCGAATCAATGACGGTACTGAAAGATGCATCGGCTGCTGCAATTTACGGTTCCCGGGCTTCTGCAGGTGTAATTATTATTACAACAAAAAGTGGTAAAAAGGGTGAGAATGTTCTGGATGTGAATTATTTCAGAGGGGTACAATACGCTGTGAATCTTCCGAACATGTTAAATGCAGACCAGTACATGGATGTATTGGAAAAAGCCTATGATAATGCAGGCTACGGAGGAACAAACCCATACACGGCAGATAAAGGAAGGTCTGATTTTGCCGATACCGACTGGTTGGATGCTACTTTTGAACCCGGCTATTCTCAGAATATTCAGTTAACGGCCAGCGGGGGTAACGAAAATTTACAATACTTACTTTCTGGTGGATATTTCGATCAGGATGGGATTGTGGTATATAATAACGATAAATATCAGCGTTACAATTTCAGAGCAAATATCACAGCCGATTTGACCAACAGGCTTAAAGTTGGAACAAACTTCCAGTTCTCTTATGCAATTCAGGATAAACTTTCATCCAAAGGTGATGCTCCGGGAATCATTCGTCATGCTTTATTAAGGCCACCGATTATTCCTGTTTTCAAGGATAAAAATGATCCAACCTATTCAGAAAGAGATCCGTTTACTGATCTTCCATTCTATGTTAACCGTAATGACGGTGGTTGGGAGAGCAACAAATATGAATGGACGCAGAACCCAGTGGCTTTAGCTAATTTTACCAACGATAAAAGGAATCACGCAAAATTGTTTGGTAATATTTATGGTGAATATGCATTCCTGAAAGAAAAAGAATTAAAGTTCCGTTCGAATGTCGGTATCGACTTGAATTTCATGCACAATAAAGCATTCCACACAAATTTTGGTGACGACGATGGTGGTGGTAATGAAACGGATCAGGGCACTG
This sequence comes from Draconibacterium aestuarii, assembly GCA_026671195.1. Lineage (GTDB taxonomy): Bacteria > Bacteroidota > Bacteroidia > Bacteroidales > Prolixibacteraceae > Draconibacterium > Draconibacterium aestuarii. The sequence goes on along the minus strand of JAPOHD010000030.1, from coordinate 193,326 downwards.
GTCGTCAAAATCGTCCAAACGGTTTGGATGAAGATCGTGGAGAGGCTTTTACCATAACCTGGAACAATACATTGAATTATGTAAAAGATTTCGATAAACATTCGGTGAGTGCATTGGTAGGAAGTGAATTTATTAATAATTACGAATCAGTTATTAGTGCATCACGAAGAAGATATGAGTACGATACTGAAAAATTCCAGTACATCGATTTTGGTAGCACTGAACAAGATTTGTGGAACGGAGGTTCTGGCTCAGAATGGGCACTGCTGTCCTACTTTGCATCGACAACTTATGTATATGACTCGCGATATATGATTACAGCCAACTTCAGAGCTGACGCATCATCGCGTTTTGCCGAAAATAACCGTTGGGGATACTTCCCTTCAGTTTCAGTTGGTTGGAAAATTTCGGATGAAAAATTCATGGAAAAATACGAATCGCTTTCTGATTTAAAACTCAGGGCAAGTGTCGGTCAGCTTGGTAACCAGGAAATTGACAATTATACCTACTTAACATTAATTCGTAAGGATGGAGACAGGTATATAACTTCACGTTACGGTAATCCTGATTTAAAATGGGAAACAACAGCCCAGTATAACTTCGGTCTGGATGTTGGATTATTAAAAAACAGGATTTATTTAATAGCCGATTATTTCCAGAAAAAAACAACTGATATTCTTTTGCCTATTTCGTTGCCTAAGATTGCCGGAGATGTTCAGCCTACAATCGTTAATGCAGGTGAAGTAAGCAACAAAGGATTTGAATTTGGAATTACGTATAGAAAAAGCGAGGGTGAATTTAATTACAGTATAAATGCAAATTTTGCAACCAATAAAAACCAGGTGGAAAAATTACACCCTAATCTTCCAACCATAATAGGTCAGGTTACACGTACAGAAGTTGGACATCCGTTAAACGCTTATTATGGTTTTCAGTTTGAAGGAATATATCAAAACCAGTCCGAGATCGACAGTCATTTACATGGAACAACCAATCCGATTCAAGTTCCTGGAGATATTCGATTTAAAGACATGAATAATGATGGTGTGATCGATGACAATGACCGTGATTATATTGGCGATCCAAATCCTGGATTAACTTATGGATTGAACATGTCTGGAGCCTTTAAAGGTTTTGATCTTTCAATTATGTTCCAGGGTGTTGAGAATGTTGACCGTTACAATGATTCCAAGAAAATTGTGGACTATGATACTCGTCCGTTCAATTACACCACCAACATTTTAAATAGTTGGGACGGTGAAGGATCAACAAACGAGATTCCGAGAGTAAGTTTTACCGATAACGGAAGTAGTAAAGAATCCAGCATTTTTGTTGAAGACGCTTCTTATCTAAGACTTAAAAACATTGAGGTTGGGTACTCTTTCGAAGATCTGTCGAAAATTGGATTGAAGGATTTGAGAATCTACATTTCTGCACAAAATGTTTTCACAATCACAAAATATAGTGGTTTGGATGCGGAATCTACTGATTTATTGGATATGGGAACATATCCACAGGCAAGATCATTTATTGCCGGTGTAAACTTTATTTTTTAATTAATTGTAAAAATGGTAAACATGAAATCAATATATAGCTTATTATTAATTACTCTGGTACTGTTTATAACCAGCTGTAATGATTATTTGGAAAAGGATCCAATCGGCCTTTTAACTCCGGAACAGGTCAACCTGGATCCAACAGTTACCGGTGTCGAGTATTCGGTTACTTCATCGTACCAGTTGCTTTCAAGTACTCTGAATATTATTGGAGAATGGGGCTGGGATGATGGCACTGTGTTGCGTAATGATTTTATCCTTCAGGATATTGCTTCCGACGATATGATTAAAAAATGGAATCCGGATGGAGACCAGGCCTGGATGGATGAGTTCAATAATTTCAGTTTTATTGCTTCCAATGGTGGTTTTAATGGAATGTGGTCGTATGAATATGAAGGGATATCAAGGTCGAATACCGCCATCAGCTATTTAGCTGATGATGAAATGATGGGGAAATTAGATATCCCGGAAGTACTAAGAAAAAGAATGCTTGGTGAATCCTACTTCTTAAGAGCCTTCTACTATTTTAATCTGGTTAACAATTTTGGTGATTCTCCTTTACTGATAAAACCACTGACGTCGTTTGAAGAAGCATACAGTGTAGCCGTTAGAACTGATAAAGCTCAAATATGGCAGCAAATTAGTGATGATTTAGCTGAAGCTAAAAATTTGCTGCCAAACAGTAAATATTCGGATGATGAAGAAAAATGGCGTGCTTCTAAGGGAGCTGCAGTTGCTATGCAGGCCAAGATCGCTTTATTCAACGAAAATTGGCAGGATGTAATTAGCCTTGTTTCTGAACTTGAAGGATTAGGCTTTTATGAACTTAATGTCAATTACTTCGACAATTTTAATATCGACATGGAGTACATGGAAGATGAAGTCATTTTTATGTACGATCATCAGGCTGCACAAACTCCAAGAAAAGGGAATGGCTTATGCGCTTTACTGGGCTGGGGATTTGTTGCACCCGAGTCGAACTTTGTTGAAGAATTTGAAGCTGAAGATCCTAGGCTTCTTTATACCGTGAATGTTGAAGACAAATATGTGAACAAGATATTGGGAACATTGGATGGCAGTAATAAAGGGAACGATGATTCACCGAGTAATAAAGTATATATCCGACTTGCCGATGTTCTTTTGTGGAAGGCCGAAGCTTATTTGCAGACAGGAAATACTGTAAATGCAATTTCAATCATTAATGACATACGTGAGAGGGCACGCAATTCGGTTGCATTCGACGGATCAATGCCTCCTGGAGGGACACTGCCAGACAGAGATGAAAACTCAACCGATACGAATGAAATTATGGGTTGGTTGATGCATGAAAGGCGTGTCGAGCTTGGCTTTGAATCACATCGTTTTAACGACCTGAAACGCTGGGGTAAAGCGAAGGAAGTTCTGGGAGCCCGCGGCTTCCAGGATAAGCATTATTTGTATCCAATTCCTCAGGGAGAAATAGATAAATCAGGGGGTACAATTACACAGAATGACGGATATTAGTTAATTTTTTTAAGGGATGCCTGGGTAATACAGGCATCTCTTAAATTCGATCCTGTCCTCTGTTAATACGACATTTGTAAAAGATGTTGAAGTAAAAGTATTTTGGTTTTATAGAATATATAATGTTTAATTTTTATAGATATGGATTTAGCAAAACGCTCAATAAATAATCCGATCCTTCGTCCGAAAGATATTAATCCAAGTATTGAGGGGATGCACATTGAATGCCTGCTTAACCCAGGTGTATTTCAGTTTGAAGGAAAAACCTTCCTTTTGCTTCGCGTCGCAGAAAGGCCTTTGCAAAAAGAAGGGGTATGCACAGTACCTGTTTTTAATGAACGAGGTGAAATTGAAATTCTTCAGTTTAAAAACGATGATCCCGGATTGGATCTTTCCGATCCGCGAGTGATAAATTACAAAGGGCAGGATTATTTAACTACACTTTCTCATTTACGACTTGTTTGTAGCGATGATGGTGTTGATTTTTATGAACCTGAAGGTTTTCCTTTGTTAACCGGCGACGGCGATCAGGAATCATACGGAATTGAAGATTGCAGGGTAACACAGGTTGAAGGTACTTATTACCTTACCTACACTGCTGTTTCACCTACAGGAGTTGCTGTAGGATTACGTACTACGAATGATTGGATAAGCTTTAAAAATCATGGTCTGATTTTTAGTGCCCATAATAAAGATTGTACATTCTTTGAAGAAAAGATTAACGGCAATTTTGTTGCTCTTCATCGTCCGAGTAGCCCCGAGCTTGGGGGCAATTACATTTGGGTGGCAAAATCTCCCGATGGAATTCACTGGGGAGAACACCGCTGTATTGCCCAGACAAGAAAAGGAATGTGGGACAGTGCACGTATAGGTGCAGGAGCAGCTCCTGTTTTAACGGATAAAGGTTGGCTTGAAATTTATCATGGAGCCGATGAAAACCATCGCTATTGTTTGGGGGCACTCTTGTTGGATCGAAATGCCCCATACAAAGTGATTGCCCGTTCGGAAGAACCGATTATGGAACCCATTATGCAATACGAAAAATACGGTTTCTTTGGCAATGTTATTTTTACCAACGGACATTTGGTTGATGGTGACGAAATTACCGTGTATTACGGGGCATCCGATGAAGTAATTTGTATGGCTAAACTTTCCATTCAAGAAATTTTAGAATCATTAAAAATATAATCCGGATAAAAACGTAATCATGAGAAATAAGTTAATAAATGAGTATCGGGTCTTTCTTTCATATCCTCACAATATGAGGGTACTGTTGATTACCAACCTGATATATTCGCTTGTATTGCCAATTATTGAGCTGTTTATTGGTGCCTACATAATGCGTAATTCGCAAGAAGCCAAACTGGTTGTTATTTTTCAGCTTGCATTGTATACAGGAATCCCGATAACTTTTGCAATAAACGGGTTTTTGCTTCGGAAGATTAAAATTGCCTGGTTGTATGCCTTTGGTATGTTGTTAAGCGGAGTGTCGATGACAGCAATGATGATGTTGTCGGAACTGAATATCACCGGAATTGCCGTTGCAGGATTAATAATGGGCATCTCCTATGGATTTTTCTGGGCCAACCGCGATTACCTGGCACTCGAAACTACCAACGATCAAAACCGGAATTACTATTACGGTTTGGAGACTTTCTTTTACACGCTTACATCAGTAATAGTGCCTTATTTTGTGGGAGTTTTTATTGGTGCAACCAAAGAAAATCACTGGTTCGAAGGAAATATAAATACAGCCTACCAGATAATTACAGCAGTGGTCTTCATCTTAACCATCATTTCGTCGATCTATGTTCACAAGGGTAAGTTTATCAATCCAAAACAGGAAAAGTTTATATTCTTCCGGTTTCACAGATTGTGGAATAAAATGATAGGATTGTCTATTCTGAAAGGTTTGGCACAAGGTTATATCGTCACGGCACCTGCTATGTTGATTATGAAACTGGTTGGCGATGAACATGTATTAGGTACGGTTCAAGCCATCGGGGCTATCATGTCGGCACTAATGCTTTATGTTCTGGGCCGGATTTCAAAACCTCAACACCGTATCTACATATTTTCCATCGGGCTGATTATTTTTGCTTTGGGATCCTTTATTAATGCGGGTTTATATTCTTCAATGGGGGTTATCATGTTTATGCTTTGTTTGGTAGTTGCCCGCCCGTTACTTGATGTGGCCTATTTCCCAATTCAATTAAAGGTTATTGATCTGGTTGCAGAATTTGAAAACAGAAATGAATTTGCTTATTTCTTACATCACGAGTTTGGTTTATATATTGGCAGATTATTGGGGTGCGGAATGTTTATTGCAATGACTTACTTTATTACAGAAGATTTTGCACTAAAATACGCGCTTCTGATTATTGCATGTATTCAGTTGTTCTCAATTTTTGTGGCAAAGAATATTATAAAAAACAGTAAAAAACTTTAAGTATGAATCGAGCATGTAAAATGATTACACGAGGATAATTAAAATACATGCGAGTTACATACTATACCTTTGAAAATTAACAATTTTAATAGTATGAAAAATATAGTAAAAATATTTGCCCTTTTATTAATCATTGGCGGATGTAGTCAGCCTGCGAGATATCCGAAAGCACCTGAGGTAAAACAACAGGCGCTGGCTCGGATTGATCAGATGCCCGATTTCCCACAGCCCTATAAAATGCTGAACTGGAACCAAAAAGCGCATTTGTTTGATAAACTGGTTTTTGATTCAACACAGACCGGTGAGTACTGGCCACTGATATGGACAGATAATTCTGCAAAGAATTTTGACCAAAAGACATTTGGCCTCTATACCGCAATGGGTGACGTACGTCAGGGCCTGAAAAATAACGATGGTATTTTTCACGAGTCATTAACTACTATGGGGGCAGTGTTGGGGGCTTCATTGGTTGGGATTGATAAATCCAATCAAGATGGGAACAACTATGTTAATATGCTTCGTAATTACTTTAATAGTGATACCAATTGGGATATCATGATGAACAACACCTGTCCGGAAGTGGCATTACTTGGTGGCGGATACGGCAGGGATTGGTGGTATGATGTTTTTCCCAATGTGCTTTATTATGCAGTATGCGATTTTTATCCTAACGAAAAGAACACGGAGCCAATTCTGCGTTCTATCGCTGATAAGTTTTATCAGGCCGATTCCATATTAAACGGAAATTACAACTATACTTTCTTTAATTACGGGACAATGAGTCCCGAAGAAAACTGGATTTGTCATCAGCAGGATGCAGCTGCAGGACATGCGTACGTCCTTTATTCCGCTTATAAACGTTTTGGTGATCAGCGATATCTGGAAGGAGCAAAGTCATCGATTGAAGCGCTTTTAAGTCTGGAGAAAAATACTTTCTACGAAATTTTAATGCCATTCGGTGCTTATGTGGCAACTCGGTTAAATGCTGAAGAAGGTACAGATTACGAGGTCCGTCAGTTGTTGGAATGGACTTTTAACGGTGATACCGAGTGCCGCGAAGGATGGGGAGTATTGGCTGATAACTGGAATGGATATGATGTTTCGGGACTGGTTGGAAGTACCATTGATCATGGAGGCTATGGTTTTTTGATGAATACTTTTGATGCAGCCTGGGCTTTGGTTCCGATGGTTCGTTACGATGCCAGCTGGGCACAGGCACTTGGAAAATGGATGTTAAATGCAGCCAATGTCAGCCGTTTGTTCTATCCCGATGAAATTCCGGATGAACATCAAACCAGTCCGGAACTGAAACAAGTTGCCAAAGGAGTGATTGGTTATGAAGGGTTGGTTAAAATTTCAACTTTCGACGAGTTTAAGGATATAAAAGCTCCCGTGGCTCAGGGTGATGGTCCGCATTGGGTTCAGGGTGAAAATCCATGGGCAAGCCAGTTGAGTGTATACGGGAGTGCACATATTGGCATTTTTGGAAGTATAATCAGTACTACCAATGTGGAAGGAGTACTCCAGCTGGATCTTTTGGCTTGTGATTTTTATCGCGATGACGCTTATCCGACCTACATGTATTACAATCCATATACAGAGGAGAAATTGATCAATATAGATCTTGGTAATGAAAATGTTAAACTATACGATTTACTTACTCATTCATTTATTGATGAAAGTATTTCCGGAAGTTACGATTTATCAGTTGCTCCCGGCCAATCCAGGGTGCTGGTTATTACACCTGAAAATGGTAAGTTGACTTTCAGCGATGGAAAGGTCGCAGTCGATGGTGTAGTAATTGACTATCAGAATAAGGTTGAGTTGTGATTAGTGGAAAACCAATCTTATTGACCACCTTTCTACGAATTGGTGTGACCATTTTTAATTATCTGATTAATGCCAAATGGGAACATGCTGTAATAAACAGATTATACAATGTTTATGAGTATGATGAAAATCGTAGAGAGGTGGTTACTTTAAATCGTTACAGACAGTCAATCGAAACTTTTTCTGGGGGAGCTCTTTCATTACTTTTTCCGCATTTTAGCCTCAAATTCGGGAATAACTTTACAGTTAGGTCTGAACTCCCTTTTTGCCCCCTTTGCATTTTTATGCATTTATCTGTATTAGTGGAAATAAAAAACTCCTGAAAATGTAACACTTGCAGGAGTTTGCTTTTACTTGCTATTTGAAAAAGTGGAGCTGGCGGGAGTCGAACCCGCGTCCAAACGAGGAAGCTATAAGCTTTCTACATGTTTATCTCTGATTTAATTTTCGAATAGCACCCGGATCAAAGCCACCAACTACTACCTTATCTCTTTTATTTCGCCGAAATGCCAGAGCCTCATTTCAACTAGCTTCGATTTACTTGCACCGCCGAACCGGACCGCTTCAAAGCAATAGCATCCGGGCGATGTCTCGTCCCAGTACCTAGTACCGGGATAAAGTGTAACCTACTTGATTCGGTTACGCAGCAAGAGCGTAATTGTTTTCGCCAATTATGGTTTTGATCATTAAGATTTACGGGCCAACGATCAAAGCCCGACATGCTTACTTATCTCTTCTACCCGCTGTCAAAACCAGTCAGCCCCATAGAAGTGCGGCAAAAGTACAAAATTTCAAATAACAAACACCATATATCTTACGATTTCGACTTACGTTTGTTACCTGTGAAATAGTACCGGAAACCCGTATTATTGCAGTTCGCCGGCAAATTCTTTTAACCAGAGTTTTAAAGCTTCCCCTATTTCAGGATCTTTTAATCCAAACTCAATGTTGGTTTTCAGAAATCCCATTTTGTTCCCGATATCGTATCGTTTTCCGTTAAATTTCATTCCGTACATAGGGTGAGATTTAACCATCTCTTTCATTGCATCGGTAAGTTGAACCTCGTTGTTTTTTCCCGGCGCCGTTTTTTCCAGGTAATCGAATATTTCAGGAGTAAACAAGTAACGACTGGCAACGGCCAGATTCGAAGGAGCTTCTTCAATCGATGGTTTTTCGATCCATCCCTTAGCTTTTACAACCTTGTCTGAAATGGCTTCACCATCCACAACTCCGTATTTACTAACCAGTTCGGGTTTAACTTCTTCTAACGCAATTACCGAGCCCTTTGTTTCGTTGTAAACATCAATCAGTTGTTTCGTAATAGGTCCATCTTCACTTTGTACCAGCGTATCACCTAAAAGGATTACAAATGGTTCGTTGCCAACATGGCACTTTGCATGTAAAATTGCATCGCCTAATCCGTTCATTTCTTTTTGCCATACAAAATGAATATTGGCCATGTTTGAAATGGAACGAATTTTATCGAGCATTTTTAAATTTTGCTTTTTCAATAACGATTCTTCTAAAATCGGACTTCTGTCGAAGTGTTCTTCAATGGCACGTTTTCCTTTTCCGATGATCATCAGGATATCGGTAATGCCACTGGCAACGGCCTCTTCAACTACATACTGAATAACGGGAGTATCTATGATTGGGATCATTTCCTTTGGCTGCGATTTTGTGGCAGGCAGAAAGCGCGTACCATAACCTGCAGCAGGAATAACTGCTTTTTTTACCATTTTTTTAATTGTTAACGATGTTTGGCTTTATTACATCAATATTGTGATTGTTCAGTGTGTCTTTTAAATTACTGAACATTTTTTCGTCTCTGTAAGTTCCGATAATTGCTCCACCAGAACCGGTAAATTTTGCACTTGCACCTGTCGATCGTGCCAGTTCAACCATTTCAATGTTGCCTTTACTGATTGGTATTAATGCACGGCGTAAATTAAAATTCTCATTGATTAAATTGTGCATAGTTTCATATTCATTCTTTTCAAGCGCCTTTTTAAATTCCTCGGTTATTTGTCCCCAGCGATTCATTGTCTGAAGTACTTTTTCTTCGCCAATATTAAAACGGGCTTTTAAATTATTATGAACGAGTTCGGTTCCGGACGAAAGGTTTTTATGAAAAGCAATATAAAATTTGGGAAAATTTGTAGTATCTAAAACCTGGTAATTCCCATAGCCCTGTTTTTCCATTGTTTCCTTATTGAAATCCATAAAAACTGGTTTTTCAAAGGCTTGGGCAACCCTGTCTTGTAATCCTGCCGAAATATCTAATTCATCGTTTTCAACTGAAAGAACCAGGTTGGCAAAAGTGGCCGGAGCAATGTACACTTCGTAAAAAAGGCAGATTGCTTTTAAACAAGCCGATAAAATGGCACTCGATCCGGCAAGTCCTAAACGTAAAGGAATATTTGAATTATAACGGATTGTAAAGTTTTTACTGGCCAATTGAATGTTGTTCTTCACACAATATTCGTAAAAAACTTTTATCATGCCTTTTAGTAATCGCATTCCACCATAATAGCCTGCAAAATTAATATCCTCAACCAAAGCCTGCATGTTATTATAAGATGTTACATCGAGGCGTTGTGGTTTAATTTCCAGTTCCGGCGTTTGATATAACTGTACACTGGCAACAAAATTGGAAAATACGAAGGCAATGGTTTTGCCATAATAACCATCGGAAGGATTACCAATTACGGCAGCCCTGGGGTATGAATATGTTTCAATAATCATTTTTGAATATTTAGCGCGGCAAAGCTAATAAATTATTGTTCAGTGTTCAAGGATAAAAGTTTGGTTTTCACCATTCTTGTTTCCTGATTATTTTTCATGTAAAAGATCCTGTTTCTCTTTTGTTTTGATCTGTAAAATTTATTTTACCAGTCTTATTTATTCCATTCTTTTACAGCGGCAATATTCATTTCGTTTTCAATGTTCTTAGCTTCAGGAGTGTAAAGAAAATCCAGTTCTTTTGCAAACTGCTCGGTTACCTGGCCACGAACCATTTTCATTGTGGCATTGAGCATTTTATTGTCGGTGCTAAAAGTATAGGGTAGAACCGAAATGGTTGCAGGCAACCACCGTTCTGGAAATTCTCCCTCAAACTTTCCACCTTTTTTATAAGCATTAATTTCATTTTGAATAATGGCAAGTGTTGCTTTATTTCCTTCATCCGATCCTTTTTCAATTCCTCGGTGTTTTAGTTCACGGTTTATGGCATCGATATCAGGAACGATCATTCCAACGGTGTACGGATTTTGGTTGTTGTACAGCATTACTTGTTGTATGTATGGCGACTGATCGACAAGGGCTTCTTCAATTCCTTCGGGGCTGTATTTTTCACCATCGTTACCAATAAGTAAACTTTTAAAACGGCCTAAAACATACAGGAAACCGTCTTCGCCCATATAACCCATGTCGCCGGTATGCAACCAGCCATCTTTTATCGTTTCGGCCGTAGCTGTTGGATTTTTCCAGTAGCCCAGCATAACATTATCGCCTTTTACAACAATTTCACCTTTTCGTCCGGTTGGTAACTGGTTGCCATTGTCGTCGAGGATTTTTAGTTCAAGGTTTTTAACCAGTTTTCCCGACGAACCAAATTTTACATCATGCGGAACATTTGAAGAAATAACAGGGGCCGCTTCTGAAAGTCCGTAACCCTGGCAAATGGGCATTCCAATGGCATAAAAGAAACGCTGTAATTCAACATCGAGCAAAGCACCACCACCTATAAAAAACTGTAGGTTGCCGCCAAATCCCTCACGTATTTTTGCAAAAAGTATTTTGTCGAATAGCCAGTAAAGTGGTTTTAAAAAGAAGCGGAAACCTTTCCCTCGGTTATTGCCATAACCATTATGTGTGTATGCAACCTTTAACGCAAACTGGAATAATTTGTATAAAATTTCTCCTTTTTTGCGGATTCCTGCTTCAATATTTTTCCGGAATGTTTTTGAATAGGCCGGAACACTCATCATAAGTGCAGGCTTAATCTCCTGAATATTTTTGGGAATATTCCGTAGTGTTTCCATTGGTGTTTTGCCAATTTCAACCGATGCAATGCTGGCTCCCTTGTACATAAATACATACAAACAAGTGGTGTGTGCAAATGCATGATCCCAGGGCAAAATGGCTAAGGTTGTCCATTCTGTTTTTAAATCGAGTAAAGAATTGGATTGAACCACGTTGGCAGCATAATTCAGGTGAGTAAGCATAATCCCTTTTGGATCGGCGGTAGTACCCGATGTGTAAGAAATATTTGCAACATCATTGGGTTCTACTGCTTTCCATATCGTTTCAACCCGTTCCGGATTTTCTTTTCTGAATTTGGCACCATCTTTTACAAGTTGGCGATAATCAATATTTTTCTCGTCGGTATTTTCAACACCATCGATATAAATAACTTTTTCAAGCTCGGGCAGCTGATCGCGAATATCCTCAATCTTTGATTCGTGTTGCTTCGATACAAATATATATTTACTGCCACTATGTTTTAACCGAAATGCCAGTTCGTTATCCTGTAAACGTATGGATAGCGGAACATTAATTCCACCGGCGTAGAGTATCCCCAACTCGCTTATAATCCAGTCGTTTCTTCCGTCGGCAACCAATCCTGCACGGTCACCCTTTTTAAAACCTAATTGAATTAGTCCCGCAGCAAGGTCCAGTACCTTTTCCCTGGTTTCTTTGTAGGTGGTAGGTTCGTACTCGCTTTTTGTTTTTTCCCATAGATAAACATTGTCGGGATAGTTTACTACCGCCGTTTCGAATAATTCAATAATGGTTTTCATTATAATTGCACTGTTTTAGTTCAAGAAAGAATCCAAAAATAGAAAAAAAACGATAAGATACTATTTGTCTGTAGCAGGAAACAAAAAATGCCCTTTTGGGCATTTTTTGAATTATTCAGTAATAAACTTGTAAACAGTCTTCTGATCGTAGATCTCACCCGGTTTTAACAAGGTTGAAGGGAAATTGGGTTGATTTACTGAATCGGGGTAGTGTTGTGTTTCAAGCGCAATGCCCGAAAAACTTCCGAATTTCTTTTTTCCGTTAATCTCAATTTCCGGATTCCAGTACCCTGTGTAGACCTGCATTCCCGGTTGCGTAGTGTACACTTTAATTTTTCTGCCACTTCTAGCCTCACTTAAAATACCGGCCAATTTTAACTTGCCCTCGTTATCTAAAACAAAGTTGTCGTCGTAACCCATTTCAAGTCCGGAGGCATTTATTTTTTTTGCTGAAGTAAAATCGTAAGCAGTACCAACAACAGGAACAATTTTTCCTGTAGGTATTTGTTCCACCATTTCAGTCATTTTTGTGGCCGTTAGTTCCAGTTCGTGGTTTAAAATATTTTCTTTTTGCCCGGTTAAATTAAAGTAGCTGTGGTTGGTCAGGTTTACCACGGTCGTTTTGTCAGTTTCGGCATAATACTGAATTCCTAAATCACTACTTTCATTCAAAGTATAAATGCAGGTAACTTTCAGGTTCCCAGGATAGTTTTCTTCTCCGTCAGGACTTAAATATGTAAGCTTTACACCTACCTCTGTTTCATTTTCGATGGTTTCGGCTGCAAATAGTTTGCGGTCAAATCCAACAGCTCCACCATGTAAATGATTGGGACCGTTATTTATAGCCATTTCGTAGGTTTTCCCCTCAATCTCGAGGTGCCCTTTGGCAATGCGGTTGCCAAAACGACCAATGATGGCCCCGAAATAGGGGTAACTTCCCAGGTACTCATCACTCAGGTAGGTTTCCAGTTTATCAAATCCGCAAACTACATTGTCAATGCTCCCATTTTTATTTGGCATATCAACAGCTGTAATAATTGCACCGTAATTGGTTATTTTAACGGTAATCTTTTCATTGGAGAGGGTAAACAATTCAACACTGCTTCCATCCTCTAATTGTCCGAATTTAGTTGAAGTAACTTTCATTTTATATTCAATTTGAATTTTTTTTATTTATCGTATTCATTTTATTCCATCTAACATGTACGTTATTCGAGCATTAAAAGTACGCTTTAATTACGTAATCGAAGAGCCAAAAAATCAAGAAAACACAAAAGTGCAAAAATTGATTTTTAACTGGTAGGTACTGGTGGTGTTTTAAAACATGCTTTTGTAGAAAAAAACTTCTATTTTTGCACTAACCTAAAATTTTATGGCAAAACGAAGAATTATTTATATCGATCCCAAATCGTCGACTCCAAAGTACAAACAAATTATTGAATCGGTTTACGGAGGGATTGAAAGAAAGACATTGAAGAAAGGAGATAAGGTTCCGTCGATTAATCAAATATGTTCCGATTATAATTTAAGTCGCGACACGGTGATGATGGCTTTTAATGCCTTAAAAGAGAAAGGAATATTACTGAGTCGGCCCGGGAAAGGTTATTATATAGATTCTGTAGAAATATATAACCAGGAGAAAGTTTTTGTTTTATTCGACGAGCTGAATGCCTTTAAAGAGGACTTGTATAATTCTTTAATTAGTAGATTGAAAGGAAAGGCCAGTGTGGAAATATTTTTCCATCATTTTAATTACAAAGTATTTAAAAACCTGATTAATGAAAGTATTGGGAACTATACTTCTTATATTATTATGCCGGCCACTTTTGATAATACCAGCAACCTGATTTCAAAAATCCCAAAAGAAAAAGTGTTTATACTCGACCGTTTAAAGCCCGATTTAAAAGATTATCCGGTGGTGTACCAGGATTTTGAGATGGATTTTTACGATGCATTAGTTGAAGGCTTGCCGTTTTTACAAAAGTACAGAAGACTAATTTTTGTGAATCCGGGTGGTAAAGAGCCAATAGAGAGGAAAGCTGGTTTTGAACGGTTCTGTATTGAAAATAATTTCAGCTACGACGTAATTAAATCACTTTCGGGAATAAAACCATCGATTTATGAGGCTTACTTTTTAATATCAGATCATGATTTGGTCGAATTGGTTAAAATCGCCAAGTATTATAAAATGAAATTGGGTAAGAAGTTTGGCATTGTTTCGTTTAACGACACTATGTTAAAAGAAGTTGTTGCCGGAGGGATAACAACCATTTCAACTGATTTTAACGCAATGGGTAAAACGCTTGCAACAATGCTGTTAAATAGGAGTTTCGAGCAAATTCGGAATACATCCAGGATAATAATCCGAAATAGTTTATAATTGTTAAATCTGCTATGTAACATGATTTTTACTGATTGTTGGATGGCATTAAAAATTATATTTGTGCCCAACCAGTACCTACCAGTTGGGTGCACCTGGGAAGAAGAAAATATAATATTGTTAACTAAGCTGACAAAGTAAAATTTAAAATAGAATAGCAAATCAAAAAGAAAGTTATGACAAAGATTAAAACCTTAATTGAGAAAATTAACGGAGGAAATAATCCCTTGTTTCAGGAATTGTATGGAACCGATGCTACTACTTTAAACGAGCAAGCTGCCAGGTATGCGGGTTTAATGAGCGAATTTGAAAAAAACTTTGGAGCTGACGATGTATCGTTGTTTAGTTCGCCGGGACGTACCGAAATTGGTGGTAACCATACCGATCATAACTATGGACGAGTTTTAGCAGGTGCAGTAAACCTTGACAATATTGCAGTGGCTGCTCCAAACGGAACAAATACCGTTCGGATTAAATCTGCAGGATACCCTGAATTTCAGGTTGAACTTACTGATTTTAAGCCAAACGAAGCAGAATTTTACACTTCTACATCGTTGGTAAAAGGTATTGCAGCCAAAATGAAAGAAAACGGTTACGAGATTGGAGGTTTTGATGCCTGTATTGAAGGTCGTGTACCCAAAGGTTCGGGTTTAAGTTCATCGGCTTCTTTTGAAGTCTTAATTGGGGCTATAATAAATGAGCTTTTCAACGACGGAAAAATGAGTGCTGTGGAAAATGCTATCATTGGTCAGTGGAGCGAAAATAACTACTTCGGAAAACCATGTGGTTTAATGGACCAAACAGCATGTTCGTGTGGTGGATTAATTACCATCGATTTTAAAGATCCGGCCAATCCCATTGTTAAAGAAGTTGATTTTGATTTTGTTGCAACCGGCTTCTCCCTTGTTATCACTGATGTTGGTGGTGGTCATGACGATCCGGCCTCGCAGGCAGAATACGCTTCGTTACCAACCGAAATGAAATCGGTGGCAGCAGAGTTGGGCGCCAATGTTTTACGCGAAGTAACCCTGGAAGAAATTGTTGATAAAATTCCTGCTATTCGCGAAAAAACCGGTGATCGTGCAATACTTCGCGCATACCACTTTCAAGGCGACAACGCACGAGTGGTAAAACAAGTTGAAGCGTTGGAAAATAACGATTTTAACGCCTTTTTAAATATGGTGGTTGAATCGGGTTACAGCTCGTATATGTACAATCAGAATATTTTCGATGTGGTTCATAAAGATGAACAGGTTGTTTCTTTGGGACTTGCTCTTAGTGAAATGATTTTAAAAGGTTACGGAGCATGGCGTGTACATGGCGGAGGATTTGGTGGTACAATTCAGGCTTTTGTTCCTCAGGAAAAATTAGATGAATATGTAAAAACGCTGGAACACGTTTATGGAGAAGGTACATGCCACAAGTTGTTTATAAGGACCAAAGGTTCTGTAAAACTTGAATTATAAAAATCAAGCGATTTTACCGGTTTGGGCCGGGTTTATGTCGTTAGAAACGACCATAAAGCGAACTATGTGATTGTATAAAAACAATTGTATATGATGAAGGTTTTTTGTGTAGTATTAAAAAAATGCTTCTAAAAGTTCGCTATTAAATTTGATATTTTAACTTTGGGGCGGAAATTGAAAACTTATCTCGGTTTTACATCGGGATAAGTTAGCTTATTTTCGACCTAAATTATAACTGACATTAAATTTCAGATGAGTTTTAACATAGAAGACCATCCTCATAAAAGATATAACCCATTGACCGGTGATTGGATTTTGGTGTCTCCACACCGATCAAAACGTCCGTGGCAAGGGCAGGTCGAAAAAGCAGTTGTTGCCGAACGTCCCAAATACGATCCTGATTGTTACTTGTGTGCAGGAAACGAAAGGGCTGGCGGAAAGTTTAATCCGGATTACAAAGGAACCTTTGTTTTTACCAATGATTTTAGTGCGCTTTTAACCGATACTCCCGATGGGGGAATAGATGACGGCGAACTGTTTCAGGCACAAAGCGAAAGCGGGGTGTGTAAAGTAATTTGTTTTAGCGAAAACCATAGTCTTACCATTCCTGAAATGGGAGTGGAAGATATAAGGAAAGTAGTAGATGTATGGTGCGAACAATATAATGAATTGGGAAGCAATCCAAATATCAATTACGTTCAGATTTTTGAAAACAAAGGTGCCATTATGGGGTGTTCAAACCCGCATCCGCACGGGCAAATCTGGTCGTCGAAAGGAATTCCTACTGAGCCGGCAAAGGAGTGTAAAACACAAAAAGCCTATTGGGATAAACACGGACGTACACTTTTAGCCGACTATGTAAAAGCTGAGTTGGAAAAAGAAGTTCGGCTTCTCGCTCAAAACGATTCGTTTGTGGCAGTAATCCCTTTTTGGGCTGTTTGGCCATTCGAAGCAATGATTATAAGTAAGCGTCCGGTACAAAATATCCTTCAGTTAGACGATGAGGAGAAAACTAATTTGGCCGATATTTATAAACAGTTAACGGTAATGTACGATAACCTTTTTGAGACATCGTTTGCATACTCAGCCGGATTGCATCAGGCGCCGTGTGATGGTGTGGATTATTCGGAGTGGCATTTGCATATGCACTTTTATCCGCCGCTATTACGTTCGGCTTCGGTGAAAAAGTTTATGGTTGGATACGAGATGCTCGGAACGCCTCAACGCGATATTACTGCAGAGGGAGCTGCCAAACGTTTAAGAGAATTGCCAAAAATACATTTCAAAAATAAATTTTAACTACTTAAAATCAATAAAAAATCAGTATGGAAACTACAAAGCAAAATCGTACAGTTCCTATTATTATGATGATCCTGCTTTTCGGTATGATCTCATTCGTTACCAATTTGGCAGCACCAATGGGAGTTGTAGTAAAATCACAGTTTGAGGCATCCAATTTCTTGGGAATGTTGGGTAACTTTGCCAACTTCCTTGCCTATGCGTTTATGGGTATACCTTCAGGTAAATTACTCGAAAAAGTAGGCTACAAAAAAACGGCTCTCATCGGTATTGCAATGGGATTTGTTGGGGTTGGAATTCAATTCCTTTCAGGTATTGCAGAGAGTTTTACCGTTTATTTACTAGGTGCTTTCGTGGCAGGTTTCTCAATGTGTACTTTAAACACAGTTGTAAATCCAATGCTAAACACGCTTGGCGGTGGCGGTAAAAAAGGAAACCAGCTTATTCAAGTGGGGGGATCTTTTAACTCGTTAATGGGAACCATGGTACCAATGTTAGTTGGTATATTGATTGGCGAAGTAACAAAAAGCACGGCTATTCCTGATATCAATCCTGTGATGTTTATCGCCATGGGAATTTTTGCTTTGGTTGGCATTGTATTGGCTTTTGTTCATATTCCCGAACCACATGTTGAGCATGTTGAAGGTGCCGATAACGGAGACAGTATCTGGTCGTACAGTCACTTGGTTATGGGTGTTATAGGTATTTTTATTTACGTAGGTATCGAAATTGGTGTTCCCGGAACTATGATGTTGTTCCTTGCTGATGCAAATGCCGGTGGCCTTGATGCATCAACGGCAGGTTTTGTTGCAGGTACCTATTGGTTCTTAATGCTTATTGGTCGTTTCACCGGGGCTTCTATTGGAGGTAAAGTATCAAGTAAAACCATGTTAACGGTTGTTTCGGCAGTTGGTATGGGACTTGTTTTTATGGCTATTATTTCACCGATTACAAGTACTGCTGCTATTCCGGTTGTTAAAACAACTGCTACAGGTGGTTTAGGTTTTGGAGTAGCCGATGTTCCGATTAGCGCTATGTATTTAGTGTTGGTTGGATTGTGTACTTCTATTATGTGGGGAGGTATTTTCAACCTCGCAGTTGAAGGACTTGGAAAGAAAGTGGCAGCAGCATCAGGTATTTTTATGACCATGGTTGTTGGTGGTGGAATTCTTCCGCTTATCCAGAATGCCGTTGCTGATAATATGGGATATATGGCATCATACTGGGTACCATTCATAGGACTTGCTTACTTACTGTTCTATGCACTAGTGGGTAGTAAAGTTAAAAAACGTGCCGACGGTTTAGTAATCGACTAGATATTGGGGTGCCTGATTTTTCAGGTCTTAATATAAATCAATTCGGGATTATCCCGCGAAGCCACTCATTGTAAAATGAGTGGCTTTTTTTTCCTCGGAAAATAGAGGCGTGAATACGTCCTTGATTATTTTACGCCCGAACGGGCTTTTCGCTTTAGTTGACTTCTTCTGGTGGTTTCTCAGCATGTAACCAGGGCTTTATCCGTTAGTTTGTTTGCAGACGTGCAACGTTAACTTCAGGTTCAGTAAATCTGTACTATATCTGGTCGGTAACAACAAAACTACTCCACCAGTAAACTATACTTAATTCATGTAAATGCATTAGTTTTAAAGGGGATTTTATTTAGATATATTATTTGACATAAATAAAATAAACATTATTTTCGGTGTGGTATAAACCAAAATTCAAATCAAAATAATAAACTATGAGTACGTTAGACTGGATTGTGTTAGGGCTGTTTTGTGTGGCGCTAATAGGAATCGTAATTTGGGTAATCGCTAAAAAGGATAAAAATACTACCGATTACTTTTTAGCTGGTCGCGATGCAACCTGGATTGCAATAGGGGCCTCAATTTTTGCGTCAAATATTGGATCAGAACACCTTGTGGGGCTTGCAGGTGCAGGCGCCGAAAGTGGTATGGCAATGGCCCATTGGGAAATGCACGGTTGGATGATCCTAATGCTCGGTTGGCTTTTTGTTCCGTTTTATTCGCGAAGTAAAGTGTTTACAATGCCCGAGTTTCTTGAACGAAGATACAATCCACAGGCTCGTTCATTCCTCTCAATAATATCGTTGGTAAGTTATGTACTCACAAAGGTAGCAGTTACTGTTTATGCCGGCGGTGTGGTTTTTAAAGATGTTTTCGATATTGAATACATTACAGCTTTTGGTTACAATATCGATTTCTTTTGGATCAGCGCTATTGGTCTGGTTGTGTTAACAGGTATTTATACCACATTCGGAGGAATGAAAGCAGTACTCTACACTTCAGTTCTTCAAACACCAATTTTGTTGATCGGTTCATTAGCGGTTTTGGTGTTGGGGCTTATAAAAGTAGGTGGCTGGGGAGAAATGATGGAAATTTGTAGGGCCAATGTTACTGTTCACGGCGACTCAATGACCAGTTTAATGCGTTCGCCAAAAGACCTTGATTTTCCGTGGACTGGTGTAATTCTTGGCTCAGCAATTATTGGTTTTTGGTATTGGTGTACCGACCAGTTTATTGTACAACGCGTACTTTCGGGTCGCGATATGAAACAAGCACGCAGGGGGACTATCTTCGGAGCTTATTTGAAACTAACTCCGGTGTTTATTTTCCTAATTCCCGGAATGATCGCTTTTGCTCTGAATCAGAAAGGATTAATCACCTTGTCCAGCAACGATGCTGCTTTTTCAACAATGGTAAAAGAACTACTGCCAATCGGTTTTAAAGGTGTGGTTATTGGTGGTATTTTGGCCGCATTGATGAGTTCGTTGGCTTCGTTGTTTAATTCGTCAGCCATGCTTTTTACCATAGATTTTTATCAAAAACACAAACCAAACGAATCGGATAAACACTATGTAATTGTTGGACGTGTTGCAACGGTAGTTATTGTGCTTTTAGGTATTCTGTGGATTCCGGTAATGAAAGGGATCGGTAAAGTGCTGTACGAATATCTTCAGGATGTTCAGTCACTGTTGGCACCTGGAATAGCTGCTGTTTTTCTCCTGGGTATTGTTTCCAAAAAAACAACTCCGGCTGCAGGGCTTTGGGGATTAATCATAGGTTTTACTTTGGGAATGACACGTTTAGCCTTAAATATTTTTGGCCTTGAAGAGGGGAATCTGCTTTATGCGGTATTCTTGTCGCACAACTGGTTACATTATGAAATTTATCTGTTTATTGTAGTTATTATTACCATGATAATAATAAGTTATTTCACTAAAAGAAAAGACCCGGAAACAATTGTTGGGCTTACAATGGGATCGGCCACTGCTGCTCAACGTGCAGAAACACGCGAATCATACAATTACTGGGATATAATTAATTCGATAATTATTATTACTATTATTTTGGTATTCTACGCGTACTTCTGGTAGTGAATAATTAACATACAATAAAATCGTCGTTTAATAGATTTTAAAACGGCGATTTTTTTTATTTTAGCCTCACTTATACTTGAATATGTACGATATAATTGGCGATGTTCATGGACATGCCCCATTGCTAAAAAAGCTTCTATTGAAAATGGGGTATGTAAAAACAAACGGAAGTTTTTCACATCCCTCGCGTAAAGCTGTGTTCGTTGGCGATTTTATTAACCGCGGCCCCGAAATAAGAAAAACCATAAAAATAATACGTTCTATGGTGGATGGGGGTAATGCTTTGGCAGTATTGGGGAATCATGAGATCAATGCTATTATCTTCCATTTAAAAGATAAACAGGGTGTTCAACTGGTTAATAAGCCAAGCAAATACTTTCTCTCTCTTTTTAAAACCATCAACGAGTATTCTTCGGGTTCATTAACCTGGAAAGATGATTTAAAATGGTTGAGAACTTTGCCCTTGTATATTGATTTAGGTGAAATTCGGATTGTACATGCATGTTGGTCGGAAGAAGCTATAAAAGTAGCTGACTCGATCTATGAAAATGGAAAAATAAAGAAGAAGACCTTTCGAACCGTTCATAAAAAACCAGGCTCCGAGATTGCAAAAAGTATATGGATGCTCACCAAAGGAGTAAATTTGAAAATGCCGAGCGATTTACATGTGGTAAACAATAAAGGCGTTTCGCCCAGATCGATTCGAATGTGTTGGTGGGATGATGCAGAAAATAAAACTTTTAAAGAGTTATCGTTTGAAAGTAAATTTGTATTGCCTAATTACACGGTTCCTTGTGAAATCCTTCCCGAAACCTATCCATATCCCGATAATGCACCTATTGTTTTCTTCGGACACTACTGCAGAGGCAAAGGGCCGTTTATCATAAAACCCAATGTGTGTTGCGTAGATTCGTGTGTTACAGGCGCCGGAAAGTTGCTCGCTTACCGCTGGAATGGCGAAAAAGTACTCAATATGAGTAATTTAATTCAGGTGTAGTTTCTTGAATGTTATTTAACTGTCTGTAAATCAGTTCGAAGCGAAATATTTCAAAAAAATTATTTTTTGTATTGCAGGAAAAAAAAGAAAGTATATATTTGCATCACCTTTAGAAACGGTAACACGGCGACAAAGGGAAGTTCATTAGAATAGAAAATAGGGTGGCGTAGTTCAGTTGGTTAGAATATCGGCCTGTCACGCCGAGGGTCGCGAGTTCGAGTCTCGTCGTCACCGCTTTTTTTCTTTAAATAATGGACATCATATAACAATGGTGGCGTAGTTCAGTTGGTTAGAATATCGGCCTGTCACGCCGAGGGTCGCGAGTTCGAGTCTCGTCGTCACCGCAAAAAGCTTCTCAGTAATGAGGAGCTTTTTTTGTTGTGAAATATTGATTCGTGAGTTTCTCAAATACTAGGAATTGTCACGGATTTTCCAGGTGATCCCATTTTGATTATGTTCTACTAAATAGAAAAATTTTAAAACCACAGTCATCTCTTACTTTTACTCTAAATGATTTGATGTTAACATTGAAAGATTTGACATACGCATTGGGAATAAGGTTAATAAGGTAGTTGTTTTGTCCTCACATTGAGCTACGAAGGTTGAGGAAAGTTGAATAAGGTTTTATTGGAAAGAGACAAACCTTATTTAGAAAAGCAACCTTAGTAGAAATAAGTCCTCAGTTACCAAAAACATTATTTGAAACAAAAGAAAATAATTTTTGAAGTAAAGCCACCGGAATTTCTATGTGAAACGATAAAACCTCAAGTAATTTTATCTGAAAAAGTTTTAGCTACTGGGATCAACTGTATTCAGTTTTAAGTCTTTTCTTTTCTGTTTTCGTAAGGTTTGTCGTAACATTTTTTCCGTTAGATTCGACAGGTCATTGTCAATATATGTTATAAACCTCCCAAAATCATTTTGAGTGATTGTTCTTTTTTCATTGTCGGGCATTATATACTTAAGCGGGAATTTGTGGTTGAGTTTTATTTTTAATTCGTAAAAATCAGAAAGGTAATCTTCAGGTTTCATTAGTTTATAAGCCGGTAGAATATTTATTTCGCTGGGTACCAGCCAGGGTAACAGATAGCAATCCGTTTCGGTATATCTCTCAATAAGTATTTTTTTGTTAGGCAAACTTTTGGTGCGAGTCCACCAAAAATTTTCTACTTCTTCCATGGCGTAATGCGTTTCTTCCAGCGATGTAACTGCCTCAAGAGTGACCATCATTTGGTTAATCAATTGAGTCATGGCATCGTTATAGTCCAAATCGCTTTTTAGTGCATTAATACCTAATTCAACTCCCAAAAGATTGGAATAAAGATCTTCGGGCGAAAAACTGGAATAGCGTTCGGGTAGCATTGGAATATAAGAGACTCCAAACCACGTGGCAATTTCGTGCCACAACGATAATTCATACGCAATTTTCCCCGCAACCTGATAAATGACCATACTGTCAATTTCTGAAGGAATATCAAGTTCAAGTGTTTTTGTACCTCCTTCGGTTCCTAATGCAATAAGAGTCGGAGTTGGATTTTCTTGTTTCGATTGAATTAGTTTATATAAATACGCAGTCCAGTCGGCACAGTCGCGCATATGGCCCAGGTCTATAAAACCTCCTCTTTTTGTATAAATAATGCCATTCCCTTCTTCTTTCCCGCCCAAATAATGATGTTCGCCCATTTGGCTGATGGAAGTGATGTCGTTTCGTTTTGCAAAAGGAATTCCGGCATAACTCAAATCCACGCCGAACGAGCAACAGGCTCTTATAATTCTTGGTGGAGGTGTTGCTAATTCTTTGGTGCTGAGATGCGGTGCTTTAGCTATGGCAGATACTGCCAAAAGCAAAAAAAAGTATATTGCTACTATTCTTGTTATAAAAGGCATTTTGAAATATCCAATATTTTGCTGCATTGTGTGATGAAAAATCAGCACGAAATTAATGTTTTATGTATTCATATATCAAAAAATTGAAGAATTTTGCTTTTATCCTGAATTCATTGGTATAACTACTGTTAGAGATTAAAAGTTGCGTATATGGCAGAGTAAAGTATCGGATAATACTTATGGTAGTAACGGAAATCGCACGATTTTTAGTATTCCGGAAAAACAAAATCTATTGCCGGATAGTACTATTTATTGTATGGTTTTGAATAATTTTTGTTCGATACTAAAATTGATTTCATATAAGCTGTAATGGTGGGTACTCCAACCTATCATTGTGTTTTGTAGTTATTATAAAAAGATTTGTATTTAACACAATTCTGGTTATCGGCATAGTGGTATCCAGACTGTCATTTCTGATTTGCCGCGGTTATCCCAGGCGAAGTAGGGGATAAGTTGGATCGTTGCAGTTTCTGGTTTTGAATCCGGAATTTCACGATACAGTGTATTTTTCCAGCTTGATTCATTTTCTTTTAAAAATGTACCTTCAAGTGCCACGATATTCGAATCGGATAATTTTGTTTTAACCGGAGTGAGAGACGCGGATGAAGGTATCTTGTATTCAAAGATCCTGCTGTTTTGAGGAACGTCAGGCGACTCAAGACAATATACAACCGGTCCACGTTTTACAGCTACCTGGTTTCGTGTTTCTTCCACTAATGGATTGGCTTCAATCAGTGAAGCAGGCATATCGAAATCAATTTCAACTTTATCGCCTTTTTTCCAGTGGTGTGAAAGTTTAAGGTAAGTTCCTCTGGTAATTTTACTACTCAATAACTCTCCGTTTATTTTAATCTCTGAGGTTTTAGCCCACTCCGGAATGCGCAGATATAAATTCTTTTCTGCGGGGAAATCATCAATTGTTATCATGATTGTTCCATTCCACGGGTAATTGGTTTCCTGTTCTAATTTTACTTTTTTCCCGTTTAATTGGGTGTTTAGTTCATTGCTTCCGTAAAAGTTAATGTACAGTCCGTCGTTGGCTTTCGAGTAAAAATATTCCTGCACTTCGGCAATAGTTCGAATGGTATTTGGTGGACAACAGTTACAATATGAAATATATTCTTCGCGGTGTTTTGACCAACGCAGGTTGTGGCTTATTTCGTCGGCAACACACAAAGGATTCGCATAAAAATAGCCTTTCCCATCGAGACTGACACCCGCCAGCAAACTGTTGTACATTATTGTTTCCATTACATCGGCATAGGCGGCATCACCCGTTATTTGCAGCATTCGCCAGTTCCATAGCAGGTTTCCAATGTTGGCGCACGATTCGTTATGAGCAGTAATATTTGGCAACTCATAATCACTACCGTAGGCCTGATGCACCTGCTGAATGGATGGCTGGTCGTAAGTAGTTCCGTTTGGAGATACACCATCATAAAGGGCACCGCATGCACCGGTAATGTACATTTTGGTTTGTGTCAGATCCTGCCATATTTTTTCCATGGCAATCAGTAACGAATCGTCACCCGTTTCGGCATAAACGTCGGCAACACCGGCATATAAATAATTGGCACGTACAGCATGACCCACTGCTTTGGTTTGCTGTTTAAAAGGAATACGATCCTGGTTGTGGTCAGTGCCATCTTCTACCATACTTCTAATTTCCACTAAACTTCTCGCCAGCTCAAGGTATTTCGGATCGCCTGTAGTTCGGTACATTTCCGTCACACCCATGTAATGCGACGGACAAATGGCATTTCTGGCCAACTCGGCAGTGGCAGTCTTGAAAAACAGGTACAAAAAGTCAGTTGCCTTTTTAGCTATATCGAGTAATTCAGTTTTGCCTGAAATACGATAATAAATACAGGCAGCTGTCATCAAATGTCCCATGTTGTAGGTTTCAAAATCAAGACGTTCGTTAAACTCATGTTTCTGGTCCGGATTATGCATTTCTTTAATTGAAGTTGGGGTGTGAATATATCCATCTTCACGCTGGGCTTTCCCGATTACCTGTATGATGTCATCGATTTGTTCTTCCAGTTTTTTATCCTTCGACTGGGCATAAACCATAACTTCGGCTTCCAGCATTTTGTAAAAATCGCCATCGTGGAAAGGTGGCCCCACATGTTCTCCTTCATCCAATCCGGCAGCAATCTCAAAGTTTTTGAATGCATGGCTGACGTCTTCATCCAAATAACATCCCATCATGTGCGGAACCATCGATGTTTTGCAAACTTCAAAACGTTCAGCCCAAAAACCCGATGTCCAGTTTACATCGCCAATGTTTACACTTTTTAATTTAATGAAAGGACTTTTGCTGTTGTTGGTTAATCCTTTTTCCTGTGCCGATAACACACCGGCAAAGAGAGTAAAACCTATTATTATGGTTAAAAAACGCATTTTCATTTTATTTGATTTTAGATTCAAATTCATAAGTACCTGATCCCACTTCCTCAACCTGGTACGAATTATTTTTTTGAGGAATGTATATTTTTGCTGTCGTATTAGGAGGGACAGTCACTTTAAGTTTGAGTGTATTATTTTCAATTTTCCAGCCCGATTCTATTGTTCCATACAACGAATTAAGTGTAGCTTTTGCAAAAGTAAGCCTGTCGCTTATTTCCGGTTTTATAATAATTTCTTTGTATCCCGGATTGGCGGCACTGGATTGAATTCCTGCAACCTTTTGATACAGCCAGTTTCCAATCGCTCCGTAGGCATAATGGTTAAATGAATTCATTCCAACATCCTGAAATGTTCCATCGGGTTTAATGCCATCCCAGCGTTCCCAAATGGTAGTTGCCCCCATTGTAACTGCATAAAGCCACGACGGGTATTTTTTATTAAATAACAGTTTGTAAGCCAAATCGCTTCGTCCCGATTCCGACAAGGCGTGGCAAAGAACCGGCGTTCCTAAAAAGCCTGTGGTAAGGTGTTGAAAGTATTCCACATTTTTTGCCAGCTGTTTTGCTGCTGTTGCAACATATTCTTCCGGAAGAACGCCGAATGCCAGCGAAACTGCAAATGCTGCCTGAGTGTTTGACAACAATCTGCCGTTTGGCGTTATAAATTCGTTTTTAAAGGCTTCCTTAATTTGCGGTAGCAATGTTTTGTATTTTTCAGCATCTTCCGTTCGCCCCAAAACCAGTGCAATTTGATGCATAAGTTTTGTTGAATAATAAAAATAGGCAGTGGCTAAAAGATCTTTTTCGGTGTGTGCTCCGGCAAAACCATAATCGGGAGCATTGTATATGTAGCTCGAATACTCAGCAAACGAAAGCCAGTCTCCAAAATGGAATCCGGTGTTAAAAAGATACGTTTCCCCAGCTTCTTTAATCATGTATTCTTCCCAGGCTTTCATCGACTGGTACTGGTTTTCAAGAATTCGTTTGTCGCCAAAACTCTGGTAAACGGTCCACGGAATTATAATTGCTGCATCGGCCCAGCCGGTAGCTCCGAAACCGTCTGACCAACCTGTTCCTCCGCCATCTTCAATTATGTTTGGTACCACCCACGGAACACTGCCGTCTTCGCGTTGATCGGCTTCCAGGTCTTTCATCCATTTCGAGAAAAAAGGAGCTGCATTTACATTAAAACACGCCGTTGGAGCAAAAACCTGTGCATCGCCGGTCCAGCCCAGTCGCTCGTCGCGTTGCGGGCAGTCGGTTGGGACGTCTAAAAAGTTACCGCGTAATCCCCACTGAATGTTTTGCTGAAGGCGGTTCACAAGCGGATCGGAACATTCAAAATCTCCGGTAAATTCCATATCCGAATGGATTACTTCACCTGTAAAATATTCAAGCTTGAATTCTCCGGAATAGCCTTCAATTTTTATATAACGAAATCCCATAAAAGTGAAATGTGGAGCGTAAGATTCAGGCTCATCACTTTTAAAGGTATATTCCAATTTTTGTCGGGCAGGACGGAGGTTGGCAATATAAAAGTTGCCTTCTTTATCCAACACTTCGGCATGGTAGATTGTAACTTTTTCACCCGTTTTACCTTTTAAATTAAACCGGATTCTTCCAACCATGTTTTGTCCAAAATCCAAAACCGTTTCTCCTTCTGGAGTAATTATTTTTTCAATTGGTTTTAACTCCTTTATAACTTTTACCGGAGACCCTGCAGAAGCTACTAAATTTTGAACGCCGTGTTCTTTTTCAGTTACATCGGCCCATTCCGAAGAATTATAATTCGGTTTGTCCCAGCCTGTTTTTTCCAGTCCGGCATCGTATATTTCGCCGTGATAAATCTCTGAAGCTTGAATTGCTCCGGTTGATGCTTTCCAGCTTTTGTCGGAAATGATTAATTGTTCCGAACCATCAGAAAATGTAAGTTGAATTTGGCAAAGTAAGGTTGATTTTTTACCGTAAAGATTCTTTTTGCCTTGCCAGCCCATAAACCCCCGGTACCAACCGTCGCCCAAAATTACTCCTATTGCATTTTTACCGGAGTGAATTTGATTTGTAATATCAAAAGTTTGGTATTGAAGGCGTTTGTGGTAGCTTGTCCAGCCGGGAGTAAACTCCTGATCGCCCACTTTTTTACCGTTTAGCTGAAGTTGGTATAAGCCATGGCAGGTAACATAAACTGTAGCTTTTGTAACTTCTTTCGAAACCTCAAATTCTTTACGTAATAACGGACTGGGATTTGAAGTCTCAGGATTTTCAGTCAGATTTGGTTCAATCCATTTGGCTTTCCAATCCGATTTTTTCAACAATCCCATTTCCCAAAAAGCAGGAGCACTCCATTCTGATTCTTGACCGGTATTGGTTGTAATTTTAACCTGCCACCAAATTCGTTGTCCACTTTTTAGTTCTATACCATTGTATTCAACATGTACAGATTGGTCTGAATTTACAAGACCCGAATCCCAAACTAACGAAGATTCATTTAGCAAATCATTTTTAGATGCCGCACAAATAATACGATAGCTGCTTTGTAAAACGTTCTTTTCATCTGTTTTAATCTTCCAGCTTAGTCGTGGAGCATGAGTTTCCGATCCAATGGGATTGGTCTGATGTTCGATACGTAAATCTGTTACTTCTAGCACGATGTTTTTTACTTCTGTTAATTTCTTTTATTCTTCTACTTCGTCAAGCGATTTACTTTTCATCCAGAAAGGAGACGTTGAAAACCATAAAACCATTCCGATACTCATTAACCAAAAATGGTTTTGGAGTGTAAATACACCTATTAAAACAAGAATAGAAGGCAATAGTGTACACGCCAAACCCAGATACGAGATAACCATTAATATTTTTTTCATGACAAACCTCCTTCTGCTATAAGTTGCGAATTTGTTTTTGTTTTTTGTTGAATATAGCTAAAAAGCACATACAATAAGGCAGCAATAAGCCACTCGGGACCTACCAAAAAGGTGATGTCCATTTTTATACCTGCAATCCAGCCCGGCAGTTTACCTTCTGTCATTTTCTGAAGAAATGCAAAATTGTCTTTTCCGTAAATAAACATCGATAATAAAAATGGTCCAAACCAGGCTAGTGCCGAAGGCCAGCTAAATGTCTTTCTCGATTTTTCGGTGAAATAACTGATTAAACCAATCTTTGGAAACAGCCACACATCGAGAATAATAAATGCTCCGAGCGGGCTAAAGAACAAACCATTATAAGCAACAACACGGTCAAGATTAGCATTTACGGCAGGAATACATGCGGTAATAATCATAAAGATACCGGCGGCAAAAGTAACTTTCCATCGTTTCCAGTTGGGAGTAACTACCTGAATGGCCAATCCTGCACGATATAAGGTTGGGTTGGCAGTCGTCCATCCTGCAATTACTACGGCGATGGCACCCGCAAATCCGGCACCGTATAATGCAATTGTTCCGGGTTGTGGATTTGTAAATCCTTCAGATAAATAGGCTGCACACAGTATTCCTGAGGCAATCCATGCTCCAAAATGGCCGATAAACATACCAAATGCCGATGCAAATCCCTGTGTCCATTTTTTTGCATAGCGAAAAATAGTAACATCCGACATTCCCAGGTGTTGGTGGGCATTACACAACCAGGCAAATCCGGCAACGTGCCAGAACGTGTATTTTGTATTGGCTCCAATGGGAACACCGGTAAAAATTTGGGTGCTCAAAATTTCCCAAAAGCCCTCGTTTGGAGTAGCGGCTTTAAGTTTGGCAAGAATTGCAATTCCCGATGCAAAAAACACAAGCACCATCCAAGGCGCACAGATTTTTGAGAAATGAGCAATTTTTTCAAATCCAAGAACGGCCAGTGCGGAAATTACAATTCCTACTATTAGCGCTATTAACATCCATTGAAAAGAAGGAAAGATATCGCCGGCAATGTAGTCAGGATTTGGAATTCCGAATGGCATTGAAATAGAGGTAACAGCTACATTTACCATTGATCCGGCCAAAAGGCACAGAATAAGTGCATAAAATACACTATAGGCAATGGTTAAATAGGGGCCTATCACTTTTTTTAATTGCCAATATATAGTAAGGCGGGTTTTTACAGCTACCGGAGATGTTAATAGTGCCCAGCTTAAAACAGCAAGAATATTACCTACCAATAATCCCCATAAAAAATCTTTTGCAGAAACTCCATGCATTACCATTAATGGACCGAGAACAAACTCGGTTCCGGCAACATGTTCTCCGGCAAACATGGCTATAAAGGTTTTCCAGCCGTGGAGTTTTTTCTTATCTACCGGCTCCCGGTCGTATTCATAAAGCGCATCCAACCTGTCTATGACAGATTCTTTGCTCGTTACAGGTTGATTCATTTATTGTCCTTTTAATAGGTTTCGATATAATACTATCTCAAAAAAAAAGCTGTGATGTATTTTGATTATTTTATGAGATAGCTGCAAATCTAATGGGTATTATTGTGATTTCCAATATAAAACTTGCGTAAATTTACGTTTGTTTTCGTAAACTTTCGATATGCAGTATGTGAAAACAACTGGAAAGTAAAAATTAGGCCATTATTTGAGTCTTTTTAAAAACAGATTGTAAAATGTTTTTTAAAAATTACTATTCATTAAGATGTTGTAAACCAAACATTGAGTTTTAGAACTCATTTTAAAAACGTTTGCAATTAGTACTATTTTATATCTCTAAAACATCAGTTAATAAAGATTATAAAGAATGTAAACGTTCTCATTAAATTTATATATTTGTGCCTTATTCTATAAAACTTAAACAATTATGAATGGTATTAAAAGCTCAAAAAACTTTCCGTTTTTTCGTTTATTACACCTAGTGTTGAGGCTGTTTCGATATTCGTATCTTCCGTAAAAAAAGGAACAATTATCGTAAATGGTATGTTCCAGTTTGGCATTGTATAATATTTAAATGCATACGATTTATAGTAATTATTGTATGGAATCTGACCCTATTTAAAATTTCGAAAAACAGAAGTCGGCTTCAGACTTTTTATTCATATGGCAAAATTATACATAATAGATTTGTATGGGCGAAAAAAATATAGATTGGATTAAAGATTTGAAGTCTGGAAGTTATGAGGCTTTTAATTCGATCTATTTTGAATACAGCAAGCGCCTTTATGCCTTTGCAAAATCATACATTCGAAACGATTCCGATGTGGAAGAAATTGTACAGGAAGTTTTTCTTAAACTTTGGAAGAATCGTGCTGAACTGAAAGAGGATCTTTCGTTTGATTCGTATTTGTTTACTGTTACAAAAAATGCGGTGTTGAATACACTCAGAAGTAAAAAGTACAAAGACATCTATCTGCAACATCAGTCTTTGTTCCCTTCGAAAAATGTATTACTCGACGACGAACTAAATTTTAGGGAGTTGGAAAAATCGTATTTGTTTGTTGTTGATTCTTTGCCGCCCCGAAAAAAAGAAGTCTATCTATTAAGTCGCGAAAAATTACTTTCCTACAACGAAATAGCAGAAGAACTTGGTATTTCGGTAAAGACTGTCGATAATCACATGACCTCTGCTTTATCCGATATTCGTAAGAAAATCAGTTCGTTGGGCTTCTCCGGATTGTTATTTGTTACTCTTTTTATATAATTTTTATTCTTCACATAGGGGAAACATGCAGCTTGTGTGTATACCTTTTTACATCTCAAAAAGATATATGGAATTATTGAATGAAATAAGAATTGCAGAACTGGCTCAGAAGTTAAAAAATAACTCTCTGACTGAGTTGGAATTCAGTGAATTGCAAAAGTTGATTGAGAATGGGTACAAACATCCGCAACTGGATGATTTAATGAAAAATCACTGGTATAAGCTCAATAATGAGACCGCTGGTGTTAGCGATGAAAGAATAAATTACATTCATAAAAAAATACTTTTCAAACTTGATTCAGGAAAAGCAGATAATACACGAATACTGAATGCAAATAAATGGCTACAGGTTTTCCAAAAAGTCGCAGCTATATTAATTGTGCCAATAATTATTGTGTCGATTTTTTATAATATGCACAACCGGCATGGTGGCCAAAGTTGGGTGGAAATAAATTCTCCGGAAGGAGCCCGAACCGAATTTCACTTGCCGGATGGATCGAGCGGCTGGTTAAACGGAGGTTCGAAAATTAAGTACGATCCCAATTTTTTAAGTTTGCGAAAAGTTGAACTGAGCGGCGAAGCATATTTTGACATTACAAAACGAAACGGCACTTCCTTTGTCGTACATACTTCTGATTTGGATATTAAAGTATTGGGAACAAGGTTTAATGTGGCAAACTATCCCGGAGAGGAATTTTCTGAAGTTATTCTTGAAGAAGGAAAGATTGAAGCTACAATTGCCTCAACATCAGATGCTAGAATGTTATTACCGGGAGATAAACTCGAATTGCAGCGCAACAACAAAACGATAAAAATCGACCATGTGGATACCGAGTCGTACACAGCCTGGAAAGATGGATTTTTAATGCTTAACGATGAGGCACTCGAACAGGGAGCAAAACGCCTGGAGAGATGGTACAATGTTGATATTGAAATTGTTGATGATGAATTGAGAGATTCGAGGTTTAAAGCAACATTTAAGGATGAGTCGCTGGAAGAAGTGATTCGTTTGCTGGCATTAAGTACACCTATCGAATATGAAATTTTACCACGAAAAACAGATGAAAATGGAGTATTCCTGAAAAAGAAAATAATACTAAAACTTAAGCAGTAAAAAAAACAGGAAAGTGTTGGTACCACCTTCCTGTAAAAATTGCAGAGCACATAGCTAAATTAATAACTCTACAAAAAGTAAATTTATGAAAAAGATTCGAAAATCTATGGATTTGTATGGCTTAAAGGTTAGAAGCCATACTGTCCGAAAACTTTTAAGGATGGCACGATTAACCGTATTTTTATTTTTACTCGGCATCACTCAGATCTTTGCCGTTGAATCGTATTCGCAGGTTACAAAATTAAGTTTGCGAATGAGTAATGTAAAAATTGAAGAGGTTTTGGAAAGAATTGAAGATAATTCAGAATTTTTCTTCCTCTACAACAAAGAATTGGTTGATGTAACCCAACGGGTTGACGTTGAAGTTAAAGATGAAACCATTACCAGAATCCTGGATGATCTCTTAGTTGGAACAGGGATTATTTACACCATATCTGACCGGCAAATTGTGTTGGCAGTGCAAAATGGATCGAGAAACAGTGTGGATACTAACTCAAAGCAACAACAAAAAATAAGCGTCTCCGGACGTGTTACCGACGAAACCGGGCAAGAATTGCCGGGAGTAACAGTTGTTGTAAAAGGTACTGTGCAGGGAACTGTAACCGATACCGACGGAAACTATTCCCTGACCGATGTTTCGGAAAATGTAACGCTTATTTTTTCGTACGTGGGAATGCAAAAACAGGAAATTGCAGTGGCCGGTAAATCAACAATAAATGTAACATTGCAGGCCGATGCCATAGGTATTGACGAAGTAGTTGCCATTGGTTACGGTACCATGAAAAAAAGCGATTTAACGGGTTCTGTAACCCAGGTAAAATCTGATGTGTTAACCAGTGTAACCAGCTCGAATCCAATTGAAGCGCTGCAAGGTCGTGCTTCGGGTGTTGCCATCGTAAATAACGATCCTTCTCCGGGTGCCACGCCAACTATCCGAATTCGTGGTAGTGGTTCTATTAGTGCCGGAAACGAACCACTGATTGTTGTTGATGGTTTTCCATTGGTAAATAATAACTTAAACGACATTAGCTCAAACGATATTGAGTCGATGGAGATTCTGAAAGATGCTTCTTCTGCAGCCATTTATGGTTCGAGGGGTGCAAACGGTGTAATCTTAATTACCACCAAAAAAGGTATGAAAGGTCAGAATAACCTGGAAGTAAATGGTTCTTTTGGCATCGGTACTCCAGCCCGTCTTCCTGAAATGCTGGGAAGAACAGATTTTCTGAATTTTATAAACGATGCCTACACGTATTCAAATGGCCAACCTGTTTATTCTACTTCAAATCCGGCTCCGGCTTACGATGTTGACTGGCAGGATGAAATTATTAAAGACGTTTCAACGGTTCAGAATTACTCGCTGGTATTTAGTGGTGGAAAAGATAAAACAACTTACATGTTGTCGGGAAATATATTCTCGCAGGATGGTATGGTAGAAGCGTCGGGTTTTGAAAAACTTACCGTACGTGCCAACCTGAACCATGAATTCAGACCTTGGTTAAGCATTGGAACACACATGCAGGTAGGACGTTCGCAGCGCGATGTACGCGATAACCCAACCGGAAATATTTTTCGCTACGGATGGGCTACAGTTCCTGTGAAAAATGAAGATGGAAGCTGGTATTATGCCACTGAAGATCCGTCAATCAGTTCGTATTTCGAAGGAACATGGAATCCTGTTTCTGAGGCATCTGAAGTAACAAACCTATTATCAGCAGATCGAATTCTGGGTGATATTTACGCCATTTTTACTCCGGTAAAAAATGTAACTTTTAAAACAAATTTTGGTGTTGACATTGCAAACGAAAAACAATACGAGTATTATACCTCAAAGTCAACAGCAGGAATCGGTTCAGGAAGTACAGGTGTTGGTGGGCAAACCTACAGAAGAAAAACAAGTCGTTTGACCGATAATATTTTAACTTACTCAAATACCTGGAATGAAAAACACCGTTTAACAGCAACTGCTGTTTATTCGTGGCAGGAATATGTTTATGAAGATTTGGAGGTTAGTGGATTAGGATTTTTGAATGACGCAACCGGAGCAAACGATATGTCTTATGCTTCAAAAGAAAGTCAGTCGATGAGTTCAAATAAATATTCCAACAAGCTTATTTCCGGAACTACAAGGGCTGCATATTCATACGACGATAAATACCTTGTAACTGTTACCGGTCGTTATGATGGTTCTTCCCGTTTTGGAGAAAACAACAAATGGGGTTTTTTCCCATCCTTAGGTTTTGGATGGAGAGTGGATCAGGAATCATTTATGGAAGATAATGAGATAATTACTGCCATGAAATTACGTACAAGTTACGGTGCTACCGGAAACCAGGAAATTGGTAATTACAAATCATTATCATCGTTAAACACTGCATATTATGTGTACGACGGTGTACCGATTCTGGGTTTTGTTGAAACCATTGGAAATCCTGATTTGAAATGGGAACGCAACATTCAATACAACATTGGTTTAGACGTAAGTTTGTGGAACCGATTGGATTTAAATGTTGATTACTACACACGTCAAACAACCGATTTGTTGTACAATGTTCCAATTCCAACAACTTCAGGTTATTCAAGTATGTTAAAGAATATCGGCGAAGTTAAAAACGTTGGTTTCGAATTTACCGCGCATACCCGAATTATCGATACCGATTTTAAATGGGATGTTACTGCAAATGCCTCTACCAACAAAAACGAAGTAGTTGAACTTTATGGCGATGTTGAAAAAATCAACCTTGGATCTTCATCTGCCGGTGTTGCAAGGTATTTAATCGTTGGCGAGCCTGTTAATAGTGTTTGGGCGCGCGAGTCGGCAGGAATTATCCAGACTCAGGAACAATTGGATGCTTACAAGGAAATCCGTTCATCGGCTCAACTGGGAGAAGGAATGTACGTCGATCAAAACGATGACAAGACCATAAACAGTGACGACTACATCAATATTGGATCAACAGTACCTGATTTCTTTTACGGTATTTCGACCAATCTTTCCTATAAAAATTTCACGCTCGATATTTATGGACAGGGAGCAACTGGTTTGGCTTCAAACACCGATGAGTACTTGCTTTTTGGTGAATATCAGATTCAAAACAGAAATTACCTGCCAACAAAATATGCTTACGATAAAATGTGGAGTCCGGATAATACAAGCGGAACTTTCCCAAGAGCCGGTGCGCAGGAAGTATATTTATCAGATCAAACAAACGGAGGTTGGAACTACTTTGTGGTAAAGAATATCAAATTAGGATATGATTTTTCTTCTGTCATTAGAAATTCAACTTGGGTGAAAGAACTCAAATTTTATGTAAATGCACAAAATTATCTGAATAATGCAAACCACCGGGGATACAATCCGGAGAATGGAAATTCTGATTTCCCATATGCTAAGACCATGATATTCGGAATTAGCGCCAAATTTTAAACCTTAAATATTTAGAACTATGAAATTAATAAGATATATAATAATAAGCTGTACAGTTCTACTGTTTGCCCAATGTACAGACTTATCAGAAGTCCCGTATACATTTTTATCGCCTAATAATTACTACAACAATAGCGAAGAATTAGGTCGTTCGTTAACCGGTGTTTACGATGGTTACCGCGATGCATTCGACGGTTATAACAAATATGTGATGTACCTGGAGGTTTTAACAGAGTTTGGTTCACCTGCCTATGCAAAAGATAACATGCATTTATGGAATGTGTGGAGCGATATGAATAATGCGGATAAAATGGTAATTACCAACTGGGATAATGCATACGATGTAATTAACCGGGCAAACCTGGTAATAGGTCGCGGAGAAGATGTGGAAATGGATGAAAGTCTGAAGGCAAGGTTCTTTGCAGAAGCACGTTTTATGAGGGCAGCAACCTATTTTAATCTGGTACGATTGTGGGGCGGTGTGCCAATTCCGGAAACATTTACTGCAGGTCTGGATGGATTGGAATTACCGCGAAAAAGCTTCGATGAAACTTATGATTATATTATTAAGGATTTGGAGTATTGTATCCAAAATCTACCCAAAAAATCAGAGTACGAATCTTCTGATATTTGGAGAGCGTCAAAAGGTGCTGCTCAATCGTTGTTAGGCGATGTGTATCTTACTTATGCAGATATGAGTGGCGATGCAAGTTATTATACAAAGTCAAGAGACGTATTGAAAGATGTAATTAGCTCAGGAGAATATGACCTGGAGCCCGACTTTAAAGATTTGTGGTTTTGGTGGAATACTGATAATAAAAATGGTGTAGAGTCTGTTTTTGAAATTCAGTTTGGCGCACTTAGTGGCCAGCACAATAATAACCATGTTATGTTTGGTGTAAATATTACTGAATATACTTTGGGATGTTATATGTATCGTCGTTTCCATCCATCAATTCAACATTTCTACACTTACAGTGATACAGATGCCCGAAAAGAAGGTACTTTCTTAAGCAAATTCAATACTACCGAAAAAGGAAATCCCAGCAATATTTTAGATACTTTGGTATGGCTTCCTGAAGATAAAGGATTCTACCCTGGTACTCGTGGCTGGAAAAGTGCTGGTCCCGGTAACGTTAAGTTTTATGACCGAACTCCTGAGTCGGCAACATTGAAAAAGCCTCAGGCTCAGATGTATGTAATACGTTATGCCGATGTACTAATGAATTATGCCGAAGCAGAAAATCACGTTAACGGCGGTCCTACAGCAGAAGCTTATGCTGCAATTAATGATATACGCAACAGGGCAAATCTTGAAGATCTTCCCGCCGGATTATCACAAACCGAATTCGCAGATGCGATTTTCCGTGAACAAGGATGGGAATTGGTAGGTGAAGCTAAGCTGTATTACGATGAAATTCGTACCGATCGTATTGGTGAGAATGTGAAAAAGCACGTACAGTATGGCAACGACGAGGGAATCTATATGTATGTAGAGACACCTTTGGAATTTGTTCCATCAAAAGATTTCTTATTTAAAATACCTCAGTACGATTTTGATTCCAATCCTGCATTGGTTCAGAATCCGGATAATGTGTCAAAATAGTTTCTTTATAAGTTAATTAATAGTCTGGCTAAAAGGGCGAGGGTGATAATCTTCGCCTTTTAATGTAAAACGTTTGCATAAAAGAGTGTTTTTGAAGTTCTTTATAGGTTGATAATAAAAGAAGTAGGGTGGTGTAAACGTTAACATTTTATTGTATATTTGTGGCATATTTGTTTTTAAGTAGAATTAACCGAACAATGAAAAATTTTATAAACTATTTCGCAATAGGTCTCATTTTATTGGTTTCGTCTGAGTTGTTTGCTCAACAAACTGAAAGAATATTTCTGTCGGGTACAGGTGCCGATCAAACAGTTGATTGGGAATTCTTTTGTACTGATGGAATGAATTCCGGAGAATGGACAACTATTCCTGTTCCGTCGAACTGGGAGCTTCAGGGCTTTGGAAAATACAATTACGGACATGCCAAAGCTGAAGAACGTGGTACCGAATCGGGTTTATATAAATACACATTCGATGTTCCGGCTTCTTTTAAGGGGCAGCAAATAAATATTGTTTTCGAAGGTTCGATGACTGATACCGAAGTGAAAATAAACGGAAAAATGGCAGGTCCCGTTCATCAGGGCTCATTTTATCAGTTTCAGTACAACATTACTTCCTTATTGAAATTCGGTAAAAGCAACCTTCTGGAAGTTAAGGTGGATAAACAATCTGCCAACAATTCGGTAAACAAGGCCGAAAGATACGCCGACTTCTGGATATTCGGTGGCATCTTTCGGCCGGTTTGGCTGGAAGTAAAACCTGCTGAAAATATTCTGCGTGTGGCCATCGATGCA
This sequence comes from Draconibacterium aestuarii, assembly GCA_026671195.1. Classification (GTDB taxonomy): domain Bacteria; phylum Bacteroidota; class Bacteroidia; order Bacteroidales; family Prolixibacteraceae; genus Draconibacterium; species Draconibacterium aestuarii. The sequence continues at coordinate 154,787 of JAPOHD010000030.1, read as the reverse complement.
AAAGCAGATGGTAGTTTTATTTCAGAAGTTTATTTCAATACGATTAAAAATGCTGACAAACTTAAAGCGCAAATAATTGATCTGGACGGCAAACCGGTTGGTGAAAGTTTTTCTGTTGCTGTCAATAAAGGTGATAAAAGTGTGCTGGTTCAAAGTAAAATAAATGGTGTTAAAGCATGGAATCCTGAATATCCAAATTTGTACAAGGTAAAGTTCGAATTGCTGAAAAATGATAAGCTTGTACACGGACACTCCGAACGTTTTGGTTTTCGCACCATCGAAGTTCGCAAACGCGACGGCATTTATGTAAACGGTGTAAAAATTAAAATTAAGGGCGTAAATCGTCATACATTTTGGCCAACTACAGGCCGGGCTTCCAGTAAAGCAAGAAGTATTGAGGATGTAAATACCATAAAAAGCATGAATATGAATGGTGTGCGTATGGCACATTATCCTCCCGATTCTCACTTTTTAGATGTTTGCGATTCGCTTGGACTTTTTGTGTTGAACGAATTAACCGGCTGGCACGACGCTTACGATACGAAAGTGGGGAGTAAGCTGGTAAAGGAAATGGTGGTGCGCGATGTAAATCATCCATCCATAATTTTATGGGACAACGGGAATGAAGGAGGACACAATGAAGAGCTGCTTTCGTTGTACGCTAAATACGATATTCAGAAACGTGACGTTCTTCAGCCGTGGCAAAGCTTTAATGGTTTTTCAACAGAACATTACCGGAGTTATGATTATGGTGTGGGAACTTTCTGGCACGGTAGAAACATTGTATTGCCCACCGAATATTTACATGGAATGCACGACGGAGGTCAGGGATCGGGTTTATACGATTATTGGGAATTAATGTGGAAAACACCTGTCGCTGCCGGAGGATTTATTTGGGATTTTGCTGATCAGGGCGTTGTGAGAACTGACAAAAACGGTGAATTGGATACCTACAATTCGAAAGGCGCTGATGGAATAATGGGACCTTATCACGAAAAAGAAGGCAGTTATTTCGCGATAAAAGAAATTTGGTCGCCCGTTGTTTTCGAAGAGCGAAATCTGACTGCTGAGTTTGATGGAAAATTATACCTCGAAAACCGTTATTTATACACAAATCTGAAAGAATGTAAATTCAGCTGGATACTGGCAAAATTTCAGTTGCCTGACGGTAAAAATGAAGCGAAAGAAATTGCTGCTACTGCCACTTCTCCTAATTTGGAGCCTCGACAAAAAGGCTTTTTAAACATGGAGTTGCCAAAAGATTGGGGAACCTATGATGTTTTGTATGTTACTGCAAGCGATCAATATGGGAGAGAACTTTATACATGGAGCTGGCCAATCACATTGCCCGAAGATGTTGTTCAAAAAATGATGCAGGAATCTACTGTTGAGAAATCGGTGAATTACTCTGAAACTGATTCGGCTCTTGTTATTAACGCAGGCGATATTCAGTACACTATTGGTAAAACTGATGGATTATTAAAGAAAGTACGTAACGATAAGGACGAAATCCCGTTTAATAATGGTCCGGTTATTTGTTCCGGCAAGACTTTGTTTCGCGAGTTAATCACAGAAAAAATCGGCGATACACTGACGCTAACTTGTACGTTTGAAAAGGAATCGAGAATGAAGGAGTTCACTTGGTCATTTTATCCATCGGGTTGGGTAAAACTCAATATTTCATATTTGCCCGAAGAATATGATGTGCACTTCGATTATATGGGAGTCAATTTTTCGTATCCTGAAAAATTGGTTGAAGGAGTGAAATGGATGGGAAATGGTCCGTACAGAGTCTGGAAAAATCGCACACAGGGTGTTGAACTGGGAGTTCACGAAAAAGATTACAATACAACAATGACGGGAATTCCACCTGTTATATACCCAGAGTTTAAAGGGTATCATTCAAATCTTTACTGGGCTAAAATAAACAGTAAAGAACAGTCGTTTACCGTGGCAACTGAATCCGAAGATGTGTCTTTACGATTGTACACACCTGATCAGCCGGAAGATTACGACAGACGTTTGGCACCGCCTTTCCCTGACGGTGACATCTCGTTTATGCAGGCCATTTCTGCCATGGGAAGTAAAACAAACGACTCCTGGAATATGGGGCCTTCCGGCAGAAAGAATCAGTTTTTCGACTTTGGACCTTATGACGACTGGCATTCACGTTGCAAAGAAATGGTACTGTTCTTCGACTTTTCATCAGGTCAATAATTCCAATTTAAAGAACTGCAAAAACAAATAAACCAATGAAACAATTTTATGCAAAACTTTTTTTAGTACTGGTTTTTAGTCTCTTACTGGGGTTAACAGCGTCTGCCGTCGATATTTGGGTGTCGCCGGGTGGAAATGACACCAATTCAGGAACCGAAAAGAAACCTTTGGCAACCATCCAAAAGGGTTTGGCAAAAGCAAGGGAACTTAGAAAAGTGAATGATCCTTTGATAAAGAATGGAATTTATATTGTATTGAAAGAGGGAGATTACTTACTGAAAGAACCAATCGTATTTACTCCGGAAGATTCAGGAACAAAAGAATCGCCAACAGTGATTGTCGCCCGAAATAACACAAAAGCGATAATTAGCGGAGGTGTACCCGTAACCGGATGGGAGCTGGTAGAAGGTAAAATTTACAAAGCCAGATTAAATCGCGAAAGCAAACTTCGTAGCCTGTTTGTTAACGGAGAACGCAAACGAATGGCCGGAACTGATATTCCTGTTAATGGATTGGGGAATTGGGGAAGTTTTAAAATAGAAGGAGACGAACCGTGGGCTTTTGGAGCTGGTTCGGCAATCGATGGAATAAAATTCTCATCAGAAGACATTCAATCCATGAAAAATCCCGAAGATGTGGAACTGGTGCAGTTTAATATCTGGACTGAAAAAATACTTTGTGCGAGGGCATTTGATCAAATTGGCGACACAACTATTGTAAAGCTTCAACAGCCATATGGCGCAATTGCCACAACAATGGCCTGGGCCGGCAAAATCAACTACAATAAAAAATTTGTTATCCGAAATGCATACGAGCTACTGGATTCGCCGGGTGAGTTTTATTTTGATAAAAACACTAATTGGCTTTACTATTATAGCGATGGTGAGAATATGAACACTGCCAAAGTTATAGCTCCTGTCTCGGAAGGTTTGATTGTTATAAAAGGCAGCTCAACAAACTCAAAAGTAAAGAATATTCGTTTCGAAAGAATTACTTTTTCCAACGACCACTGGCCTTTAATGGAAGTTGCCGGCTCGTCTGGATTTGCAGGGATTCAGAGTCTGGGGCTGGCTGTAAAATATATTCCCGGAGGGAACTGGCATCATACCGAGTACAACAGCACAGACGTTCCCCGCGGAGCCATACAAGTCGAAAATGCAGAGAATATTGAATTTATACGTAACTGGTTTGAAGGCATCAGCTCTGCCATTGCAATCAACCTGGTTAATGATGTGAAAAACAGCAAGGTTGAAGGAAACTATTTTCACGACTTGCTGGGTAATGCAGTAAACCTCGGACATCCGCAGCATTATAAAATTGGTGATGGCGCTATTTACGGAGAGAATGTTGAAGGACTTTGTGAGAACAATACAGTGGCCAACAATTACCTTCGAAATAGTAGTCTCGACTTTAGACAAGCTGAAGGAATTACTTCCTTTTTTGTTGCGAATACAAAAATTGAACACAACGATATTGCGAGAACACCTTATGGCGCAATTACTTGTGGCTGGTGGTGGGGCAATGCGGATATCCCTCCTTCATCGGTGGCCAAAAACAACAGCATTAGTTATAATAAAGCAGGTAACACACATCAGGTGCTCGACGATGGAGGTATTATCTATTTGCTGGGCGAACAACCGGGAACCCGTGTTGAAGACAACTATGTTTTTAATGGTCCGCGTTGTATTTATCCCGACGATGGCTCAGCCTATTTAACCATCACACGGAATGTGGTAGATAATAACAGTTACAAGTGGATGTGGCTGCACCTTTGGACAAAAAGATGTCACGACATTGAGGCAAGCGAAAACTACGTGAAAAATAACTTGCTGATGAACAACGGTACCGACATTGTTATTGAGAATACACATGCATTTAGAGAAGATGAATTCCCGGACAACGCGCTGAAAATTATTGAGAACGCAGGTATTGAAGACGAATTCAAAGCTATTATTCCCGAAGTGGAACCTGCCGTAATTTCAATTCATCCAAAGGATTTTAAGGAAAGAGACGTGTTTCATTAACAGGTTTTTAAGGGAATGATCAATTGCACAATAAAATACATTCTTCTGGGAGTTCTCCTACTTTCTATCCTGGTTTCCTGCAATGCAGAAAAACGAAAAAATTCTGTTGAAGACGAGAAGAAAATGGGTATATACAGAGTTGTCATTGAATTGATTTTAGATGACGAGAATCAAAAGGATTTGCTTTTAAATGAGCTGGGAAAAGTAACATTGGATAGTTACCAGTGGAAAAATCATATCGTATTATATGGTGCGGCAGAGGATACCGTTGGTTTAAACAGTCGTATTCGCCAAACCGGAATACGTTTGAAAACCAAATATTACAATACGCCGATGTATGTTTTCGACAGGTCTGTTCGTTGCCCTGATTCGGTTGTTGAGGATGCCTGGAATGACTATTTGTTGACCGCCAATTTGGTGGCGGATTCTGTTTTACAACAAGAGTATCTCGACTTCCACGCTAAGCAGTTCGACGAATGGCCTGAAGTTGCAGAAGGTTTTTGCAAAGCAGGTTTTCAGCAATTATTGGTTTTTAAAAACGGAAGACAGCTAATGTTGGTGATTTCGGTACCAGCCGATAAAACGCTGGATGAACTGAATCCAAAAACGATTGAGAATAATCCGCGAATGATAGAATGGAATCAAATCATGGGTAAATACCAGAAAGGAATTGAAGGAACTTCACCTGAAGAGATTTGGGTCTTTCTTTCGAAAATCAAGTAATAAATTAAAACTATAAATGATAAGCTTATGAAGAATATAATATACACGCTGCTCATTACTTTTATCCTTTGGGGATGTTCAACGGAGAAAGGAACAGTGGTTATCGTTTCTGAAAAAAACGGTCCCCGGGAAATATTTGCAGTAGAAAAGTTATCAAAAGCCCTTACAACAAACGGTTACCAGGTTGAATTAACAAATAAGATTTCAGAAAACAAAGAGGCAGTACAAGTAGTTGTTGGAAAACAAAGTGGAAGTCTTTTTTCTGACGCAGTCAATCAAAAACTTCCAAAAGAAGGTTTTTCCCTAAAGTCAAACGGAAAAACAATTTCTGTTACAGGTGCTGATGCGTCGGGAGAATTATATGGCTGCCTCGAATTGGCGGACAGGATTAAACAAGAAGGGAAATTACCAAAGGAAATTGATGTTACCGATGCACCTGAAATGGTTTTACGCGGTACTTGCGTGGGCTTGCAAAAAACGGATTATCTGCCCGGACGACATGTTTACGAATATCCTTATACTCCTGAAAATTTTCCGTGGTTCTACGATAAGGAACAATGGATTAACTACCTCGATATGATGGTTGAAAACCGGTATAATTCATTGTACCTGTGGAATGGTCATCCATTTGCATCGTTGGTAAAACTCGATGATTATCCCTTTGCGGTTGAAGTGGATGATAAAACTTTTCTTTTAAACGAAGAGATGTTTGCCTTTTTAACTGAGGAGGCAAATAAAAGAGGAATCTGGGTCATTCAAATGTTCTACAATATTATTGTTTCGAAACCTTTTGCCGAGCATTATAACATTAGAACACAGGAACGCAGTCGCCCCATTATTCCGGTAATTGCGGATTATACTCAGAAATCAATTGCCGAGTTTGTTCAGAAATATCCAAATGTTGGATTAATGGTTTGCTTGGGCGAAGCAATGCACACTATTGACGATGATGTGGAATGGTTTACCAAAACAATTATTCCGGGTGTACACGATGGAATGGCAGCCCTGGGAATTACTGAAGAACCACCAATTGTTCTGCGTGGACATGACACCGACGCCGAACAGGTAATGAAAGCGGCTTTGCCCATTTATAAAAACCTGTACACTACATACAAATACAACGGCGAGTCGTTAACAACCTACGAACCGCGTAATCAGTGGTCAAGTGTGCCGACAGCATTGAGCGAACTGGGATCAGTACACATTTCAAATGTTCATATTTTGGCCAACCTTGAGCCTTTCCGTTACGGATCGCCCGATTTTATTCAGAAAAGTGTAAAAGCAATGCACGAACTACAAGGGGCAAACGGAATTCATATATATCCGCAATCGTCGTATTGGGACTGGCCTTACACGGCAGATAAAACAGAACCACGCACAAAACAAATCGACCGGGATAAATTGTGGTACGCTGCCTGGGCACGTTACGCCTGGAAAGTTGACCGCGATGAAAATGCCGAGGATTCGTATTGGTCGGGTATTTTAGCCGATAATTATGGCTGCGATAAAGAGTCGGGTGCACTTATTCAAAAAGCCTATGAAGAGTTTGGTGAGATTGCGCCAAAACTACTTCGCACCTTTGGAATTTCGGATGGCAACCGTCAGACTTTATTGTTGGGGAATTTTATGAGCCAGTTGGTTAATCCGCGTAAATGGACTTTGTACGAAAGTTTTGTGGAATCAAACGGACCGGAGAGTGAATTGCTGATCGACTATGTAAAAAAGGAAGTTAATGGCGAAAAACATGTAGGAGAAACACCACCCCAAATTATTTCGGAAGTAGTGAATCATGGCGAAGAAGCAGTTGCTGCAATGGAACAGGTGGTTGGAAAAACGACTAAAAATACCGAAGAGTTCAATCGTTTGTACAACGATGTAAAATGTTACAATCAAATTGCCTTATTTTTTGCTACCAAAGTAAAAGCTGCCGGGTTTGTACTTCAATACAAATACAGTAACAATTTGGCCGATCTGGAAAAAGCAGTTCCGTTTTTAGAAGAAAGTGTGGAACAGTATCGAATCCTTACCGATTTAACAAACGATACCTACCTGTACGCCAACAGCATGCAAACGCAGCAACGTCGCGTTCCTATTGCAGGCACCAATGGAACCAACAAACATTGGAGCGAATTATTGCCTCAGTACGAGGATGAGCTTGAAAATTTCAAACGGAATATTGAAAAAATGAAAGCCAATGGCGGAGCGCGAAACGCCGAAGATATTGAAGCCTATTTGCCGGCAGATGTTAAACTGCTGAATAAAAATGTGAGTCGTTATCCTTTGAAGTCTGGCTCGAAAGTAAATACCGATCGCAATTACAAAATTGTTGAGGTTGCCGATGAGTTGAAAAATCTGGTAGGTGTAAGTTTTGCCGAAGATGAGCAGCGAGGTGAAGGAACTTCGCTCAGGTTTGAGTGCAAAGAAGCGGTTAAAGTGGTAGTTGGTTATTTTAATGGTAACAGTTTATCCATTTTACCTCCGCCAACCCTTGAAACAAATGCGCTGGCCAACGAACGCGGGCAGGCAGATATTCGGATTGCAAATGCCATGACGGTTGACGGACTTTATCCGGTAAACGTTTATACCTATTTATACGAAGCCGGCACACACGAATTACTTTTAAACAAGGGACGTGTGCTAATTCTTGGTTTTATCGATGGCGAAGTGGAAATTGAAACACACGATGCAGGAATAACAACATCGAAAGATGGAGTACCAATTGACTGGTTATTTTATTAATGTGTACAGCAATGTTACAAAACGAAAAAAAGAAAAATAGTTCGGTAAAACTTCCGGTCGATATAGTTTTATCGCCGGAGTGGTGGTTTTATAACGAGAAAATTACCTTCGATGAGGATTTTTTCTATCATCCTTTACGAAGAGTTGAGGTGGAACAGCAAATGGAAAGAGTGCTGTACGAGCGCTGGGGGAAATTCGGATTGGGCAAACACCATAATGAACAACGACCTGAAATAGGAGCCGTACATTTGGCTGCTGGTTTTTTACTTTCCGAAATGATGGGATGTAAGGTAAATTATTCCGAATCGCATCCTCCACAGGTTATTGCCGCCGATCAGGATAAACTGTTGATTGATGTTGATGCTGTTTTTGAATCAGCAGCTTTTAAACGTACAATCGCTTTGTTCGATCAGTTAAAATCAAAACACGGATATTTGACCGGAGACATCAACTGGGGCGGAATTTTAAACCTGGCCATGGATGTGAGGGGAAACCAGATTCTGATGGATATGATGATGGATCCGGATGCTGTAAAAGCGTACTTCACACAAATTGCAGAAGTTATTTTGAAATTTACATCTCTTGTTAAACAGCACACCGGAACTACTTCTATTTCTGTAAACCGGGTGCTGAGACATCTTGAAAAACCGGTATTTTTGCATTCCGAATGTTCGCATACCATGATCTCAGCAGAAGATTATCAGGAGTTTCTTTTACCTTTTGATGTGGAATGGAGCAAACAGCAACAACCGTTTGGAATTCATTATTGCGGACCCGATCCACATCGGATGGCAGCTCAATTTGCACAAATTCCGCATCTCGACTTTTTAGATGCAGGTTGGGGAGGAGACATAAAAGCGCTTCGGGAAGCTCTTCCAAATACTTTTTTAAATATCCGGCTTAGTCCAGTAGAAATAATCAATCAGAGCAACGAACAAATCGAAAATACACTAATTCAATTGGTAAAAGATTCGGGCGATACGTGTTTAACAGGCGTTTGTTGTATTAATATTGACGATAAAGTGTCAGACGATAAAATTGCAACCATTTTTCAAACTGTTGAAGAATTAAGAAAGGAGAATGCCTGATGAAAAAATTTGACATTAGTTTGGCCGATTCTCAGTCTGTGGAAGTAGCTCCAATCAAACCGGAAGAGTTTGATTTGGACGCTTATGCCTCGTACGCAGAAGGGTTAAACCGGACTTGTGAGAAGTTTTGGAATGCCGATTCAGGTGTTGTTGTATACCGAAGAATGCGGGTGGCAGAATGTTTTTCTTTTGGTTGCAGCGATATGAAACGCTCGCTGGAATTGCAGCTTGGGGCGCTTGAAAAAAGCAAACTGTTTAAAGCCGACGTACCGAATTTTTTGGAACCCTGGTACGGAATAGGAACAATTGCCAGTGCTTTTGGCGCTGAATACAGCTGGCCTGAAGGAAATGCTCCGGTTATAAAACCATCTTTTTCGTCGCTCGATGAGGTATTAAAATACCAGCCCAAACCGGTAGCGGAAACCAATATTGGCAAGCAAACACTGAACATGATCGAATATTTTATGGAGAAAACAAAGGGTAAAATTCCTGTTTCGTTTACCGATTCTCAATCTCCATTAAATATCATTGCCAACCTTCTTCCTCTCGATCAGTTTTTTATCGAAGTTCTTATGAATCCTGATCGTGTGCGGGAGTTGTTTGATGTTCTTGCCGGCTTGTCTATCGACTTTAATAAAAAACAAGCCGAATTAATTGGCAATGCTTTGGTTTTGCCAGGGCATGGTTTTGCTTCGTCTGCCAAATGGAAGGGACTTGGTTTAAGCGACGACAATGCCATAATGATTTCACCTGACGATTATTCTGTTTTAGCTGCACCTTCGGTGAAGAAAGTTTGCGATCCGTTTGGTGGGGCTGTTTTTCATTCGTGTGGCGACTGGTCGGGATGGGTTGATGCCGTATTAAACATTGATGGAATTCAAATGGCCGACGCTGCTTTTTCGCCGCAGACCGATCCGGGTGCAACGGATAAGCTGGAAGCGTTTCATCGTTTTGCAGGTACAGGAGTAGTATTAAATGCACGAGTTGTGGGCGACTTGAAAACCATTGAGGAGCAAGTGAAAAGACTATGGGTGCCGGGAATGAAACTGGTGGTGGTTACCTATTGCGAAACTCCGGCTGAACAGGAATCGGCTTACCTCAGGATTCACGAAATTTGTAGTTAATATTCATAAAAACAGTTAAATGAAAATGAGTGAGAAGCAAAAAATAGGAAACTACAGATGGCGAATTGTCGTTCTGCTTTTTTTTGCTACCACAATCAATTATATCGACCGACAAGTGCTGGGAATACTTGCTCCCGAGCTTCAAAACCTTTTTAACTGGTCTGAATCTGATTATGGCTTTATTATTATGGCTTTTCAAATTGCCTATGCCATCGGACTGTTAACCACCGGATCGATTCTTGACAGAATTGGAACCAAACGTGGTTTTTCAATAGCCATCATACTTTGGAGTTTAGCAGGAATGGCACATGCAGCAGCGCGAAGTGTATTTACGTTTGCAGTCTCGCGTTTTGCTTTGGGAATTGGCGAATCGGCCAATTTCCCGGCAGCTGTAAAAACTGTGGCTGAATGGTTCCCGAAAAAGGAAAGAGCCCTGGCAACTGGAATATTCAATTCAGGACCGAATGTTGGCGCAATTCTTACTCCTTTAGTCATTCCCATAATAGCACTCAACTGGGGCTGGAAATGGGCGTTTATAAGTACAGGATTACTGGGGTTTGTTTGGTTGATTTTCTGGCTCGTTACTTACAGGCGACCCGAAGAGAATCCAAAGTTAAGTGCAGCCGAAAAAGCGTTTATTTTACAGGACGGAGAGGAGACCACCGGGCAAACAATCTCCTGGAAACAGATCATCGGACACAAACAAACATTGGGAATATGTTTGGCGCGTTTTGTTACCGACCCTGTTTGGTGGTTTTTTCTGTACTGGTTGCCAAAATTCCTGAATTCAAATTATGGTATCGACCTGACTAACATTGGTTTGCCATTGGTTACAATTTATGTTATTTCAATTGGCGGGTCAATATTGGGAGGCTGGATTTCATCTCAGTTGATCAATAAAGGAAAAAATCCTGTATCAGCCCGTAAAATCACGATCTTAATGATGGCAGTTTTGGTGGTTCCTATCTATTTTGTATCCGGAATCTCGAATATGTGGCTTGCAGTACTTTTTATTTCTATGGCGGCATTTGCTCACCAGGGATATGCTGCGAATATATTTACTCTCGTTTCCGATTTATACCCTAAAAATGCTGTCGGCTCAGTGGTGGGTTTATCAGGATTTGCAGGGGCCATAGGAGGTGTATTGTTTTCAGCAGCCGTGGGGCTTATTCTTGAATTTTCAGGTAGTTACCATGTTGTTTTTGGAATTGCAAGTGTTGCCTACCTGGTTTGCTGGGCAGTGCTTAAAATATTTGTACCGGATAGTGAGTTAATTGAAATTAGAAGTTAAAATTATTGAACATGAAGATATCAGTAGCGATTTTGATCACATTTTTTATTGCCTCCTGTACGATAAAAAACGCAAGTTTACCAAAAGAGGTTTCTCACGAAAGGATGACGGAGATATACGAGGAAGTAAAAACGCCATACAAATATGGTTTGATAATGGTTCCCGATAGCAGCAATTTAAAAATGGACTGTCCGACTATTTTCCGTAAAAACGATAAATGGGTGATGACCTACATTGTTTTCGATGGGCGGGGCTACGAAACCTGGCTGGCAGAAAGCGATAATTTGCTTGAATGGGAAACGAAGGGGAAAATTATGCAGTTTACCGATACCACCGATTGGGATTCGAACCAAAAGGCCGGCTACCTTTCACTGATCAAATACAACTGGGGAGAGACGCCTGTTATCAACCAATTCGATGGTAAATACTGGATGAGTTACTTTGGCGGAAATTCACGCGGCTACGAAAAAGGCTTGCTTTCGCTGAGTATGGCTTATACCGAAAAAGATCCTGCAACAGTTCACGACTGGCAGCGAATTGGGCATCCTGTATTAAGTTCGAACGACGATGATGCGCGTTGGTACGACAACAGTACCATGTACAAATGTTTTGTAATTGAAGATATGGATAAACTCACGGGGCATCGTTTTGTAATGTATTACAATGCCCGCGGCGACAGTATCAATCCTGATCGTGGTGCCGAACGAATTAGTATGGCAGTTTCTGATGATATGGTAAACTGGAAACGATTCGGAAATGAGCCGCTGGTGAATCACCACAAAGGAATTTCGGGCGATGCCGTAATTCAAAAAATCGGTGACATTTATGTGATGTTCTTTTTCCGTGCAAACTGGCCCGATGGCAAAACTGTGGTTTACAACAGCTTTTACTGTTCTTACGATTTAATGCACTGGACAGAGTGGGACGGGCCTCATTTAATCGAACCATCGGAAGAGTACGATAATTTGTTCGCACACAAAGCCTACGTAATTAAACACGACGGTGTTGTGTATCATTTCTACAATGCCGTTGATAAACTTGGAAACCGTGGAATTGCTCTGGCAACATCAAAAGATTTAGGTGAAAGTTCTGTCACTTTTAAATCTTCTGAAGAATCTGAAATCAAATAACAATAGCGATGAAAAACTCAATCCTAATCCTTTTTAGTTTGTTTTTGTTGGTAGCGTGTTCGAAAAAAGAACCTGCCCGGATAACTGCTGATTTTAATGCCGGCTGGAAGTTTTTCCTCGGTGACGACTCGCTGGCTTTTCAACCAACTTTTAACGATGCCGATTGGCGCGAGCTAAATGTACCGCACGACTGGAGCATTGAGGGGGAGTTCAGCGAAGAACATTTAACGCAACAGGATGGAGGCGGATTACCTGCCGGAATTGGATGGTACCGAAAATCATTCAAAATTGATGAACGTAAAAAGGACAAAGCATTTTACATTGATTTTGATGGCGTTTACCGAAACAGCGAGGTTTGGATTAATGGTCATTACTTGGGGAAACGTCCCTTTGGTTACATCGGATTCAGGTATGAACTTACTCCTTATCTGAATTTTGGAGAGGAAGCCAATGTTATTGCGGTGAAAGTAGATAACAGTGTTCAGCCCAATTCGCGTTGGTACACGGGTTCCGGAATTTACCGAAATGTGTGGCTTGTTAGTACCGGTAAAGTGCATGTCGATTATTGGGGAACGTTTGTAACAACAAGCGATATTGAACACAACGAAGCACGCGTAAAAGTTCAGCTTCAGGTAAAAAACAGTACCCCTGCACATGAAAAAGTTACGGTGAAAGTGTATGTGATGAATGACCAGGATTTTATTGTGGAAGAAGAGGAACGTGAAGTTGAAATTGCATCAGATCCTTATACCGATGAATACAATTTTGTGGTTGCTTTTCCTCAAATCTGGTCTTTTGAATCGCCCAATATGTACTATGCGAAAGTTGAGATTTACAGTAAGAATAAAAGAATAGATGAGTACGAAACACCTTTTGGAATTCGTGATTTTTCGTTTGATGCCAAGAAAGGTTTTTTTCTGAATGGTGAGAATATCAAGCTAAAAGGAGTAAATCAACACCACGATTTAGGAGCACTTGGTGCTGCTTTTAATACCAGAGCTGCACAACGCCAACTTGAAATTCTGAAAGAGATGGGCTGCAATGCCATACGTATGGCGCACAATCCTCCTGCACCCGAATTACTTGATTTATGCGACCAAATGGGCTTTTTTGTAATGGATGAAGCCTTTGATGTATGGGCGAAAAAGAAAATGGCTCACGATTACAACGACGATTGGGAAGACTGGCACATTCGCGATTTGCAGGACATGGTATTACGCGACCGAAATCACCCATCGGTAATGGTGTGGAGTATCGGTAACGAAATTCGCGAACAGTTCGATTCCACCGGATTAACGATTACGCCTGAATTGGTTAATACCGTAAAAGCTTTGGATGATTCACGTCCGGTAACCTGTGCATTAACCGAAAATATTCCGGATAAAAACTTTATTTATCAGAGTGAAGCCCTGGATGTTTTGAGTTTTAACTACAAACACAAAGATTATCCAACTTTCCCGGTACGTTTCCCCGGAGAGGCAATTATCGCCAGCGAAAATATGTCGGCCTTTGCCTCGCGTGGAAGCTACAATATGCCTTCCGACAGTATTTTGGTTTGGCCGGAAGCCTATAATGTTCCCATAAAAAATCCAAACCCCGATTTTACCTGTTCGGCTTACGATCATGTACATGCCTATTGGGGAGCTACTCACGAAGAAACCTGGAAAATGGTGAAAGAACTCGATTTTATTTCGGGAATGTTCATCTGGTCGGGTTTCGATTTTATTGGCGAACCTGTTCCGTATCCGTGGCCGACAAAAAGTTCGTATTACGGCGTAATCGATTTATGTGGATTTACAAAAGATGTGTATTACCTCTATCAAAGCGAGTGGACAGATAAAACCATGTTGCATTTGTTCCCACACTGGAACTGGAATGAAGGACAAACCGTTGATGTTTGGGCCTATTACAACAATGCCGATGAAGTTGAATTGTTTGTGAATGGTGAATCTCAAGGTGTTCAAACTAAAACACAGGATCAGTTGCATGCCATGTGGCGCGTAAAATATCAATCAGGAAATATTAAAGCCGTTACCCGAAAAAATGGGGAAGTGGTGCTTGAAAAACAGATAAATACTGCCAGTGAAGCTGCAAAAATTGAATTGAGTGCGGATCGTTCAGTTATCAGTGCCGATGGAAAAGATCTTTCGTTTGTGACAGTAAAAGTGCTGGATAAAGGCGGTAACCTGGTTCCGAATGCAAACAATCTTGTTCAGTTCGAAATAGAAGGATGCGGATTTATTGCCGGTGTTGACAATGGTTATCAGGCAAGCCACGAGCCTTTTAAAGCTAAAGAACGCTTAGCATTTAACGGAATGTGTCTGGCCATTGTTCAGGCGCAAAATGAGGTCGGAACGATTCGTTTAAAAGCAACTTCTTCGGGCCTTGAAACAGATGAAATTGAAATAGTAACTAAGAATTAGAAATAATAGATAACAAAACGGATTTTTGATTTCGGATTTAAAGCTTCGTGCTTCCGACTTCCAGCTTCCAACTTTTTAAACTATGAAACAAACAAATTACCAACTGATTGACTTTCTTGATTTTGATCCCGAATTAAACGGTTCGGAACGCCTGTGGAAAGTTGGTAAACCCACCGATATTTTGGTAGATGGTACCGATGTGTTAGTCACTCTTCCATTTCAATGCCAACAAACAGCCATTGATATTTCACCTGATACAGCCATAAAACCGCTGAGTTTTCAATTGCGTATTCGCGCTTATGGCGATAAAATACTTCGCGTAGCCACTGCTTTTGAAGGCGAGTCAATGCCGGATTCGCTCATGCTTGAATTGGATTCTGCGCTTCAAATCAGTCAATTATCGCTTGAAAAAAACGAATCGGTTTGGCTGGTAAAAGATGATAAAGGTACCATTCGCGCCGAATTTAATCGTGAAGCTTATCCAATCGATTTCTGGAGCGATTTGTTACCGGAACCGCAGGAGTCGTTGGAAGCAACATTCTATCCCGATGGGGATAAAAAAATTGAGATAAGTGCTTACGACCAGTTTTTTCCGGCGCGGCACGATGCATTTGCAATAGCTTATGTTGCGAACGAAAAAGGAATTCATAGGAGTACAATTTCGTTTAAAGCGGCTGCTAACGAATGTTTTGCCGGAACCGGCGAACGTTTCACGAAAATGGATCTTTCAGGAAGAACTCTGCAGATGAAAAATCAGGACGGTCAGGGTGTAAATAATCGCCGCACTTACAAAAATATTCCGTTTTACCTGTCGAGTAAAATGTATGGAGTTTTTATGCACACTTCGGCTTATGGTAAAATATCACTGGCCGATCATTCGTCGCGTTCCGTGCAATTACTAATTGAAGAACCGGCTATCGACCTGTTTCTGTTTGGTGGCGATTCAGTTGAAGAAATATTATACGGATACCGTCAGGTTACCGGGTTTCCAACTCAACTCCCGTTGTGGAGCTACGGAACCTGGATGAGCCGAATGACGTATTTTTCTGCCGATGAAGTGAATACAATTTGCAAACGCCTCAGAGATGAAGATTATCCGTGCGATGTGATTCATTTGGATACCGGCTGGTTTCGTACCGACTGGCTTTGCGAATGGAAATTTAACCCGGAACGTTTTCCTGATCCGGAAAAATTTATCCAGGATTTGAGAAACGACGGTTATAAAGTTAGTTTGTGGCAAATGCCGTATGTGGCTGCCGAGGCAGAACAATTGAACGAAGCAAAAGCCAATAATTATATCGCACCTCTGCGTGAATCGAAAAAGCAGGGTGGTTCAAATTTTAGTGCGCTGGATTATGCGGGAACTATTGATTTTACAAGCACGAAAGCCACGGATTGGTACAAAGGTTTGTTAAAAGAATTGCTCGAGATGGGAGTGGTTTGTATTAAAACCGATTTTGGTGAAGAAATTCACATGGAAGCCGATTACCAATCTTTATCTCCCGAAAAATTAAACAATTTATATGCCTTGCTTTATCAGAAAGCGGCCTTTGAAATAACAAAAGAAACTACCGGCAATGGTATTGTCTGGGCGCGTGCCGGTTGGGCCGGTTGTCAGCGTTATCCTTTGCATTGGGGAGGAGATGCTGCCTGCACCTGGGATGGAATGGCCGGTTCGTTAAAAGGCGGTTTGCATTTGGGACTTTCGGGTTTTGGCTTTTGGAGCCACGATGTCCCCGGATTTCACAGTTTGCCTAATTTTATGAATTCGGTAGTCCCCGATAATTTGTACGTGCGCTGGACTCAGTTTGGCGTATTCTCATCGCATTTGCGCTACCACGGCACATCAAAACGCGAACCTTACGAATACCCGGCCATTGCCGGAATTGTGCGTAAGTGGTTAAAGTTACGCTATGCACTTTTGCCGTACATTCTGGAGCAGGCTAAAAAAACAACCCTGAGTGGTTTTCCAATGCTGCGTGCCATGTTGGCTCATTATCCCGAAGATAAAATTTGCTGGCACATCGACGATCAGTATTTCTTTGGCGACGACATGTTGGTTGCACCTGTAATGAACGATGAAAATTGCCGCGACATTTACCTTCCCGAAGGAAACTGGGTAAATCTTTTCACAGGAGAGAAAAATAGTGGAAATCAGTGGTTGTACGATGTGAAAGTGCCGCTGGAAGAAATGCCGGTTTGGGTAAAAGAAGGTGCTGAAATTTCGGTGTATCCACATCCCGTTAAAAGTACCGATGATCTTGATTTTGAAAAGACTGAAACCATCAGTTTTGATGAATATTTTGAAGGTTTAGAGAAAAGTATCCTGGGAAAGTTACTGAACTAAAACAATAGTAAAACTTAAATATAATCTTGGCGTTACAGCGCCTTAGCGAGAAACAAATATGAATACCTGGAAAACAAATTGGGAAGAATCGAAAAAACGATATATCGAATGGTGGAACAACAAAGGGATTATTATTTCGATGTGGGAACACCTGGAAAAAGATGGCAGACCACATGAATTAATAAAAGCTCCGCAGCCTGCAAAAGATTGGGATCAGCAGTGGTTCAATTCGGAATGGCGGGCACAGAGTCTGAATTACCAGCTATCGAAAAGTTCGTTTAAAGCTGATATTTTACCCGTTGCAAATACACACCTTGGTCCTGGATCGCTGGCAGCTTGTTTGGGTGCCGAACTGGACGGGGGAGAAGATACCATCTGGATAAAAGAAAATGCAGTTTTTGATGGTACTATTGAATTGCAGGAAGACAATAAATGGTGGAAACTTCACCAGGATTTATTGAAGGAATGTAAATCGTTGTCGAATGGAAACTACTTTGTGGGATGCCCCGATTTAATTGAAGGTCTGGATACACTGGCAAGTTTGAAAGGAACCGACAATGTTTTAATGGATATGATGATGCAGCCTGAAGTGCTGGAAGAACAATTGAAAAAAGTGAATGATATCTATTTTCAGGTTTTCGACCGGATTTACGACATCATTCGCGAAGGAGATGAAATGGCATTTTGTTATTTCTCCATTTGGGGACCGGGCAAGGTTTCCAAGCTCCAAAGTGATATTTCGCTTATGATTTCGGAAGACGATTTCCGTAGGTTTGCACAACCTTATCTTCGCGAACAAGCCCAGAAAATTGATTATACGCTTTATCATCTCGATGGGGTAGATGCCATGCGTCATGTGGATGCGATACTTGAAATAGAAGAGTTAAACGCTGTTCAATGGACACCCGGAGTGGGCGAACCACAGG
Organism: Draconibacterium aestuarii; assembly: GCA_026671195.1. Classification (GTDB taxonomy): domain Bacteria; phylum Bacteroidota; class Bacteroidia; order Bacteroidales; family Prolixibacteraceae; genus Draconibacterium; species Draconibacterium aestuarii. The sequence goes on along the minus strand of JAPOHD010000030.1, from coordinate 136,755 downwards.
GAGGCGATCCGCGCTGGTACGATTTGTACAAAAGAATATTAGCCGGAGGAAAATCAATCATGGCAAACTGGGTAACATTGGATGAATTGCAGCCGCTTTTAGACAATGTTGGGAATCAGGGTTTGCATATAAACATTGATTTTAAATTGGAAAAAGACATTGAAACAGCGCTTAAAATTGTTGAAAAATACAGATAAAACATGTTAAAGCTAGGTATTTTAGGAATAGGAGAAGGGCAGAGCACCATGTCGGCGGCGCTTGCCAGTGAGATGTGGGAGCTAAAAACCATTTGCGATCTAAATATTGACTTGTGCAAGGCCAGGGCAAAAGAATTTCAGTTTGAAAATTATACCACCGATTATTCTGCCATGTTGGAAGATCCGGAAATTGACGCGATTGGAATTTATACTCCCGATTTTTTGCATGCAAATCATATAAAACAGGCCTTGCTGCACGGAAAACATGTGATATGCACCAAACCTTTATTGAACGATTTGTCGGAAGCAAAAGCCTTATTGGAGTTGCAGGAAAAAACAGGAACATCGGTTTTTGTTGGGCAAAGTTCCCGTTTTTTCGAACCCATGAAAAGGCAGCGTTTGGATTATGAAGCAGGTTTAATTGGTGACCTGGTAACGATTGAATCGAATTACAACGCCGATCATCGCTGGTTTTTGGGAAAAGGCTGGTCGCTTGAAAAAAGCTTTAAATGGTTGTTTGGGGGTTTAAGTCACCCGGTAGACTTCATTCGCTGGTATTTGCCAAATATTGAAGAAGTTATGGGCTACGGAATGTTAAGTCCGAACGGGAAAAAAGGTGGTTTGAAAAATCCCGATACCATGCACTTTATTTTTAAAGCCGACGATGGGCGAATTGCAAGTGTTAGCGGTACTTATTCATCGCCGGTGCAACCAGCAGTCAGGGAAAGCGGAATGACTTGTATTCTTCGTGGAACCGATGGTTGCAGTCAGGGAGATTATCCCAACTTAAATTACGCCATTACCGATAATTCGGGAGAAGAGAAATTAATTTCATTCGAGAATAAGGAAAATTATTATTTCCGTTTCGAAGGAAGATCGCATCATGCGGGAGAGTACCAGAATTACCTCGAATATTTTGCCCGATCAATTAATAGTGGCAGAACCGCATTCCCTGATCTGAAAGAAGGTGTTGGAACGATCGCTCTACTAAATGCGATGGAACGATCGCTGGAAACTGGTCAACCTGTAAAAATCAAAAATATATTAGAAGAATTTAACCTATAAAAACGGAAGAAACTAATCGAAAACTAAACTATGGAAAATATTTACAGCTTTTTAAAGCCGATTGATTTTATTGTTGTTGTTGTTTACCTGATTATTTTGGTAGGAATCGGGTATTGGGTAAGTTTTATAAAAAAGCGTGAAACGGATGAGAACCTTTTTCTTGCAGGTCATTCGCTGGGGTGGGGAAGTATTGGATTAACAATGTGGGGAACCAATGTTGGCCCTTCCATGTTAATTGCTTCTGCAAGTATTGGTTACACCACCGGTATTGTGGCCGGTAACTTTGCCTGGTATGCTTTTGTATTTATTTTCCTGCTTGCTGTCGTATTTGCTCCGCGTTATCTGCATGCTAAAGTATTAACACTTCCCGAATTTATGGGAAAACGTTTTGGGCAGTCCACACGAAATATACTGGCCTGGTATACGATGATTACTATTCTTATATCGTGGCTGGCATTAACCCTTTTTGCAGGTGGTATTCTGGTTGGACAAATTTTAAATCTGCCCATGTGGCTTTCGGTTATTGTACTGGTTGTTATTGCCGCATTTTTTACCATCGCCGGCGGATTAAAAGCTGTTGCTTACACCAATGTTTTTCAAATGTTGTTGCTAATTGCCGTATCCTTGATTTTAACGGTTGTTGGAGTTCAAAAGGCAGGTGGATTAATGGCGGTTTACGAAAGCGTTCCTGCCGATTATTGGAATTTATTGCGACCCATGAACGACGCCAGTTATCCATGGCTGGCCATTGTGTTAGGATATCCGATTATGGGAGTTTGGTTTTGGTGTACCGATCAATCGATGGTGCAATCGGTGCTTGGCGCTAAAAGTTTAAAACAAGGTCAGTTGGGAGCAAATTTTACGGGCTGGCTAAAAATTCTGGATGTGGCCTTGTTCATAATTCCGGGCATTGTTTGTTTTATTCTTTTCCCCGATTTACAAGACCCGGACGAAGCATACATGACCATGGTTACACGACTTTTTCCGGCAGGAATGACCGGCCTTGTTATGGCAGTTTTAATTGCTGCGCTGGTTAGCACAATCGACTCAGCATTAAATTCGCTGAGTACCGTTTTTACAATGGATATTTATGTGAAAAAAATTAGGACCGATGCCACACAAAAACAAATTATTACTATCGGAAGGATTGTAACACTGGTGGGTGCGGTTCTGGCCATTTTATTAACGCTTGCCATCGACAGCATTAAAGGGCTCAATCTATTCGATATATTTCAGGCTGTTCTTGGTTTTATAGCACCGCCTATGTCGGTAGTTTTCTTGTTTGGGGTTTTATGGAAACGTACAACAAAAAAGGCTGCTAATTTTGCGCTTTCGTTTGGTACTGTAATAAGTATTGGAACAGGCATTGTGTATCTTTTTGTATTTCCCGATTGGGAAATGTGGCCGCACTTTTTATTACTTTCGTTTTTCATTTTTGTGATTTTGGCTGTTTTAACCTGGGTAATTGTCATCTTCGATAAAAATGCAATATCGGAAAGTGAAAATGTTTTAGAATTTACAAATCTTGCAAAACCAGATCGAAAAGTCTGGATATTGTGGATTCTTCTAATTATTGTAATGGTAGGATTTTATCTCTTTTTTAACGGGCATTAAGATGAAAACGATGAAACACAAAGACCGATTTTTTGCAACGATAGAAAATGCTCCTGTTGACCGGCCTGCCTCGTGGTTTGGATTACCGGTTCCGGCAGCTGAACCGGCATTGAAAAAATACTTTGGAGTAAGTTCAATAGACGAACTGAAAAAAGTGATCGACGATGACATTTATCCCATTGAAGTGCCTTATAATTACGCCCCTTCAAATCATATTGCCTGTGCATTTGATTTTGCGAAAGTGAGCCATTTAGATACGCCGGATGAACGAACATTAACCGCACCCGGATTTTTTGAAGATTATGAAAATCCGGCAGATGTGGATAAATTTAACTGGCCCGATCCGGCAAAATACCTTGACAGGGAAGAAGCAAAACGAAGGACAAAAGCCGTGGATGAAAACTATGCACGCATGGGAATTATGTGGAGTGCTCATTTTCAGGATGCCTGCTCGGCTTTTGGAATGGAACATGCACTGATGACTATGCTGATGAATCCGGATATGTTTCAGGCTGTGATCGATCGCATTACGGAATTTTATTTAAAAGCAAACGAAATATTTTACGAAGCGACCAAAGGATACCTGGATGTTGTATTAATTGGTAACGATTTTGGCAGCCAAACGGGTTTAATGCTTGATCCGGATTTAATTCGGCAAATGGTGTTGCCGGGAACCAAACAACTCATCGATCAGGCCAAAAGTTACGGTTTAAAAGTGATGCACCATTCCTGTGGTTCAATCTTCCCGATTGTGGAAGATTTGGTTGAAACAGGTGCCGATATTATTCACCCCATACAAGCGCTGGCAGCAGAAATGAGTGTGGAAAATGTACACAAACATTTTGCCGGTAAAACAGCATTTTGCGGAGGTATTGATGCACAGTATTTACTTGTAAAAGGAACTCCTGCTGAAATAGAAAAACGCGTAAAAGAAGTAAAAGAAATTTTCCCGACCGGGCTGATTATTTCACCCAGTCACGAAGCCGTATTACCCGATATTGCACCCGAGAACATTGAAGCTTTGTTTAATGCGGTTAATTCAAAATAATCTGAAATCACTGACATTCTTGCAATATGAAAAAGGACTCTTTCTTTGCCGGAAGAGTCCTTTTTTTGTGCGTTTTCAGCTTAGTTAAATAAGTTTTAAAGCCATGTTCTGTGCTGATGTGTTTTAATCGTTCAAATATTAAGTCCTAGTAATCCAGCATTCCAAAAGTTAAGAAACAAAAAAAGGAAGTTCATTTCTGAACCTCCTTTAACCAAAACTATTACTTATGAATTTGGAAAATACGTCTGTCAGTATTACTAACAGACATATTTTTACTAATAACCTGTATTTTGAACAAGGTTTGGATTGGCATTTATTTGTGATTGTGGAATTGGATATAAATTCCTGAATTCCGGTGAATCACTTTCCTGGAATGTCCATCTTCCTTTGGTAAAATCGCCAAACCGAATTTGATCGTTGCGTCTCCAGCCTTCACCTGCAAATTCCCAACCACGTTCTGCCAACAATGCTTCCATTGTTAGTGTTGATGTGGTGTAAAGTTTATCGGTGGTATCTTCAAAGGCACGACTTCTTACCTGGTTAACCAAATCTACTGCATCGGCAGTAGCAATACCACCATTTTTCCGCATCAGCGCTTCAGCTTTCATCAGCAAAATATCGGCATATCTGATTACGGCAAAGTCACACGAAACTGTCCAGTTTTTTGCACCGGTGTAATCGTATTTGGCCAAACGGGCACCTTCATCTTCAAACGATCCTTCCAGTGAAGTAAGATCAATTGTGTAAGACAGAGGTTTTCCTGCCAATTCCTGGTTGCAATAAACTACTTCTCCGGTTTTTGAAAATTGTGGACCTACCACCCAAGCATTTCTTCTTAAATCAGTATCGTCATACGATCTGTAAAATGAAGGCATGGCACAAAATCCATTCCAGCCCCCTGCTTCCATTCCATAGGTTTTATTGGCTGTAAAATGAAGTGTCCAGTACTGAAATTGATTCATATAACCCCATGATTTTGTATAAGTATCGTCAAACGGAATTACAAATATATTCTCTGATGATCCTTCGTTTTTAATGGCAAAATTAGAGAAGTAATCCGATGCCAGCGCATATTCTCCCGAATTGATTATTTCGTTACAGGCAGCAATACACTGGTCGTTCATTGCCTGGCCTGTGTACACTTCTGCATTCAAATAAAGTTTTGCCAATAGTGCCTGGGCAGCGTAGTAATGCATCCTACCGTAGGTAGTCATGTCGGTACTTTTACTCAATACATTCAAGCTGCTTTCCAAATCACTTTTTACAAACTCGAATACTTCCTGACGGGTGCTGTTTGCAGGAGCAAAACCTTCAGGAACATCAAAACTTTCTACAATTGGAATATTTCCAAAATCGTCTAATCCAACAAAATATGCAAAAGCTCGAACGGCTTTCATCTCATTCATAATGCTGATTAGTGCATCGCTTTTATTTTCAATTAAATCGAATTGGTATAGCATGCGGTTGCAGTTGGAAGCGGTATTGTAAACAAATTTCCATGAATCGTTAAAGTAACCTTCTTCCGAAGTCCATGTGTGTAAAGCCAGGCGACGGTAAATTCCTCCGTTGTCCCAGTGGATTCCGCGTGTAGGCAAAACAGCCTCATCAGTTGATAAACTATTAATTCCCCAAAGTGCTCCCACCTGAACGTATCCTCTGAGTTCGTTGTATGCAGGGCCGGCAGCAGCCAGAACCTGTTTTTCTGTTTGGTAAAAATTTTCGTTAACAATGGTATCGTAAACTTCCTCGTCAAGATTAGTACACGACCACAAACCGAATAGCGTAAATAATATTAATAATTTTTTCATGATCCGTGTTTTTTAAAATTTAATGTTAAAACCAAAAGTAAAAGTTCGCGTACTTGGGTAGTCTCCTCTGGAATCAACTCCCGGAGTCAGTCCGCCAATTGAACCTTCCGGATCAATTCCTTCGTAACCGCTTATACAAAGTAAATTTGTACCGGTAAAGAATACTCTGCCTGATTTTAACCATTTTGTACTTTTCAATGGAATATTGTATCCAATGGTAAGGTTATCCAATTTTACAAAATCGCCATTTTCAACATAGTAGTCCGAGAAATTTTGTGTATCCCAAATCTGTGAATCCATTGCCGATTTCATAATGTTTAAGGGTAACATAATTGGGTTTTCGTAGAAAATTCGTTTGTGGTTAATGATCTGGTGACCAAACATTCCGCGGAACATGATAGACATATCCCAGTTTTTGTAACGGAACGAGTTGGTTAAACCGGCATAAAAATCAGGAATACCATTTCCAATATCCGTACGGTCTTCTACAGTAATTCCTTCAACACCATCGGTATCTTTAAAAATCCATTTTCCGTCTTCAGTTAATTCTTCGTACACAAAACCGTGAATATTGCCGATTGATCCACCTTCGTAATAACGGTGTGTCCAAGCAGAAACACCTGGCGATCCGATCTCTCCTACGTTACGATATTCCAGCGAATAATAGTCGTTTGAAAGCGACAACAGTTTATTCTTTCTGAAATCGGCGTTAAAATCAATGTTCCATTGGAAATCAGAAGTTTGTACCGGAATGGCACTGATTGTGAATTCGATACCCGAATTGCGCATTGAACCTACATTTGCCATTGTTTCTTCGTAAAGATTTGGAGGCACCGGCACATCATACAGGTGAAGCAAATCTTTGGTATCTCTAACGTAATAATCAACTGTACCACCTATGCGTCCCTGGTTTAACGACCAGTCTAAACCAAAGTTATATTCGTGTTTGGTTTCCCATTTTAAGTTTGGATTTGGATTACTGTCTGGTCCGTAACCCGGTATAAAACTGCCGTTGTAGAAGAAATAACCCGATTCAGCCATTCTGGATAACGAAAGATAAGGATCGATTCCCTGGTTACCGGTAACACCATAACCCGCGCGAATTTTTAACAGGTCGAAGTTAGAATCGCTTAGGAAACTTTCTTTTGTTAAATCCCAACCGGCAGAAACTGCAGGGAAAGTACCCCATTTGTTGTTGGCTCCAAATTTCGAAGAACCTTCGCGACGTACACTTGCCGAAACAAAATATTTTCCTTCGTAATTGTACGATGCACGTGCAAAGAAACCAACCAATCGGTTTTGAGTTTTGTACGAACTCATGTCGGCATCGCCACTACGCAATTTAGTTCCCGAACCCAAATTGTTGTACAATAAGTCATCCGAAATAAAATTGGTGTTTTCTGCTTCAAAACCTTCGTTTACAAATTCCTGGAATGAGTAACCTGCTGTAGCACTTATAGTATGTTTATTGATTGATTTGTTAAAATCGATGGTTGTTTCAAGTGTTTTGGTGTCGGTGGCAGTGGCCACACGGCTTGCACTACCTGATGTACCGGCTACTTCCTGGGTGTGTGCATAACTGGGTTCGTAATACCCGTTTAACGAGCGGTACTTTTGAATACCTGCAACAACACCGGCTTTTAACCAGTCGGTAATAAATAAATCAGTTCCTAAATTAGCAAACAGATGAGATGAACTATCATCGCGGAATCTTTCCTGAAGCAGACCAACGGGATTTTCGTATTGCCAGCCGTCAATCTCGAATAAACTACCGTCTTCATTATAAACCGGTTCGGTAGGATTTCGTTTAATGGCCTGACGGAAAGCATCGTAGTTAACCGGATTTTCTGAACGATCGGATAATCCTAGCTGAACACTAAACTGAAGTTTATCATTCAAAGCCATTTGACGAAGGTTTAAGTTTGCCCGGTATTCTTCCATACTTGAGTTGAGCATAACACCTTCCTGATCGGTGTAATACATCGACAGGCGGTATGTGGTTTTATTCATACCACCGCTAAGCGACAGGTGCTGAACCTGACTGAACGGAGTACGTGTAATTTCGTCAAACCAATCGGTGTCGTATCCATAATCTACCATTCCCGCTGAAACTTCAGGATGAGTAGAAGATAATTTGGTTTTCATCGCTCGGTATTCATCGGCGTTTAAAACCGCAATCGTTTTCAATATACTTTGGGTGGTAAATTTCGATGAAAATTCAACCTGCATATTTCCTTGTTTTCCTCTTTTTGTGGTTACCAGAATAACACCATTTGTTCCGCGTGTACCATAAATTGCAGCTGCCGAACCGTCCTTCAAAATATCCATCGATTCGATATCTTCAGGCGCAATTGAATTTAGATTTCCGCCCGGAATACCATCTACCACAACAAGGGGTTCCTGGCTGGCACTGATACTGGATGATCCGCGTAAACGAATCTCAAAGCCTTTTGTCGGATCACCACCATTGGTGCGGGTAATACTTAAACCTGCTACTTTACCTTGAATCAACTGCATTGCATCCGAGGAAGCTACTTCATTAAAATCATCAGCTTTAACAGAAGCAACCGATCCGGTAAGTTCCCTCTTTTTTACTGTACCGTATCCAATAGCAACTACTTCTTCCAAACCAATTGCTTCTTCTTCCATACTTATATTTATGGTGCTTTGGTTTCCTACTATCACTTCCTGACTTTTCATACCGATAAATGAAAATACCAGCGTACTTCCACTTTCAATATTTTCAATACTAAAAGTTCCGTCAGCCTGAGTAACCGTACCTGTTGTAGTCCCTTTTATCAAAATGGTAACTCCCGGCAACGGAAAACCATCAAGGCTGGTCACTTTTCCGCTAATCGATTTTTGCTGATCGGATGTTTCATAACCAGGAGTTAGAATAATGTGTCTGTCTTTCACCAATACATTTACATCATCTCCAGGAAACAAGCTGGCAAGTACTTCTTCAATTTTTCTGTCTTCAACCGAAATGTTTACATTTTTTGAGACATCAATTAATTCGCTGTTGTACAAAAAATAGAATTCACTTTGGTTTTCAATTTCAGTCAGAACTTCTTTGATCGTTACATCGCGGAGGTTCAGATTTAGTTTTTTTGTTTGTGAATAGCTGTTGTTCGCAAAAATCTGAAAACTGCTAATCAACACAATTAAAAGTGCATTACGCATAATCATAAGTTTTTTTCTGTGTCGCCTGTAGAGACACAAAATTTCAAAGTTTTTTTTCATAAATTTGATCGTTTTGTAAATGACTAAAATTATTTAGTTGTTATTGGGGAGGGTGTTGCTGCACCTTCCCTTTTTTTGTTCATATTCGATTCAGTTTATTTTTTATTGATTACTATTTTTGCTTTACTAATTACGTTCGATTGGTCGTCCATTTTAGTTGGAATGTATTTTATTTTTATGGGCGAACTTAGTTCCAACAGCTCGATAACCTGTAAAAGAGGCTCGTTTTCGAATGTGGTTGTAAACTTATATCTCAAAAGGTCATTGTCTTTAATTTCAACCTGAATACCGTACCAGCGTTCCAGCATCAATGCCATTTCCGAAAGTGGAGTTTCATCAAATACCAATTGGTTATTGCGCCAGGCAATGTATTTATTAATATTTTGGTTTATAGTTTCAACGACATTGTTTGTTTTGTTAAAAGTGAGAAAATCATTTGGTGCTAGCCTTTTTTCGGTTACATCACTTCCGGTGGAAAACCCTATACTTCCTTCTTTTAGCGCTACTTCAATCTGATTATCCCTGCCAAATGCTTTTACATTAAATTCAGTACCGTACACTTTAACTTTCGCATTGCCGGTAGTTACAATAAAAGGAATACGATCTTTTTTAATCTCAAAAAACGCTTCACCATCCATCTCAATGTTACGCGTTTTGTTTGTAAAGGGGAGCTGGTACTTTACGGTGGTTCCCGAATTTAACCATACCAAAGATCCGTCTGGAAGCGACAACTGAGTTTTAATTCCAACCGGGCAGTTAAAGGTATGGTAAGTTGTTTCGATTTGAGTGCTTTGCGTGTTTATTACGTTATACCAAACAGATAAAAATAGCGCCGGAATGAGCAAAATTGCAGCAACTCTTGAGATAATATTAATTCGATGTATAATCCGCGCTTTTTTCTGAATACGGCGGCTCACATTTTTAAATCCCTTTTCGCTATCAACCGAATCAATTTTTTGAATCAGTAATGCTGCTTCCAGTTTCTGTTCTTCCGGGTCAGTAATTATCATTGAGTGAAGCTTATCTTCATTCTGAATATTTAATTTTCTCGATTTGGCGTTTTTATAATTCATGTTTTTATTCTCTTCAAATATTTTGTACTGCTCACCAAATAAGTACGTTAGTGGTTTTTATTGCCGTTTGTAATTTTTCTGAAAAGGCAAATTACTACACTCAATACATATATATTACAACACCGGTTGTGCAAACACGTAGTGCTACTAAATAAATTTTACGCTTATTTTAACAGAATATCGATCAGAATTAAAAGCGTAAGAAATTCTTTGAGTTCTGTCTTTAAAATTTTAAGGGCATTGGAAATATGAGTTTCAACTGTTCGTTTTGAAATATCCAATCTTTTTGCGATTTCATCATTCGATATTCCCGTAACACGACTTAGAAAAAATACTTCCTTTGATCGGGGAGGAATTAGATTAAAACTGGTTCTGATTTTATTTTGTAAGTCCGATTCAATAAAAATATCGTAATTGTACGAATGACTTTCTTCTGAAACCTGTATTAACTTCTTTATAAAATTATCATTTCGCTTTTTTTGCTTGAGAACATTTAGCGACTTGTTTTTTATGGATGTGAAAAAATAGGCTTTTAACGAATCCGACTGATTAATTTTATGGCGGTGCTGCCAGATACGTACAAAAAAATCCTGAACAATTTCCTCAGAATCTGCCTGATCGATTCCAAAATGCGAAGCAAAAACCACAAGCCCGGGGTAATAGAATTTGAATAGAAGCTCGAACGCAGTTTGGTCGCCCTGCTTTATGCGGTCTATCAATACATTTTCAGGAATTCCTCCAATAACCTGCATCGCGGAATAGTTTATAATTTTTTTAGTAAGGAAATGTTAGTTAAAACGAATATAAGAAACATTTGGAAAATCGTCTTGTTTGAAACAGTTATTATGCAAAAACAAGGTTTAAACAATGTTTTTTTTGTTTGAATTAAATAATAAATCATAATTTGGATTGCAATCAGTGTAAACGTTTTCATTATTTTAGCAGCTTAAAGGTGTTTTGTTTTCAATAATCACAATTGTGAGATCTCTTGTTTTTAGTTAGTTTGATTGCTCTAATTGTTGATTTTTGTTGATAAAATTCAAAATAATATGTTACCATACAGGTTTCTACAGGATGAGTAGTGTAATCGTTTATATTTTATTCGAAGCTGTAAAACGAATTTTTATTTGAATTAAATTACGTGTATTGCCTTATTGGGTTGTACTAGTTTAAACGAAGAACTAACTTATAACAAATGAAACGTTTCGGACAAACCATAAAACTTAAGCCCGATGGGGCAGAAGAATACATTAAACATCATGCGGCAGTCTGGCCGGGTGTGCTTGCAAAAATCAAGGAATGTAATCTTTCCAACTATTCCATTTTTGTTAGAGATACTATTTTATTTGCTTACTTCGAATATACGGGCAGCGATTTCGATGCTGATATGAAAAAAATGGCCGCTCACGAAGAAACGCAACGCTGGTGGGATGTGGTAAAACCATTGATGCAACCTGTTGATTCAGCAAAAGATGTTGAATTCTGGGCAGATATGGAGGAAATTTTTCATTTGGAGTAAAACCACAGTATTGAACTTGAAACTTTAAACTACTTTATGATCACACCTAATCCGATAGTTGGTACAGGATTTCATGCCATTGGAGGCATTTCTGCATCAACGTGCTATTTGCCTTCACAAAAATTAAAACAATGGTCGTGGGGAACGTATTGGCTGGTTCAGGCCTTTTTTGCCTGGATTGTAATGCCCACTTTAATTGGCTGGATCACCGTTCCCGGTTTTTTCGAAATTTTACGAACGGCTCCTAAAGATGTGATGTGGGGCGCATTTCTGTTAGGCGCCGTTTATGGTTTTGGAGGTATGTCGTTTGGTTTTGCCATACGGCACATTGGCTATTCGTTAACATATACCATTGCCATCGGCATGTCGGCTATTCTGGGGACTTTTGTGCCCCTGTTGTTGTATGGCGGTTTGGTTGAGTATTTTACTGCTCCGGGTGGATCAATAATTCTTATTGGCATTATTCTGGCATTGTTGGGGGTTTCATTGAGTGGCTATGCCGGTTTCCGAAAGGAAAAAGACCTGATGGTGTTATCGGGCGAAAAAGTAAAATTTAATATGAAACTTGGGCTGGTGCTGGTAATTATTGCCGGAGTTTTATCGGCAGTTTTTAATATTTCGCTGGAACACGGACAACCTATTTCTGATATGGCAGCCAAAAACGGTGCCGGTCATTTCGAAGGAAATGCAAAGTATATTGTTTCTACTTCAGGTACTTTTTTGGTAAACTTTGTCTGGTTTTTTATCGCCGGAATTCGCCAGAAAACGTTAAAAGAATTTACATCACGTTCAGGCATTAAAACTGCGGATCAGTTAAAAAACTTCTTCTGGTCGATGTTATCAGGAGTGCTGTGGTTCGGGCAATTTTTCTTTTACGGCTTAGGACATGTTAAAATGGGAAAATTCCAGTTTATCAGCTGGGTACTGCACATGTCGATGCTCATCTTTTTTAGCTACATAGTTGGTGTAGTTATGAAAGAATGGAAAAATGTTTCAAAGAATACATTTATAACCTTATTGATAGCTCTTTCCGTATTAATACTGTCGTTTGTAGTAATCACTTATGGAAGCACATTTGGATAAAACAAATTATGAGGAATACATTATACCTACTTGCAATTCTACTTTTTAGCATCAACAGCCGGGCACAAACAGTTACCGGCGAACCGGCGGGCATTCCGCCTCAACCGGCCATTTATAATGTTGAGCCCTGGGAAAATCCTCAGATTAATGGTGTAAACAGGGAGCCGGCCCGTGCAACTGCTTATTCGTTTGAAACGATTGATGATGCTTTAACTTGCGATCGTGCAAATTCTTCGCGAGTGCAACTTTTAAATGGCGAATGGGATTTTCATTTTGCCATTAAACCGGCTGATGCTCCAACTGATTTTTACAAATCGCGTATTTCGGGTTGGGACAAAATTGAAGTGCCATCCAATTGGGAAATGAAGGGCTATGATATACCGATTTATAAAAGCTCGGTTTATCCGTTTCACCCGGTAAATCCGCCTAATGTGCCGCGCGATTATAATGCCGTTGGTTCGTATCAACGTACGTTTACAGTTTCTGAAGATTGGACAGATATGAATATCACGCTTCATTTTGGTGGCGTGAGTTCTGCATTTAAAGTTTGGGTGAACGGGAAGTTCCTGGGCTATGGTGAAGACAGTTGTTTGCCTTCTGAATTTAATGTAACGCCCTATTTACAAGCAGGCGAAAATATTTTATCGGTGCAGGTAATTCGGTGGAGCGATGGTTCGTATCTCGAAGATCAGGACCATTGGCGAATGAGTGGAATTCAGCGCGAAGTTATGCTTTTAGCTGAACCCAAAGTGCGAATTGCCGATTTTCACTGGCAGGCAAAATTCGATGATGAATACAAGGATGCAGTTTTGAGTGTTCGTCTGCGCCTGGATAATTTCACCGGCGACACGGTAAAAGGATATGTTGTAAAGGCGCAGCTATTTGATGATGAAGGGCAGGCTGTTTTACCAGAAGTACTTGAAATTAAAGCCGAAGACATTATCAACGAAAGTTATCCGCGATTGGATAATGTGAAATTTGGCTTGTTGGAGGCAAGGATAGAAAATCCAAAAAAATGGAGCGCCGAGGAGCCAAATTTATATACGCTGGTCATCTCACTCGAAAATGAAGAAGGCGAAATTCAGGAAGTAAAAAGTTGCCGCGTTGGTTTCAGAAGTATAGAGTTTTCAAAAGTTAACAGCAAATTATTGATCAACGGCAAGGAAACTTATTTGTACGGTGTAAATCGTCACGACCACGATCCTGTTAAAGGCAAAGCACTGTCCCGGGAAGATATTTTACGCGACGTTCAGCAGATAAAGCAATTTAACTTTAATTGTATTCGAACCAGTCATTATCCCAACGATCCGTATTTCTACGATTTATGCGACGAATACGGCATTTTTGTAATGGATGAAGCCAATCTGGAAACACATGGTTTAGGTGGAAAACTGAGTAATGATCCTCAGTGGACCAGCGCACACCTCGAACGAATGACACGAATGGTATATCGCGATAAAAACCATCCTTCGGTAATTATCTGGAGTTTGGGAAATGAAGCCGGAAGCGGGCCGAATCATGCGGCCATGGCGGCCTGGGTTCACGATTTTGATGTTACCCGCCCGGTACATTATGAACCTGCACAGGGAAGTCCGGGTGAAGAAGGTTATTTGGATTGGAGTAGCCGCCCCAACACAGGGAGGTTGCAAAACCCGGTCGATCAGTATTATGTAGATATGGTAAGCCGCTTTTATCCTTCTATTCCATTTATTCACGAATTGCATGACCAGACTGGCGATAATCGTCCCATAATTTTTGTGGAGTATTCGCACTCCATGGGTAATTCAACCGGAAACATGAAAGAACTCTGGGATATTTTTCGCTCGGAATCGCGGTTTATTGGCGGATGTATCTGGGATTACAAAGACCAGGGTTTGTTAAAAACGGATGAGGCCGGAAACGAGTTTTATGCCTATGGCGGCGATTTTGGCGAAAAACTTCACGACGGCAATTTTTGTATTAACGGAATTGTTGCATCCGATGGAAGGCCAAAAGCTGCCATGTACGAGTGCAAGCGTATTTATCAACCTGTTTGGTGCGAATTGATTGACGGAACAAAAGTAAAAGTGAGTAACCGGCATGCCACAAAATCACTTTCCGGTTACGATGTTGTTTTAAAGGTGCTTGAAAATGGTTTCGAAATTGAAGCAGCACAACTTCCTTCTTTGGCTCTGGAATCCGGAAAAGATATCATTATTGATATTGCCAAATTCCTTCCAAAAATGAAGTTAGGCAATGAGTATTTGGCCGATATCCATTTCTTGTTAAAAGATGAAACAACCTGGGCACAGGAAGGATTTGAGGTAGCATCGAACCAGTTTGTTTTAACTTCAATAGCAAATATTCAACCGGAAAAACAGAATTTCCCAAAACTAAAACTTCAGGGTGATGAACAGGCGATTCAGATTGAAGGAAATAATTTTGTGGTGAAGTTTAGTAAAAAGAATGGAGCATTAACCTCTTATAAAAGCGATGGTAAAGAACAGGTATTTAGTCCTTTATTTCCATCGTTCACGCGTCCTTTAACCGATAATGATGAACGTGGATGGAAGCCACAGAAAGTATTAAAAGAGTGGTACGGAACAAAACCAAACCTCGAGAATTTGGAAGTTAAGGTAGTTGATGAGGATTTAATAACTGTAACCAGTACCTACAATGTGATAAGCGGAAAAGCGCAGGTTGAAGTCACTTATTTGGTGAATGGAGATGGAGTTGTTAAAGTGGATTACAAGCTGAATGCTGATTCCGATCTTCCAAACATTCCGAAAGTAGGAATGAGTTGTGGCATTAAAAACGATTACCGGAACATTACCTGGTACGGGCGTGGTTTGTACGAAAACTACCTCGACCGCCGCTGGGGATTCGATGCAGGTGTTTATTCGCTGCCAATCGATGAATTTATGGAGCCTTACGTAATGCCACAGGAAAACGGCAATCGCACCGATGTGCGTTGGATGTTTTTGGCAGATGAAAATAATACTGGAATGCTTGTGGTTGCCGATAGTTTGCTGAGTATGAGTGCCTGGCCTTATACCGAAAAAAACATTAACGAGGCCAAACATACCAATGAGCTCAGTGAAGCGGGATTTATTACTCTGAATATCGACCTGATTCAAATGGGAATTGGAGGAAACGATACATGGTCGCCGGTGGCAGCGCCCATTGAACAATACCAGGTTCCTGCAAAAAATTACAGCTATTCATTCTATTTGGTTCCTGCAAAATTAACGGCCGAAAAACTGAAAAAAGTGCCGCAATCTATAAAGTTTTAAGAAAATAAAATGCAAACAAATAAATACACATATCTGATTCTACTTTTTGGCCTGCTTTTGTTTAGCTGTGGAACTAAACCTGATGCGATTATGACGGATGGCAAGATCCAGCCAAATGCAGATGATACCAAACCCTGGGTGTACTGGTTTTTAACCGATGCCAGTATTTCGGAAAAAGGAATTACCACCGATTTGGAAGCCATGAAAGAGAACGGAATTGGAGGTGCATATTTGTTTACGATAAGAGGTGCCGCTAATCCTTCTTTGTACGAACCAACATCGGTTCAGTTAACTCCCGAATGGTGGGATATGATGAAATATGCCATTACTGAAGCGAATCGTTTGGGATTAAAACTGGGTATTCATGCCTGCGATGGTTTCACCGCTGCCGGTGGCCCGTGGATAACTCCCGAACTTTCGATGCAAAAGGTAGTTTGGGCCGACACACTGGTGCCCGGAAATCAGCAATTTGAAAGCACTTTACCACAACCCGAAGAGGTGGAAGATTATTACAAGGACATTGCCACTTTTGCTTACCCTGCCCCTGAAGGATTTGGGAGGAGTTCCTACATCACAATTCCTGAAGTAAGTTCAAGTATTGCCGGAAAAGATGCTTCTTATCTTACCGTAAAAGGAAATACGAAAGATTTTACCAGCAAGGAAGAATGCTGGATTCAATACCGGTTTGATGCACCCTTTTCGTGCAGCTCCATAACATTGCAATCAGGTTGGAATAATTACCAGGCCAATCGTTTGATTATTGAGACAAGCAACGATGGAAAGACTTTTAAACCTCATGGAAGACTGGATCAGTACCGTCACGGCTGGGATGATCGGGGCGAATCTGTTACACATTTAATTGAACCTGTTACTGCAAAATATTTCCGCTTTGTTTTTGATCCTACAGGGACAGAGCCGGGTGCAGAAGACCTTGACGACGCCAAATGGAAACCCAGATTAAAAGTATCGGGAATTGAATTGTCGGGCGAAGCAAAAATTCATCATTTTGAAGGAAAATCAGGGGCAGTTTGGAGAATCAGCAAAAGCTCGAACGAAAGTTTTTTGCTCGAAACTGCTTGTGTCGATCCGCAAAAGTTAATCAATCTGACTTCATTTTTAAATGAGGAGGGAAAACTAAGCTGGGATGTTCCCGAGGGGAATTGGGTGATCCTTCGAATGGGACATACTTCTACCGGATTGACCAATTATGTGGGTGGTGGAGCTGTGGGATTGGAATGCGACAAACTTAATCCCACGGCCGTAAAACTTCAGTTTGAAAATTGGTTCGATACCATTTACAATCATGTTGACACTGAGGTGGCCCAAAATGTAATTGAAGAACTGTACAACGATAGCTGGGAGTGTGGCAGCCAAAACTGGTCGCCCGTTTTTCTGGATGAATTTCAAAAACGAAAAGGATACGATTTAATGGCTTACCTGCCTGTGGTGGCCGGTGTGCCGGTTAAAAATGTGGAATTTTCGGAGCAGGTTTTATATGATATCAGGGAAACGATTGCCGAAGTACTTGTGGACAACTATCACGGTACCATGGAAAAACTGGCGCACGAAAAAGGATGTCGTTACAGTGCAGAGTGCATCGCTCCTGTTTTTGTAAGCGATGGAATGTTGCACTACAAATTAACGGATGCACCAACCGGCGAATTCTGGTTCCGGAGCCCTTCACACGACAAACCCAACGATGTGTTGGATGCCGTTTCTGGAGCACATATTTATGGCAAGAAACTGGCACGTGCTGAAGCTGGCACCGAAATACGTTTGGATTGGGACGAGCATCCCGGAATATTAAAGACATTATTCGACAGAAATTTTGCGATTGGCATCAACAAAATAATTTTCCATGTTTTTGCGCACGATCCCTGGACAACACGCAAACCGGGTAAAACTGTTGGCGTGGTTGGTCAGTTTTTTCAGCCCAATCAAACGTGGTGGAAACCCGGAAAAGCATGGGTTGAATACATCAAAAATTGTCAGGTACTTTTACAACAGGGAGTACCGGTTGTTGATGTTGCCGTTTTTACCGGCGAAGAAATTCCTCGCCGTGCTATTTTGCCCGATCGTTTGGTGCCGGTTTTGCCTGGTATTTTTGGAGCCGATAGAGTTGAAGCAGAAAAGCAGCGACTGGACAATACTGGTCAGCCATTTCGTCAACAGCCCAAAGGGGTGACGACTTTGAAAAATCTGGCTGATCCAATCGATTGGATTGATCCTTTAAAAGGTTATGCTTACGATTCGTTTAACAAAGATGTGTTGTTGAATCGAGCCACAGTGAAGAATGGGAGAATTGAACTTCCGGGAGGTGCAAGTTATGCATTGCTGATTATTCCCGGCAAACGGAAAATGAACCCTGAAGCAGGAATGAGCCTCGCAGTTGCTACGCAGATTTTAAAGCTGGTGAAAGACGGAGCCTCGGTTTATTTTCAGGAAAAACCTACTAAATGTTTAGGACCTGACGAAGATAAGAACGGATTTGAAGCAGTGATAAATGAGTTGTTTTCAAACGAAAATTCTGCAACTATTTCTGAGAATTTACTTCGCCTGAAAATTGGAAAAGGGCAGGTGTTAAGTGGAAAATACGATCAGCCAGATTTTGTGTCGGTGGGCATTGAAAAAGATTTTTATGTTTTAGAAAACGATGGAAAACAAGCAATAAAAGTTGCCTGGAATCATCGAACTGCCGAGAATAAAGAAATCTACTTTATTTCAAATCAGGAAGATCGTAAACGGGATTTGCAGCTGTCTTTCAGAGTAAAAGGAAAACAACCGCAATTGTATTTTCCGGTTTCAGGAAAGACAACAGATTGTAACGATTGGCGGGCTGAAAATGGACGCACTATCATCCCTTTTCAGTTTGAAAATAACGAATCGGTTTTTGTGATTTTTGAAAAGGCGACTTCTGAAACAGTTTCGAAATCAGGAGAGAACAAAGCTGATTTAACTCCTATAACAAGTTTGGAGGGAATCTGGGAGGTTGAGTTTGATCCATCGTTAGGGGGACCGGAGAATCCGGTAGTTTTTGAAAAGTTAAGCGACTGGAGTATAAATCAACTTGACGGAATAAAATACTACTCGGGAACGGCGGTTTATCGAAAGTCTTTTGAATGGACAGAAGAAATAAAACAGTCAGTTTTCCTTGATTTGGGAGAGGTAAATAACATGGCAGAAGTAACTATAAATGGTGTGAATTGCGGAGTAGCCTGGACGGCTCCATTTCGGGTAGATATTTCAGAAGCAGTTAAATTAGGAACAAACGAAATTGAAATTGCAGTTACAAATACCTGGGCAAACCGCTTAATCGGCGATCACGATTTACCGGAAGAAGAAAAAGTAACATGGACAAATGCACCTTACCGCTTGGAAGGACAGCCGCTTTTAAAAGCTGGTTTGATGGGCCCGGTTACAATATTGAATGATAAAGAATAAAATGTCCACTAATTTCACGAATTACACGAAAAGAAAAGAATTTGAAATTGGTGGTTGAAAAATTAGATACAACAAATATTTAAAATGAATATGATTAGAAGGATACGAGTTATAATTCTGTTGGCAGCATTTGTCGCGTATGGATTTCAGTCGGAGGCAAAAGTAAAACTTCCGGCTTTGTTTGCCGATAATATGGTATTGCAGCAACAAACAAAAGTAGCTGTGTGGGGGTGGAGTTCGCCAAAAACAGAGGTGCTTGTCTCCGGTTCGTGGAGCAAGGAAAATGTTTCGGTAAAATCGGACAAAGACGGGAACTGGAAAGTAATGCTCCAGACTCCGACTGCAGGTGGTCCTTACGATTTAACGATCAGCGATGAGGAAACAATTACCATAAAAAATGTAATGATTGGCGAAGTATGGATTTGTGCCGGCCAATCGAATATGGAAATGCCGATGAAAGGTTATCCGGGACAACCGGTGATTGGTTCAAATATGGATATTTTGAAATCGGATAACAGCCAGATTCGTGTGATTACTGTTCCCCGAAATTCGCAAACCGTTCCGCAAGATAATTTTGACGCCAAATGGAAAGTTGCTGACCCGGCTGCCATTCGGAACTTTAGTGCAACCGGTTATCACTTTGGAAAATTGTTAAACGAAATGCTCGATGTTCCAATCGGGTTGATTGAAGTGAGTTACGGAGGATCGTGTATTCAGGCCTGGATGAGCAGCGAATCTGCAGTTCCTTTTGAAGACAACAAGGTTCCGGCTCCCGGAGATTCAATTCCTGTGGTAAATCGCACTCCAACTGTTCTTTTTAACGGAATGCTCAATCCGGTGATCGGTTACGGAATAAAAGGTGCCATTTGGTACCAAGGCGAAACCAATTATCAGGAGCCTGAGGCGTATGTCGATCTGTTCCCAAAAATGGTTGAAGAGTGGCGAAGTTTGTGGAACGTTGGTGAATTCCCGTTTTATTATGCACAGATTGCACCCTTCGATTATGCGGTATTCAAACCAAATAAACCCAAAGCCAATTCAGCTTATTTAAGAGAAGCGCAGTTAAAAGCCATGGATAAAATCCCAAACTGTGGAATGGCAGTGTTGATGGATATTGGAGAGGAGTTTAGCATACATCCCATGCACAAAAAAGAAGGTGGCGAAAGACTGGCGCTGTGGGCATTGGGACAAACATACGGAATTCGTGATTTTAGCTATAAAAGTCCGGCATTTAATGCAATAGAGGTAAAAGGCAGTCAACTGATTGTTTCGTTTAACAATGCCAGTAACGGTTTAACAACTTTTGGCAAAGAGCTGACCGGCTTTGAAATTGCAGGAGAAGACAAAGTTTTTTATCCGGCCAGTACTTTTTTACGGTCCAAGTCGGTAATTGTTTCTTCACCCCGCGTGGAAAAACCTGTGGCAGTTCGTTACGCTTTTAAAGATTTTATTGTAGGACCATTGTTTGGAACCGACGGTTTGCCGGTTTCTTCGTTTCGATCTGACGATTGGTAAAAACAAGCTTTTTCATTCCGAGTGTAGCGAGGAATCTGGTAGAAGTAATAAGTAATAGGAAAGAAAAAAGATGACAAAAAGAACAGAACATTTAACTGCAATGGCAACGCAATTGCGTCGCGATGTGGTAAATACAATATATTATGCCGGCGATGGACATCCCGGTCCCTGTATGTCAATTGCCGATATTCTTGCAGTACTTTATTTCGATATTTTAAAATTAGATCCTGAAAATCCAAAGTGGGTAGGTCGCGATCGTTTTATTTTATCAAAAGGACATGCCTGTCCGGTTTATTACGCTGCACTTGCGCGGCGCGGGTATCTTCCACCGGCTGAATTAAAAACGCTGCGTTCGCTCAATTCGCGCCTACAGGGACATCCGGATCAGAAATTAACACCGGGAGTAGATGCAACTTCCGGTTCGTTGGGACACGGATTACCACAAGGATGTGGAATGGCACTGGCTGCCCGTCGTCGCGGTGACGAAACGCTTACCTTTGTTTTAACAGGCGACGGAGAATTAAATGAAGGATTGGTTTGGGAGGCTGCCATGAATATTGCCAAGTATAAACTGCACAATTTAATTGCCATTATCGATAACAACGGAAAACAGAGTGGTGGAACAGTGGAAGTTATCAGTGGTTTATATAATCTGCCTGAGAAATGGAGAGCCTTTGGATGGTACACGGTTGAAATTGATGGTCATGATATCGAATTGCTGACTTTAGCACTTGAAAATGCTGCCAAACGCGGACGTGCGTCGCGCGAGGAAAGGGAAGGAATGATCATTCTCCACGGAATGCCAGCACCACATCCTGATCAGCCGGTGATATTTGTAGCAAAAACGGTTAAAGGCAAAGGCGTGCCGTATATGGAGGGCAACAATGCCTGGCACAAAAGAGTTCCAACCGATGAAGAACGTGAATTAGCAATGTCAATTTTAGGAGGAAAAGATCTTGAATAAAATAGAAAGCACCCGTATAGGATTCATGCAGGGGTTGGATACTCTTGCTGAAAAAGATGATCGTGTAATGTTGATTTGTGCCGACAGTTTACTGGCCATGCGTGCCACCGAGTTTGTTGAGAAATATCCCGAACAGTACGTTGAAATTGGCATAGCCGAGCAGAATGCTGCAGCTACTTCTGCCGGTTTGGCGCTGGAAGGAATGATCCCGTTTTTTGCTACCTACGCCGGTTTTATTACCATGCGCGCCTGCGAACAGATTCGTACGTTTATTGCGTACCCGAATTTGAATGTAAAACTGGCCGGAGTAAACGGTGGAATTGCAGGTGGTGAACGAGAAGGTACAACCCACCAGTTTTTCGAAGATATTGGTATTTTAAGAACCATTCCGAATATGACCATTTTAGTTCCGGCCGATGCCGACCAGGCGCGACAAGCTTGTATTGCGGCAGCATCAATTCCAGGGCCGGTTTACATCCGTTTGGGAAGTGGTCGCGATCCTGTGGTTTTCGAAAAAGATACGCCCTTTGTTCCGGGAAAGATTAATGTTCTGCGAGAAAATGGAAATGACATCGCCCTTTTCGGAAACGGAATTCTGTTGCCTCGATTAATGGAAGCCAGCGAAATACTTGCGTCGAAAGGAATTGGTGTTACACTTGTGGAAGTGCATACTGTAAAACCGCTCGATGTGCAAGGCGTGACCGATGTTCTAAAAAAATGCGGAGCAGCTGTTACTGCAGAAGATCATAATATCATTAACGGTTTGGGAAGTGCAATAATGGAAGCTGCTGCCGAAAATTGTCCGGTTCCGATTGCCAGAATTGGACTTAGGGATAAATTCCCGGGCTCAGGATTACCACAGGAATTGCTTGATTATTACGAAATGAGTGTGGAAGATATTGTAAAAGCAGCTGAAGCAACCATAGCGAGGAAAGTTAGAAGTTAGAAGGCAGAATTTAAAATTTTACACCCCGGCTTCAGTCCGGTGATTTAAGACAAACGAAGAAAACTGGCTTTAGCCTTTAATTGAAAGAAAAACAAAACAGATACTTGAAGCTTGTAACTTATTACTCGCAGCTCGTATCTCGTAACTAGGGAAAATATGTTGACATTAGCCGATTCATTTAAAAACGGAGTCACTTCATCGCCCATCCGGCGAATTATGGAAATGGCAAGCCCTGCCAATCTGGTGAACATGGGCCTTGATCCTAACGACGTAATTTCATTTGCCGGAGGTTGGGTAAATCACCAGGCACCTGAAGAATTGCGTCAGGAATACATCGCCATTGCACAGGATGCTGACCTATTTCATAAAACAGGCGCTTACAGTCCTTCCGATGGTAGTCCTGAGTTAAAAAAGGCATTAGTTGATTTTAATGCGCAGCTTTTTGGAGCAAAATCAAAGGAGGAAAATATTATCATTGGTGCAAACTCTACGCAGTTGGCGTACTCGCTGTTTAAAGTTCTGCTAAATCCGAATGATAAAATTGCTTTGCTGGATCCGGCTTACGCAAATTATCCCGAGCAAATTGAAATGGGAGTCAATTGCGAAACGGTTCACTTCCCGGTGTTTGATGCCGAAAAATGGACGTTTGCTGAAGATGAAGAAAAGCTGGCGGCTGAGTTCGGGCTTTTTATGGAAAGGGAGAAACCAAAGTTGGTATTGTTTTCCAGTCCTGACAATCCGACCGGCAAAATGTTGCCCGACTTATTTGTAAAAAAGATGTTGGAAACGGCACTAAAATACGACTGTTATGTGACCATCGATTTTGCCTACAACACATTCATTTACGGGAAAGAACAGCCTGAATATTTTACATACTCTGCGGAGGATTATCCAAACCTGATCAAGTTATATTCAAATTCCAAATGGTGCCGCGGACTTGGGCGTCGGTTGGGCTGGCTCGAGGCTACAGAAAACATTGTAGAATCGTTAAAAGTGGTTCAGCAAAGTGTGGTTCTTTGTCCCGATACCATCCATCAAATGACCTTAACGAACTACATCAATAATGGATTAAAAGATGGTTCTTTAAAAGACTACATCAAACGTATAAATGACGACTATCAAAGTGCTTCGGAGTTTTTGTGCTATTGTATCGAAAAATATTTGTCATCGCGATACACGGTGCCCGAAGGTGGATTGTATTCGGTGGTTGACGTGGGAATGGATGGCGATAAGTTTGTTGCCGATATCCTTAAAAAAACGGGTGTGGTGTTTGTGCCGGGTAGCGGTTTCGGCGCTTCATTAAAAAATGGAATCCGCATATCGTTCGGCCCGCTGGTTTACGACAAAGCAAAGATTGAAGAAGGTTTTCAGCGGGTTGCCAAAGTGTATACAAGAAAATCCTAGTGCCTCTGCGGTTAATAAAATAGAAATGAAAAAATACATCATCATATTATTCATAGTCTTTCACGGAGTTCTGTTTGCTCAAAATTCTGAACTGGACAATTACAATCTTGTTTGGAATTCGCAAAGCCTAAACTCATCCGAATCAATGCCTTGTGGAGGTGGCGATATTGGCTTAAACGTATGGGCTGAAAATGGTGAGATTCTTTTCTACATAGCACGCAGCGGTACTTTCGACGAGAACAACGGGATGCCAAAATTAGGCCGTGTTCGTCTAAAATTAACACCCAATCCGTTCGATAATGGCACCTTTAAACAGGAATTGGATTTACAAAGTGGCAGTGTTAAAATTACCGGCAAGAAGGAAAATCAGTTAACGAAAATTGAAATTTGGGTTGATGTTTTTTCTCCTGTAATTCATGTGGATGTTGAAAGCAATCAGCAAATCGAAGTTGAGGCAATTTATGAAAATTGGCGTTTTCAGGATCGTGTTCTCGAAAAGAATGAAAGTTTTGGAAATTCCTATAAATGGGCACCTCCCAAAGGTCTTCTTATCAAAAAAGATGAAATCTGCTTTAAGGAGAATTCGCTTGAGTTTTACCACCGAAACACGGGCGAAACCATGTTTGATGTGGTTGTTCGTCAGCAACAAATGGAGGCCGTAAAAGATCAGATGTTCGACCCTCTTAAAAACCTCACTTTTGGAGGAAAAATGTCGGGCGAAAATTTTATTGCATATGGTACTTCCGAAGGAAAATACATTGATGCTGATTTTAAAGCCTGGAGTTTAAAAAGTAAAACACCGGCGAAAAAACAAAGCCTCGAAATTTATCTGCATACCGGCCAGTACGGAAATCTTGCCGATTGGAATTATGGATTGGAATCTGTAATAAAAAACGCTTCGGAAAAGAAAAAATCGGCACGCAGCGAAATATTAATCTGGTGGAAAGAATACTGGAACAAAAGTTTTGTTTTTGTTCAGGCTGAAAGTAAAAACGAAAATTTGGCAGA
This sequence comes from Draconibacterium aestuarii, assembly GCA_026671195.1. Lineage (GTDB taxonomy): Bacteria > Bacteroidota > Bacteroidia > Bacteroidales > Prolixibacteraceae > Draconibacterium > Draconibacterium aestuarii. Next base: position 111,555 of record JAPOHD010000030.1, on the reverse strand, counting down.
GTGGCAGGTCGGTTGCAACTATCAGCTGTTTCGTTATTTGTTGGGATGCAATGCCAAGGGAGAATACCCTACCAAATTTAATGGCGGCCTGTTTACCTACGATCCGCAGTTTGTAAATCCGGACCGTCCGTTTTCTCCAGATTTCAGGAATTGGGGAGGTGGAACTTTTACAGCGCAGAACCAGCGTTTGGTATATTTTCCGATGTTAAAGTCGGGAGATTTTGAGCTGATAAAACCTCAACTTGATTTTTACAAACGGATTCTGAGAAATGGAGAACTCCGCAGCCAACATTACTGGGGACACACTGGCGCTTGTTTTAATGAGCAAATTGAAAATTTTGGCTTGCCAAATCCAAGTGAATACGGTTGGAAGCGTCCGGAAGGTTATGATGCAGGAATGACTTACAATGCCTGGCTCGAATACCAATGGGATACTTCGCTGGAGTTTTGCTGGATGGCAATTCAGTTGCATCAATACAATAAAACGGACATTTCTGAATACATTCCGCTGATTGAAAGTTGCCTGACATTTTTTGACGAACATTACCAATACCTGGCAAAAAACAGGGGAGCAAAAACACTGGACGAAAACGGGCATTTGGTTTTGTATCCGGGCTCGTCGTGCGAAACCTATAAAATGGCGTACAACGCAACCTCCACAATTGCTGCTTTAAAAACGGTAACAAAAGGCTTATTGGAATTGCCCGAAAAATATATTGATGAAGCAACAAAAGAAAAATGGGCCGAATTCCTGAATCGGATTCCACCTTTGAGTTTCAGAGAAATTGATGGAAAAACATGCATTTCACCTGCAAAATTGTGGGAACGAATTAATAACACCGAGGCGCCGCAATTGTACCCGGTTTATCCGTGGGGGATTTACGGAGTTGGCAAACCTGATCTGGAGATTGCAAAAAATACCTATCTCTTCGATCCGGATGTTCAGCGGTTTAAGGGCCACGAGAGTTGGAAACAATACAGCATTTTTGCTGCCCGTTTGGGATTAACAGAGGAAGCCAAAGAACAGACGCTATTAAAATTGCAGGATTCAGGAAGACGGTTTCCTGCCTTTTGGGGGCCCGGTTTCGATTGGGTGCCCGATCACAACTGGGGAGGCTCGGGAATGATTGGTGTACAGGAAATGTTACTGCAAACCAACGGCGATAAAATCTACCTTTTTCCGGCCTGGCCAAAGGATTGGGATGTGCATTTTAAATTACACGCCCCGGGAAATACAGTTGTGGAAGCTCAATTAAAAAATGGGGAAGCAACGATTTTAAAAGTTGAACCGGCGGAGAGACTGGATGATATTGAAATATTGATTAAATAAATTAAAGGCTAAAGCCATTAATGCAGATTTTATGAGATCACCAAGCTAAAGCATGGTGCAAAAGGAAGTTAGAAGAAGCAGTAAAAAGGAAATATTTTGCACCGTGGCTTCAGCCCGGTGAATGAAATGGAAATAAGAAAGAGGCTTTAGCCATTAAGGCTAGCGAGATAAAATTTAAAACTGGAAAGAAGAGAAAATTAAGCAAACTAATAAAACGATATAAAATGACTAAAACACTTGGACTAATACACACATCGGCAACATTGGTGCCTGTTTTTCAGGAATTAATCAACAAATACCTGGCAGGAAAAGACCTGAAAATATTTAATATTGTTGACGACAGTCTGATAAAAAATACCATTGAACGAGGAGCAATGACGCCCGATACTGCCCGAAGAGTGGTAGATTATGTGGGATCGGCCGAAGCTGCCGGTGCCGATTTTATATTGGTAACCTGTTCGTCGATTGGGGCTGCAGTGGAAAGTTCAGCGCCGCTCACCGGTGTTCCTGTTTTGCGTGTCGATCAGCCAATGGCCGACAAAGCGGTACAAATGGGAACTAAAATTGGCGTAGTAGCCACATTATCCACAACACTGGAACCTACCAGTGATTTGGTTCGTCGCCGCGCAATTGTTGCCGGAAAAGAGATTGAATTGACATCGAAACTTTGCGAGGGAGCTTTTGATGCGTTGATGGGTGGTAAACCTGAAGTTCATGACGAATCGGTAGCTTCAGCCCTAAAAGAACTGGCGCAACAAGTTGAAGTGATTGTATTGGCGCAGGCCTCAATGGCTCGTGTAGTTGATCAACTTTCGGAAGAAGATAAAAAAGTACCTATTTTAACAAGTCCCGAACTGGCAATGCAACATTTGGCAGCTATTTTATAATGAAGGGAAAAATTAATAAAATAGCATTGTGGTCTGGATTACTTGCATTAGTGATTTTAATACTGTCACTTTTTATTGATGTGAACGACTGGAAATCGCCACTGGCAGTTTTTACAGCCATATCAATTACCATCGGATTAGGTTCAGTAAAATCCTTAAAAAACTACCGCTACACAGCATGGATTATTGTAGCTATTGTTTGTGGAATGCTTTATCCATCGGCTTTTTTGAAATGGGGTGATTTCGATTTGCGCGATAAATGGGTAATCCTGATTATTGTTCAGCTGGTTATGTTTGGCATGGGAACGCAAATGAGTTTCCGCGATTTTACAAACATAAAAACCATGGGAAAAGGTGTTCTTGTGGGCATACTTTGCCAGTTTTCGATTATGCCGCTGGTGGGATTTTCTTTAACGCGCATTTTTCATTTCGAACCTGAAATTGCAGCCGGGATTATTCTGATCGGTTCGTGTTCAAGCGGACTGGCATCAAATGTAATGGTGTATCTGGCTCGTGCAAATCTTACTTTATCAGTGACTTTAACGGCAGTGGCAACTTTGCTGGCTCCGGTTATGACACCGCTTTTAATGAAATTACTGGCCGGAACTTATGTCGAAGTGAAATTTCTGGATATGTGTTTTCAGATCATAAAAATTGTGATTGTACCCATCGGTGCTGCCATGTTGGTCGACTTGTTTAAAAGCGATTCAAAAGTGTGGAAAGCAAGAGTCAATCTTATTTTTTTAGTTTTTGTTGTTTGGTTTGTGGCGCTGATTTTTGGATTCTGGTCTGTTTTGGAAAAGCATTTTTCGGAAGGAATATTAACTGCCATCGAACTCATCAGCTTTTTAGGTGGAGCTGTTGTGGTTGGAAAATTGTATTATCATGCAACGGTATATTCGAAAAAAATACAGCAGTTTATGCCCAAACTTTCGATGTTCGGAATTGTATATTTTACACTGGTAACGACGGCTGCCAGCCGCGAAAATATTCTGGCCGTGGGTTTACTCATGTTACTGGTTTCCATCCTGCATAATTCATTGGGATACACCTTTGGTTATTGGATCAGCCGGGCACTGGGATTGGACAAAGATTCGTGCCGGACAGTGGCCTTGGAAGTGGGTTTGCAAAACGGAGGGATGGCATCGGGACTTGCCGGGGTTATGGGCAAACTGGCAACTCTTGGACTGGCACCTGCTGTATTTAGTCCGTGGATGAACATTTCGGGCTCGGTACTTGGAAATTACTGGCGGAAGAAGAGTGATAAGATAGAAGGCGGAAGGCAGAAGATGGAAGAGTAAGAAGACAGGAACACGAATATGGAAAATAGAAATTTGTAATTTTCATCTTCATACTTGCGGCTTGAAGCTTAATGATTTGGTATTTTAAAACTTAACTTGTTGGTTTCAATTACAGAATTTTGAACATTAACAGAAAAATAAAAGATATGGTTGAGAAGAATTTTGTGTACATTTTGATGGTGCTGTTGTTGTCTCTTTTTGCTTGCAAACAGCAGAGCACTTTTAGCATCGTATCTACCACCGTCGATAACATGGAAGAAGCAACGGGAGTAAATCCTGAAAGTTTCCTTTTTAGCTGGAAAATGCAATCGTCAGAGCGAGGTGTAAAACAATCGGCTTACCAGATACAGGTTTCAAAAAATATCGATTTTTCAGAAGAAAATCTGATTTGGGATTCCGGAATTATTCAGGATGAAAAAAGTATTCTTGTTGAATACAAAGGAACGAAACCAGAGCCCGGACAAACCTATTTCTGGAAAGTAAAAAGCACGGATAATTTTGGAAGCGAATCGGCCTGGAGCGAAGTAAATCAATTTACTACCGGACTGTTTTCAGAACAGGAATGGGCGGGAGCAAAATGGATTGCCTTCGATAAACTGGCTCCTGAAAACCGGTTGGTACCTGGGATTCATCTTCCGGGTAAAAGTTACAGTGGAAAAGATCTGGGATTTCATAAACTTCCATTGTTCCGAAAAGAATTTCAGCTAAAAAAAGAGGTGAAACAGGCCTTGGTTTTTGTATCGGGTTTGGGACATTACGAAATGATCATAAACGGCGAAAAAGTTGGAAGTCGTTTTCTGGCACCGGGTTGGACGCACTACGACAAAACTGTTTTGTACAATACCTACGATGTTACCGACATGTTGGAATCAGACAAAAATGCAATTGGTGTTACGCTGGGAAATGGGTTTTTTATTGTGCCCAACAACCGCTATCGTAAAGTGATGACTGCTTATGGAAACCCGATGATGATTCTAAAAATGCAGTTGGAATATTCCGATGGTAGCTCTGAAATTATTGTTTCGGATGAATCGTGGCATACTACTCCCGGTCCGCTTACTTATTCGAGTATTTACGCCGGCGAAACCTATAATGCTACCCTGGAACAAAAAGGCTGGGACATGCCGGAATTTGATGATTCAAACTGGCAAAACGTGTTGGTAGTTGACAGTCCGTGTGAAGAACTTCATCCTGAAAAAGATTACCCGGTTGAATTAATAGAAACCATTCCTTTAAAATCCATTGCGCAGATTGAGGACATGGAGAATTCGTATTTGTACGATTATGGACAGAATGCTTCCGGAACATTTGAATTGTCGGTAAAAGGAAACCGGGGCGACTCAATTACAATTACACCCGCCGAGCTTCTGGATGAAAACGGACACGCCAGCCAACAAGCAACCGGACGTTCGCATTATTATACATACGTTTTAAAAGACGATGGTGTGGAAACCTGGCAACCCAAATTTACTTATTATGGTTTTCGTTACATCCAGGTTGATGGAGGTACTCCGTCATCAGAAGAGCAGATTGAAGGCGTTCCGGAAATTGTAGAATTAAAAATGATTCATAACCGAAATGCTTCTCCCGAAGTGGGTGAATTTTCCACTTCATTCGAGTTGTTTAACCGGATTGATACGCTTATAAAATGGGCCATAAAAAGTAACTTTCAGAGTGTGCTCACAGATTGCCCGCATCGCGAAAAGCTGGGCTGGTTGGAACAAGCCTTTTTAATGGGTGAAGGCGTTCATTTTAATTACGACGTATATGGGTTGTATGTAAAAATTGTAGATGATATGATGGCGGCCCAAACTGCGGATGGACTTGTTCCGGATATTGCTCCGGAATATGTGGAGTTTTGGCAGGATTTCAGAGATTCGCCGGAGTGGGGAAGTGCTGCAGTTATTGTGCCCTGGCTGATTTATAAATGGTACGGCGATATTGAACCCATGAAAAAAGCCTGGCCGATGATGGAAAAATATGTGCAGTATCTAAAAGGTAAATCTGAAAATAATATTATTGATTACGGATTAGGTGATTGGTTCGATATGGGCCCCGAGCGACCCGGCTATGCGCAATTAACACCAAAAGCTTTAACGGCTACTGCAATTTATTTTTACGATGTAAAATTGATGTCGGAGATTGCAAGTATTATCGGAAAGGATTCTGATATTGGGAAATACTCTAACTGGTCGGATGAAATTAAAACTGCCTTTAATACTAAGTTTTTTGATCAGGAAACCAAGGTATATTCCACCGGAAGTCAGACCGCCATTTCTATGCCACTGGTAGTTGGTTTGGTTGACGAAGAAAATCGTGAAGTGGTGGTGCAAACCTTGGTAGAATCCATTTCAAATTCGAAATACGAATTAACAGCCGGCGATGTTGGTTTTAATTACTTGGTAAAAGCGTTGGACAGTAACGGACAGAGCGAATTATTGTATAAAATGAATGCCCGCGATGATGTGCCGGGTTATGGCTATCAGTTGAAAAAAGGTGCCACTGCACTAACCGAGTCGTGGCCTGCGTTGGAAGTTGTATCGAACAACCATTTGATGCTGGGGCATTTGATGGAGTGGTTTTACAAAGGATTGGGCGGCATTAGTCAAACTGAAGAATCGTTGGCATATAAATTCGTTAAAATAGAACCGAAGGTTGTAGGAGGAATTGAATCAGCAAAGGCAAAGTACGAATCACCATACGGAACGATATTAAGCTCGTGGAAAGATTCTGAAGAGCTCTTTAGTTTAGCTGTTGAAATACCGGTGAATTGCACCGCGGAAGTCATTATACCTGCCGTAAGTATTCAAAATGTAACTGAAAGTGGAGCGCCGGTTTCTACTGCTGGTTTTAATGTGGAACAATTGAATGGAAAAGTAAGTCTGGAAGTTGAATCCGGCAAATATAAGTTTGTAGTTCAGAAATAGTAAGGTTGTATTAACACCAGTGCTATATATAATCCCAATCTAGACTATTTTGATACGAATGTACATAATGTATGTTCAATAGTATAAGGATGTAAAACATTTGTACTAGGAAATGTGTGGCAATACTCTAATTTTGTGAGATGCCGGAAAGTAGAGTGATAAGCACTCAAATAGTATAAAAGTTAGAAAAATATATTGAAGGAAATTGAAACCATATTGCAACAGTTTAATGCTGTTTCGCTTGCCAAGATCGATAAAGTAAAATTAATGAATCGTATTGATCGAAAGTATTGGTTTCATTTTTCTATGCTTGAAAAATTGTTGGAAGAGGTTGTTCCGGATTACGATGTACTTGAAATCAATAAAAATCGTTTAATGAAATATCAATCGGCTTATTTCGATACCGATGATAATTACATGTACCTGAAACACCACATCAAAAAATTGAATCGTTACAAAGTAAGACGGAGAACTTATTTAACTACCAACGAAGATTTTTTTGAAATTAAATTTAAAACGAATAAACGAAGAACGATAAAACAGCGTATTCAAACCGAATTTAATTCAAATAAATTAGTTTCATCTGAAAACAGTTTTCTAGATCAAGCTACACCGTTTAAGGGGCAGGAACTCATAAACAGTCTTAACAACAGGTTTTACAGAATTACTCTGATTCATAAAAAGAAACTCGACCGTTGCACCATCGATATTCAGCCTGAATTTTGGAACGAAAAGGGAGAAGTTCAATTTAAAGACCTGGTAATTATTGAATTAAAAAAGGGCCGTAGTTTGAAAAACTCACCTATGCTTAACATTCTTCGAAAATTGAAAGTGCATCAACATGGCCTTTCGAAATACTGCACAGGCCGTGCATTTTTAGACCCGAAATTAAACCGTAATGCTTTTAAGCCACGTCTTCGTTTTATCGAAAAACATATACTAAACTAACCTGAAAAAATAATTATGGACTTTTTACAACTTGAGAACTTTACGATTTTAGCTATTCGGTTTATATTCAATCTGATAACTACCTTTTTAGTGGTGGTTTTGTATGCCCGGATTAGTAGGAAAAAGGAATTCTATTTTAGCTATTTTGCAATAAGTGTTGCCGTGTTTCTTTTGGTCTATCTTCTTGAGAATGTGGAGCTGGAGCTTGGTTTTGCACTCGGATTATTTGCCATTTTTGGTATAATCAGGTATCGAACCGATGCTATTCCTCCCAAAGAAATGACCTATCTTTTTGTGATTATTGCAGTGTCGGTAATAAATGCACTTTCTAAAAATTACTTTGGTTACCTGGAACTTTCGCTGGTTGATTTATTGCTTGTCGGAACACTTTGGATTCTTGAAAAAGCTTTAATGTTGCGCCAGGTAGACTCATTACTTGTGGTGTACGAGAACATTCAAAATCTCCACCAGGATCGAGAATCAGAATTGATAGCTGATTTAGAGCAGAGAACCGGTATTAAAATAAAAAGGTACCAGATTGATAAAGTTGATTTTTTACGTGATGTAGCTCAAATCACCATAATTTTTGATGTTAAAGAACAAAATACGAAGCGTGAATATAAAATCTAGGCTTATGAAACGAATAATTGTTTTTGCACTCGCTCTTGTAAGTGTATTTTCGGTTAGTGCAAAAACCGAAAAATTTGGTACCTGGATTGAACTGGAATTTACAAAGGAGTTTCTGAAAAAGTTTGAGTTTAGTATTATTCCTGATTTTCGTTTACAAGACGATTTTACATTGGATAAGTACCAGTTTGACGCAAAACTGGCTTACGAACCCTTTCAGTTTTTTGAAGTGGCAGCTGCCTACCGGATAAAAACCAACGTAAAAAGTAAGAAAAATGAAGTAACTCACCGATTGGTTCTGGATGCCACTGCAAAAACGGATGTCGGGAAATTTACTCCATCCTTCCGCACGCGGTTTGTTACGTATAACGATGTTGATGGTGAACGGGTAAATGTTATTCGTCCCAGGGTAAAAGTGGCTTATGATATTAAGGGGAATAAGTTTACACCTTATACCCGATATGAAATGTACTACGATTTGGTTAACAACAAACTATATCGGGGGCGTTTTGATATAGGTTTTACCCGGAAAATGGGCAAGCTTCACCGAATCGGGATCTATTATCGTTTGCAACATTTTACTGAAGACGATCAGAATTCATTCAGTATTATAGGAATAGATTATCGTTTGAAAATTTAATCTATTTCAAAATTATTACCTCTATTTATCTGAATCAGGAAGTTTCTATTCCCTTGGTTTAGGTATTAACAATATTTCTTGTTCCGGGAAAACCGACCATGGTTTTTGGTACTTTCAAAGGCATCTGATTTGGAAATAAATGGGATATTGCAAGCAAAAACAAGATCGAAATTGAGATAAAAATCTTGTTCGAATAAACCAATTACCATAAACCATGAAACGAATCATCTGTATTTCCATTTTTGTTTTCTTCGTATCAACAAACTTCAGTTCCGCACAAAACCGTTCGTCTGATTATCTTAAAATGAGATGGGGGTATGTAGCTACCCGAATGCCTGAAGAATGGTATGGATCTGAGGAAGCCAAATCGGTTGCTGAAAATGTGTTAATCAGTCAAAAAGAAATTGGTGGCTGGGCAAAAAATAAACCTTATCATCACGTTTTCACTCAAGAAGAAATCGAAAACTACAAAAACGGTAAGTTGGAAATTGGTGGGACTTTTGACAATGGCTCAACCATTACTGAGTTAAAATTTCTTGCAAAAATATACGCACAAATACCCGACGAACGCTATAAATCGGCTTTTGAAAAAGGAGTGAATTATATTTTTCAGGCGCAATATGCAAATGGTGGCTGGCCGCAATATTTTCCGGTTAAAAATGCGGAAGATGAAGTTTTTGTAGATCATACTCAACCGTATTCAATGCATATTACTTACAACGATAATGCGATGGTTAACATCATGTTGTTGTTAAAAGGAGTATTTACCAATTCAGAAGAATTTGCAGTTTTCGACTTGAATGAAAAATTGAAAGAACAGGCGAAAATTGCTTTCGATAAAGGGATTGAATGTATTTTGAATACACAAATTGTGGTTGACGGTAAGCCAACAGTTTGGTGTGCTCAACACCACGAAGTTACCTTGGCTCCTGCAAATGCACGAAGCTACGAACTGGCTTCATTTAGTGGTTCCGAATCGGTTGGGATCATTATGCTGTTGATGGATATTGAGCATCCTTCGGAGCAGGTTATTCTTTCGGTTAAAGGAGCTGTCAACTGGTTTGAGAATCATAAAATTGAGGGAATACGTATCGACAGAGAAATCCTTCCCGATGGAAAAAGAAACAGAATAGTTGTTGAAGATAAAAATGCTTCGGCTTTGTGGGGACGTTTTTACGATTTAAATACGGGAAAAGTGTTTTTCTGCGACCGTGATGGAATTAAGAAAAATTCGCTGGCTGAAATTGGATACGAACGACGAAACGGATATAGCTGGTACACCGATGCTCCGCAAATTATAATTAACAAATATCCGGAGTGGCTTGCAAAAATACAGTAGATTAAGAATTAAACCATTTTTAAACATTTATTAAACCTGAATGATTATGAAACAATCAAAATATACCTTCATTCTTTTTGTCCTGACTTTAATTTCAAGTGTATGTGTGGCGCAGAATCCAATAAGTTTTGGAAGTAATTTACGAACAGCGGATCCTTCGGCACATGTTTGGGACGATGGTAGAATTTATATTTATACTTCGCATGACGAAGAATGCCAGGAAGATTTCTGGATGAAAGACTGGTATGTTTTTTCATCCGAAGATTTGATTAACTGGACCAATCACGGACCAATTTTATCGGTTGATAAATTATCGTGGGCCGATAATTATGCATGGGCACCCGACTGTGCGTATAAAAATGGGAAATATTATTTTTGTTTTCCGGCAGGAACCGGTTATAAAGACAGGGTAAATCCTGAAAAAAGCACCAAGTGGATGGGAATAGGAATTGCAGAAAGTGATTCTCCCACAGGCCCTTTTGTCGATAAAATCGGGGCGCCACTTTGGACCGTTCCGTATGCCAACGATCCTTGTCTTTTTGTTGACGATGATGGAAAAGCTTTTGTCTATTTTCATGGAGGCGATGATTATTTGGTCGCTGAAATGGCAGAGGATATGCGTAGTATAAAGGGCGATTTTTATAAAATGGACATGGGAGGTTATGAGCCCAAAATGGAAGGTCCTTGGGTGTTTAAAAGAAATGGAATGTATTATTTTACCATGCCCGAAAACAATCGTGAATTGTCCTATTATATATCTGACTCGCCCAAAGGACCATGGAAATATAAAGGTGTTTTTATGGAACGCGAAGGAGAAAATAACAACCACCATTCAATTGTCGAATACAAAGGAGAGTGGATTTTATTTTATCACCGCTGGCTCGATATTGACTCGGAGTGCGGAAAACAGCGACACGTTTGTGCCGAATACATTTCATTTAATTCCGATGGTACTATAATGAAAGTAAAAAGAACCGAAGAGGGATTGAAAACAAAGAAATAGATGCAAGTATCAAGAAATGAGTACATTAGTGTTTGTGTTGCTATTCTAGATTTTATATAAATACTTGAATTGTCATTTTTTAGATGTAAAAGGACTTGTCGTTGTACTGACTATAGGTCCTTCTTTTCAAACAACCGCTCCCTTATCCTAAATAAATAAAGCTTTAAACGGGCTTTGTTTGTCATAGTAATTCCTCCTTTTATGTGATTTATCCAATTTATCTTACATTAATCAAAAATCATGTACATAAAATTTTTAAAAAAGTATCTTTAAATATAAAGTGTTTATTATACATTTGTTTTTCATTCACTTGCTAATTATACTTAACCATGAAGAAACTAAATCTTTTCGCATTTCTTTTTTTATCCATTTTACTTTCTTGTTCGAGTAAACAACAGCCTCAACCATTTGCCAAAGGCGAATTCAAAACCTGGGCGAAAACTCCGCCAATGGGTTGGAATAGCTGGGATTGTTACGGTCCAACTGTTGAAGAACACGAAGTAAAGGCCAACGCCGACTACATGGCAGAAAATTTGAAAGATTTTGGTTGGGAATACATAGTTGTTGATATCAGATGGTTTGTGGAAAACGACAAAGCGGGTGGGTACAATCAAACCGATCCACGTTATGTGATTGACGAATTTGGTCGTTATCAACCTGCAGTAAACCGATTTCCTTCGGCAGCAGATGGCAAAGGTTTTAAGGAACTGGCGGAATACATTCACAACAAGGGGTTAAAATTTGGAATTCATATAATGCGCGGAATCCCCAAAGTTGCCGTCGAGAATAAACTACCGATAAAAGGAACCGATGGAATAACTGCCGATCAGATTTATTCAACTGAATTGCAGTGTCCTTGGTTGCGCGATAATTATACCATTGTGGCAGACAAACCCGGTGCACAGGAATATTATAACTCCATTTTTGAATTGTATGCAGCCTGGGGAGTCGACTTCATTAAAATTGATGATTTGTCAAGGCCGTATCATCAGGGAGAAATTGAATTAATTCGGAATGCCATTGATAATTGTGGCCGTCCGATTGTACTAAGTACTTCACCCGGTGCAACTCCGATTGAAGCTGCGGATCATGTTCGCGAACATGCCAATATGTGGCGTATGGTTGACGACGTTTGGGATACATGGGGACACATAACACATTTAATGAAAGTAAGTGAACCTTGGTATTCATATATTACTCCGGGTACCTGGCCCGATTGTGATATGATTCCCTTGGGAAGAATTTCCATTCGTGGTGAGCGGGGAGAAGATCGAATGACACGCCTTACAAAAGACGAACAATATACATTGATGACTTTTTGGACGATTTTTCGTTCGCCATTAATGTTTGGCGGAGATTTACCCAGTAACGATGAATTTACACTTTCACTTTTAAGAAATGCAGAAGTTTTAAAAATGCACCGCGAAGGTACCGATGTAAAACAGCTGTTTCAAGAAGATGGAAAAGTGGTAATTACTTCTACAAATCCTAAAAGCGGAGCTGTTTATTTGGCCTTATTTAATATTTCCGATAGTGAAACCCCGCTTCCTGTTTCAGTAGATTTAAGTGATATTGGAATCGATGGAGAATGTTCGGTAAGCAATATGTGGACGGGTGAAAGTGTAGGGAATTTCTCCGGCAAATTTTCACAAGATTTAGCTGCGCATGCAAGTGGCTTGTACATTATTCGTAAATAATTGGAATTTTATTAGATGAAAAAAGTACTCATTATTAGTTTGTTACTGATTTGTCAGGTATTTTTTGTTTTTGCCAACGAACCCGATTCAGCATACGTTTTTGCATATACAAGCGGTAAGCAAAACAATACTGCCGGATTGCATTATGCGTGGAGTATCGATAAACAAAACTGGCATACTATTGGACCCGAGTGGCGTTTTTTAGCAAGCGATTTTGGCACATGGGGATCGCAAAAGAAAATGATCGATCCTTTTTTATTCGAAGATGAAACCGGTTTGAAACACTGTATATGGACACTGAACAATGAAGTGGGACAATTTGCCCACGCTGCTTCAGACGATTTATACAACTGGAAACGTCAGTCATATCCCGAGGTAACTGAAGAAGGGAATGTGCTTGATTTGGAAGTTTCGTTTGATGGGGCCGGCAAAAAATATCTAATCACCTGGATAAGCGAAAAGCAAGGACAAAAAAAATTATTTAGAACTACTACTGTTGATTTTAAAAACTACTCTGAAACAAAGGAAACCACTAAAAGCGACAGGCTTAACCTGCGTAGTACAATTGTTTTGGATGGTGAACAACAAAGCGGTGTAGTTGTAAAAGTATCGTGGGAACTAATTGACGAAATCATAAAACACTATGAATGGAGTCTTTTTCACAACCAGGAAAGGGCAGATAACACAAGTTTAGATGCAGAAAGGTTCAAAGACTTGCAAACTGTGAAGGCTGCAATTTCCTTTCAGCCCGAAAATAGCAAAAGAATCAGCGATAAGCTTGTAGGAATATTCTTTGAAGATATAAACTATGCAGCCGATGGCGGTTTATACGCTGAGTTGGTTCAAAATCGTGGATTTGAATACGCACTGAGTGACCGTAAAAACAGCGACAGTACATGGAATAGTTCTAAATCGTGGAGCATAGAAGGCTTTGGTGCTTCTTTTTCAATCGATACCACAGAACCTGTTCACATCAACAATAAACATTTTGCTGTATTAAAAGTGGAGAAAACAGGTTCAGGTTTGGCAAACGAAGGATTTGACGGAATTCCGGTTAAAACAGGTGAGAAATATAATTTTTCGGTTTTTGCAAAATCTGTAGGAGACAATAAGGGAAGGCTTCTTGTTCAACTGATTGATGAAAATAAGAATGTAATTGCCCAATCGAAAACCGGAACGATTAACGGAAAGTGGAAAAAATACGAAACAGTATTGGAAGCAAATGCAGCTTCGGAGAAGGCAAAAATTGTAGTTATACCGCAAACAACCGGAGAAGTGGCCTTGGATATGATTTCCCTGTTTCCGCAAAATACATTTAAAGGTCGAAAAAACGGTCTGCGTGCCGATCTGGCTCAAACCATTGCCGATATTCATCCGAAATTTGTAAGGTTTCCGGGAGGATGTGTAGCACATGGCGACGGATTGGCAAATATGTACCGTTGGAGCCGAACAGTGGGACCTTTGGAAGCACGTGTTCCGCAGCGTAATATCTGGAACTACCACCAGACAGCCGGATTAGGTTATTTTGAGTATTTCCAGTTTTGTGAAGATATTAATGCAGAGCCGGTTCCGGTCTTGGCAGCGGGTGTTCCTTGTCAGAATTCTTCAACATGCGGACACGGACAGCAAGGCGGAATTCCAATGTGCGACATGGATGAATACATTCAGGAAGTACTCGATTTAATAGAGTGGGCAAATGGCGATAAAAACACAAAATGGGGAAAAGTACGTGCCGATGCCGGACACCCTGAACCTTTTCATTTAAAATACATTGGAATTGGTAACGAAGATTTGATTACTGATATTTTTGAGGAACGTTTTACAATGATTTTTAATGCAGTAAAGGAAAAACATCCCGAAATTACGGTAATTGGAACAGTAGGTCCGTTTTACATGGGAACCGACTATGAAGAAGGTTGGGAGCTTGCCACAAAACTGGAAGTGCCAATGGTTGACGAACATTATTACCAACCGCCGGGCTGGTTTATTCATAATCAGGATTTTTACGACCGCTACGATCGCAGCAAATCAAAAGTGTATTTGGGCGAATATGCAGCTCATTTGCCGGGCAGGCCAAATAATATCGAAACAGCTTTGTCGGAAGCCCTTTACATGACTTCGCTGGAAAGAAATGGAGACGTTGTAGAGATGACATCGTATGCACCTCTACTGGCAAAAGAAGGCAACACACAGTGGACTCCTGATCTGATTTATTTTAACAACAACGAGGTAAAACCAACCGTTGGTTATTATGTGCAAAAACTGTTTGGTCAGAATGCTGGAGAAACCTATATTCCCGGTACAATTCAGCTTTCAGATAAGCGGGAAAACATCAGTAAACGAGTTGCCATGTCGGTAGTTCAGGATGCTGAAAGCAAGGATATAATTATAAAATTAGTAAACCTTTTGCCGGCTGAGGTAAATGCCGGAATAGATTTGTCAGCCTTAAATATTGCCGGCTCTGAAGCTGTTTTATCGGTTTTAGAAGGATCTCCCGATGATAAAATGGCTGCACCCAAAGTGGGAAGCCTACAGGTTTCTGATCAGTTTAATTATCAGTTGCCGGCTTATTCGTTTTCTGTAATTCGTTTAAAAACTATTAACTAAATATTATTATGAAGTACTTTGGAATCATTTTAACTCTTGTTCTTTCTTTTCAGTTTCTGCAGGCTCAGGAGAAGTTTGCAGTAGATGTGCAGAAGGTAGGTTCTGGCATTCAACCTGATATGTATGGTGTTTTTTTTGAAGACATCAATTTTGGAGCCGATGGCGGATTGTATGCCGAATTAATTAAAAACCGTTCATTCGATTTCCATCAGCCTTTTGTGGGATGGACTCCTTTTGGCGATGTTCAGGTAATGGATGAATCTCCTTGTTTCGATCGAAATCCGAATTATGTGCGTTTAAACGAAAAAGGTTTACGACGCGGAACCGGCCTTGAGAATGTAGGATTTACAGGTATTGGCTTTAAACAAAACGACAATTATAACTTTTCCTTTTTTGCACGCTCACTTACTGAAAATGAAATGACTTTTAAAGTGATTTTAGTAAGTGCAGAAAACGAAAATATTGGGAATGCCGAAATTCAGGTTTCGGGCAAGGAATGGAAAAAATATTCTGCTCAAATTAAGGCAACTGCAACTTCTGCAAAAGGTAAGCTACGTTTAATTCTACAAACTGCGGGTGAAGTTGATCTGGATCACATTTCTTTGTTCCCGGCCGAAACCTGGAAAAACAGAGAAAATGGTTTACGAAAAGATTTGGTGGAAGCCTTATACGAATTGAATCCGGGAGTTTTTCGTTTTCCGGGGGGGTGTATTATAGAAGGAAATACCCTGGAAACACGCTACCAGTGGAAAAACAGTGTTGGACCTGTTGAAAATCGTCCCTTAAATGAAAACCGTTGGAACTATACTTTTGATTACCGGTTTTTCCCGGATTATTACCAAACGTATGGTTTAGGATTTTACGAGTTCTTTTTGCTGAGCGAAGATCTGGGAGCAGAGCCACTGCCTGTTATTAGTTGTGGTTTGGCTTGTCAGTACGAAAGTGAAGAATGTGTGGCAGTGGGCGACTTACAACCCTATATCGACGATGCTGTTGATTTGGTTGAATTTGCAAACGGTCCGGTAAATTCAAAATGGGGAAAAGTACGTGCAGAAATGGGACACCCGGAACCGTTCAACCTTAAATATCTGGCGGTTGGAAACGAGCAATGGGGCGAAGGTTATGTTGAACGATTGATTCCTTTTATGGAAGCATTGAATAAAAAATACCCTGAAATTAAAATCATAGGAACTGCCGGCCCAACTCCTGATGGAGAAAAATTTGATTACCTCTGGCCAAAAATGAAAGAGTTAAAAGTTGATTTGGTGGACGAACACTACTACCGAAGTCCGGAATGGTTTTTAGACAATGCCGAACGTTACGACTCGTACGATAGAAATGGACCGAAAGTGTTTGCCGGTGAATTTGCTTCGCACCACAAGAGCCGCAATAACAATATGCGTGCTGCCATTTCGGAAGCCGCTTTTATGACTGGTTTAGAGCGTAATGCTGATGTTGTTCAGCTGGCAACTTATGCGCCTTTATTTGCACATGTTGACGCCTGGCAGTGGAAACCCGATATGATTTGGTTCGACAACTTTTCGGTGGTTCGTACACCCAACTATTTTGTGCAAAAAATGTATGCCAACAATGCGGGAACAAATGTTTTATCCATTACTATGGATGGTGTAAACATTACCGGACAAGACAGTTTGTATGCCAGTGCCGTAATTGATAAAAACAGTTCGGAAGTGATTGTTAAAATTGTAAATGCCGGTGATAAAGTTCACGACCTGACCGTTGATTTAAAAGGTTTAAAAGTGACAGCGGAAAACCAAAAGGTTGAAGTTAGCTACTTGCATAACAATGTGCCTGAAGCAATAAATACCCTGGAAGCACCAAATACAATTGTTCCCGGCCAGTTTTCGCTTACAGCCAGCGATAAAGGTTTTAGTTTAAAAGCACTTGGAAATGCATTTTATGTTTGCAAACTAAAAATTTTAAAATAACGAATACAACTTCAACAAAATCGATCTGTGTTTATCTGTGTAATCTGCGGTGAAAAGAATTTAGCCAATTAAAGAATTAACACAAATAAATGCTAAAAAGAACACAAATGAAATTCAATAAAAAAATATATAAAGTGGTGGCACTTGCTTTTGTTGCAAGTACTTTCATATTTACCTCCTGCCAAAAAAGTGAGAAATATGAAGCATATCTGTTCACCTATTTTACAGGTAATGCACCCGGCGAAGAAGCCATTCGCTTTGCTGTAAGCGAAGATGGCTACAATTACAGAGCCTTAAACAACAATCAACCGGTGTTAAACAACAACGAAATTTGCGAAACCGGTGGAGTTCGCGATCCGCATATTTTACGCAGTGCCGATGGTAAAACATTCTACATGGTTGCCACCGATTTGTATGTACCCGAAATGGGGTGGAAAAATTATGCAATGGTGTTGTTAAAGTCTACTGATTTAATTCATTGGGAATCGTCGGTTATTAATATTCCAAAGACATTTCCAGAACAGTTTGGCGATGTGTGGCGGGTTTGGGCACCTCAAACCATTTATGACGAAGAAGTGGGAAAATACATGGTGTATTTTTCGATGATTCAAGGCGAAGGTCCGGATATCATTTATTATGCCTATGCCAACGAAGACTTTACCGGCTTTGAAGAAGCGCCTAAACAGTTGTTGTATAATCCAACCAACAATGCTTGTATCGATGGCGATATTATTAAAAAAGACGGTAAATATTATTTCTTCCACAAATCGGAGAGTGGTGCTCCAGGTATAAAACTGGCAATTTCGGACAAACTAACCGAAGGTTATGAATATCCCGATTTAGAAAGAGTTGATTGTGAAAAAGAAAATGTGGAAGGTTCCGGAGTTTTTAAACTGAATAATTCGGACGAGTGGATTTTAATGTACGATGTATATGGACTTGGCCGTTACCAGTTTACAAAAAGTACAGATCTTAAAAATTTTACAGTTATTGATGAGGCTGTTTCGATGAACTTTAAACCACGACACGGAACAGTAATGCCAATTACAAAAAAGGAATTGCAGCGTTTGATAGATAAATGGGGTAGTTTGGACGATCCGCTGATTGAAGCAAATTCGGAGCTTCTGAAAAAGCAAAATGTGGTGATAAACGGCACCCGGGGAATTATGCGTTTCCCTGTAAAAAAAGGTGTCGATATTTCTTCATTCGATCCGCAGTTTACATCGTTTTCCGGTACAACAGTAACTCCGCTTGGGCCTCAGGATTTCTCGAGAGGTCCGGTTGAATATAAAGTAAGTGCCACAGGTAAAGGCGAAAAAGTGTTTATGGCTATAGCGTCTGAAGACAATAATCCGGTTCTGGATGGTTTATATGCCGACCCTGACATTTTGTTCGCAGAGAAAATAGGAAAGTACTACATCTATCCAACTTCCGATGGTTTTCACAATTGGGGTGGTTATTATTTTAAAACGTTCTCTTCCGAAAATTTAATTGATTGGAAAGATGAAGGTATTATTCTGAATTTAAGAGAAGATGTTTCGTGGGCAAACGACAATGCCTGGGCTCCTTGTATTATCGAAAAGAAAATTGCAGGCGAATACAAGTATTTCTTTTATTTCTGCGGGAAACAAAAAATTGGTGTGGCCGTTGCCGACAATCCGGAAGGACCGTTTGTTGATAGTGGAAAGCCTTTAATTAACTGGAAACCCGATGGAGTAAAAGGCGGACAGGAAATTGATCCGGATGTGTTTACCGACCCAAAAACGGGCAAAAGTTATTTGTATTGGGGAAACGGTTACATGGCAGGTGCCGAATTAAACGACGACATGACCTCGCTTAAAATGAATACGCTGAAAGTAATGACTCCTGATCAAACATTCAGAGAAGGTGTATATGTGATTTTTCGAAACGATACCTATTACTTTATGTGGTCGGAAGACGATACACGCAGCCCCAATTACAAAGTGCGTTATGCCACTTCCAAATCGCCGCTGGGCGAACTTACCATACCCGAAAATAACATAGTAATTCAGCGCGACGACGCACAGGAAATAATGGCAACCGGACATAATTCGGCCATACAAGTGCCCGGCAAAGATGAGTGGTATTTGGTTTACCACCGTTTTACTTATCCAAAAGGAAAATACATGGGACGGTCGGCCGGTTTTAACCGCGAGGTTTGTATCGATAAACTGGAGTTTGATGCAGATGGAAATATTATTGAAGTAAAACCAACTTTGGAGGGATTGCAGTAGTAGCATTCCTTTTACTTTCTTTGTTCCTCATTGATTCTGATCAGTTCATGTTTTCTGATGTTTAGGATAATAGTACAAGTTTACTACACATTTGTGAAAGGATTTGCCTGATGTATGACTATTTTTGAAACTTCGAAGTAATGTATGGGGCAAAGTTAAAATGAAAGCAGGTAACAAAATAGTATTAATCATAGTCTTAATCCTCCAAACATTACTAGCTTTTTCAAATTCTGAAAGACTAAAGTTTAGTCATTATACCAACGAGGATGGATTGCCGTCGTCGTATGTAAAAAGCATCACCCAGGATCAGTATGGATTTATCTGGCTGGCAACGCGGAGTTCAGTTTGCCGGTTCGATGGAAATGTTTTTAAAACTTTTCAGGCGTATGACAAGGAAGGACTTGCTTACGATATTTGGTGTAACAAATTTTATATAACCACTGACTCTGTTTTAATTGCACAAACCACCGAAAACAAATATTATACATTCGATTTTGAGTTGGAACATTTCGACCCATTTGCACAAATAAATAATTTGGGAGTAGTAAGCGGTTTGGAAGTTTCAAACGATGGAATCTGGATTTTTGGAGAAGATAAACTGCATTTTTTAGATAAAAGAACCAATGAAATTGTAGATGGTAAGGAGAAAATTAACTTTTCTTTTTTGAACGAGTATACTCAAATTCTTAATCTTAAAGAAAAGGATGAGCACGTAGTTGCTTTAACCAATACCAATTCCTTATTTATTTTAAATAAGAGGAATAATCAACAACGAGAATTTACTTTACCCAATGATCTGGTAGCTGAAAATGTTACGATCTTTTATCTCGACTCGCACAATAATGTCTGGATTGGAGAAGTAAGCAAAGGTTTATACCGAATAAATCTTGCCAACGGATTTTCAACACGTTTTTCATCAAAACAAACCGGTAAAAACCGTTTGTTACACAATTTGGTTCACTCCATAAACGAAGACTTATTGGGGAGAGTGTGGCTTGTACGATTATGCACTTACACAAAATGAAATTTTAGAATTATTAAAAACAACAAAATCTTTTAAAGCAAAAGTTGAAAAATAAAATTATAAATGTATATTTGACACTTAAGAAAACTTTGTCAATAATATTAAACTTTTAAAAATAACTTATGGCTACATTAGATTGGATAGTGATTGCAATTTTTGCAATACTTCTTATTGGTATAATTGTTTGGGTGTTTCGGCAGAAACAAAGTAGTTCGGGCGACTATTTTTTAGCCGGCCGCGATGCAACATGGATTGCAATTGGTGCTTCTATTTTTGCTTCAAATATTGGTTCAGAACACTTAATCGGATTGGCTGGCGCCGGTGCTTCAAGTGGAATGGCAATGGCTCACTGGGAAATTCAGGGATGGATGATTCTGATTTTAGGGTGGGTATTTGTACCGTTTTACTCGCGAAGTATGGTAACTACAATGCCCGAATTTCTGGAACGTCGTTACAACAAGGAGTCGCGTTCAATTTTATCCGTAATTTCTCTTATTAGTTATGTTCTTACAAAAGTAGCCGTAACTGTTTATGCCGGCGGATTGGTTTTCCAGCAGGTATTTGGAATTGAAACCATGTGGGGAATCGATTTCTTCTGGATTTCTGCAATTGGTCTGGTACTACTTACTGCATTGTACACAGTTGTTGGTGGAATGAAATCAGTACTTTATACTTCGGTTCTGCAAACACCAATTCTTTTATTAGGATCAATTATTATTTTAGTTCTTGGTTTAAAAGAACTGGGTGGATGGGACGAAATGATTCGCATAACCAGTGCTGTTCCGGTAAACGAACATGGCGATAGTATGGCAAATTTGATTCGTAGTAATCGTGATTCTGAATTTCCATGGTTAGGAGTATTTATAGGCTCGGCAGTTATTGGTTTCTGGTATTGGTGTACCGACCAGTTTATTGTACAACGTGTACTGTCCGGAAAGGATGAAACTCAGGCTCGAAGAGGTACTGTTTTTGGTGCCTACCTTAAACTTACTCCCGTATTTTTATTTATGATTCCGGGAATGATTGCTTTTGCTTTGCATCAGAAAACAGGTACTTTTCTGCCAATGCTTGAGAATGGCTTACCAAATGCCGATGCAGCTTTCCCAACTTTGGTTGCTAAACTATTGCCTGCAGGTGTTAAGGGACTTGTGGTATGTGGTATTTTAGCCGCATTGATGAGTTCACTGGCTTCGTTATTTAACTCTTCGGCCATGTTGTTCACCATCGATTTTTATAAGAAATTCAGACCGACTGCCACTGAAAAGAAATTATTACATGTTGGTCGTATCGCCACAATTGTAATTGTTATCTTGGGTATATTATGGATTCCTGTTATGCGACAAATTGGTGATGTATTATATACCTATTTGCAAGATGTTCAGTCGGTATTAGCTCCGGGTATTGCCGCGGCTTTCCTGTTGGGTATTCTGTCAACAAAACCAACTCCTAAAGGAGGTATGTGGGGAATGATCTCAGGTTTTATTGTTGGTGTATTACGTTTGGGAGCAAAAGTGCTTTATACTACTTTGGCCGGACATGATGGTTATACTGATGTAAAACTTTGGGCTGCTGAAACTGATGTTCATAACATATTCTATACTCTGTTTTACGATGTAAACTGGTTATTCTTTAGTGGCGGTATGCTTATTTTTAGTATGATCGTAGTGATGGTAGTTAGTAGATTCACTGAGTCGGCTCCGGCTGCACAATTGGTTGGATTAACATTTGGATCGGCTACTGATGAACAAAAGGCTGCAACCAGAGCAAGCTGGGGTGTTTGGGATGTAGCACATTCAGCAATAATTATTGGTATTACTGTCGTTTTTTACATATATTTCTGGTAATCAATTTAAAACTGAAAAAATGAAATATTTAGGTGTTTTTATATTGGCTTTGTTGCTATGGAATTGTAGCGAAAAGAAAGCAGAACTTACAATTCTATCGGAACAGGATTTTAATACGACCTATAAAGGTGAGGAAGTAAAACTCTACACGCTTGAAAACAGCAACGGACTTATTTGCCAGCTGACCAACTTTGGCGCTCGTGTTGTAAGTCTGTATACGCCCAATAAAGATGGAAATTTAGGCGATGTGGTTGTTGGATATGGTACAGGAGACGATTTTATCAATAAAAAGGAAAATTTCTTTGGGGCCATAATCGGTCGTTATGGAAACCGCATAGGAGAAGGTCGTTTTGTAATTGATGAAACGGAATATCTTTTGGAAAAGAACGATGGTGCCAATCATTTGCACGGTGGAAGCGATGGTTTTCATCGTCAGGTTTGGACTGTTGAAAACCAAACCGGCAACGAAATAACTTTTAGCCTGTTATCTCCTGATATGGCCGGAGGATATCCCGGAAATGTGCAGGTTCAGGTAAAATACCAGCTAACCGATGCCAATGAATTAGAAATTGAATACTTTGCTGAAACGGACAAAGCAACTGTTTTGAACCTTACCAATCATACCTATTTCAATTTAAAAGACGCAGGGAAAAGCAGTATCAATGATCACAAGCTGACTATTAATGCAGATTATTATACACCTGTTGACGGAGGTTTAATTCCAACCGGAGAGTTGGTAGCTGTTGCAGGAACTCCGTTTGATTTTACAAGTGCCACTGCCATTGGCGACCGCGTTGACACTGAAGATGATCAGCTGGCAAAAGGAAAAGGATACGACCACAACTGGGTACTTAATGTAAACAACAACGAAGCAGTGTTGGCTGCTAAAGTAGAAGATCCTGTTTCGGGACGTGTTATGGAAGTTTATACCATTGAACCGGGTATTCAGTTTTATGGCGGTAACTTCCTTGACGGAACAATTGAAGGTAAATACGGAATTAGTGTTGATTTCAGAGGAGCACTTTGTTTGGAAACACAGCATTTTCCTGACAGCCCTAATAAACCTGAATTTCCGAGTGTAAAGTTATTGCCCGGAGAAAAATACCACTCACTTTGTATTTATAAATTTAAGTAGTGTAGTAGCTCTTATTGCTAAGCAATAGAAAAAAGAAAAGCCGTTTGAAGTAACATCTTCAAACGGCTTTTTTGTTGCCTGCAAATCTTTCTGTAAACAGAAAATTATTCGGCAGTATTTGCACAACGATGGATGCGTTTGGCAAAGTCAGTTAAAAACTCTTTTCTCCATTTGCTCACCGTTTTAGCTCCTATATGTTTCCCTTCCATAAGTTCCGTGTTAGGATCATCGGTCCACCAGTTGGGGTACTTTTCCGATGCCTGTTCAGCAAGGTATGGAGGTGGAATAAATACGGTTACTTCTCCCAATTTGCCATTTAATTCGGCAACATTACTTTCTATTTTAAACTTAAATATTTTATCTGATTTTGGAGAAAAACGAAATCGAACAGTACCGTCTTCCGTAAAAGTTCCGGCCAGTGCCTGATTTTCAACAAGAAGTTTGGCTTCCGGATTCTGTGGTAAATCATTTTCAACAGAAAGGGCAATTTCAAGAATGGAGAATTCCTGAATGCTGTCAGTTGCCGATGGCATTTCGGTAAACAGATAATGGGGACGATCCCAGGCACGTACATACTGTCCACCCCAGCCTGGTTTTGATGGATCTTCCAAATCGCCTTTTAACAGCCAGGCCAGAGATGGAGTGTCGCCCATTTTAATGGTTCCATCCAGTTGAGTCATAAAAAAATCGGCCATGGCTCCCTGTCCGCTTATGTATTTTTCAGGAAAACCGGTGTTGCTCCATTCTGTTGATTGGTCGCCACCGGTAAACCAGCCACGATAAGTGGCATTCGATTCAATGATCCAAAGATCGGGATGATTATCAGCAACGTACTGATACGCGTCGGGCGTCCATTTTTTATTGGGGCCACCAATGTAATACACACGCAGTTTTGGCAAAATATCGGGAGCATCGTGCAAAGCCTGAGCCAGATCTTCAATGCCTCCCCAAACCAAAACGTAAAGCGGGCGAGGATCGTTTTTACGGGCGCATTCAATTATCCACTCCGATCCTTCCGAAGGTTTTCCAATTCCACTGTAATCTACAACTTCTTCTGCGCCTTGTTTGGTAATATGGCGAAGTGAATCAGCCGAAGGATATTTATCAGAATACGTTTTTAAATTCGGATAATCTTTTTCGTACTGATCGATCACATTCAGAATGTGTTCTTTTTTCCCCGGACCAAAAGGAGAGGAGATTATTCCTTCAATATCAAGCGTGTCTGCATAAAGAAAAAGATGGATCATCGATTGGAAATCATCAGGATCAGTTCCGCCAATATCAGACGATACAATTACACGGTATGCTTGATTGTTTTCTTCGTTAATTGTATTCGAATGGCTTTTGGACTTTGTGCCACAGGAGCTTAGCACTACGAAAGATAAAACGAAGAGGATTGTGGGGAAGAATGATTTTTTAATAGGTGTCATAAATAGTTATTCAACAGTTATAATTAGTCTTTGATAGCGTGTAAGTCTGGGAGAACCATGGTCGGTTACGGCAAGAATAATGTGGATGGTACCAACGCCCGGATCCATCACCCGGCTTGTTGGTATATCAAACCAGGCTTCTGCCTGATCGAAATTTTTAATTTCAATGGGCTGTCCACTACGTGCACTCGATATCGGAAAAGTACCGGCTTCTCTATAGCAGAACCATTCGTACGACAATGCATCGCCATCCGGATCGTTTGATGCTTTTGCACTTAATTTTATACGTTCCCCTTTTTGGGCAGATCTGTTTTTCTCTCCCTCAATTACCGGAACCGGTGGATGATTGGCTTTATCAACCGATTTTATTGTCCAGTCCATTCGAGCTGAAAAATCATTCTGGTACGCTTCACGCCAGCGCCAGATAGTTTCATGGTTTCCTTCATGCCAGCGTCCGTCAATGCCCAATACTTCATCTTCTGCATCTGTCCAAATCGGCCGTGTTTCAGGATACAGATGCCACTTCTGCATCCTGGGCGTGTACAATTCGTAACGTCCGCCCCAGCCACCCCAATCAGGATGTTCAGGATTACTTAATCCATTGTTTATTAAATTCAGAAACGAGGGAGTATCACCTTCCATTAAATATTCCCAGAAAGGATATTCAGCACCAAGTGGTCCTTTTCTGCGAATATTTGTTTCGAGCCATTCGTTGGTTACCAACGAAAAATCGGCGCCGGCACAACGGGCATGAAAATAATCGCCACTTATACCACTCCAGGTGGCATGATGATAAGCGCCGCCTGCATTAAATCCGGGACTGACAACATAAAAGAGATCCGGAAATTCTTTTCGAATCCATGGCCCACTGTCGTCCTGGTCGGAAATGGTATATACCCGAAGTTTGGAAACAAAGGTTGCCAGTTCTTTTGCAGTGCGGGTTTCCCTAACTTTCCAAAGCGCTTGTGCCAACACATTCGGGCCTCCCCAGGCTGTTACCCACAAAGGCCGCGAATCGTCCTGGTCGGCAGCTTGAATAAGTGCTTCAGACGCCGGCGAATCTTTTCCTTTGCCAACTGCCTGCATTCCATATTCCGGAAGTCCTTCTGTAATTTTAGATCGTACGAAATCTGCTGCTGGAAACCCAATTTCGTGTTTTTCAAGATTGTCGCGAACTTTCCCGTAGGCATCAACTATTTGGCGGATACGTTCGGGAGCCACTCTTTTTTGCTGGTGAATTGAGGTAGTAGCTGCCAAACCTTCTATGTCGTAATTGTTGGCATACACTAAAAAGCGCACCATCGACATGGCATCGTCAGGTTCATTTTCGATGTCGGTTAACACAAATATTCTTGGTTTTTCAATTCCGGCAGCTGATGAAAACACCAATGCGAGCACGATAAAAAATATATTTTTAATTGCTCTTTTCAATAAGAAAATCAATTGGTTTTGCATGTTTCGATCTTTATGTATTAGTCAATACTATTTAAATATTTCTCGAGCATGGTGTATCCATTTTCGGCCACCTTATTTCTGTCCGCAGCGTCATTTGCATTAAGTCCGTTTTTCTTTTCCCACGAGTCCGGCATTCCATCGTGATCTGTATCGACCGGGGCTGTCGAGCTTTTCAACTCCGGCCAGCCTCCAACATCTGCTTGTGAGTCAATTATGCCGCTTTTTTTCGATCGATCAGCTAACGATTTATTTTGTTTGTATGAACTTCCTTCAAAAGTAGCAAATCCACCTTTCGCTTCTTTACAAATGCGGGTGTCAATCGGATCTCTTTTGGGCAAAGTAGCTCCTGCATTTTTCAAAACTAATTCGAAGGCTTCTTTGGCGGTTTGCTGGTTAATTGGCATCGACGGCCAAGGTTTTTCCATTTTTACAAATGAAAGCTTGTTTTTACCTCCCTGAGGTTGAACGCCTCCATTCCAGTTGTTGGAACTTACCTCTTTGTTTCCTTCAATAACATTATCGGCAACATACCAAAGCCCAAAATCATCTGTAGTATTGCGCATTGATGGATTACAAATGCGATAAGATACTTCACCTGGTTGAGTTGCCGGTCCGGGTTTGTAATAATTGGCTACGATGTTAAACTGCGAGAAAGCAAATTTAGGATTTCCGACTTGTTGGTTTTCACCTCCATAGCAAGTATTGTAACCCCAGTTGTACAGAACGTTATTTCGATAATCGGTATAACCTGAACCGGATGCCATACGTGGATTGCGGCTTCCATGGTGCGCGATGAGATTATGGTGGTAGGTGCCGTAATTTGATCCCCAAATTCCTCCAAAACCATGAGCACCTTTTATATGGTTCGAATTGAACATACTTTCCGAAACGATACACCACTGTACGGTAATGCTGTCGCAATGATAAACCGACATGGTTTCATCAACACTCCAACTCGCTGAAATATGATCTAAAATAATATGTTTGGTATATCTGCTGGATACCGCATCTGAATCATCACCCGATTCATTTCCGAACCTCACTCTTATATGCCTGATAATAACATGATCCGCATCAATGCTCAGGGGGTATTTTTTTATACAAATGCCATCTCCGGGAGCCGTTTGACCTGCAATTGTTATGTACGGATTTTTAATACTAAGCGTACTTTCAAGTTCGATGTTACCTGATACCTGAAAAACCACAGTACGCGGACCGGATGCTT
Organism: Draconibacterium aestuarii; assembly: GCA_026671195.1. GTDB lineage: Bacteria > Bacteroidota > Bacteroidia > Bacteroidales > Prolixibacteraceae > Draconibacterium > Draconibacterium aestuarii. The sequence continues at coordinate 83,932 of JAPOHD010000030.1, read as the reverse complement.
CAACTGCAGCTCGTAAACTTCCTTCGCCGGAATCATTAAGGTTCGTTACTTCATATACCACTCCGCCACGACCGCCTTTGGAGTATTTTCCATATCCTTCGGCAGTTGGAAATGCCAGTTGTTGACAATAACTTAATGCTGGCAACAAAATTAGAATCATCAGGAGTACTGAATTAGAAATATATTTTCTCATGTTAATTGTTCAAATTGATATTTAAGAGAAACTGTGAAGAGACTATTTTTTTTCAGGCCATTCACTTTTTAAGAGAAAATGAAAAGTACTGTTTATTGAACCAAAATTGGTATTGATTATTTCAATTTTATTGTTTTGAAGTAAGCGAATCATTTCTGCACCGGCGTAAAGAACCGGACCATATCCGTGGGTTGCATAAATGCTTTTTCCGCGGTGATAATAATAGGTATTGTCGTGAGCAAAAGTTGTGCCCTCGCAGGTTCCATCCACCGCACCATTTTCAAGTACACGAGTTTGCAGTGCATTCCAGCCGGTTAGGGCAACCGGACCATAAACATGGCTGATCCAACCTTCGTTTATGCCTTTTGCAATGACAAAGGTAAACATGGCGGTACACGATGTTTCGGTGTAGGTGTCGTTTTTGTCGAGCAGGTTGTGCCAGAATCCGTCGCCATCCTGAAGGTTGGCCAGGCTGCGAACCATTGAACGATAGAGGTGAAGTATTTTATCGCGTCCCTGGTAATCTTCAGGTAAAATACTCAATACTTCTGCCATCGACATTAAAACCCAGCCATTGGCACGGCCCCAGTAAAAGCGAGGATCATAATCGCCGGAAGTTACATTCCAGCCGTGATCGAACAATTCTTTTTCGCGAATGTATAAACGGTCGGCCATTTGAAGCACCTGTTTTACTGCATCATCAAAATAGGCTTTGTCGCCGCTTAGTACACCCATATTTATTAAAAACGGTACACTCATGTACATATCGTCGGCCCAAACCGATTTATATTGCGGGCGGTTGCGGGCCAGTGTACCATCTTCCAAACGAAACTGATTATTAGAGATGTGTTCTGCTGTGCGATTGATGATTTCGAGGTATTTGTCGTCTTTTGTTATTAAATAGGTTTTAATCATTGCTGCAGTAATCGAACCACAATCATCCAATGCTTCAAACTCCAAAATTCTTCCCCAGTTTCCAATTTTTGAACTTTTTATTTTGTCCGAGTTGTTTTGAAAATAGGGGAGGTTTTCGATTACATACTCATAAAACTTTGTGTTGTTGTTAAAGAAAGTTTTGTCGCCTGTAACTTTTGTAATGTAATCGAATGCTGAAAGAACGACTCCATGCGTGTACGACCATTCTCCGGAAAAGCCAGGCGACGGAACTGCATTGGGATTGAATGTATTAAAATCGCTTATTTTTTCGCCGGTTTTTGAATCGATTAAATGTTGTAGACTTGTGGATTCATAGTACATCCGAATTCGGTTTAATACTTCTTTTACATTTTCTACTGATGGCAATTCGTATGGAATTTCGTATTCGGGAATTCGGTCCGCCTGGTTTTCCTGCGCATTCAGTACATAAGCAAAACTGGTTAAAAGAAGTGCAATAACTATGGTTTTTAGTTTGTTCATATTCTTATGTTTTTGTTTTGATTTTATTGAACCGTTACAATCACGCGTTGGTACCGGGTAAGTTGTGGTGTGCCATTGTCCTTAACTTCACAAACAAGGTGAATGGTGTCACCTTTTTTCGCTTCGGCAGGTACTGTAAATGAAGATTCCCCATTTGTAGAGTTTTCAATGTTTACAGTTCCCTTATATGTATCTGCTTCCTGATATTGCCACCATTTAAAAGTAAGTTCATCACCATCCGGATCTGAAGTTCCTTTTGCACTTAATTCAATTGTACTGCCGGCTTTTACATCCAAATCAAGCGGATGGTTAAGTTTAACCACGGGAGGATGATTTGCCTCTTCAAAGGATGTTACACACCAGTCGGCACGGGCAGCAAAATCGTTTTGTAAAACATCAGCCCAACGGCTAATCGGATTAAAATACTCTTTCATTAAATCCTTATTGTTGGGGAATTCACGTTTCATGTATTGTCGTCCCCAAGCTGTTTCGGTGTACCATCTGCCTTCGGGGTAAGTATAATCTGGTTCAGATACAGGATCGAGCCAGGTGTTTTGGCGAACATTAATGTATCGGCCACCCCAACCTCCGAACGCCGGATTTTCCAAAGAACGAAGTCCTGTTGGGATGGTATGGAGAAATGCTGGTGAGTCGCCTTCCGATCTGAAATCACCCTTTTGTTTAGGATCACCTTTTTGAAAACCTCTAATGTCATTTTTTTCATGTGCCTTGTACAGCGAACACAGTGATCCGTGGTCTTCCAGAATATTTGAGATCATCCAGTCGCTTTGGAAGTAAGTTTTTTTATCTTCAGGTAATACTTTATCCCATTCGTAAGCAATAGCCCAAAACTGGTCGCAGATAATGGTGGGGATTTCATATTTTCCCCAATGCGGGCGAATGTATGCCTGGTAGGTAGAATCTTGTTCCCAGATAAAGAAAAAGCGTAGTTTATTGGCCACTTGTTCCATTTTATCGGGATATTCTTCCTCGATGGTTTTAAGAGCTCGGGCAATGGTATTTGTGCCACCCCACGCCTGAAGCCAGATTGGATTGTTTTTTGATTCGTCTAAAAGGACTTTTACCATGTGTTGCGAACCCGGAGTAATGGAATCCATTTCTCCTTCGTCTTCAACATTTCCTAGTAAGGCGATCGATTTTAAATAGTCAGGAGTGGGGTAGTCTTTGCTGTGTTTTACCAGATTTGGATATACATCTGCATATGCATCAAGGTAGGGATCAAGCCAGTCGTCGCCTGCCCAGCGGTGGCCGTGCCAGTGGTATTGCGAACTGGAAGTAATGATACCTTCCACATTCCATTCGTTGGTGTACAATAAAAATCGAACCATGGAGCATTCATCATCAATTTCTCCATCACTTGTTACAATTACACGCGGCTTAACAGCTGTGCTGCTTGCTCCTTCGGATTGAGTATTCTGGTTGGAACACGCAATCGTGGTGAATACCATCAGAAATAATAGAATCACATAATTTTTCATGAGATTACCTTCTTAAATTTTATTCGTTTTCTATTCTTCTTTTGAATTAAATTTTTCAATAACAACAGCCAGCAGAATTACAAAACCTTTAATAACCTGTTGCCAGAAAGGAGAGACGTTTAAAAGTACCAGGCCGTTGTTTAAAATACCGATGATAAGAGCGCCCTGAACGGTTCCCATAATTGTACCTTTTCCGCCCGAAAGGGAAGTGCCGCCAATTACAACTGCCGCAATGGAATCCAGTTCAAAGCCAAATCCGGCGTTGGGTTGTGCCGAGTCGAGCCTTGAAGTAACAATAATACCACCAATACCGGCTAAAGCACCGGCAATGGCATACACCATCATCTTTACTTTTTTGATTTTTAGCCCCGACAAAGCAGCAGCAGTTTCGTTCCCGCCAATGGCATAAATATGGCGACCCAGTGTCGTTTTTTTGGTTACAACTGCGGCTGCCAAAACAATTAAAGCCGAAATCCAAACAGGCATTGGAATTCCCAAAAACCAACCGGTACCGATAAATGCCATGTTGTTTCCCAGACCCGTAATTGGAAAACCGCCGGTAAGTAACATGGTTAATCCACGTGCAATGGTGAGCATGGCCAGGGTAGCCACAAAAGGCGGGACTTTAAAGCGTGTAATGGTTAATCCGTTAAACCAGCCCAGAACGGTACCGGCCAATGTGCCGCCAACCAAAGCTCCCATAAGGGTAAATCCAATGTATAGGTTCATGTCGATAAATTCGGCACCAAACTTTAATAAGGTGGCAGTAACTGCTCCCGAAAGGGCAAGAATGGAACCTACGGAAAGATCAATTCCTCCGGTCAAAATTATCAAGGTCATACCCACCGAGATAATTACATTAACCGATATCTGTCGCATCACATTCCACGCATTTTCTCCCGAAAGAAAACTGTCGGAAAGAAAACTGAGTACGATGCACATGAGCAGCAGTGCAATGATGGATTGAAATTTAATGATGTATTGTTTCAACTGTTGTGTATTCATAATTCAGATCTTATTCTTTTTCAACGAGCGCAGCTTGCATAATTACTTCTTCGCTGGCTTCATTCCGGTTTAGTTTTGCAGTTAATTTCGATTCGGACAGAACAATGATTATATCCGAAATGGCCAATATTTCAGGGAGTTCAGACGAAACAACAATAATTCCCATTCCCTGTGCGGCAAGTTCATTTATCAGTTTGTAGATTTCCGATTTGGCTCCCACATCAATTCCCCGGGTTGGCTCATCGAGCAGTAATATTTTAGGATGGGTTGCCAGCCATTTTGCAATTACCACTTTTTGCTGGTTTCCACCACTCAGTTTCTGTACGCTCATTTTTGAGGATGAAACTTTGGTATTCATTTTATCAACGTAGTGTTTGCTTAATTTCTCTTCCTTTATTTTGCTGATAAAACCAAATTTCGAGACTTGGTCGAGACTTGCGAGTGTGTTGTTTTTTTCCACATCCATATTCAGAATAAGCCCCTGAAGTTTACGGTCTTCGGGTACAAGTCCTATGCCTGCAGAAATGGCGTCGTTGACACTCCTTATCTGCATTTCGCGCCCATCCACCGTAATTTTTCCTGTTACGTATTTCGGATACATTCCAAAAATGGCTTCCAGCACTTCGGTTCTTCCGGCTCCCATTAAACCGGCAATACCTAATATCTCACCTTTTTTCAGCGAAAAACTGACATCGTGAACCAGGTAATCCTTTTTATTTTCCGGATTCTGAAAACTCAGATTTTCCACGCGCAATATTTCGTCTCCATGCTTGATTTCCTGTTTCGAAAAACTGTTCCTTAAATCCCTGCCCACCATCATCTGAATCAATTCGTCACGCGATGTACCTTTTAACATGCCTGCCCCTGCATTTTCTCCGTCGCGTAACACGGCGTAACGGTCGGCAATTTCGAACAGTTCTTTTAATTTATGAGAGATATAAACAATGGCTACTCCTTTGGCTCGTAAATCGTTTATGATTGAAAAAAGCAGCTCTACTTCGTGATCACTTATGGCGGATGTGGGTTCGTCCATAATCAGTACTTTCGACTCGAGCAGCAGTGCTTTGGCAATTTCAACCAGCTGTTGCTGCCCCACACGAAGTTGGTTTAAAGGAGTTGCAGGATTAATATCCAATTGTAATCGGTGTAACAGTTCTTTTGCTTTTTTATTCATTGTTGAATAATCGAGCAATCCGAATTTATTGGTAATTTCCTGCCCCAGAAACAGGTTTTCGGTAATTGTTAAATGCGGAATCAGGTTGAGTTCCTGGTGAATAATTACTATTCCTTTTTCAGCAGCTTCCTTCGGATTTTTGAAAGTTATTTCTTCTCCGTTTAGTTCTACTTTCCCGTCGTAATCGGTGTACACTCCGGAAACAATTTTCATCAAGGTTGATTTTCCGGCACCGTTTTCGCCAATAATAGCGGTAACCTGTCCTGGAAAAATCTCCATATTCACATTTTTCAATGCATAAACACCCGAAAAATCTTTCGATACATTTTTAACCTCCAGTATTGGTTGCGATTGTTTTTGCTTATTCATCGCTTAGTTTTGCATTAACCGGAATAATCCGGAGTGTTGTTACATCACTATTTTTTTCATTGATTTCGGCAGCCCCTGCAAATTCGATGGTCATACCGGCTTTTGCTGATTTTTGTAAACGTGAAACAACCTTTTCCTTGGCCAGCTTATTTAAGGCCACCGAAACGTTGTTAAAATCAGTCATATTTACAAATTTGTTGATATCGACTTTACCGGAACCATCGCGTACCGCGTTCCCGAATATAAAATCGGTGGCAATCTGAATGTTGGTATTTTCGCCTGTTCGTACCAGCAAAAACTCATCCTCAACAGATTCAATAGTTCCTGATCCTTTTACAAAAAGATAATGCGTTTTAGATATTCCCAGTTTGTGTGCATGGTTTTGAAATACAATTTCCGGATTTAGTTCCATTTGTTTTGTTACTGCATTTATTTCGGGCGCATCGTTAATACATTCAGGTAGTTGTGTCTCCCAAAAGTTCTGTGCGAACTCGGATGCATCAAACTGAACTTGTGAATGTGCCGCTTTGTAGGCATCCAGTTTTTGAATATCGAAAGAAAAGTAGAGCACCAGAATAAGCACCACTATTCCAACAATGTATTTTATTGTTTTATTCATGCCGCTTATTTTTTAGGAAGGTATTTATTTACATTTTCGGGTGTCACCAAAATAACTTCAACGGGTGTTTTTGTGTCGAAATCGCGTTTGCCTTTTATGTACTCGTCTGCTAAAACGGCTGAGGTTTGTGCCATAAGTACCGGAAATTGCATAACGGTCGCCGCAATTTTGCCATCGGCTATTCCTTGTATTGCATCGTCGGCACCATCGAAACCAAACACTTTTATTTTATCGGCTTTCCCGGCAGCAAGAACCGCCTGATAAGCGCCCATTGCCATGGCATCGTTCCCGCAAAAAACTGCATCAATCTCAGGTTGGGCCTGCATAATGGTTTCCATCACATCCATGGCTTTGTTCCGGTCGAAATCGGCACTTTGCCGGGCAACCATTTTTAGTTCCGGAAATTCGTCAACTACACTGTGAAAACCGCCGGAACGGTTCCATGTATTGTTGTCGCCAACCAAACCAAAAATTTCCACGTAATTGCCTTTTTTGTTCATTTGTTTTACAAAGTATTGCCCCAGTTTTACACAACCGGTAAAGTTGTCGGAAAGCAATTGCGTTGTAGCTGCATCCTGCGAGTTTATTTCGCGGTCCATACAAAAAGTTGGAATACCGGCTGTTTTGGCACGTTTCACGTTCAATACTGAACCATCGGCATCGGTCGGATTAAAAAGAATGGCACTGTAACCCATGGCAACAATGTTGTCGAAATGTTCGGCCTCCTTTGCGGGATCGTTCTGGGAATCAAAAATTTGAGCTTCGTAACCCAGATCCTTTGCTTTTTGGGCGGCTGATTCGGCCAACACAACAAACCAGGGATTATTTAAGGTGGAAATTACAACAGCAATTTTGTTGGAAGACGGATTGTTATGCTTTCTGGAACAAGCAAATGTTCCGGAAAGAATAATCAGTAGAAATATAAGTTTGATCAGTTTTTGTCTTTTCATGTTCACGTTTGATGATTGCCTTTTCGGGCAATTATTGGTTAAGTTTTATTCATATTTACAATAGTTCTAAAGCTGTTTTTGAAAGACCTTCAGCAGAAATTCCATAGTGATTAAAAATTTCGTTCTGCGAGCCGGCAACCGTTTCTTCATCAGGTAATCCAACAATTTTAAATGGTTTGTAAATTTTTTCCTGCATGAGCAACGATGCACATGCTTCGCCCAGCCCTCCGTAAATACTGTGTTCCTCTACCGTAATTACAACTTTACATTTCGACGCCGATTTTATCACTGCTTCTTTATCGAGTGGTTTTATGGTGTGCATGCTTATTACTTCGGCACTGATTCCTTTTTCTTGCAGAGTTTGAGCCGCTTCGTAAGCTGGTGCAACGGTTTCGCCACAGGCAATAAACGTTACATCGCTACCTTCGCAAATGGTTGAGGCTTTGCCTATTTCAAATGACTGTTCCAAACGTGGAAGTATAGGCATCGCTTTTTTCCCAAATTTTATAAAAATGGGTTTTTTCGATTCTGATGCAGCTTTTATTGCTTCACGGGTTTCAAAATTATCAGCCGGAACAATAATATCAATGTTATTAATGGCACGAAATACTGCCACATCGTGCAACGAATGGTGGGTTGAGCCCAATGCTCCGTAACTAACTCCTGCACTTATTCCGATTAAAGTTACCGGCATATTTGAGTAGGCTACATCGTTTTTAGCCTGTTCCAACGAACGGGCGGTAAGGAAACAAGCCGGCGATACAGCAAACACCTTTTTTTGCGCCGAAGCAAGACCTGCCGCAACGCCTACCAAATTTTGTTCGGCAATGCCTACTTCTACAATCTGTTCCGGCAACTGCTCTCCAAAAGGCACTAGTTTTCCGGAACCTCTTGAATCGCTTGTTACCGCTATAATGTTTTTATCGTTTTTGCCTAATTCAATCAATGTGGCAGAAAACTCTTCCAGGTTGGCTCTGCCCATATCTAATTTTGTTGCTGTCATGCTTCTAATTTTTCAAGTTCTGCATCTAGTTCATTTATGGCTTGTTCGTATTGTTCGTCGGAAGGAACTCCGTGGTGCCATTTTTTTACATCTTCCATAAAACTCACACCTTTCCCTTTTACCGTATTGGCAATTATTAAGGTTGGTCTGCCTTCATGCGATGGAACTTTTGCAAACGTTTCTCTTAATTGAGAAATGTTGTTTCCATCAACCTCCAGAACTTCCCAGCCAAACGCTTTAAATTTTTCATCAATGGGATAGGGGCTGCACACTTCGCGGTTGGTGCCTGTAATTTGCAAAGCATTATGATCGAGAATAGCAACAAGATTATCAAGTTTGTAATGTGCGGCCATCATGGCTCCTTCCCAGTTTGAACCTTCTGCCAGTTCGCCGTCGCCCAGTAAGGTAAATACTTTATATGGGGCATTGTCCATTTTTCCGGCTTTTGCAATACCTGCACTAATTGGCAAACCGTGTCCAAGTCCGCCGGTATTAAATTCAATGCCGTTTACTTTTCGGGTAGGATGTCCGATGTATTTCGACTGATATTTACACATGGTTTTCAAATCGCTTGCAGGGAAAAATCCCTTGTCGGCTAATACCACGTAAAATGCTTCAACCGAGTGCCCTTTGCTTTGAATGTATCGATCGCGGTTGTTATCGTGAAAATTTTCAGGTGACACATTCATTACATCGTTGTATAAAACGTTTAAAATGTCGGTACACGAAAGGCTTCCACCTGTGTGACCTGCATTGGCGATTTTGATGTATTTTAAAAGTGCTTTTCTGTATTTGACAGATTTTATCTGGAGTTCCAGATCAGTATATTTATTCATTTCTTCCAATAATTATTAGTGAGACTGTAAGATGTCATTTCGACGAAGAATGAGGAGAAATCTCCTACATCTGGAACAGATTTCTCAGTCGTTTCTCCTTCGAAATGACAACATGAAACAAAAAAAACTTTGACATATTCTTACAGCTTCCTTTCTTATTCGTGCTTGTACAAATCCCAGCCAAGGTAGTTTCCGATGGCTTCTTCCAGAATTTCAGAAACATTACCACGAACCATTGCAACATGGTGTTCAAATCCGTTTTTGCACATGTATTTCATCAGGTTTTGCAGATTTGGAATTTCGCAAACTGCAATACCGCCGTCCATTCCATAAGGATCGTCAGTCATTTCTCCTTCGCCCAGGTACGATTTTATCAAACCTTTAGTATCGTCGGTTGAGATACGGAAGTAAGTCATATTTCCGGCTGCAACTTTTCCTTTTACGGCACCAAAAGTATCTTCACTACCCAAAACAGTTCCCAGTACGTCGAGGCTTCCAATTTCAATTTCATTTTGGAAAAATGATTTTGGATAATTACTGCAGTGAGTGCAAACTACCTTGTTGCGGTCTTCTGCAAAATTGTTGTTCCAGTCTAAAATGGCCGAAGGAGTTTGCGCTGCCAGTGCCAGTGCATACATCGAAATGGTTCCGGCCACATCAACTTCACAAGCCGACGGCATCAGTTTTTCGCCCATCATACTCATGGATACACAGGCTGCACAACCAAAGTTTTTCTCCAGCGATTCCCAACATTGAATGGCTGAGATATCAATGTTATTTTCCTGAATCCAGTTTTCAACTGCCAAACCAAAACGTGCTTGTTTTGCAATTTTGCCTTTGTGTGCAATGGTGCACGTTCCGTAGTTTTGAATGTCTTCCACTTTAGCGAGAACAGCAGGATCGGTGTCGCTGATTTTTTCGGCTGCAGCAATAATTTCCGACATATCAACCGGAACAATGGTAATGCCGTATTTTTGCAATAACTTTTCGCTGAAACGCATGGTTTGAAAACCGATTGGACGGGTTCCGATGGCTCCAACACGTAATCCTTGCAAGCCTTTAACAACGCGGCAAATGCCTGCAAATTTGTTGATGTCTGTTGTAAATTCTTCGCTGTCGAGACTGTAAGTGTGGTAAATGGTATCGGTAAATTTAATTCCGTACTGATAAAAGTTGTTACAAACCGATAGTTTTCCGCAGAACGCATCGCGGCGGCTTTTAACATCCACTTTATCATTATCGTCGTCAACTGCCTGAACCAAAACAGGTACGTTTAAACCCGACATTTTAATGGAATTTACCACTCCGAGTTCGTCGCCAAAATTAGGCAGAACCACAACGATTCCCTCAATAACATCAGCATGGTCTTTGAAATATTTTGCACATTTTACTGCATCAGCATAACCTTCAATGTTTCCTGTTGGTGTTTCTTCTGCAGGTAAAATTACCGTTCCGAATCCCATTTTGTCGAGTTTGTGAAGCACTTTGGCTCGTGCTTCTGTAGCCAGTTTCGAATTAAAAATGTTACGTGTGGCTATAATTACGCCAAATGTTTGTTTTGTCTGTTTCATTGTATTTTTTATTATGTTTTTATTATTCTAAAGTCGTGTTCGCTCAACCGCCTTTTTCCATCCTGCTTCCAGAATTGCTATTGTTTCTTTTTCCATTTTTGGTTGGAATACTTTTCCTGCTTTTCGAAGCGCTTCTATTTCCTCCAGATCGTTCCAGAAACCTGTTGCAAGTCCGGCCAAAAAAGTTGCACCCAGTGCCGAAATTTCTTCGATGTTGGAACAAACTACTTCGCGGCTTAGTATATCCGATTGAAACTGCATCAAAAAATTATTACGGGTTGGCCCGCCATCAACACGCAGTTCTTTTAAGGGAATACCCCCTTTTTCTTCCATCAGCGAAACCAGATCTTTTACCTGGTAGGCGATACTTTCCAACGCAGCTCTTACAATGTGTGCTTTGGTGGTGTTTCGCGGCATTCCCGAAAGACAAGCGCGTGCATCGTTGTCCCAGTAAGGAGCTCCCAACCCAACAAAAGCCGGAACAAGGTACACTCCGTTGTTATTCTCTACCGAATTGGCCAGCGGCTCTGTTTCCGAAGCATCGGAGATTAGCTGAACTTCGTTTTTTAACCAGTTAAGTGTGTCTCCGGTACAGTGAATATTCCCTTCAAAAACGTAATGTATCTTTTTGTCGCGGCTATAACCAACCGATGTTACCAAACCTTCAGGAGCATCCAGTGCGTCTTCTCCAATGTTCATCATCATAGAAGAGCCGGTTCCGTAGGTAGATTTTGCCATGCCGGGAGTAAAACAATTTTGACCGAAGAGGGCCCCGTGCGAGTCACCAATCAGACCTGAAATGGCTATTGGATTTTCAAAAACAACCGAAGAATCGGTGTAGCCGAACACTTCATCGCTAAATTTTACTTCAGGAAACATGGAAGCATGCAATTGGAACAAGTCCAGAATTTCGCTGTCCCACTCCAAAGTATGTATATTAAAAAGCATGGTACGGCAGGCGTTCGAATAATCGGTGGCATGCACTTTGCCACCCGTAAGTTTGTACAGCAACCAACTGTCCATGGTTCCCAGCATTAAATCCCCGCTTTGGGCTTTTTCTGCCAGTCCCGCTGTATTTTGCATGATCCAGCTTAATTTGCTTGCCGAAAAATAGGGATCGATGCGCAAACCGGTTTTCTTTTTAATTTTTTGATTCCATGCGGTTTCGAGCAGCTCTTTGCAAAGCGCGGCTCCACGCTGGCATTGCCATACTGCCGCATTTGCAACTGGTTTTCCTGAGGTTTTATCCCAAATCAGTGAGGTTTCACGTTGGTTGGTAATGCCAATTCCTGCAATGTCCGATTCCTGTACTTTTGTTTTCGAAATCAAGGTGTTTAAGCCTGAAATAACATTGCTGAATATTTTCGCTGCATCGTGTTCAACAAAACCATCCTGCGGATAGTACTGCTGATGCGGAATGCTGATTCGTTCGACCAGTTCAGCCTTTTTATTAAACAACATTACTTTTGTTGCTGATGTACTTTGATCGATGGTTATTATGTATTGTTTTGATTGATTCATAAAACAGGCTGGTAATCTTTTTATTTTTTGGCAATTAATATTTCTATTTCGTGATCGCGGAAAAGCTGAAGCCGGTTTTTATCAATAGCTTCATCGGTGATGATGTAATCGATTAAAGACAGTGCACCCAGACTTGCAAAAGCATTTTTCCCAATTTTGCTTGAGTCGGCAACCAGGTAGGTAGTGTCGGCTGCATCAATCATTGCTTTTTTGACAACAATGTCGCTGATACTTGGGTAGGTAAGTCCCGATCGTAACGAAATTCCGGCTGTTGCAAGGAATAACTTGTCCACATGAATGTCTTCAAAAAAAGTAGCTGCTTTTTGCCCGGTAAGTGAAAGTGTTGGCGGCTTAAATTCGCCACCTGTAACAATTACTTCAATTCCCGATTCTGCCCCCAACATCAATGCAATGTTTAAGGCATTTGTAATTACAGTAATTCCTTTTCTGCCGATCAGGTTTTTGGCAATTTCTGTGGTTGTAGAACCCGAATCAAGAATGATGATTTCACCTGTTTCAATCAGATCGGCAGCTACTTTGCCAATAATCTGTTTTTTGTCCAGGTTGTCCTTATTAAGCGGAATAAACGATTTTACACTGTCTTCCACGTTTTTCAGGAAAGCTCCTCCATGTTCGCGTTTTATAAAACCATCCTTTTCAAGTTTTTCCAGATCCTGACGAATTGTTACTTCAGAAACCTTAAATATTTTGGACAGTTTGATCACTTTAGCTGAACCATCTTCTTTCAGAAGCTCAAGTATTTTATCACGACGTTGATTTGCAAGCATTTCTTTCGTTATTTTGGTTATTCAAAACTAAACGAAAAAAATCGAAAGTAAAAACAAATAAGAATAAAATTGTTGATTCCTAATTAATTGCTAACAATTGCTGGTGTTTTGGAATGGATGAGATGACAAAACTTCTGGTTTTTTTGTGTTTAATGTAAATAGACTATTCGATTTTTGCAGTTTTCAGTGCAAAAATCGAATAGAAAGATGGGGAGAAAATAGGTGACAGCGAAACCGCTTATTGTTTCCGAATGATTTTTCCGAAATAGTTTTGATTCTCGAAATTGATGCGATAAATGTACATGCCTGACTCCTGTGATTCAGGATTCCATTTTACTGAATTGTAGCCCTGAAGCTGATAACCGTCAAAAACCCTTTTAACAAGTCGGCCATCAATCGAAATAATGTCAATTTGTAGTTGCCCGTTAGCGGGAAGTGTGTAAAATATTTCTGTTGATGCACTGAATGGATTTGGATAATTTCCATGGTTGATGTTGTTGTGTACAATCAACTCATTTATTGTGGTGAACTCACCAAATTTAAAAGTAGCTTCGGTTATTGGCGACCATTCGCTCCCCGATTTTGCCCTTGCTTTCACTGTAATGTCTGTGGATAAAGGGAGTTCGCTGGTGAATAGTTGCGCCAATGACGAAACATTCGAGGTGATCGATTCACGCGGGTCGCTGCCATCGGTAGTATAATAAATGTCGCCGTAATTGGTAGTCATTCCCAGGTTAATTGCTGAATTCATTTCTCCTCCTGCATGACTAAACACCGGCGCTTCAATGTTCGGGAATAAACCAATTTGGCGAAACTGATTCACCACAATATTTGTACGATAAGGGAAATAATTGTTTATCAAATATTCCTTCTGGGGCAGCCAATGATCATTCCGTGTATATAAAATACGGTCGTAATCAGAAGGCATAACATCTTTTCGGTAATCTCCCCAACGAGCAGATTCAGCAATTATGGCAAGGTCAATTTCATTTGCAAGTTGCGTGTAACGTTCAATACACGGTTCGGGTGTTAAAGCGCCGCCATCAAAAAAGTTCTTTTGTATCTGGTCTGCAAAAAGAATCCGGAAGTCTTCGTTATCCTGTAAAAGCTGGTAAAACCAACTTGGATTCCCTTCGTTGTTCTCGTCTACAATATTGGTGTTCACACTGGTAAGTGATGTTTCAGCATCCCAGGCGAAAAAACGAAATCCTGCTTCGTTGCTTACCCGGTTTCGTGCAGCTATCCAGTTGTTATGGTCCCAGTCGAGATTGCCGATATACATATTGTATTGCATGTAACCAATCAAATGGGTAATGTCTAAAAGATTGTCATAGCTTGTGTTTACAGTGCCATCCGGATTTTTACCCTGAACCTTTTGATAATTTGTATTGCTCGCCAAACCGGCTTTTGCCTGATTGTATAAAGCACTCCAGGCCTGCCAATATCCATCAACTTGTCCGCCATGATCTTTGATAATGTCGAAATCATCTTCGTTTCCGCCCATGTACGATTCCATAAAATCGTTGGTTAGCTTTTCTGAAATGTTATATAATCCCCAGTATATACCATTTAAGTACAAGTGAACAAAGCGTTCGTGTGCTGATACCTGTCCGATTGCCCGCTGTGCGCCCTTTGCAAAAGGATCGCGTAAAAATTGTGCATTTCTTCTTGAACCCGGAACATTTGTCATCCACGAATAATTGTATCCGGCACGCAGTACAAGCGAGTTAAATTCATTGGTAGCTGTTTCTTCATCAAACAGATTGTAATTCAGTTTTGAAGGGCCATACATACTTCGAAATGATAAACGAAACGAATGTTTGGCGCTGTTGTCCGGAATTCTGCTGTTGCCACCGTGTAATCGCAAGCCGCAATTTACCTGAAACTGTTTGTTGTTGGCCGGATCATAATATTCCACAGAAGCGGGGCGTTCCCAATCTTTTCCGGCATAACCTTGCCCGGTATTTCCCGTGTAGATATAAATTCCGCCGCTTACCTGATTTAACTCGTGAGAGAAAAGAAAGCCAGGATTAGTAACAACCGAAAGAGTAGGAATGGAGGTTAATGCTTCGTCCATCAAATTTTTGTAATCGTTGCTGTTACATATTTGGGGATCCATTTCGTAATCGGCGGGGGCATTGCCGGCACCAAATTTTAATGGTCCCCAGGTTGCCGGATAGCCTGATTGGGTGTTTGATTGTTTTACAATGTCGCTGATGAAAAAATAGCTGTGCGAGATAACCTCACTTGCTACTCCTTCAGAATTAACAGCAACCGCACTTAATGGGGTGGTAGTGGTAATGTTTACTGAACCTGTATACGATGTGCCTGTTTCAGCGGTAGGACGTGTGCCGTTGGTTGTATAATAAATTTTATTTCCGCTGCCAACAGCCGAAAGTGTTACCTGAAAAGGTGCATCATAAAAACCACGGGTTTTGCTAAACTGCGGAGCCTGAACCAGATTTCCCAGAATATTTTGGGCTCCGGGTGTTGGTTTATCAAAAAATACCACTTGTCCCTGGTAAATCCCATACGAAATGTCTTCGCGTTGTGCCGGATACATTTCACCGTACGAGTGCGAAATTGTTCCGTCGGGTTCCACAATGGCCAGAAACTCGCCGGAGCCTGAAAGTTTAAAATTGGTGTGCAATTCACCAACCGGATCATCCCGTTTTTTTTCGGATGCAAACACAAGCAGGTATTTTCCCGATTCAATTGTAATTTCAGGGAACTCCCATTTTTGTAAATTATCGGTTTTATCTGTAAGAAACCATCCCTTTAAATTTACATCTTCTTCTCCCGGATTAAACAATTCAATCCAGTCGCTGTCGTCGCCATCTTCGTCGGTGATAATAGTTGAGTTAATGGCCATAAATTCATTGATCAGAATTTTTTGACTTTCAGCAAAAAGGAAGGTAGTATTTACTACCAGCAGAATAAAAAAGCCAGACTTCAAAAGGATTGATTTTTGCATGAATGTAAGTGTTGTTTAGCGGTCGAGTTCAATGGCCGCCAAAATAAACGGGCCAACTCCTTTTGTATCGTTTTTTACAATTTTTTCGGTAACATAATAGTCATATGATCCGTCTCGGTATGGATTTCCTCCCAAACCACAACTCCCGCAAATATTGACCATGCTGGGCATTCCGTCATCATCAGTTATCACAAAGGTTTTAAGCATATCATCGAAAGCAGCATTGGCCAGCTCCAGATACGAATTATTGATGTAGCCCATTTTAGCTCCTTTTGCCATGGCATAAATATACATTGCCGTTCCTGATCCCTCCGGATAGTTTCGGTCTTCGCCAACACGATCAAGAACCTGGTACCAAACTCCGGTTTTGGGGTCGCGTACCTGAATTAAAGCGTCGAGTGTTTTTTTTAGAATGTTGATTAATTCTGCTCGGTCGGGATGTTCTTCGGGTAAAAAGTCGAGTACATCCACAATTGCCATTACATACCAGCCCATAGCACGGCTCCAGAAATGGGGCGACTGACCGGTTTCCTGATTGCTCCATTTTTGTTCCTTGCTTTCATCCCAGGCATGGTATAAAAGTCCCGTTTTCGCATCGAGTGTTACATCATAAACCGTACTGATTTCATGTGTTACAACGTCGAACCACTGTGGCTGAACGTACTCTTTTGCATATTCAGCCAGAAAAGGTAGGCCCATGTAAACTCCATCGAGCCAAACCTGCGAAGGATATCGCAATTTGTGCCAGTAACAGCCATTTTGGGTTTTCGGGTGACTTTCCATTTGAGTGACAAACTGCGGAATGGCTTTTTTGTATTTTTCTTCGCCGGTTTTTTGGGCCAGCGTAAAAAGGGTAGTGGCCGGGCGAATTAAATCGATGTTGTATTTATCCATCTCGTAGCGTTCAATGTGGCCATTTTCGTCAACCAACATGTCGATAAAAGTTTTTAAATAGGCCGAATATTTTGGATCAGTGTCACCCAGTTTGTCAATAGCAGCCCCCAGCAAAGAGACATCGTACGACCAGCCGGCACGTGTTCTTCCGTTGTAATAGGCAAGCGTGTCATATCGCTGCATAACGGCATCGGCCATTTTTATACTCCATTTTTCGGGAGTTTCGGTTTTAGTCGTTTTGCACGAAAAACCGCTCAAAAATAAAATTGAAATGAATAAAAGATAAGGTGCTTTTTGATGCATCGTATTTTAATTAGTAGTTATCTTAACTTGTTCAACAAATCCAAATGGTATGTGATTGTATGTGTCGGTCCAAATGGCTGTTGGTTTATTTTCTAAACGCAGGTCGTACCAGTTCGATTCGCCTCTTCCATCTGGAAAACCGCCGGCTCCTGTAAAACTTTTGGGTCCAACTTTTTCAAGTTCTCCTCCTTTGTGGTGGTGTGGCCCAAGCAAATTACGAAGCGAATTTATCAGCGTTATTTGAAGCTCATTTTCACCGTCAACTAAAAATTCAGTAATGTCGGTTGTAAAAGGTGTCCAAACCAACGAATCGGTTTGATGTCCGTTGATTGTAACAAGAGAAACGATGGCTTCACAATTGGGTAATTCCAGAAAATATTTTTTATTCGTTTCCTTTTTTGCAATGTTAAAGCTCTGTTTTAATTCAAAAACTCCGGCATAAAAAGGATAACCTTCAAAAACCAGCGAACCTCCAAACGATGTTTTTTCTTTTGAAATGGCAAAACCGGTAAAAGTCCGAACCGGCCTTTGCTGGAAATCACCTGTGCGGTTTTTTTGAGTATCGTAACTTTCGTATTTTTCCTTATCCGAAAAAGCCTTTAATCCAAAATCACCAATCAGGTAAATGCTTTCAATCTCAGTGCCGTAACGTTTCCTTGTATCTTTGTTTGCTGCATCAATCGGTTCAAAGTCCAGTTCAAGTTGAATTGTATTGCGCTCTTCTTTTAAAACACTTAAAACCTCTGTAGTTTCAAAGGTGTGATCGATATAAAAACCATCGCTTTTAAATTCAAAATCTTTTCCGTTAATTTTTATGGAATTGTACATTTTGGGTTGTTCCAATACCAGTTTGCATGCTGCAGGAAGATCATCAATTCGCACTTCGTATTTAAGCATTAAATCGCCATAATAATGCTGATCGGACAAACGGCTGAAAATTCCGATAACAGGTTCCGATGTGCTAAAGGTTTTGCCTTTGTCGGTTGAGTAGCTGGCAAAATCCACTGTAAGTGCATTGGGTGAAAGGCGTTTCCCTGACCAGTCTTTTTTCAGTGTAATCAGGTCCCGGTTTTTATGGGGTAGAATGTAGTTTCCTTCAATTATGGCATTTTTGCTCAATTCTCCCGATGTTACCCATAAATTAGACGATGAGGCAATTTCAATATCGTAACTTCCTGAACTATTAGGTTCGAGCTTAAAACACTTTGCCAGACTTGGATCCCACAAAACCACATTTTTGCCCGGAAATTCAGCTTTTATTTCAAATTGAATTGATTCGGTGTGTGATGTATTGTACAACTGAAGCAATTTTCCATTTTGTGTAGTGCGGGTTTGCGACCAAATTTTTTCTTTGTTTTCACCCGAAATCAAAACATTCGGAGAAATTTTATTCAGAAGAGAATTTTCAAAATCTTCAGGTGAACTGTTTACTACCCGTTTTTTGAACTCAGCAAGCTGAACCTCATCTTCCACTCCATCAACAAACATTGGAAAACGGCCTGTACTAATTATTAATCCACCGTTTTTGTGCAATTCAGTAAGCAGATTTAAAGTTGACTGACGAATGGAAATCATATCGGGCAGAACAACGTGTTTGTAACACATTGCGCCAACTTTCAGTTCCGCTTTTTTAATTTTTGCCGTGTCATCCAAAATTTGTTCGTCGCCAATGTCATAGTCGTAATGGTTGGCCTGTAAAATTTCGAGCACTGCATTTATTCCGGAAGTAAATTCTCCATCCTTACTTCCTTTTATGTATTCACTTTCCAATGGATTAATTACAAGAATTTGTGGATTGTATTTTCCAACCGTTGTAGCGTAGGAAATCCGGCCAAGGTAATCTTCAATTTTTTTATTGTAATTCCAGTAGGGTTGTTGGTACGAAAAGGTGGGAGGGTAGTCGCGTTTGCGTGCTCCTTTCATACTATATAAAGTAAGGTGCGGGCAAAAATGATTGACGCCTAAAATGCTGTGCCACCCTGCAATCCATTTTCGATCCTCGAAATTCATGTTTTGTCCGCTAATTCCGAAGAGTTCACTTAAACGTTTCTTTTTTTCGTATTGATTGGCAACACTGCTTAAACTTTTTGCCGTTAAAATTCGGTTTGCAATGGAAAGTCCCAAATGATCCATGCCGGGTTGCTGCATACTTCTGTAATGAAGCATTGAGTTTCCAATTCGGTCGCGCACCTTTTCTAATACATCTTCACCTAAGTAATGCCCCGTGTAATCAAAATCATTTTCAGTAGCAAATTTTGAAATCTGTTTGGTATAAGCCTCTTCAAACTGCAGTGCTTCGCTCTGTAGTACTGCATCCGCACCTCTCGCCAGTTTTCTTTCTCTTCAAAAAGCAGGTTTAATTTATCGCGCAATGAATATCCGTAAAGTTCCTCAAACTTTTTTTCGAGCCAGGGAGAGTAGGAGAGTACGCCGCGGTTAGGCGTGCTTTTATCGAAATAACGTGCATGGATATGTGGCTCATCCGAGAAAATCGCAAATGTATAATCCGGTGTCTTTGCTTTGTACTTTTGGGCGTAAGGTTGGTACGACACATTTATAAGTTGCTTTACAACTTCAGGATCGAACAGATCGACATAACAGGTTCCGTTAAAAATGTCATAACCGTATTGGGCAGTGTATATAATATAGTTGTATGTGTCGTCTTGTTTTATTAATTCCGATCCCGGGGGAAAAGGAGTGTTTTTATCGAGGCGGGCAAGACACTTTGCCCGGTATTTTTCGCTCATGTCCGGAATAATTCCTCCAGCGTATCCACTGGGCCATTTATCTTCGTCGTAAAACATGGCCTGTAATCCCGTTTCGTTTGCCGCGTCTACGGCTGCACCCATAACTTTCCACCAGTCGTCGCTTAAAAATTCTGTAATTAAGCCAAGGCGACTATGTAGATAAAAACCACCAAAACCGGCCTGTTTAAACCCGTGAATTTGGTTTTTAATTTCGTTTTCCTCTAATGAATCGTTGATAGAGTAAAAGGGATACGAGCGAAATTCTGTATCTGGATTTAGAAATGTTTGGTAATCAATTCTTTTGTGGAAGGAGTTGTTGGGTGATGTTTTTTTATCTAATTTTTCTATACACGATGAATTTGCAAACAAAAAAAACAAAGTACAGACTATGAAATATGTATAGATTTGCCTCATTCTTAGTTTTTACGTGGATTTCAAAAGTACAAAGAAAATTTAAAAAATGTAAACGTTATCATTAATATATTCAAATAGATAAAGTTTTTCATAAAATATCAAATTTATGGCTCAGCTGTTTGAAAATTGTTGAAAAGTATTATGGCCTTCTGTGTATGTTGTTTATTAAGGGGTTTGGTGGATTCGTAGTGAAGGTGATAATTAAAATTAATGAAAAAATATTTTTATTTCTGCATGAAAACGTTTACATTGCATCACTAAAAGATAAAAAGATTAAGTTTATTTCCTATAAACTAAAATTAGATTGCAAATGGCTAGTATGAATGATGTTGCTACGCGAGCAGGAGTTTCCATAGCCACCGTTTCAAGAGTGTTGAATAACAATGGAAATGTAAACGAAGCAACGCGAGCAAAAATTAATAAGGCAATTAAAGACTTAAAATACCAACCCAGCCGAGTGGCTAAAAGGTTACGTTCGAAAAGTATTTCTAGTAATCTTTTAGGTGTTCTTATTCCCGATATTGAAAATCCATTTTATGTTGATGTACTGCGTGGCATCGAGGAGTTAGCCTACAATAATAATTATGCAATAATCATGTGTAATTTTGGGCAGGACGAAAAAAAGGAAAAACTCTATCTTGAAATTTTACAATCAGAGGCAATCGATGGATTGATCGTGGCTCCAGCGCGTGAAGATGATCCATTATTAAAGAAAATGGTGAAGGATGGTTTGCCTGTTGTATGTGTCGATCGTGGATTAAAAGATTCGAATGTTGATGTTGTTTTGGTTGATAATGTTACCGGAGCATTTACAGCAGTTGATTACTTAATAAAATCAGGGTATAAACGTATAGCATATATTGCCGGATTAGTGGAAATTCCATCCAGTTTGTTACGAGAAAAAGGCTATAGGAAAGCCTTGGAAGCAAATGGAATACCGTTTGAAAAAGAACTGGTAAGATTTGGAGATTCGAAGCATAAAAGTGGTGTTGAGTTGTGCGAGGAATTGTTGAAATTGACCAATCCTCCTGACGCTATTTTTACAGGGAATAACCTGATTACTTTAGGTGCCTTGGAAACGATTCATAAAAGGAAATTGAGAATTCCTGAAGATATTGCTATTGTAGGATTTGACGACATGCAGTGGTCCAGTTCGTTAAATCCTCCTCTAACTGCGGTTCGGCAACCTGCAATTGAAATTGGAAAAAGAGCAGTAGAACTTTTAATACAACGTATTCAGGATCCGGAGCGATCTTGTATTCAGATGACCTTAAATACTCAGCTTATAGAGCGTAGTTCCTCCTAATAGTAAATTGATTGATCCGCTGTTTATAATAATAGATATTAATGTAAACGTTAACAATAATGGAAAATATAATGATTTTAAGTAACTAAACAACAGAATAATAGTATGTGTAAACGATACTTTTAATGAAACTAGATTAATTTTTGTGAAACTTAAAAATAATTACTTATGAAGAAAATTTTTACTTTAAAAATGTTAATGATGGCTTGCTTTATTTTTATTGCAGGTTATTCACATGCACAGTACAGTTTTAGGAGCGATAGTAATATCGGGCAATCTCTTGAGACAGATACTGAAACACACGTAGCTACTTTTCTTGTGCATTTTAATACAAGTAGGAATAGCAGTAATTGGTCTGTGGCAGATGGAATTATTGGGATTAAGTTTGAAAAATGTAGAACTCAGAAAGGAATGCAGGCATTGGTTTATGTTGCTGATAGTGCAAATGCTCCAGCTGTCAATAATGAAGATTTTAAACTTAGAGGATGGAACAGAAATGATAATGCGGTACATATGCAGAGTATCGATTCCATGATAGCAATTTTTGACAAATGGGCCGAAAAATATGAAGGTACTGCGGATTCTGCAAAAGTGGAAGATAACGTAATTTGGAAACCTTCAGCTTGTTTATTTGATATTGAGGGAGATCCAGATAATCAGGGTCTTGGCGTTCATCCAGGCATGTACAAAAGGGTTGAGTATGGATTTCATTATAAATTTGAAGGATATGATGTTGCTTCCGATATTGAATTTGAAATTGATACTTATGATGAAGGTAATACCGGCGCAACAGCTAGTTATGATCTAGTTGTTGCAGTGGGTAGCGAAACTGAAATTGTGAATACTATTTCTGATTTTTATGTTACAGGGTCAGGTAAAAAAATGGTTAAACTGGCTGAAGCAGTTGGTTTGGAGTATTCAGCTTTTGCTGGTAAAAAAGTTTATTTTTGGTTAAAGACAAAAGGAACTGGAACTGAAATGGCAAAGGATAAATTTGATCCTACTATTGTTATTGATAATATGGTCGTGAAATACAATGTACCATATTGGGTTGAACCCGCGACCGATAACAATGCAGAAGATCCTTTTACTGGTGTAGTTGGTGAAGAAACTCTGTTTGCGATGCCATTAAAAACAAAAGGGCGTTTATCAGCATTAAAAATAATTGATAATTTATACGTTAATGGGAAAGGTGATAAGTTTAATAAAAAACTAACATTTCTTGATACATTGGGTGTAATGGCCAATGATGGAAATGGTAATTATACTGTTGAGGTTCCATACACATTAACACCTGCTACGCTTGACATGGGAACCATGGAATGGTCAAATCAGGGTATCGAAATTGCGGCTTCTACAGAAGCTACAGATGACGACCTGATGTTCTTTTTTAAGGCTACGCCGGAAGCTGTTACTTATTATTGTAATTTGGAGATTGATTGTGGAGCCCGAATCTTTTATAAGGCACATATTAAAGGAACCGGTTCGAATGTTATTGACTTGACAGACGTAGAAGATGGATACATTCTAAAAGATACATTAACTGGTGTCCCCGCAGATGCGCAGATCGTTCTTGCACCTGGCAAAATGTATTATATTGGCGGTTATGCTTTTGATAAATCAATGGAGTTTACAAGTAGTGATCCTGATGCAGAAATGAAACCACTTGTTAATTGTGGAGCAACTGGTTTGGAAGGATATGGCAAAAATTTTGATATGGTGGCCGATTCTTCTGTTGATTATATTATTTTCCGAAATCTTAAATTTTTCGGTGACTTTGGAGATAACTACGTAATGAATGTCAGTAAGCAAAGTACAATTGGTGATTTATTGTTCGAATCCTGCGAGGTTAAATCGTTACGTGGAGTGGTTCGTATTAAGGACAATCCTTCAGTTATTAATAATTATACTGTTTATGATTGCGTTATGGACAGCATTCAGGGGTATGGATTACTGACCATGGATAAGAGTGGTGGTGCCGTAAATAATATTATGCTTCAAAATTCTACTTTCTCTCGTTTCCAGTATTTTATTAGAAGCAAAGAAAATTCACAATCGGTTTCAATAATCAATTGTACTTTCTTTGAGGTTCCTGATGTTGGTCGTCAATTTATGAGATATGATCAAGGAGATGGACATAATCTTATTGTTAATGGCTTAACTATTCAGAAATGTATCTTCGGTCATGGTTGGGATATGGACAATGAAGATAAGTATACATTTAGAGGATTTGATGGTTCAGTATCTACTCCATTCTCAGTTAGTCAAACGATTGTAACAAGCGACTTCTCGTATTCTGGTGATTCAATTCCAGGATTGGGAAGTGATAAGAAAGATTTTTCTTCAGCAGAATTGTGGGTAGATCCAATGAATGGTAACTTCAATATGATGAGAGAAGATGTTGCTGGATGGGGGCTTGGTGATCCACGTTGGGTTTACGAAGACACTACAACTTATTTATTGTATGCAGGAGCAGGTGCAGCCGATGCAATGGAGCCCAGCGATTCGCTATTGGTTGATTACTTAATGAAGGCAGGCTACGATGTAAAATATGTTGATGATAATGATATCGCTGCTGCAGGATATGACTATTCTAAATACGAAGCTCTGATAATTGGAGAGTCATCAAGCTCAGGTAATGTTGTTGCTTTTGGTAAAGAAGATGGATATCCTATTCCATTGGTTTCTATGGAAGGTTTTGGGGTAAAAACAAATAAATGGGGTTGGTTGACAGATGATGCAAATTTTCAGGAAAGCAGAGTTGCAGGTCTTGAGAATATGGAAATGAAAGTTCTTGATAACACGCATTATATTACCGAAGAATTAGCGGTTGATCAGGTAGTGTCTTTGTCGGCAGCAGCGGCAAGCAGTGATATTTATGCTTGGGGTATTGATCTTACTGTGGATGTACCAGGAGCAATTGCATTGGGGCAAAACCAGAATGTTGAGATTACATATCCAATGTTATGGGCTATACCCCGAGGAACTGCATTAGGTGCTTCCGGCCAAACTACTGACAACCGTATTGTGCTTTTTGTTGCAAATGCAAAAGGATTAGATGAAGCAACTAACGATTTTAATATGCTTGTTGAACGTTCGTTAGAATGGGTGCTTGGAGCAGGTGGCACAACTAGTGTAAGTCGTATTGAAGTAGCAAACGATGTGCTTGTTTATCCTAATCCGGCTAAAAACCATGCGAAAGTGAGATTTACTTTAACCGAATCTTCAGAGGTTAGTTTGTCGTTATTCAATATGATGGGCCAGAAAATTGACGTCTCAACCAGAGAACGATTCAGTGTGGGTATCAACGAAATTGAAATTAATACGCAACGTCTTAACGAAGGAATGTATATTTATGTTCTGGAGGTAGGCCAAAATGTTGCGAAAGGCAAATTGAATATTTCAAAATAAGCAAATAACAGATAAAATTTTTAAGGTGGAGTGGGAAACCGCTCCACCTTTTTCTGGCTTTTTAAACATTCTTCAATTCTGTAAAAATCGCAAAAAATAAAGGTTTATCGACTTGGAGATAACGTTTACATTAATAAATTTATTAAGTACTCTTAAAACGTTGTAAATACTTGTGTAAATAAATGAAAACGTTTACATTTGTTCCATTGTTTTGGTGGAATCGAAAATCACCGGTGTTTAAGTAACTAAATTTAGAATGGCTGACAAACGTATTGGTAATATTACTGCCCAGAATCCTTCGAAAGTAGTCTTTGGAAACAAGAGTTTTGCGAGGTTTGTAGATGATTTTGGAAAAACCAGTTACAAAAGGTTGTATGTTTTAACCATTGCGGCTTTAAAAAATAAGGTTGAGAAAGAACTTGAAAAGCTTACATTGTTGGGTGTAACCATTTGTGTTAACGACACTATTGCAGCTGAACCCTTATTTCAGGATTATCAGAATATTTTAATTGAAGCGCGTGAATTTAAAGCCGACAGTGTTGTTGGAATAGGAGGAGGCAGCGTTTTAGATACAGCTAAACTGGTTGCGGCAACTTTAAATAATTCAACAGGTCTTCGCGAAATTATTGCCGATAATTCACTGTTGAAAAGAGAGACTTACCTGGCCTGTTTACCAACCACCTCCGGTACCGGAAGCGAGATGTCGCCTAATGCCATTTTCTTCGATCCGGAAAGTAATTTAAAAATTGGGGTAATTAGCCCGGCTCTGGTAACCGATGCAACTTATATCGATCCGGAGTTAACTCTTGGAGTGCCCCCGGCTGTTACGGCTGCTACCGGGCTCGATGCATTAACACACTGTATCGAGGCGTATGTAAACAAATTTGCACATCCCATAACCGATTTGCTTGCTTTGGAAGGAATTAAGTTAATTGGTAAGAACCTTCCTAATGCTTTTGCTGATGGAAATAATATAGAAGCGCGCGAAAAAGTAGCTATGGGAAGCATGTATGGTGGAATGTGTTTAGGACCTGTAAATACGGCGGCAGTGCATGCACTTGCTTATCCGTTGGGAAGTAAGTATAAGATTTCGCACGGTGTTTCAAATGCTTTGTTGCTGCCATTTGTAATGGAATTTAATTTAGAAGAAGCTATTCCGAAATATGCAAATGTTGCACGCGCAATAGGTATTCAGGCAGGTTTGTCTGATAAAGAAACTGCNCATTAAAGGGAATCGAAATGATTAGAACGATGATGCAAAGATTTGGTATTCCCGGTCGTTTGTCTGATTTAAATATTGAGAATATTGAAATAGATGAAATGGCGCGGTCGGCAATGAAAATACAACGCTTACTAAAAAACAACGTGCGCGATGTTTCAATGTCAGATGCCATTTTTATTTATACGAAAGCTATATAATTATGGAATTGAAAGAAAAGTACAGGGGTGTTATTGTTCCAATGGTGAGTCCGTTTAAGGAGGATTTTTCCATTGATGGGGAAGCGATAAATACCATAATTAAATCATTTGTTGAAAATGAAACAAAACCATTTGTGTTGGGTACTACAGGCGAAGCTCCTTCGCTTTCTACAGCACAAAAAGTTGAATTAATAAAGATAACACTAAAAGCGTTAGACGGAAAACAGCCTTTGTTGGCCGGAATCGGCAGTAATTCAATTTTTACATCGATTGAGGATGGGAAAAGGTATGCCGATTTAGGAGTGGATGCTTTGGTGGCAACAGTGCCAAACTATTATCCTTCAGACGCTGCTCAAATGCTAAACTGGTTTGAAAAACTGGCTGATAGTGTGCCTCTTCCTTTGTTTGTTTATAATATTCCAATGACAACACACCATTCTATTCCTCTTGATGTGGTGGAAACTTTAAGTCATCATGCTAACATTATTGGTATAAAGGATTCGGAAAATGATAAAGCCAGGTTGGAAGAATCATTAAAACGATGGAAAGATCGTGATGATTTTATGGTTTTGGTTGGATCTGCTGTTTTGTCGGTTTTTGGAATGAGCAGGGGGGCAAATGGAATAGTACCAAGCATGGGAAACTTGATGCCGGAGATATATCATCAGCTTATAATTGAAACCGTTACAGGAAATTTACAAAAGGCTGAAGAAATTCAAGAACTTACCAATACTATCTCTTCGTATTGCCAGGCCGGAAGAAATGTGAGCAAGTCTATTCCGGCAATGAAAGCATTAATGTCGATAAAAGGAATATGTGGTACACAAGTTTTACCTCCAATGCTGAGAATGAAAAAGGAGGAAGAAGCAGCATATATAGAACAGATGCAGAAAGCAATCGAAAATATAAGTGTAATTAAATGAGCAATAAAAAACCAATATTAGCTATTACAATGGGCGACCCGGCAGGAATCGGGCCCGAAATTGCGGTTAAGGCTTTTTCCGATTCGGCGGTTTACAACTTGTGCCGTCCATTGTTGATTGGTAGTGCAGCAATAATGTCGCGCATTGTGAAAGAATTAAACTCAAGATTAAAAGTAAACTCAATAAATAATGTTACAGAAGCTGGTTTTCAATTTGGAGAAATTGATGTTTTCAATTTGGAAATTCACAATCCTGAAGACATAAAATACGGTCAGATTTCATCAACTGCCGGCGATATTGCCTTTCGGTCAGTTGTAAAAGCAATCGAACTTGCGAAAAACGGTGAGGTGGATGGAACGGTTACCAATCCAATTAATAAAAAAGCAATTAATAATGCCGGACATCATTTTTCTGGACACACCGAAATTTATGCGCATTATACAAATACGCCCAAATATGCCATGTTGCTGGCCGACGAAAAACTAAAGGTGATTCATGTGAGTACACATGTTTCGTTACGAAAAGCCTGCGACCTTGTTCAAAAAGAAAGAATACTCGATGTTGTCCAGATTTTAAACGAGGGATTAAAAAAACTCGGGATTAATTCTCCACGAATTGGTGTGGCCGGATTAAATCCGCATGCCGGTGATGAGGGATTATTTGGCGACGAAGAGATAAAAGAAATAATACCTGCTGTTAAGGAGGCAAATGAGCGTGGATTTATTGTTGAAGGACCGATTCCTCCTGATACCTTATACGCGTTGGCAGCGGGAGGAAAGTTCGATGGTTGTGTGGCCATGTATCACGACCAGGGGCATATTCCTTTTAAATTAATGGGTTTTGTATGGGACGACGACATTGGAAAGATGAAAAGTGTTAAAGGTGTAAATATCACTTTGGGATTGCCAATCATCAGAACATCAGTCGACCATGGAACTGCCTTTGAAATTGCAGGTAAAGGGATTGCAAGCCCGGAAGCCTTGCTTTATGCAATTAATTATGCAGTAAAACTCTACAACAATTAATTTTAATAAGAAGAGACTATGATTGCAGTTATTGCAGATGACTTTACTGGTGCTGCTGAAATAGGGGGGATAGGATTAAAATATGGATTGAAGGTGCGCATTGAAACAGAAGTAAAATCTGTTTCAGATGTTGATTTGTTAATAGTTGCTACCGATACTCGTTCCTTGAAAGCTGAAGAAGCGTCAAATGAGATAAAAAAAATAACTAAAAAACTTGTTCCGTTACGACCTCAATTTATTTATAAAAAACTGGACTCTGTTCTTCGTGGTAATATAGCCGATGAGTTAGTTGCTCAAATGATTTCTTCAAATAAAAGTCGCAGTATTATTGTAGCCGGAAATCCATTTCTCGGAAGAAGAATAAGGGATGGTATTTATACCATTGATTCAGTTCCGTTAAACAAAACACATTTTGAAAATGATCCTGATTTTCCTGTAAAATCATCGTCTGCAGTTGACATTATTGGAAGAAAAGCTCACAAAGTATTTTCGTTGTCTGTTGATGACAGATTGCCTGAAAAAGGACTAATAATTGGCAATGTTACCGACAGCGATGAGATGAATAAATGGGCTTTGAAAATAGATGAAACCACTATAGCTGCAGGAGGTTCAGGTTTCTTCGATGTAATTCTTAGCAAACAATTTGTAGCAAAGGCCGAAAAACAAATAGGAACTGTTTATACAGGTGATAAAACTCTTTTGATTTCAGGCAGTACTTTCCCAAAAAGTAAAGAGGTTTTCAAATGGTTGAACGATTTTGGAATTGTAACCAAAAATATGCCCGTAGAGATTTATAATAATCAGGATTTTAACCAAAAATATTTCAAAAGTTGGGTAAATGAAGTTGTAGAGAGCTTAAAAAACGGAGAAAAAGTTATAATTTCGATTGAACATAATAAGAGTTCCGAGGGCGGAATTGCCATAAGAGTCAAAAAAATTGTGGCCAGGTTGGTGAAAGAGGTGATGTTGCGTGTAGAACTTGATGATTTATTTATCGAAGGCGGAGCTACTACTTCTGAAATATTGGGCGCCTTAAAAATAGCGAAATTATATCCTTGTCGAGAGCTTGCATTCGGGATAATACAAATGAAAGTAGATGAATATCCAAAACTTTGTATTACCACCAAGCCCGGTAGTTATTCATGGCCGAAGAATATAAGTTTTAATAATGTACAGGTGAAATAAAATTAAATAATGGATAAAGCTGTTTCTTTACATATAATTGACTATTCAATAATAATCGCAACATTTGTTGTTTCTATAGCCGTTGGTTTAAGGTTTTCAAAACGGCAGAAAGACACCGGCAATTATTTTAAAGCAAGTGGTAAAATTCCATCGTGGGCAATTGGAATGTCAATTTTGGCTACACTGATAAGCAGTGTAACTTTTTTGGCTTATCCCGGCGAAGGTTACTCTTCAAATTGGATTCGACTTGTTCAGGGATTAATGGTTCCTTTGGTTCTTGTTTTTATCGTTGGAATTATTGTCCCCCTTTTCCGAAAAGTTATTCGCTTAAGTGCTTACGAATATTTTGAGAAGCGATTTGGCTTTATTGCACGTTTATATGCTTCGCTAGGTTTTGTGCTTAACCATTTTGCAAAAATGGGAACCGTATTTTATCTCATTTCGCTTGCTTTATCCGGGATGACTGGTTTTAGCACAGTCAATATTGTACTTATTATTGGTGTTGTTGTGGTTTTAATTACGCTGATTGGTGGTATCGAAGCTGTAATCTGGCTTGATGTTATTCAGGGTTTTATGCTTATTGTCGGTGGAGTTGTTTCTTTACTCATCATCCTGTTTTCGGTGGAAGGTGGCCCAGGAGCAATTTGGCAGGTAGCTATGGAAAACGGCCGGATTGGTTTTGGGCCATTCGACCTGGAATTTGTAAATCTGACTTTTTGGGTAATGGCACTGAATGGTATTTTTTATGCCATTCAGAAATACGGAACCGACCAAACTATTATTCAAAGGTATTTAACCGCAAAATCCGATAAGGAGGCAGTAAAGGCGTCGTTAATTGGCGTTTTATTAAGTGTACCTGTTTGGGCACTGTTTATGTTTATTGGTACTGCATTATTTGCTTATTATAAAATTACAGGCAGTCCATTGCCAGCAAATATCAGACCCGATGAGGTATTCCCAATTTTTATCATGTCGAAATTGCCTGTTGGCGTAATTGGTCTTATTCTTTCGGCATTAATTGCAGCAGCATTTTCCAGTCTCGACTCCGATCTGAATTGTCTTTCAGCAATTTGCCTGGAAGACTATTATTTAAGATGGCGCCCAAATACTTCAGAGAAAAAGCAGATGCAGCTTAGCAGGACTTTTATCGTGCTTGCCGGTATTGGTGCCATTGCAGTGGCTATGTTTTATATACATGCAGGTGGTCAAGGGGTTTTGGGAATCATATTTACACTTTACTCTATATTTTCAGGAGGAATTGCCGGTATGTTTTTGCTGGGTATTTTTAGTCGTAAAGCAAACAAAAAAGGAATTTACGCCGGGATTATTGCAAGTATTTTGTTTACAGTATATGCGTTACTGTCATCTACTCCGGTTGGTTTAGGCGAAAATAGAATATTGATACTTGATTTCGGAAACCTGAATTTTAACCATCATAAATACATGATTGGCGTTTATAGTCACCTTGTTTTAATGAGTGTTGGATTAGTTGCAAGTTATTTGTTTAACGAAAAACCGGTTGATGAATCATTGACTTATTATGGCTGGCTAAAACTAAAGCAGCAAGCTAAAATGCAAAACCGACAGTGAAGAATTACGTACATAACTAAATATTAATAATAAAAATGTGAAACTATGAAAACTAAAATTTTTACTTTATTTTTTGCAATTCTCCTGTTGGGGAATTTAAATGTTAATGCTCAGATAAATCTGACAACAGGTACTCCGTGGGGATTGCTATCTCCAGGTGAACCTCTGGTGGTAAACGAGAATTTTCAGGGATATGAATTTTTCCATTCCGATGCATCTCCTGATGAAGGAAACAGTGAGCATAAATTTGCTGATGATGGAATAACCATTATTCCCGGTTACAAAAGTGATACAGTACAAACTGCTATTCTGGGGAGTTCCAGTGGTAAAGTTACCTACGATTTTCATG
Source organism: Draconibacterium aestuarii (assembly GCA_026671195.1). Taxonomy (GTDB): domain Bacteria; phylum Bacteroidota; class Bacteroidia; order Bacteroidales; family Prolixibacteraceae; genus Draconibacterium; species Draconibacterium aestuarii. The sequence goes on along the minus strand of JAPOHD010000030.1, from coordinate 52,448 downwards.
AGTGTGCTTTTGCTCCTGAATGGGCCACTGCTTATGCATTCAGAGATGCAGGTGGTCAAACACCAAATGTAAGCGATGGTTTTGTTGAAATTAGCCGTTTTGATACCACATATTCTGATATCCATACACTTCCAGGGTATTTGGAGGTTGATTTGCGCGAATTAGATTTTGTTGAGGTTATCCAATGGACACATTCAAGTACGGGTGGTTCCAAACGTGGAGCAATGTGCAAAATCTCAATTGACGACCGTGGAACCTGGGATACCTTAAGATATCAACCGGGTGAATTATGGGGATATAGTTTTACAAAAGACATTACCACGGGTGTAAAAACTTCTAACGGTTATCGTTGTGATCCTTCTGCTTATGGTATGACTTGGGAGGACGGTGTTTATGCAAGCAATGTAATCCTTCGTTTCGAGGAAGCAAGACCTCCACAAGGCGCTATTCAAACTGTTCGTATTCACGATTTAAAAGTATATGGTACTTATACTCCTCCAACTGCCATTGACGACATAAGAGACAGTAGTTTGAAGATTTACAGTGCGAATAAGAAAATTATTATTTCTGAACCCGCAAAAGTTGCTGTTTATAGTGTAACCGGGACTTTGGTCCGAATGGAAGAAAATACCGAACGTATTTCAATGGAAAATTATCCCGTTGGAATTTATATTGTTAAAGCGCAGGTTGGTTCAAAACTGAATTCTGCAAAAGTTGTAATAAAATAAGTTGGTATTGGCAATAGGTTATTTGTGGTACACGATTAAGTTTTATGCAAAAGGTTATTAATTTATAATACTGGGAACAATGAAAACTATATTTGAGAAGAGATTATTAAGAAATGAAATACGGCAATTCTTAAAGATCGGGATTATTGGCTTGCTGGTCTTCATTGCCCAGTTATTATTCGCTTCTGTTGTTTTGGCTCAACCTGGCAATCAATCGCGGGTTTCAGGTACTGTTACCGACGAGAATGGAGAACCCATGATCGGAGTTAATATTATTATTAAAAATACATTGAATGGAACAATTTCAGATATCGATGGAAACTATACACTATCTGCCAGTTCAAGAGATACCCTTCAAATCTCATTTATTGGATATAAAATGGAAATTATTCCGATAAATGGAAAACAAGAAATTAATGTTAAAATGCAATCTGATGCCACCGACCTCGAAGAAGTAGTGGTAGTTGGATACGGTGAGGTGAAAAGGGCTAATCTGCTGGGATCGATTGCCAGTATTTCTGCGTATGAAATTGAAGATATACCGGTAACTAATCTAACAAATTTGTTGGAAGGCAGGTTGGCAGGTGTTTCTGTATCGCCGGCGCAACCAACAGGTAATCCGGGCGCATCTACCCGAATCCGGATCCGAACCGAAACAACTTTTGGAAATGCAGGAGAAGGTGCAAAAGACCCGGCACCGTTGTATATTGTTGATGGTTTTGAGGTTTCGCAGGAAGAGTTTGATGTGTTGGATCCTTCGGAAATTGAAAGCTTTTCTGTTTTGAAAGATGCTTCGGCAGCAGTTTACGGAAGTAAAGGAGCCAATGGTGTAGTTTTAATTAAAACCAAACGGGGTAAAGAAGGAAAATTAAGAGTAAGTTACTCGGGTAGCTATGGTATTGCAGATGCGACCACGCAAACAGAAATGCTAAGTGCTTACGACCTGGGACGAATGATAAATGCCCGTTACGAAAATACCGGTGATGCTGACGCGAAGGTAATGTCGCAAACCGAGTTGGAAGCCATGAAGAATCAGAACTTTAATTGGTTGGATGAAACCTGGCAACAATCGATGGTTACTCGACACACTATAAATTTATCCGGAGGTTCCGACAGGGTGAAATATTTTGCAGGAGGTACCTACAATTACACCGAAGGTAACTTCTCCGATATGGGCGTAGGAAAATATTCGTACCGCCTTGGATTGGATGCAAAAGTGACAGATAAACTAACAGCAAACGTTACAATATCACTGGATAATCGCGATTTCAAGCGTCCTCACATTTCTGGTGTGGGTAGCAATACCATGGAAGATTATTTTGAAGAGGTACTACAGGCACCGCCATGGATTCCGGCCTATATTAACGGTTACCCGGTGGGTAATAACCTTGATTTTAATCCACTGTACCTGTTTGAAACTAACAGCTATAAACAATCGGTTGATAAAGGAAATACAGTTAATATGCGTTTGTCGTACGACCTTGGTGAGATGGTTAAAGGTTTGGTTGCTTCAGCTTCGTATAGTAGAAGGGAATCGCATAGTTACAACAAAGATTATCTAATACCTTATAATCTTTATTTGTTTGAAAATGCAGGTGAAGATTACAAATATATATTGGGAGAAAATTTAATAGATGATCCGATAAGAGAGGTTACAAATAACAATCGAATCAACGAAAATTATGGTTTTGGTCAGAATTACCAGTTGAATATCAGTCTGAATTATTCGCGCACTTTCGGAAAACATGATATTTCGTCCTTCCTTACATACGAACAGTCGGAAGGTGAAGGATATGCTTTTGAAGCAAGAGGCGAGAACATTGAAACATACGGTCTGGAAATTCAGAATGCCTTTCAAACAAAAAGTACCAGCGGGTCAATGTACGAAAGTGGCGATCTGGGGGCCGTGTTCCGTTTGAATTATTCATATGCAAATAAATACTTGTTCGAATCTGCAGTTCGTTACGAAACCACTACCAAGTTTGCACCTGGCGAACGGGCCGGTGTGTTCCCTTCCGCATCGATTGGTTGGGTAGTATCTGAAGAAAATTTTATGAAAGATAATCTTCCCGGAATGAATTTCTTTAAAGTTCGTTTTTCTATGGGATTGACTGGTTATTCTTCAGTGGGTGACTACGAGTATGAACTGCAATATGCTCTTAAAAATACAGGAGACCGCTACTTGTTCGGAGGCGATGCTCCGGTAGGAGGTATTGGCATTGGCGGCAAAACTGATGTGGTTAGTACCGGCGTAACCTGGGAAAAATCGCGGATGCACAACCTGGGATTGGATATGCGTTTCTTGGATAGTAAAATAGGAGTTTCGTTTGATGCCTATTACACCTATCAGTACGATATTCTTGATAAACGTACTGTTGAATTTCCTGAAACTGCCGGTTTGGGGCAGATGCCGGGAGAAAACATTGGAAGGCTGGAAGCCTGGGGATATGATATGTCAATTAATTACCACGGAAAAATTACAAAAGATATTTACTACGATATTAGCGGGATTTTTGGATACGGAACCAACCGGGTGATTGAACGGCCAACCGAGTATCTTCCTGAAGATTTTCGTTATCCGATCGGACAGAGTACTTCGGCTGCCGGTCGCGAAGAAGGATTTATTTCGCACGGTATTATTCGTACCCAGGAACAACTGGATGAGTTAAATGCCCAATGGCAGGCACTTTGGGGCCACAACTACCAGATCGAAGGAACTCCGGTGAGTTTAGGGGCTTTAATATTTGAAGATATCGGTCGTCCGGGTAATACCGGTGCCGGCGAGCCTCGTACAGTATTTGAACCTGACGGCGTTATCAACGAATACGATAAAACATATGTAGAACGTATAGGTGATAAGTTTACCTGGAAGCATATGTTACCAACCAGTATCAACATGGGGGGAGGCTGGAAGAATTTGCGTATAAAGCTGTTGTGGACAATGGAGTATGGAATTCGTAACCAGGCGGTTGATAAACTGGCACGAACAGTGCCAGATGTAAGTGAAACCTCTGATGGTTTGGTTGCCAAAAATTCACCCGCTTTTTGGGCCGATTTCTGGACTCCGGAAAATCCTGATGCAGCCTATCCAAATCCGCATTATGCCGGTTCAAACCAATGGGTATCTACCTTCTGGATGAAAGATGTTGTGTCGCTTCGGCTTAGAAACGTAAATGTTTCATATAATGTGCCTAAAGAGCTTTCCCGAAAAATTGGTATTCCTGAGTTGAGGGTGTATTTTGTAGGAACAAACCTATGGTCGCCTATTCAAACGTTCGATTACAAGGAAGATGTTATTGCACGATACAATACATATCCGTTGTTAAGGACATTTAGTTTCGGTCTTAACTTTAAAATCTAAACGAATTAAGGAAAAGTATTTTTTAACCAGTAAATGAATTAAAATGAAGATCATAACAAAATATATCAAATCTCTTCCTTTGGTTTTAGGTGTATCAACTTTCCTTTTGTTTGCAGTTTCGTGCGACAGCGTTCTGGATAAACACGATCTGAACGTTTTAAATGAAGGAATTTGGGAAGATGAAGATCAGGCCGGATTATATGTAAATAATTTGTATAACGAAAACATGCCGGATAAATATTTTGGCAACTTTAGTCAGCTTAGCGACGAAACTTATTCTGCAGATGAAAGTTATACCAAATTATTGTACGGTTTTACTACTGCAAGCGATATAAATGCAGTAACTGTAATGCACAAAGATAAATATGCACTAATCAGACGTATTAATATTGCCATTGAAGGGTTGGATGAATCGTCGCTTAGCGATGAGATTAAAAACCCGCTAAGAGGACAGGCTTTATTTTTCAGAGCTTGGCGGCATTGGGAAATGGCACAACTTTATGGAGGTATTCCAATTGTCAAAAGTGTTCAGGATCCATATAACGACGATTTGAATGTTCCAAGAAGCAAAGCTACGGAAACAGTAGACGAAATTGTTGCCGATCTGGATGAGGCCATTACTTTGTTGCCCACCAGTTGGTCGTTAACCGATAACCTGGGAAGAATTAATAGTGGAGCAGCAGCAGCTTTTAAAGGACGGATTTTGTTGACCTGGGCTAGTCCATTATTTAATCCGGGTAACGACCAGGCCAGATGGCAACGTGCTTACGATGCCAATAAAGAAGCCATCGATTTGTTAGCCCAGATGAATGTTCCAAGAGATTTGCATCCCAATTTTTCGACAATTTTTACTACCAATGTTTTAAACAATGTTGAAGCAATAATTTACAAACGTTTTAGTTTGGCTGCGGGTAGTGGTTATGTTAATGGCTGGGAAAATAGTGTACGGCCACCTTCCGGGGGTGGAAATGGCGGGTACGCACCAACCTGGCAACTAATTTCGGCTTTTCCAATGGCTAATGGTAAATTAACCAACGATGCAGAGTCGGGGTATGATGAAACCTATTACTGGCAGAACCGTGACCCTCGCTTTTACGCTACGGTTGCATACAATGGTTCAGAATGGGATATGACGGGCCGCGAACAAACTAATGTTTGGACATTTCGAAATAGCAAGGAATTGAACCGTGTTCCAAATTCAGGGTTCTACAATAAAAAGGCTACTGATCCATCAATTGCCCGCGAAGATATTAGTCAAACAAATACAGCCTGGATTGAATTACGTTACGCTGAAGTACTCTTAAACTTTGCCGAATGTGCAAACGAGATAGGTAGTATAAGTGAGGCACTTGAGAAAGTACGAATGATACGTGAACGTGCCGGAATTGAATCGAATGGAAATACTTATGGAATTGAAAATGGCGTGTCGCAAGATGTTTTACGACAAATAATTATGGTGGAGCGTCAGGTTGAACTAGCATTCGAAAACAAACGTTACTGGGATATCCGGCGTCGTAAACTCTTTCGTGAAGATATGGGAGACTATGTAAAAAAAATTAATGGTACTCAGCGGTCCGGATTTACGTACAGTGCTAAAAGTGGATGGAATCTGGATATTAAAGACGAATCATCACCATTTTTTGGTTACATGCGCATCGATAGCGCCTTATATTATGGACATCTCGATTTAAACGATAAAACAAGTTCCAATCAATATTTCTTGCAATCAGACAAAAATCTTGATATATATCTGGGACTTAGTCAAGATATCAATTATTTGGAATTGTATGATTTCTTCGCAATACCAACATCTATAATTGAGAAAAGCCCTGCTGTAGAACAAACGATAGGTTGGTTAAACGGTACTTTCGATCCTTTGGCAGAATAAAAAAGAGTAAGGATAGTATTTGTAATTAATTATAAAGATATTAAGTGTTGCTTGTTGTAAAAACGAGTATCAGGAATAGGGGAGTAAGTGAGTTTGTGTGTATCACTAAATGTGCGATACTTTCAATATGTGGATAGGGAAATGAGGCGAATAGTAGTTATAATAAGTTTGATATTTTTTAGTTGTTTCTATGCAAATGCGCAACAATTGGCATTTCCGGGAGCAGAAGGATATGGAAGGTTTGCAACTGGCGGTCGCGGAGATGGAACTACCGGTAGGGTTGTGGAAGTAACCACACTTGAAGATGATGCGGAAAATCCAATTGAAGGTAGTTTGCGTTGGGCATTTTCGCAGGCAACTGAAGTTATTGTACATCCTGTTTATGGAAATATAACTGTAAAAAGGCCCCTGACTGTTGTATTCAAAGTAGGTGGCGTAATTAATCTAAAAGATGAACTTCGGGTATCTCGAAATAATGTTACGGTTGCCGGACAAACTGCCCCGGGCGATGGAATATGTGTTCGTGGGGCAACCGTCAATTTTTCAGGATCAAATAATGTAATTGTCCGTTACATACGTTTCAGGCCCGGTGATGAATTGGGATTGGAAACCTCAGCATTTAGAATTGAGAACGGCGGTAATTTTATCATCGATCACTGTTCAATGAGTTGGGCAATTGAAGAAACCACACATTTTTCGAGTAACGAAAATTCGACTGTGCAGTGGTGTATCATCAGCGAATCGTTATACAACTCTATTCATAAAAAAGGTGCCCGTGGATACGCCACACAATGGGGAGGCGAATATGCAAGTTATCACCACAATCTATTGGCACACCACAACTCGCGAATGCCACGTATTAATGGATCGAACGACAATGACATTGAAGCTTTGGTTGATTACCGGAACAATGTGAATTACAACTGGGGAAGTTCGGGTGCGTTTTATGGCGGCGAATGGGAAGGAACAAACGGTCGTGGATTTTGTAAAACCAATGTAGTTAATAACTACTTTATTCCAGGGCCGGCAACCAGCTCCAGCGTTTATTTTGCGAGACCTTCGTACAACCGAAGTGGTGTTCAGGTTGATGGTTACGGAGAATGGTATCTTGATGGAAACACGATGAAAGATCACACTGACCTGACCAATGACAACTGGTTGGGTGTGAATGGTGATAATGTGGGTGGAATTGAAAATATTAAATCGGATGGTGTTGCGGTAAAATCGGATGGTGTACTTGAAGATTATGATGGCTACACCGAATCAGCAGATGAAGCATTACAATCGGTTTTATTACACGCAGGTGCAACCTTGCCAATCCGCGATGTAATTGATACACGTGTAATTGGAGAGGTAGACGGAAGTGTTGACATTGTTCGGTATCAATTTACCACCGGCGATGGTCAGGTTACTCCTGATAAAGGAATTGCTTCCGGAATAATTGATACACAAAATAATCTTGTGCCTGAAGATAAACAAGACTCTGTTAGTGCATGGGACGTATATAAAACTTCAAGTGACGGATATGTTGATTCAGATCACGACGGAATACCGGATGAGTGGGAACTTGAAAATAATCTGGACCCAAATGATATTACCGATGGCCGCTTGATTGCTGAAAACGGATACAGCAACCTGGAGAATTTTTTAAATGCAAACGACTTTGTTGTATCGGCAGGTGCGATTAAAAATCACGAAAAATTTGAGATTTATCCAAATCCCGGTACCGGAATTTTCAGACTACTCAGCACAAAAGCGATTGTACAAGTTGAAGTTTACGATCTTACTGGAAAGAAACTCAAAACAATAGAAGAACCTGCAGGAATTGAATCAATATCAATTAGTCACCTGCAAACTGGTATATATCTTGTAAAAGCTGTTTCGGCAGATAATCAGTATTTCAATCAGAAATTAGTAAAAAAGTAGAACAAAAGTGTTGTGAATGAAGTGAGTGCACTCACATGAAAAACACAAAAACAATATAATACAGACGGGGATAAAATCCTGTAAAGAATTTTCAGAAACCAAAAAATAAAAAATAGTTCGACAGCATGAAACGATTAATCTTAATAGTATCAGTACTCGCTGCAATGGCAGTAACACAAAAAAGTTTCGCCCAATATCCAACCATACCCGATGATGTAAAAAAAGCATCGGAAAAACTCATGAACGACGCACGTGCACATTCCGACATGATGTGGGAGAAAGCAATTCCTTTCATTGAAGAAGATGCCGCTAATGGAAAACCTTACATTCCATGGGCAAAACGTCCGTATGATTTACCACAGGCAGAAATTCCTGCATTCCCGGGAGCCGAAGGCGGTGGTATGTATACATATGGAGGCCGCGGTGGTAAAGTTCTTACCGTAACCAGTCTTGAAGATGATGGTCCGGGTACGTTACGAGAGGCTTGTGAGCAAGGTGGCGCCAGAACAATAGTATTTAATGTGGCCGGAATTATAAAACTAAAATCTCCGCTGATTATTCGTGCACCTTATTTAACTATTGCGGGGCAAACCGCACCAGGTAAAGGTATTTGTATTGCAGGAGAAACTGTTTGGATCAATACACACGATGTAATTATTCGTCACATGCGTTTCCGTCGTGGCGAAACCTGGGTAGGACGTCGTGATGATGCAATTGGTGGAAACCCTGTTGGAAACATTATGCTCGATCATATTTCGGCAAGTTGGGGTTTAGACGAAAACATGTCGATATACCGCCACATGTATTTAACCGATCCACGTAAACTGGAAGAAAAAATGGGAACGGTAAACATTACCATTCAGAACTCAATTTTCTCGGAAGGTCTGGACACATGGAATCACGCTTTTGGAAGTACCATTGGTGGCGAAAATTGTTCATTTATGCGTAACCTATGGGCAAATAATACCGGAAGGAATCCATCTATTGGTTGGAACGGTGTTTTTAATTTTGCAAACAACGTAATGTTTAACTGGGTACATCGTTCGGTTGACGGTGGCGATCAAACAGCACGTTACAATTTGATTAATAATTACTACAAGCCGGGTCCGCTAACTCCAACCGATCAACCTGTTGGACACCGTATGTTAAAACCAGAATCGCGTTTTACAATGAATGGCCGTAAAGTGTACGGGCTGGTTTATGTGAACGGCAATGTAGTCGAAGGAAATGAAGCTGTAAGTAAAGACAACTGGAATGGTGGAGTACAAATTGAAAATATGGAAGATGCCGGTGAGTTTACAAAATACATTCGGGTAAACAGACCACACCCAATGCCTTACATGACCATTTATTCTGCGGAAGAAGCTTTTGATTTTGTACTTAAGAATGCAGGAGCAATATTCCCAAAACGTGATGAAGTGGATCAACGAATTAGCCGTACCGTAAAAACGGGTATTCCTGAATATGTAGAAAATGTGGATAACTCAGATGTTCCAAAATTTAAACACCGCAGACTTCCTGAAGATTCGTACAAAAATGGTATTATTACTGATATCAGACAAGTTGGCGGCTATCCTGAATACAACGGAAAACCGTATGTTGACACCGATAAAGATGGAATGCCGGATGAGTGGGAAATAAAATATAAAAAAGTGGGTTTTGATCCGAATGATCCGAGTGATGCCAACAAAGATTTTAGCGGCGACGGATATACAAATATTGAAAAATACATCAATGGTATTGACCCAACTAAAAAAGTAGATTGGAAGAATCTGGAAAATAACTTTGATACCTTAACTAAAAACGGCGGCGTTTTATAACAGAAATGTATTGCTTAAAAAGTATTAAATAAGGTAAAAAGTAAAACTGAATTGGAAATGTTTAAAAAGACCGGAATAGTAGTTTTATTATTATTAATATTTAGTGTAGGTACTTCTGTTTTATCCTGTGCGCAGGATAAACAGGAGGCACCTTTAGATGAATATACGAAAGTAATAACGGGGCGGGCGGATGAAATTGTTGATGCAATTGAATTTGCCGGAGAGGAGGAAAAAACTCAGGTACGCGATATTATTGTTGAACATTATCGTTTTTTAAACGATGCAGAAGAAGCCAGAAATGAAGATGTAGCAAAAATTCGTGAGGAATATGCCGATAATAAGGAATTACGCGATGCCAAAATCGATCTTCGAAAAGCAGAGCAGGAGCTAAAGGTTCGCGATCATCATTTTGCTTTTTGTCCACAGTTGAAACAAATTGCAACCGAAGAACAAATCGACCAGATTAAGGATGGACTAACTTACAATGTTTTAAATGTAACTTATGTAGCCATGCAAGAAATGGTTCCCAGCCTGACAGACGAGGAAAAAAAGCAGATCTATGTTTGGCTGCTGGAAGCACGGGAGCATGCAATAGATGGCGGTTCGTCTAAGGATAAACATGGGTGGTTTGGAAAGTATAAAGGCCGAATAAACAATTACCTTTCTGCTCGCGGGTACGACCTTCAAAAAGAAAGAGAGAACTGGGAAAAACGTTTGGAAGAACAGAAAAAGAATTAGAAAATGTATAGCCTAAACTTCAACAAAAACTTACTTGTAAAAGGTAGAATATGTATTTTACCTCTTCTTTTTTTGTTGATACCTGCTGTGGTTTTTGCTCAAAAGTATGACTTGCCTTCCATTCGTTACGTTAAAAATAAGCTTGTATATGAAGCGGATAGTTTGGGCAACAAAATTCCTGACTATTCTTATTGCGGGTATCGTTTATCTGAGGATGTAATTCCTCAGGTGCCTGTTAAAGTTGTTGTTGAAAACAGGAGTGCAGATGCAACCCTGGATATCCAAAATGCCATCAACTATGTGGCCGGACTACCGCTTAATTCGGATGGATTTCGTGGCGCTGTTCTTTTCGAAGAAGGGATTTATTCGGTTTCCGGACGTTTAAAAATTACAGCTTCCGGTATTGTACTTCGCGGTAGTGGCGAAAAAACCATTTTAAAAGCTGCTGGTGTCAATAGAGAAACACTCATTCGGGTAGTTGGTAAAAAAGATTTTAAAACAAAACATTCAACTGCCATATTAAATTCATACGTTCCGGTAAATTCATATGAGGTAAAAGTCGATAATGGAAATGATTTTCACGCCGGTGAATCTGTTTTTATTCGCAGGCCATCGACAAAAGCGTGGATTGACAAACTCGAAATGAATGATTTTGGCGGAGAAACAGGTTGGCTGGGATGGAAACCCGGACAACGTGATATTGTTTGGGAAAGAGAGATCGTTCAGGTAAAAGGAAACACAATTACCCTGAATGCGCCTTTAACGGCTTCAATTGAAGAAAAATATGGCAGTGGTAAAATTACTTCGGTAACCTGGCCCGGACGAATTTCAAATATTGGAATTGAAAATTTAACGCTGGAATCGGAATACAATGATACGAACCAGAAAGATGAAAATCATTGTTGGTTTGGCATAACAATGGAAAACTGCAAAGATGTTTGGGTACGTCAGGTTAAGTTTCGTCATTTTGCCGGATCGGCAGTGGCCATTTACGAAAGCGGTAGCCGCATTACCGTTGAAGATTGTATATCAACCGAGCCAATCTCAGAAATAGCCGGGCAACGCAGGAATACGTTTTTTACAATGGGGCAACAAACGCTGTTTTTACGGTGTTATGCCGAAAATGGTGTGCACGATTTTTCAACGGGTTTTTGTGCTGTCGGTCCAAATGCATTTGTTCAGTGCGAATCGGTAAATGCAAGTGGTTTTAGTGGTGCACAAGACAGTTGGGCAACAGGAGTTTTGTTCGATATTGTAAGTGCCGACGGACAGGCATTGAGCTTTAAAAACCGTGGACAGGATGGTCAAGGTGCAGGGTGGACTGCAGCCAATTCAATGTTTTGGCAATGTTCTGCCGGAAGGATTGAATGTTACGCACCGCCGACGGCACAAAATTATGCCTATGGTGCGTGGTCGCAATTTGCCGGGAATGGCATGTGGCACGAAGAAAACAGCCATGTTAAACCACGCAGTTTATTTTTTGCCCAGTTGGCATCTCGTACGGGAAAAAATCTGAGTGTATTTCAATCACAAATTTTACCTTTCGAAGGTGAATCTACCAGCAGTCCGACAATTGAGCAGGCAAAAGAATTTACAGCTCAATCTTTTGAATCACCCATTCAGCTTATAGAGTTTATTAAAGAAGCTTCTGAAAGAAATCCGATTTTAACAGAGAGAAAAGATGCAATTTCTATCTCAGCAGTAAAGATTGAAAAGAAAATTTCAAAACCGGAGATTAATCCAACTGCTGTGGAAAATGGCTGGTTGGTGCAAGGCGAAAATATTTTGAAAGGATTTAGACTCGATGTTCCTTGGTGGCGGGGTAATCCACGTCCTTTTGCTGCAGAAAAGGCGAGGCCGGCTATAACACGATACGTCCCCGGCCGTGTTGGAAAAGGCTATACCGATGACCTTCAGCAGGTAGTAGATCAAATGGTTGAACGAAATAGTGTGGCTGTTCATCACAATTACGGACTTTGGTACGACCGTCGCCGTGATGATCATGAACGGGTAAAACGTTTCGATAGCGAATCGTGGGCACCATTTTACGAACAACCTTTTTCACGAAGCGGACAAGGCGAGGCATGGGACAAATTAAGTAAATACGATCTTACAAAATACAATCCGTTTTACTGGAACCGCCTGAAAGAATTTGCAGAACTGGCAGAAGAAAAGGGTAAAATATTGATTCATCAGAATTATTTTCAGCACAATATTTTGGAGGCCGGGGCACATTGGACAGATTCGCCATGGCGACCAGCAAATAATATAAACGATACCGGTTTTCCTGAACCTCCGCCATACGCGGGCGATAAACGAATTTACGTAGCTGAACAATTTTACGACATTACTCACCCGGTTCGAAGAGAATTACATCGTTTGTACATCAGGCAGTGTTTGGATAATTTTAAAGGCCGTTCGAATGTAATTCAATCGCTTAGTGCCGAATATACCGGGCCATTGCATTTTGTTGAATTTTGGCTCGATGTAATTTCGGAGTGGGAGCAGGAGACAGGCAACGATGTGTTGGTTGCACTTAGCGCGACAAAAGATGTGCAGGATGCCATTTTAGCGGATGAGGTACGTTCTAAATTGGTAGATATAATTGATATCAGGTATTGGGCGTATCGTGCAAATGGTACCGTTTATGCTCCCGAAGGAGGAAAAAACCTGGCACCGCGGCAGCATGCTCGCAAAATTGAACCCGGGAAACGATCGTTTGAAAGTGTGTACAGAGGAGTAGCTGAATACCGTACAAAATTTCCGGATAAAGTTGTAATTCATTCCGAAGGACATTATTCCGACCATGGTTGGGCAATTTTTATGGCAGGCGGTTCTTTGCCGGTTTTACCTCAAAAAACAAATGAAGAATTTTTAAAGGCAGCAGTTTATATGCATCCGTTTTCAACCGGCGACAGCAAGCTTGTAGGCTTACAAAACGAAAATGATGGAATGATTTTGTTTGCATCGCAAAAACACAGTATTTCAGTAGACCTTAAAAAGTACAATGAAAAATACGAGGTTCGTTTCCTCAAACCTTCTAGTGGTGAGCTGCTTACCGAGAAAGAGGAAATAGCCGGTGGTAATGAACTTGAAGTGAAACTGCCTGCTTTGGAAAAAATAATTATCTGGATAAAAAAGAAGTGAAATATGAAGATACGAATTGTTTTATTAGTGTTGGTAGTGTTATTTGGTTGTGCACAACCGGTAAAAAAAGAAGTAGAGCAGCAGAAGTTACCATTGCTGAAAATCTCAGAAAATAAACGTTTTCTTTTGGATGAAGACGGAAATCCTTTCTTTTGGTTAGGAGATACCGGCTGGTTGCTTTTTTCAAAATTAGACAGGGAAGAGGTTATAAAATACCTGGATAACCGTGTTGAAAAGGGATTTAATGTGATTCAGGTAATGGTGGTTCATAGCTTAAACGTATCGAATATTTATGGCGATTCGGCACTTGTGCAGGGTGATGTTTCGCAGCCGGCGGTTACCGAGGGTACTAATTTTGAAGACACAGTAGCCTATGATTTTTGGGATCATGCAGATTTTATTATTGATGAGGCTGAAAAAAGAGGTTTGTATATGGCTCTTGTTCCGGTTTGGGGAACAAATGTCAAAGCCGGTGGAGTAAGCCGCGAGCAGGCAGATAAATATTCTACTTTTTTGGCCAAACGTTATGCCGGAAAATCAAATATTATATGGTTGAATGGTGGCGACACAATGGGAAGTGATTCTACCGCTACCTGGAATATCATTGGCGAAAACATACATCGTTATGCAACAAACCATTTGGAAACATTTCACCCGTTTGGAAGAAAACAATCATCGTTGTGGTTTCACGATGCCGAGTGGCTCGATTTTAACATGTTTCAGTCCGGTCATCGTCGTTACGATCAGGATGACACTGAAAATGCGTATGGTCAAGACAATTACAAATACGTTCAGGATGATTACAGGATGATTCCGCCGAAACCAACAATTGATGGAGAACCATCGTACGAAGGTATTCCTCAGGGATTGCACGATCCTGCAGAACCCTTCTGGAACGACAATGACATTCGCAGATATGCCTACTGGTCGGTATTTGCAGGTGCTTTTGGTTTTACCTACGGAAACAGTGCGGTTATGCAAATGCACAAGCCGGAAGATAAAAATGCAGCCTACGGAGCTCGTGAGTACTGGACCGAAGCCATTGATATGCCCGGTGCCACCCAAATGCATTTCCTCAAAGACCTGATTCTTTCAAAATGCTATTTCGACAGAGTGCCTGATCAATCGTTAATTGCAGAAGGACAAGGAGACAAGTATGATTACCAGATTGCAACGCGTGGGAATGATTACGCGATGGTTTATACCTACAATGGCCGTGAAATGAAAATTGCCATGGGAAAAATTGCAGAAGAAAAAGTTACTGCATCGTGGTTTAATCCTCGCAATGGAGAAATAACTATAATTGGTGAATACGAAAATAACGGAACGCAAAACTTCGATCCTCCCGGAGAAATTGAAGATGGGAACGATTGGGTATTGGTTCTTGATTCGGTGAAGTAATAAACAATTAAAGTTGTCATTTCGACGAAGAATGAGGAGAAAACGGTTAAAAAAACAGATTTCTCAGTTTTACCTCCTTCGAAAGTACAACTAATTTAAAGAGAAAAACAAAAAGAAATGAAGTTGAGAATATTAATATCAATAATAGGAATTATACTTTTTGTTTCATGTAAACAGGAAAAGGAAGTGTACATGTTTAGCACCTTCCGTGAACCTGCCGACGAAGGTTTGTATCTGGCTTACAGTTACGATGGTTACAACTGGGAAGACTTGGGTGGTTCGTGGTTAAAACCCGAAATTGGCGAACAGAAAGTAATGCGCGATCCTTCGGTTGTGAAAGGACCCGATGGAACATTTCATATGGTTTGGACTTCTTCGTGGCGGGGCGATCTGGGTTTTGGTTATGCCAGTTCAACAGACCTCGTAAAATGGTCAGAACAGCAGTTTATTTCTGTAATGGATTTTGATACTTCTACTGTAAATGTTTGGGCACCCGAACTTTTTTACGACGATGAACTGGATGAATACATTATTATTTGGGCTTCAACTATTCCTTTCAAATTCGAAAAAGGAATGGAAGAAGAGAGAAACAATCACCGCATGTATTACACAACTACCAAAGATTTTACGACATTTTCCGATACCAAACTTTATCTCGACCCAGGTTTTAGCGTAATTGATTGTGTGATCGTAAAAAGAAAATCCTCGGATTATGTATTGGTTTTAAAAGACAATACCCGTCCGGAGCGAAATATAAAGGTGGCTTTCGGGAAAACACCGCTTGGAACATGGGAAAATATTTCGGAGCCCTTTACCGATAACTTTACAGAAGGACCAACGGTTTTAAAACTGGATGACAAATGGTTGATTTATTTTGATGCCTACCGTAAAAAAACGTACGATGCTGTGGAAACATCAGATTTTAAAACATTTACTGACATTTCAGGTAAAGTACAGCTGCCGGAAGGACACAAACACGGTACAATTTTTAAAACAAACGAAAGTATTCTGAATCAATTAATTCAGAAATCAGAAGAGAGAAAGGCGAAGCAATGATGAAACGATTTGTACATATTTCAGTTGTAGTTTTATTTGTATTTATCGCAGGCAATATAAATGCGCAAGACACAGCTCATTATGTGTGTGAGGCTCAGGTAAACGTGGATTATCATCACGGACAGTTAAGCCCTGCATTGGGAGTGCACAATATTCAGGTTATGCGTGCCAACCGCGAGTTGCCAGAAACGGCTGATGGTTTGGGTTGGACATATAACCATGCACCAAATCTGGCCTACTGGAACAATAAATTTTATTACCATTACCTGAACGATCCGGTGGGTGAACATATTCCTCCCGGACGTACCATGCTTTTAACTTCGGACGATGGATACAACTGGACAAAGCCGGTTACCATTTTCCCCGAATACCAGATACCCGACGGAACAACAAAAGAGGAAGTGGACGATGTAGCAAAGGACCTGATTGCAGTTATGCATCAGAGAATGGGCTTTTATGTTTCGTCTGACAATCGCTTGTTGAGCCTCGCGTACTACGGTATTTCATTAAATAAAAAAGACAGCCCAAACGATGGAAACGGGATTGGACGTGTGGTGCGCGAAATATACAAAGACGGCACTTTTGGCCCCATTTATTTTATTCGCTACAACCATGGCTGGGACAAGAAAAATACATCTTTCCCTTTTTACCAAAAATGCAAGGACAAAGGTTTTGTTAAAGCTTGCGACGAATTGTTGTCGAAGCCATTAATGATGCAGCAATGGGTGGAGGAGGCCGATCGTGACGATCCGCTTATACCGATAAAAGAACAATACAAAGCCTTTAGTTTTTACCATGCAGCCGATGGAAATGTGATTGGACTTTGGAAACATGCTTTAACAGCAACCAGCTCCGATGAGGGAAAAACCTGGACAACTCCGCTGCGGGCACCGGGTTTTGTAAATGCAAATGCAAAAATTTGGGGGCAAGCTACTTCCGACGGCAAATATGTTACGGTTTACAATCCTTCAGAATTTCGTTGGCCACTGGCACTTTCGGTAAGTAACGATGGTTACGAATACGATAAACTGTTGCTTATAAACGGCGAAATTACGACCATGCGTTACGGCGGAAATTACAAATCGTACGGCCCTCAATACATTCGTGGTATTGTGGAAGGAAACGGTATTCCTGCTGATAAAAACCTGTGGGTTTCTTATAGCGTGAACAAGGAAGACATGTGGATTTCGCGTGTTAAAGTGCCAATTCAGGAGAAAGAAGTACGACAGGTTGATGAAGTGTTTTCAGCCATGAAAGATGGACAGGAATTGGATAGCTGGAACATTTACAGTCCGGTTTGGGCACCTGTAAAAATTGAAAAATCGGGCAATGAAAAATGGCTGGCTTTAAAAGACAAGGATGAATTTGACTATGCAAAAGCGACTCGTTTGTTTCCTGCAACTAAAGTTGCCGATGTAGAATTCACAATAAAAACAGGGCAGAACAATACAGGTACTTTGCAGATAGAATTGCAGAACAGTAAAAATACACCTGCTTTGCGTTTGATTTTTGATAACGACGGAAAAATAAAATACAAAGCAGGTTATAGGGTAAACAATTTGAGGGATTATGTGGACAATACAGAATACTCCATCCGGATTGTTGCAACAACTGCCGACCGGTTTTATACCGTTTATATGAACGGAGAACAAGTGTTACGACGTTTGTTTTTTGCACCGGTTCACGAGTTGGATAAAATTGTATTCCGCACCGGCGAAGTCAGGCGTTTTCCGAATGCAGACACTCCAACCGATCAGGATTTTGATGTTCCTCAAAACGGTAAACCGGTTGATGAAGCTTCTTTTTTCATAAAAAGTTTAAAAACAAAAAATGCAGAAAATAAGCCGGCAGTTTTAAATGTAGATGACTTCAAACATTACGTTGATTATTTCAACAAAATGGAAGATGAAAATATTATTCAGGCCATTCCAAATGCTGAATCGTGGGAGTGGATGAAAAAGAATATTCCTTTGTTTGAATGTCCGCAGGCAAATTTTGAAGAGATGTTTTATTATCGCTGGTGGACATTACGCAAACACATTAAAGAAACTCCGGTTGGAAATGCAATGACCGAATTTTTGGTGCAACGTTCATACGCCGATAAATACAATTTGATTGCCTGTGCTGTGGGGCATCATACTTACGAATCGCGCTGGTTGCATAACACTGCTTACCTTACCGATAATTTAAAGGTGTGGTACCGTGGCAACGAGGGAAAACCAATGAGTAAACTGCATAAGTTCAGCAATTGGAACGCAGATGCAGTGTACAATTACTACCTGCTTTCGGGTGACAAAAACTTTGTTTTGGACATGTTACCCGATTTGGAAAACGGTTACCGTTTGTGGGAAGTGGAACGAAGAAAACCAACAGGCATGTTTTGGCAGGAAGATGTAAAAGATGGAATGGAAGAACAGATTTCCGGTGGGCGACGTGTTAAAAACGAGCGCCCAACCATTAACAGTTACATGTACGGAAATGCTGTTGCTCTTTCGAAAATGGCAGAGTTGGCTGGAAATTCGGAATGGGCAAAATTATATGCTGCCAAAGCCGATACGCTAAAAGAATTGGTTCAACAAAATCTATGGAATACTGAAAGTCACTTTTTTGAAACGGTAAAAGAAACAGGTGGTTTTGCGGAAGTTCGCGAACAAATTGGTTTTATTCCGTGGTATTTTAATTTGCCTGCTAAAGGTTATGAGAATGCCTGGGAACAGATAATGGATACCGAAGGTTTTAACGCACCGTTTGGTATAACAACTGCCGAACGTCGCCATCCTGAATTTCGTACACACGGATGCTGCAAATGCGAATGGGACGGTGCGGTTTGGCCGTTTTCAACATCGCAGACACTGATTGGAATGGCCAATCTGTTAAATAATTACGATCAAAATGTGGTTAACGACTCGATATATTTCGATTTGTTGGAAACCTATGTTGAATCGCAGTATTACCGTGGCCGGCCTTACATTGGCGAGTACCTCGACGAAACAACCGGTTACTGGTTAAAAGGCGATCAGGAACGCAGCCGATATTACAATCATTCAACCTTCAACGATGTATTGATTACCGGATTGGTTGGATTACGTCCCCGGGATGATAATAAAATTGAAGTAAATCCGCTCGTTCCGGAGAACAAGTGGGACTGGTTCTGTTTGGATAATGTGTTGTATCACGGAAAAATAGTAAGCATTATTTGGGACAAAGATGGCTCTAAATACGGCTGGGGAAAAGGTCTGGTTATTCTTGCCGATGGGAAAGAAATTGGCAGAAGTGAGACATTGACAAAACTTGTCTGCGAATACGATGTAAAGTAAAAGAGTATGAAGAAACTGGTTTTAAGTTTTGTTGTATTAATACTTTCTTTGGTTGTTGCTGAGGGGCAGACGTATGAAGATAATTTCTCAAAACCTTTGGGAAAAGTACTGCAGGATATTGGGACACAATTTGAAGTACGGCTGAAGTACGATGTGGATACCACCGGTAAAGTTGTTCCTTTTGCAGATTTTCGGATTCGACCGTATTCGCTTGAAGAATCGTTGACCAATGTGCTGTCGCTTTTCGATTATAAATTTGTAAAACAAAACGATAAATTATACAAAATAAAGAGTTACGAATATCCACGCAGGACTCCGGCTGACGGGCAAAAGATGCTGGCCTATTTAAATACATTGTATACCGATTCGACTGAATGGAACCAACGAAAGGCATGTTTACGCAAGGAAGTGCGGGAGATTTTACAAATTGATCCCATCCTTGCAAAAAAAGTGGATGCACAACCGACTTTCTCTGAACCCAGAAATTACGATGGATATTCAGTGCAGAATTTTTCGCTCGAAACCCTACCCGGATTATATGTTTGCGGCTCAGTTTATCGTCCGTTGAAAGATGGGAAACACCCTTTAATTATTTGTCCAAACGGACATTGGACCGATGGGCGTTACAATACCGATTTGCAATATCGTTTTGGAACACTGGCCCGCATGGGAGCTACTTGTGTAAGCTACGACCTGTTTGGCTGGGGTGAATCTGTGTTACAGGTTACCGGGGCCGCTCACAGAACTTCTGTGGCTCATGTTGTACAAATAATGAATGGATTGACGCTGCTTGATTATATGCTTACTTTAGCGGATATCGATGCAACAAAAGTGGGTGCGAATGGAGGTTCCGGTGGTGGCACGCAAACGGTTTTGTTATCGATTTTAGATGATCGCTTTACGGCAGTTTGTCCAACAGTAAGCCTTTCGTCGCATTTTGACGGCGGTTGTCCTTGCGAAAGTGGTATGCCAATTACCCTGGCTTGTGGCGGAACAAACAATGCCGAAATGATGGCGGCTTTTGCTCCCAAACCACTTTGTGTAATTTCCGATGGACTAGACTGGACAGCTTCGGTGCCGGAACTGGAATTACCGTATTTGAAACGTATTTATGGATTTTACAATGCAGAGAACAAGGTTACCAATGTGCATATACCCGACGAAGGACATTCTTTCGGAATAAGCAAACGAAACGGTGTATATGATTTTTTTATAAAAACCTTTGGTCTGGATGCAAACATGCTTGACGAATCGAAAGTCCAGATTGAAACACAGGAAACAATGCTGAGTTTTGGTAAGAATGGCGAAAAAATGCCGGCAAATGCAATTCGTAGTTTTGACGAAGTAGAAAAAATGTTCGATAAAGTACGTGATGAAAAAATCAATGCCAAGCTGGAATCGGCAGAAAAAGCTAAAAAATGGACAGCCACTTTGGCGTTAAATGATGCCGAAAAGGAAGCACGAATTGAGAAGATACTTTATACTCATTTATACGCGGTTCGCGAATGGAATTTGGAGCATCCATACACAAGTGTACCGGCAGGAATAAATCCGCAAAGCGGAAAGGAATTGTCTAAACTTGATCGTGAAATGATTGCCAGCTCTTCAAAACCAAAATCGGTACACGAAGATTTAATGAACGGGCTTCGAAAGGATTTAAACGAAGAACAGGTGGAACAGGTGCTTGATTTGTACACCATAGGTAAAGTTGCATTTACCATAAAAGCTTATCGCGAAATTGTTCCGGACATGACAGGGGAAGAAGAAAAAACAATTCTCGCAAATTTAAAGGAAGCACGCGAAATGGCTGTGGATTACAAAAGCATGAAACAGATTTCGGCCATTTTTGAGATTTACAAAACCAAAAATGAGCAATATCTGAATTCCAATGGCAGGAACTGGCGAAAAATGTACAGCGATTATGTAAAAGCAGCAAGAGCCAAAAAAGCAGAGCCAAGCAAATCAACAAAAAAATAAAATATAAAATGATGATAAAAAAGAAAATAATACTGGCCTTTGTAACGATTGTAATTTCGGGTATTTATGCCAACGCACAGCTTCCGTGGTGGAAACAGGGAATAATTGTTGACGAATTTGTTTATAACGAGGCACCGTATCCATCGTGCCATGCATCAACCATTGCCGAAACTCCTGAAGGTATGGTAGCAGCCTGGTTTGGTGGCACTCACGAGCGTCATCCCGACGTAGGAATTTGGGTGAGCCATTTAAAAGATGGGAAATGGACTCCATCGGTTGAAGTGGTTAACGGAATTCAAAATGATACTTTGCGTTACCCAACCTGGAACCCGGTGCTTTTTCAAATTCCGGATGGCGATTTGATGCTGTTTTACAAAGTCGGACCACATCCGTCGAGCTGGTGGGGAATGCTCATGCGTTCTTCCGACAACGGTTACACCTGGTCGGAACCTGAAGCTTTACCAAAAGGTTTTATCGGGCCGGTAAAAAACAAACCGGTTCTGTTAAAAGATGGAACTTTACTTTGTCCAACAAGTACCGAAGGAGATGAAGGTTGGCGTGTTCACATTGAAATGACGAAGGATTTTGGCAAAACATGGACTAAAACTGATGCTGTTAACGACGGCCATAGCCAGGAGTTCAACGGCTTTGTACTAAAAGCCATTCAACCCAGTATTTTAACTTATCCCGACGGAAAATTACAGATACTTTGCCGTAGCAGAAACCGTGCAATTGTTGAATCATGGTCGGAAGACAGTGGTAAAACCTGGTCGGAGATGGGATTAAGCAATCTGCCAAATAACAACTCAGGAACCGATGCAGTTACGCTGGCTGATGGAAGGCAGGTACTGGTTTATAACCACGTGTTGCCACCCGACGGAGAAGTAAAAGGTGCACGCACACCTTTAAATGTTGCTGTCTCAGAAGATGGCAAAACATGGTATGCGGCTTTAATTTTGGAAGCTTCTCCAATTAGCCAGTATTCCTACCCGGCAGTCATTCAATGTTCCGATGGAATGCTTCATTTTATTTATACCTGGCGTCGCGAGCGAATCAAACATGTGGTTGTTGATCCATCGAAACTGGTATTGAAAAAGATAGAGAATGGCGATTGGCCCTTGTAATTAGCGAATAAACTTCAAATAGGTAATGAGGAAGTATTTAGTACAAATACTAATAATTCTGGTACTCAGCAGTCCACTCTTTACATCGTGTAACTTGAAACAAAGTAAGGATGAAAAGGTGCAATTGCAAGCCGGGCAACAATATAAAATTGCCGTGTGCGACTGGATGATTCTTAAACGGC
The DNA here is from genome assembly GCA_026671195.1 of Draconibacterium aestuarii. GTDB lineage: Bacteria > Bacteroidota > Bacteroidia > Bacteroidales > Prolixibacteraceae > Draconibacterium > Draconibacterium aestuarii. Next base: position 29,783 of record JAPOHD010000030.1, on the reverse strand, counting down.
AAAAGCTGGGCGTTTTTGAGCGTACGCATGAAATTGGAGCCGATGGAATAGAACTCGACATGGGAGGATTGGGAAACCGTCCTACCTGGAACAATAAAATGCTGAATCCGGTGGAACGTAAAATTTTTCTGGATAAATTAAACGAATACAATCTTGAATTTTCATCAGTTGCCATGTCCGGCTTTTATTCACAGTCGTTTCCAACACGCGATGGAGTGGAACGATTGATCGATGATTGTATAAATACCATGAATCTGATTGGGGTGAAAGTGGCCTTTTTACCACTCGGTGTGGAAGGCGATTTGATTAAATATCCTGAACGTCGGGCAGCTGTGGTTGAACGTTTGAAAATGGCAGGGAAAAAGGCTGAAGCTGCCGAAGTTGTTATTGGTATTGAGACTTCGCTTGATGCCTTAGGTGAAATTAAATTGTTGGAAGAAATAGGTTCTCCTGCGATCAAAATTTATTACAATTTTCAGAATCCGCTGGAAGCGGGTCGTGACTTGTACAGCGAATTAAAACTTTTGGGGAAAGACTGGATTTGCCAGATTCATTGTACAGACACGGATGGTGTTTGGCTTGAAAATAACAAACGGCTTGATATGAATAAAATAAAACAAACGTTAGACGAAATGCACTGGTCGGGCTGGTTGGTAATTGAACGCTCACGTGATGCCACTAAAGTGCGCGATGTGGTTGGGAATTATGGAGCAAATACAAAATATTTGAAATCAGTTTTTCAGTAGTATTTACTTGGATTAAGTCACTGTTTTAGTGCGTGGTTGGTAGATATAACAAAAATGCATTTAATTTGTGGCATACCTCAAAACCCGGCATTAAAAACTCATTCGATAAGATGTTGCAATATTTTGTGTGGAATTTTGGTCAATTCATTGTAATGTCAGATAATATTTCAGTTTTCACGGGAAAAATCGCCTCGGTTTGGAGGTGGCTTTACAATATCGGATAATTCAATTTTTGCATAGCACTTAACTTCCAATATTGGTTGCTATGCTTGTTCTTATTTTAAAGTGTTTGTCAAACTCAGATCACTACTTTCTTTTTACTTTATATAGATTACTGGAATACGAAAAGTACGATGCAATACTAAAATCGGTGAATTGCCATGGGGACGATTGTACCAACCCTGGAATTACCTGCTTTTCTACTTGTTTTATTGCCACAAATAGTATTTGTCCTGACTGAGTAACAGTCATAAATATTTGTTACAAATATAATCAGTGGTTTCGACGTTGTGGATTTGTTAGGTGTTGAAATACAGGTGTTTATTGCGTTTGTTCCATTGCTCGATATTAATGTTTCTTTACCATTTTTGAGTGGGATTTGGGACGTTTAAATTAACAATTTGAGTTAAACTTTATTAATCACCTCAATTTGGGAAATATGCCCTTGTGCGGGAAATATAGCCTCGCTTTTTGGTACGTTTAGTACCCTAAGGGAAGCCATTAATGTATTTTATTGCAGCATTAATTGAAACTACTAATTGAACTAAACGAATGAAACGGACGAAGCAAAATTTGAAAAAATTAAATCGTATAATACTTGTATCAATAATTCTGTTGGTTATAGTATTATCTATTCTTCTCAATATCCTTCTTTAATCCTCTTGGTATTTATAACGCAAATTAACCAACTATTTCTATAGTCAAATTTATTATTTATTAATCAAATCTAAAAAAAGAGTATGGCAAACATTATGGAAAAAACGCTAGGACTGCTACGGAGAAATACAATTCGTAGTTTGGTTTTGCTAGTAGCGATGCAGTTTATGATTTCTTTTTCAGCTTATTCGCAGGAACTAAGTGTAAAAGGAACCGTAACTGATGCATCAACCGGGGAGGCATTACCCGGAGTAAATGTTGTTTTAAAAGGAACAACCAATGGAACAGTTACCAATATTGATGGTAACTATTCTATACAAGTGCCTTCGGACAACGCTATATTACTTGTTTCGTTTATCGGGTACGATTCGCAGCAAATTCACGTTAACGGAAAATCTCAAATTAATGTGAGTCTTAAGCTGAACATTACCGAATTAGGCGAAGTGGTAGCTATTGGTTATGGTACAGCCAAAAGGGCTGATATTACCGGTGCTGTATCGTCGGTTACAAACGAGCAACTAACCGCTGCTCCAGTGGCTGATGTTACGCAAGCTTTAAAAGGTAAATTGGCAGGTGTTAACGTAACTACACAAGATGGACGACCCGGAGCTGATGTTTCAATTCGTGTGCGTGGTGGTGGATCAATCTCGCAAAGTAACGATCCGCTTTTTATTGTTGATGGATTCCCGGTGAGTTCTATTAGTAATATACCAGCTAGTCAGATTAAAAGTATCGACGTACTAAAAGATGCTTCTTCAACAGCAATTTATGGTGCAAGGGGAGCAAACGGTGTAATCATGGTTACCACTAAAAGTGGTAGCTCGGGTAAAGTAAAAGTTACTTATGATGGATATGGTCAGGTAAATAAAATTCCTGAATTTTTGGAAGTAATGGACAGTTATGATTATATCGCGTTTAACTGGGCCTATGGTGCTGCAATTGGTGATCAATACGCTGACGCTTGGGAGAAAATGTGGGCAATAGGTCGTTACGAAGGCAGTAATTCTGCCGGAATTGACCATTACAAAAATGTACCTAGTCGCGATTTTACTACAGAATTATATCAAACTGCGTATACCCAAAATCATAATTTTAACATTTCTGGTGGTACCGAAACCACGAAATATTTGTTGGGATTAAACTATTTGGATCAGGAAGGAACAAAAGTGGGGTCGGGATATGAACGGGCAAACGTTTCGCTTAAAATAGATCAGGAATTAGGCAAAAACTTAGACTTAACGGTTAACACACGTTTTGCTCAGGTAACTGAAGATGAGCGAGCAAATGCGGGTAATTCAACTGCATATTGGTTTCGTCCGATTGCAACCGAAGACGTTTTAGGTGATATGGATATTACCAGTAATACTCAGTTAGGAGATTATAACGGGGTTCTTCAGGATGAATATAATCCTGTTAATTTGTTAAATGATGGATCACAAGAAAAAGTATCTCGTTCATTAGTGGTTAATACTTCTTTAGCATGGGAGATAGTGAAAGGTCTTTCTGCCAAAACAGATCTTGGTTACAGTACTAACTGGTCTCGACAAAAAAATTGGTCCGGAGCTATTTCGAACAACTATTTATCTACCGACGGAACTCCACTTTATTCTGGAAATGCTACGATTAGAGCTTCCGAAGGTTGGAATTACCGTTGGGTGAATACTTTAAATTATGAGGTTCAGGGCTTGGGAGAAGACCACAAATTAAATGCTTTGGCCGGTTACGAAGTTTCTGATTCAGGTTCTGAATATACTGAGCAGTGGGGACAAAGATACCCGGTATCGTACGATAAAGATCGTGCTTTTGCAAATATGGATCAGTTTTTAGTATTGCCATTAACAGGAACTTCTTTACCTCCGGTGTACGGTGGTTTAAGATCAAATGAAGGAACACCTAACCGCATGCAATCTTATTTTGGACGTGCAAATTACACATTTAGAGGTAAATACTTATTTACCGGAACATTCCGTGCTGATGGTTCTTCACGATTTGCTGAAAGTAACCGTTGGGGATATTTCCCTGCAGGTGCATTCGCTTGGCGCGCTTCAGAAGAGGCATTCTTACAAGACGCTACCTGGCTTGATAACTTAAAAGTACGTTTATCGTACGGTAGTGTAGGTAACGATGGTATTAGTGCTGAATTGTGGAAGCAAAGTTGGAAACCAGGTACAACCAGATGGTCGGTTAATGAAACCAGACAGCCCAATTATGTGCCTGCTTCAAATTTAATTGCAAATCCTGACTTGAAATGGGAAACAACCGTTACCCGAAATCTTGGATTTGATTTTGCAATCTTTAATAGCAGATTAAGCGGATCGCTTGAAGTTTATAAGAATACTGTTAAAGATCTTCTTTTGGTTACTCCGGTTTCCGATCTTACCGGTTTCCAATATACTCAAGAAAATATTGGACAAACAAGCAACAAAGGATTTGAATTGTTTTTATCTGCAGATATTGTTCGTTCACAGGATTTTAACTTACGTGCAAGTGCTAACATCAACGTGAATAGAAATAATGTTGATGAATTGGCTGAAGGTATTAATGGTCAGTATTCTTCTGGTTTTGGCGGTGTGCGTCTTAATCCAAGAGATGATTATTACTTAACCGTTGGCGAGCCTGTAGGTTTACTTCGTGGGTATGTTCATGAAGGAATGTACACAACTGCTGATTTTAATTACGATGCAGCAACACAGATTTATACACTAAAAGATGGTGTTCCGGATGTGGCCAGTGGTATACTTCCAAATATTTACGGGACATTCGAAAATAAACCAGGCTCACAAACAGCTTATCCTGGTGTGCAAAAATTAAAAGACGTAAATGGCGATGGTGTTGTTGACGATTTGGATATTGGTGTTATTGGTGATACTAATCCTGCACATACTGGTGGATTTAGCGTGAGTGGTAATTATAAAAACTTTGATTTTGGTCTAGACTTTAACTGGAGTTATGGAAATGATCTTTACAATGCAACACACGTTGAAGCCTATTTGGGTAGTAAAGAAGCTGGTTTGTTCAGAAACCGATTTCAGGAATTGGCAGGACATTACAAAATTTACGATGTTGTTAATGGCCAGCTAACCAAAGTTGTTGAACCGGGTGCTTTAGATGCACTTAATTCGAATGCTTCAACATACTTACCATACCCAGAAAGTGCTGTTTTCTCTAGCTTTGGTGTAGAAGACGGATCTTATTTACGTTTGAATACTGTAACTGTTGGTTATACAATTCCTGGCAGTGTACTTGATAAAATTGGAATTAACAGATTCCGCGTATATGGTTCTATTTACAACGCTTTAACTTGGACTAAATATAAAGGTTACGATCCTGAAGTTAACGTGAATGAAGATGCAAGTGATTTCTATCCAACACCAGGACTAGATTTAGCATCTTATCCTCGTGCACGTACTTTTACTGTAGGTGTTAATATTGAATTTTAAATTTTAACAATTTGAAAAATATGAAAAAAATAATTTATATAATGCTTGCTGTTTTCCTACTTGCTAATACAGCTTGCGATAAGAATTTTTTGGATGTACAGGCACCATCCAGTGTTGATGACGATTTCGTATTTGCATCGACAGAAGAAGCTGAGAAGGTTTTGGCTGGAATTTATGACCTTTGGCACGACCTTGACAAACGATTGTTTTATGTACATGAAGTAACAGGATCTGACTCTGAGTGTCATCCTGAAAATTATGCTTCTCAGGGACGACATATTCCCGAAGGATTATTTGCATCTGAATTTCCTATAACCGACGGTGATTGTACCGGTACCTGGAAAGAATGTTATACCATTATTAACAGGTGTAACGTTATGATCGAGGCGTTTGAACAAAATGAAGAATACCAGGCGGCAGTTGCTACAGGAACTGCGAACAACTGGACTCAATTGTATGGAGAAGCTGTTGTTGCAAGAGGAACTTGCTACAAGCTATTAATCCGCTATTTTGGTGACGTACCTTATTTTGATTACCCTATTAGAACTACAGCTCAGACTGATTCTTTAGGTTTAAGTTCTCGCGACCTGGTTTACGACAGCGAGATAGCAGCACTTAAAAATGCAGTACCATTAATGTACCGTTTAGGGGAAAAAGGTACAACCGCTGAAAAATTTTCAGGTACTTATGGCGATTATTTAATTGCACGCTTGGCTTTTGATGCTGCTGGTTATCAGTTGCGTCGTACTGATTTCGATTATGGTAATGTAGCTCTTGAACAATGGGGTGTGGACAATGCAACCTGGCAGGCAAAATATGTTCGTCGCAGCGATTGGCAAACATACATGAATACTGCAAAAGAGTATTATTTGAAAGTGGTTAATAATCCGGGTTCAGCTTATTTGATTGAATCAGACGAAAGAGGTGAAGGATTTGATAATCCATTTCAGAGAAACTTCCAGTATTTAATGGATTTACAAATTAGTCCTGAATCGTTATTCGAATGTGGATACACACGCGGACAAAATTCGGATTGGCCTTATTCATTTGGTCGCCCTTCTGGTGGAGGTGGATCTAATGCATATCCTTGCAAAAACTACGGACAAGGTAGAATTTATGCCAGTTATTATTATGGCGATTTTATTGATGGGGACAAACGTCGTGATGTAACAGCATGTGTTACGGCAAATTCGGGTGCTGCTTCTGAAAAGATGATCAATTTTACTCCTGGTAGCCGCGAAAAAGGTGGTTTAGCCATTAACAAATTCGATGAAGCACGTTTTGCTTCTCCTTACACAACAAAGCAACGTCAGTCAGGGATGAACTGGCAACAAGTACGTATGGGCGATGTAATGCTTGATCTTGCTTATGCCGCGGCTGCTACAGGCGATGTGGCTACAGCAAAAACCTATTTCACCAAAGTACGTAGTCGTGCGTTCTCTGAAGCTGATCAAGCAGAGAAAGTAACAGGTTATATTAATCCACTTTCAGGACAAGATTTATTAGATGCAATAGCTTTCGAACGTAAATTAGAATTGGGTGGTGAAGGTAAAACACGTTGGGATATGACATTGTATGGTACAATGCCAAAAAGAATTGTTGAACTACGTAATAGGCAAATCGCAATGGTTGAAGGTCTTGAAGATGATGGATATTACACTTTCCCTGAAACAGGATTGACTATCTCAAATTATGTTTGGACTAAATACGTTAAAATGAGTGATATCGATGAATCGTTACCATTGTTAACAACAGAAACTCCAGTAGGGCTTTCAAAAGACGATCCTAAGTATCCGGTGTTGGTACCGGGATGGCGCGGCACAAGTGACCTATGGACTGATTATATTGCAAAACTTACTTCCGATGCGGTAAATCTTGCCATTGAAGGATTATACGAATACATCGATCCTGCCGGACCAAAAGCTGCGGCTCTTGAAGCTGATGGTTATGTGAAAACAGACTGGGGGGCAAACATCGTAGCAAATAAGAGTCAGTATACTGAAGATATTTTTAAAGGTTATCCTGATTCATATTACACTTCAGGTCAGCCACCACGTTATGTCAGAGCAATCCCTTTTGAAACACTTGCGAATTCAAATGGATTAATTACGCAAGGTTACGGACACGCTTCAGAATAGATTTTAATAGGTTTTAGTTTAGTTGAAATTTGAATTAAGAAAATCCGTTGATGTTTTATTGACGGATTTTCTCTCTTTTTTAGAGTTTTCAATTTTTATACCAAAACGAATCAACTTCAGTACTACATACAACTAAACCAATATAAACCAATGCTGAAAGAAAATTCAAAACAGACAAACAACCGTTATTTTTTTACCGGATTTTTTATGGTATTATTTATTCTGTTTCAAGGATGCGATACCACAAAAACAGAATACTGGGTAATTGATAACCTTGAAAAAATAGGGGGATACAATGTCAGTGTAGTCGGAAATCCCGAAATAGTTGAAACAGAACTAGGCAAAGCTGTTAAATTTGATGGCGATGGTGATTTGTTGCTCGTGGATTCTAATCCATTGGGAAATACAAAAGAATTTACAGTTGAAGTAATTTTTAAGCCAGCAGCTTGCTACCCTGAAAATACCGCTCCCCGGTTTATTCATTTCCAGGATCCGAACGATTTGCGCGAAAAACGCCTGATGATAGAATTGCGTATTAATGAACAAAATCAATGTTACCTCGATGGATATTTAAAAACCGACACCAGTAGTTTGGTGCTCATCGACGAAACATTAGTTCACCCAACCAATGAATGGTTACATGCGGCAGTTACTTATCAAAACAATTGTTTAACCACATACATAAACGGACAAAAACAGTTGAGCGGGGAAGTTGGCTACAAAGCGGCTTTTATAAATCCGGAAGGCAAAGTAGCAATTGGTGGCCGAATGAATAAAGTGAGCTGGTATAACGGACTTGTTAAAACAGTTAAAGTTACTGATAAGGCACTCGATCCGGAAGGCTTTATGGCAATAAATGATTAAATTGATGTTTTGTAAAATCCATTTATAAAGTACAAAATCATGGTAACAAAAGTTAGATGGGGAATTTTGAGTACAGCAAAAATTGGTGTTCAAAAAGTTATTCCAGCCATGCAAAATGGCAAATTAATATCAGTTAATGCCATCGCTTCGCGCAGCCTGGCAAAAGCAAAAGAAGTAGCCGATGTATTAGGTGTTCCGAAAAGTTACGGTTCGTACGAGGAACTGCTTCAAGATCCGGACATTGATGCAATATACAATCCATTACCAAACCACATGCACGTTCCGTGGACCATTAAAGCACTAGAAGCAGGCAAACATGTTCTTTGCGAAAAACCAATTGGTATGAGTGCGGAAGAGGCTCAGTTACTGCTGGAAGCAACACAAAAATACCCGAACCTAAAAGTTATGGAAGCTTTTATGTACCGTTTTCATCCGCAGTGGCAAAAGGTGCGCGAACTTGTTCAGGCCGGAGAAATAGGAGAGGTGGCTACCATCAACTCATTCTTTTCGTATCACAACATTGCTCCCGATAACATTCGAAATCAAGCTGATATTGGTGGTGGCGCATTGATGGATATTGGCTGTTACTGCATTTCTTTTCCGCGGTTTATTTTTAACGAGGAGCCGGAGCAGTTAGTTGGCGACATGGATTTTGATCCGGTAATGAAAACTGATCGTTTAAGCTCTGCAATTCTGAAATTTCCAAAAGGAAAGACTTCAACTTTTACCTGTTCTACTCAACTTATGCCACACCAGCGCGCCATTATTTTTGGCAACAAAGGAAAAATTGAGGTCGAGATTCCGGTAAATGCGCCTCCTACCGAAACCGTAAAAATTACACTTGAAACCAAAGAAACAAAACAGGTTTTTTCTTTTGAACCCACAGATCAATACACCCTTCAGGGCGAAGCTTTTTCTAAAGCAATTATTGAAAATACAGATGTGCCAACACCGCTTACCGATGCGGTTAATAATATGAAAGTAATTGATGCCATTGTTGAAAGCTCTGAAAATGGGAGATGGATAACGATATAAAAACCATTGCAGAAAAAACATATTTACCTACTAAGATATTCGAAAATGAAAACATTAATTTTAAGTGCAATTGTAATGCTGGGTCTGTCGGCTTGTTCAACCGTTCCGAAGCATACCGATATAGAAGAGGGCTGGAAGGCAATGGACGGAATTCTGGAACAAATTCAGGCTCCGGTATTTCCCGATAAACAATTTGTAATCACCGATTTTGGCGCAAAAACGGATGGCAGTCTTTGTACGGATGCCATTCGTCAGGCAATTGTTGCTTGCAACGAAGCCGGAGGTGGCCGGGTTTTAGTCCCAAAAGGAACTTATTTAACCGGCGCAATTCATTTGTTAAGCAATGTTGAATTGCACGTTGAAGAGGGTGCTACTTTGCTTTTTAGTACCAATCCTGCCGATTATTTACCAGTTGTTCAAAGTCGTTTCGAAGGAAGCGAAATGATGAACTATTCGCCATTGATTTACGCCTGGAAACAGGAAAATATTGCTGTTACCGGAAAGGGTACTCTAGACGGTCAGGCTTCCATAGAGAATTGGTGGTTGTGGGTTTGGCAAAGCAAAGAGAATGTGGCTAAAGGTTTACCCTCGCAAAATAATCCAAACTCGGTACCACGTTTGTTGGATTTAATGGGAAAAGGTGTTCCAACGGCAGAGCGCGTATTTGGCGAAGGCCACTACTTACGTCCCAGCTTTTTTCAACCCTATTATTGTAAAAATATTCTGATTGAAGGAGTTACGCTCATAAATCCTCCCATGTGGATGTTGCATCCGGTTTTGTCAGAGAATATTACGGTTCGTGGAGTGAAGTTATTTAGCCAGGGAGCGCCGAACGGTGATGGTTGCGATCCTGAATGTTGCAAAAATGTATTAATTGAAGACTGCGAATTTAATACAGGTGACGATTGTATTGCCATAAAATCGGGAAGAAACCGACAAGGTTACGAAATGGGAATTCCGACCGAAAACGTAATTATCAGAAACTGTAAAATGCTGGATGGACACGGTGGCGTTGTTCTGGGTAGCGAAACTTCGGGCGGTGTGCGAAATGTTTACGCTTACAATTGCGAAATGAGCAGCCCGCATTTGGAAAGAGCCATTCGGTTAAAATCGAACAAATACCGTGGAGGTGTAATCGAGAATGTTTATGTACGCGATATTAAAGTTGGCGAAGTAAATAATGCTGCCATCCGAATTAACCAGAATTACTTTTCGATAGTTGCACCAAAAGAAATCAGGTACACTACCTACCGGAATATTTTTATTGAAAACCTGACCTGCGAAAAAGCTGAATATGCCGTTCAGATAATGGGGCTTGAAGAATTGCCGATAGAGAACGTAAAAATCATCAACTGTTCTTTTAATAATATCGAAAAAGAGAATGTACTGGAATCGGTTGAAGGACTAGTTTTGGAAAACGTTACAATAAACGGCGAACCATCTGTAGTTGAATAATTATCTCAATTATTTATTTGTTCTATGAATAAAAAATCTGGTATAGCACTATTGTTGTTTGTAGTTTTAATCTCGTGTAATCACGCGCCAAAAGTCGAACGTGTTCAAGAAATTGTTACGGCTGAAACAGTGATACAAGCAATTTCGGAACCTGTTATTCCTGATTATTCTGTAAATATTCTGGATTTTGATGCTGTAGCTGATTCGCTAGCAGACAATCGTGTTGCCTTTGAAAAAGCAATTGTAGCATTAATTGAAAAAGGTGGCGGTACACTTGTTGTGCCGGCCGGCACGTATTTAATAAACGGGCCAATTCATTTATCAAGTAATATAAATTTGTTTTTAGCTGAAGGTTCTCGTTTGAAATTTGGTTCAAATCCGGCTGATTATTTGCCGCTCGTGAGTACAAGTTGGGAAGGAACGTTTTTGTACAATTACAGTCCTTTTATTTATGCAAACAATTGTACAAATGTGGTCATCACCGGCAAGGGAATAATTGATGGTGAGGCCTCCGAAACGTGGAATTTGTGGCGCGAAGAGCAAAAGGAAGATCAGCTGTTGAGCCGCGAAATGAATCACAACAATGTGCCAATCAGCGAACGAAAATTTGGAGAAGGACATTATTTGCGCCCTCAGTTAATTCAGTTTTTCGACTGTAAAAACATTAAAGTGGAAGGTGTGAAAATGGAAGATTCTCCATTTTGGTGTTTGCACCTTTTGCGCTGCGAAAATGTGATTGTACGTGGCGTTAGGTATGACGCTCAGAACAAAAACAACGATGGTATCGATCCGGAATACAGCAGAAATGTTTTGATCGAAAATGTAGATTTTAATAACTCCGATGATAATGTTGCTATAAAAGCAGGTCGCGATGACGAAGGCCGCGCATCAAAAGTAAGGTCTGAAAATATTGTGGTTCGCAATTGTAATTTTAAAGGATTGCACGCGCTTGTTGTTGGCAGCGAAATGTCGGCCGGAGTTGAAAATGTATTTGTGGGAAACTGCAGTTTTGCCGGCAAGTTAAAACGTGGAATTTATCTGAAATCAAATCCCGACAGGGGAGGATACATCAAAAATATCTATTTGAAAAACATTGACTTTGGTGTGGTGGAAGACTGTATTTACATTACGTCATTTTACCACAACGAAGGCGAGGGGCATGTTACAAGCATCAACAATATCTTTTTTGAAAATATAACATGCAAACAGGCAACAAATTATGGCATTGTAATTCAGGGATTTCCGGAGAAGAAAATTACCGATGTACATTTCAAAAATATAACAATCGATTCTGCAAAAAATCCAATAAGTATGACAGATACTGAAAATATAATTGTCAGTAATTTACGTATTGGAGAGTTGGCGGATGCTCCGTCATCGGTTAAATAAGCACGATTAAAGCAAAAAAAAATGAAGCAGAAATATAAATTCAGTTTATTGTCAGTTGTTTTTTACCTGGCTATTGTGTTAACGGGTTGCAGCTCAGGTAAACAAGCAGATGTTTTCCCGGATGGAACTGAAATATCTGCGTGGTTTTCGGATACAACAAAGGTGCAATTATCCGATTTAGGCACACAATACAACATTTTAGATTTTGGTATCTTAAACGATAGTACGGTGGTGCAAACCGAAGTGCTACAGAAAATTATTGATAGAGCAAGTAACGAGGGCGGTGGCGTTATTGTGGTTCCAAAGGGGACGTTTAAAAGTGGTGCACTGTTTTTTAAACCAAAAACACATTTGTATCTGGCTGAAGGTGCTGTTTTAAAAGGTTCGGAAAGTATTAGTGATTATCCCAATATCCCGTCAAGGATGGAAGGTCAAAGCCTCGATTATTTTGCAGCATTAATAAATGCATATGGTGTTGACGGTTTTACCATTTCAGGAAAAGGAACAATTGACGGAAACGGTCTGACTTACTGGGAAGCCTTTTGGCAAAGGAGAAAAGAAAATGCAAAATGTACCAATCTGGAAGTTTCCAGGCCACGTTTGGTTTTTGTTTGGGATTGCGATAATGTGCAGGTACAGGACGTAAAATTGCACAATTCCGGTTTCTGGACAAGTCATTACTACCAGTGCAACAATGTTAAAATTCTTGATCTGCATATTTTTTCTCCACACCAGCCTGTAAAAGCACCAAGTACCGATGCAATCGATATTGATGTTTGTTCCAATGTGTTGGTAAAAGGATGTTACATGTCAGTAAACGATGATGCCATAGCTTTAAAAGGCGGCAAAGGGCCGTGGGCGGATACAGATTCAACCAATGGCGAAAACACAAATATAATTATCGAAGATTGCGAATTCGGTTTTTGTCATTCGGCATTAACCTGTGGCAGCGAATCCATTCATAATAAAAATGTGTTGATGCGAAATTGTACTGTTGATGAGGCCAAACGTCTTTTGTGGTTAAAAATGCGTCCTGACACACCTCAAAAGTACGAATACATTACCGTTGAAAATATTAAAGGACAGGCACACAGTATGATTTATGTAAAACCCTGGACTCAGTTTTTCGATTTAAAAGGGCGCGAAGAGGTTCCTTTGTCGTATTCTGAAAATATTACATTAAAAGACATCGATTTGGACTGCAATGTATTTTTCGATATAGCCATTACCGAGCATGATCGTTTATCGGATTTTACTTTCGAAAACTTAACGATAAAAGCAGAAAAAGATGCTTACGATGAGGGATTGATAGATGGTTTGACTTTTTCGAATGTAGTTGTAAACGGCAAACAAGTCACAATTCAGAATTAATGAGATGATGCAAAAAACCACTTCAAATATAAATTACATGACAGTTGACTGGCGCGACTTTATTTTCAAGCTCACCAGCAGCCAAATTATGCGAATTCGCTCAAATATGATTTAAAACCAATTAATACCTAAGACCAATGAAACAACTAAAAAATCAAAAACTTAAGATTCTGCTTTTCTCAATTATTTGGGCATTGTTTGTGCCTGTAATGGCTTCTGCTCAATCCGAAAAACTTGAAAACGAAATTGAGGCAACCATGTTGAAAGCCACAAAATTTATGGTTGAAACGGTGAGTAACAACGGGGGATATGTATGGTATTACCTGCCGGATTTTTCGAGGCAGTGGGGCGAAATGGAAGCCTACAAAACCATGATCTGGCTGCAGCATCCCGGAACGATTAGTATGGGCCATTTATTTTTAGATGCTTACCGTTTAACCGGGGATGAATATTATTACCAGTCGGCCGAAAAAGCGGCAGCGGCAGTAATATGGGGACAAAGTAACGAAGGCGGATGGAATTACATGGTTGATTTTGCCGGCGATAAATCCATGAAACACTGGTACAATACAATCGGGAAAAATGGCTGGCGGTTGGAAGAATTCCAGCATTATTACGGCAATAGTACTTTCGACGACGACATTACTTCCGATGCGGCTCGTTTTCTGTTAAGAATGTACCTCGAAAAGTTCGATCCGAAATTTAAACCGGCTCTCGACAAAGCCATTAATTTTGTTTTAAAAAGCCAGTATCCGATGGGGGGATGGCCACAACGTTTTCCTTTACGATATGATTTTAACAAACAGGGACATCCGGATTATACTTCTTTTTACACCTTTAATGACGATGTAATTTGGGAAAACATTCATTTCCTCATTCAATGTTATCTCACACTTGGCGAAGAACGTTTTCTTGATCCGATACGTCGGGGAATGGATTTTTACCTGTTTTCGATGGACGGATGCGGTGCATGGGGGCAACAGCTGAATTTAGACATGGAAACTGCAGGTGCAAGAACCTACGAACCTGCAGCATTTTTACCCAGCACAACCTGCGAAAATGCCATGTTATTACTTAAATTTTACCAGTACACCGGCGACCGACGCTTTTTAGTTCGTGTTCCAAGTGCCATTAAATGGTTGGAAGAAACCGAACTTCCGGAAGATAAACAGGAAAGAGGCCGCACACACCCAACCTTTGTCGATCCGGCAACCAACAAAGCTATTTATGTGCACCGACAGGGATCAAATTCAAAATACGGCTTTTATTTTATTGATGAAAATGATACTCAGCTTTTGTCGCATTATTACGGAAAATGTACCGTGCAGCTGCAAGAGTTAAAAGATGAATATGCCAAATTAGCTGCCATGTCGATTGATGAGGCAACAAAAGATTCTCCTTTAAAACCAGGCAAATTTGAAGAAAAAGGAACGCCTCAAACCTTTTATGATTTAAACCGCTACAACTTTCCGTTTCAGGCAAGTGACGAAATGGTTCAACAAATTATTTCAGAACTAGATCAGCAAAACAGGTGGTTGAGTAAACATGCTATGATTAGCCACCCCTACATTGGCGATGGCGAAAAACAGGAATTAACAAAAGAATTTGCATCAACCCGCGTGGGCGATGAAACAGATACTTCGCCATACCGCGATGAAACCGATCAGGAATACATTTCAACCGGTACTTATATCCGAAACATGAAAATGCTGATCAATTATCTGAATTCCATTTCGAATAAACAGACAAAATGATTATCTGGTTCGTTTCGAATCATTAATCAGGACGTCATGCTGAACTCGTTTCAGTATCTTAAATGACTTGATAATAAGTTGATTGAATAACTGATCCAGAATTCGTAAGCTGACGAACAGGGAGACGAAGAAAATTTTACAAAAGTAAGGACAATGAATAGAGATTATTCAGAATTAGTAGTAACATTCAAAATCGACTAAGAATGAAACAAAAAATTGTTTTTTTGGGAATTCTGGTTTTTGTTTTTGCGTCAGTCCGCTTGATTGCGCATTTTAAAACCACAAAAGATTCTCCCATTCACATTACTGAAGAGGGGCACTTAATCTATAAACTGGATGAAAATGGTGATCGTGTTCCGGACTTCTCGTATTGTGGTTTCCAGGCCTCCAATGTCGGTATTCCAAATGTTTCGGTTAAAATCATTGTTCCTGTTGCGGAAGGCGATGCTACTCAAAAAATTCAGGCAGCCATTAATTATGTTTCCAAACTTCCGTTGAACAGCGATGGTTTCAGAGGAACAGTTCTTCTGGAACCGGGAACTTATAATATTTCCGGTAGTTTGTTGATTCAAACTTCGGGAGTGGTTTTAAGAGGAAGCGGAGCGGGCGAGAATGGAACAATCTTGCATGCGACCGGTGTTGATCGTGAAACTTTAATTCAGGTGAAGGGCGATAATAACAGAGTGTTGGAAAACTTTCAGAAGCTCAGTTCAACCTATTTTCCGGTAAATACCACAACACTTACATTTGAAAAAGGTCATTCGTTTCAGGTGGGCGATAATGTGGTCGTTAACCGTCCTTCAACACAAGAATGGATTGAATCGATTGGTGCCGATAAAATAGGAATTTATGTAGATTACACACTTACCAAATGGGAGGCCGGTGATTTTGATTTTAACTGGGACCGAAAGGTTGTGGCCATTACCGACAGCTCGATAACATTGGATGTGCCGCTTACAAATGCTATTGATCCTGAATTTGGCGGTGCAAGCGTTGCAAAGTATGCCTGGGAAGGAAGAATCAATAACGTTGGTATTGAAAATTTGCAGTGTGTTTCAAGTTTTGATTCCGGTAACCGAAAAGACGAAAATCATCGCTGGATGGCAATTACAATGGAGAATGTCAGCGATTCGTGGGTGCGCCGCATTACAGCCAGAAACTTTGTAAGTTCGGCGGTTGCAATTTGGGAAACAGCGCAGCGGATTACGGTTGAAGACTGTAAATGGCTTGAACCGGTTGGTGAAATTGGAAACCACCGCCGATATGCTTTTCATTCATTGGGGCAGCAGGTTTTGTTTCAACGTTGTTATGCCGAATACGCCTACCACGCCTTTTCTGTTGGATTTACCACCCCGGGCCCAAACGCATTTGTTCAATGTTACTCGTATATGCCTTACCATTTTAGCGGATCAATCGGCGGATGGTCGTTGGGAGTTTTATTTGATAAGGTTACCATTGATGGCGGAAACATAAGTTTTGGTTTTCGTGATGTGGATGGTCAGGGTGGAGGCTGGAGTGCTGCAAACTCGCTTTGCTGGCAGTGCCGCGCCGCTCAAATTCATTTGCCGGCTCCTCCGGGAGCACAAAACTGGGCGATAGCAAGTTGGGCCCAGGGTTATGGAAATGGGCATCACGAGTTGCAACATACCTTTGTAAAACCCGAAAGTATTTATTTCGCTCAGTTGGAAGCCCGCACAGGCAAAAAGTCGCAGGAAGAAGAGAAAATATATGTCTATCCAAGCTCTGAAACAACAGCGCCGATTGCCGAAATGACAGCACATTACAGCGAGCGGTCAAAAACTCCCGATGTTACAATGGATCAGTGGATCGATCAAATGATAAAAGAATATCCGATTGAGAATGATATATCTTCAGCAAAAAATTGGGATGAAATTGATTTAAAAGTTCCTGAAAAGGAAAACATTTCGCTTCTTCCTTTGACATTAAAAAATGGCTGGCTGGCGATCGATAATAAAGTGGCTATCGGAAAAAGCAGCAGAACTTCTTTGTGGCGAGGATCAACGCGGAAAAGTTATGTCGATCAAGCCATTCGCAACTTAACACGATTTGTGCCCGGGCGAACTGGGCGCGGACTAACGGATAACCTGGATACGCTGGTTGCCGATATGAAAAAAGAAGGCTCTGTAGTTATGAAACACTATCCGAGTTTGTGGTACGAGCGTCGTCGCGATGACCATGCGCGCACACGAAGAGCTGATGCCGATGTTTGGACACCATTTTTTGAGCAGCCTTTCAGTCGTAGTGGCGCGGGTGAAGCGTTCGATCGTTTAAGTAAATACGACCTGAATAAGTGGAATACATGGTATTGGTTACGTTTGAAAGAGTTCGCTAATTTGGCCGATCAAAACGGGCTGGCCTTTGTTCAGGAGCATTATTTACAACACAACATTATTGAAGAAGGTGCACACTGGGTCGATTATCCATGGCGTTCGGCAAATAATATCAACAATTTGGGATTTGCTGAAAATACACCTTATGCCGGAGATAAACGCGTGTACATGGCCAGCGAATTTTATTACATTACCAATCCGGTTCGACGAAAATACCACGAACAATACATACGTAAAAGCCTCGATGAGTTTAAAGACAACACAAATATCATTCATCATTTGGGAATGGAATATACCGGACCACTGCATTTTGCCGAATTCTGGTTGGATGTAATTGCGGAGTGGGAAAAGGAGAATAATACGAATGTGCTGGTGATGCTTCCGGGCACCAAAGATGTGCAGGATTCAATTTTGGCTGATCCCCAACGATCAAAAATTGTGGATGTAGTAGACGTAATTCAGTGGCAGTATCGTAAAGATGGAAGTTTGTATGCACCTGTTGGCGGACAAAGTCTGGCGGGTAGACAGTATGCCAGAATCGTTGATGTTGGGGAAACATCGTTTGAGCAGATTTACCGTGCAGTAGCTGAGTTTAAACGTGAATTTCCGGAAAAGGCAATGGTTTATTCGCGTCGTGGTGCACCATTTTCAAACTGGGCTGTTTTTATGGCAGGTGGTTCTTTTGCTACAATTCCAACTATTGCAAACGAGAAATTTGCGAATGCCATTCCTGAAATGAAAGTTATTGCTTCAGAAAATACAAATAAGCAGCAGTGGACTCTTGGCAAAACCGGACTTGGATACATTGTTTTTTCAACTTCAAAGGAAATTACAATCGATCTTTCAAACGACAAGGTAAACTATCAACAGGCCTGGATTAACCCGGAAACAGGTGCATTAAACTATTTGAATGAGCCGGTAAAAGGTGGGCAGGTGACCAATATTAAAAACGAATCTGAAAAAGCTGCAGTACTCTGGTTGTTTCTGAAGTAGAGCAGTAATACAACTAAATCCTAAAAATATGAAACCAATAGAAAATGTGATGACAAAATACCGTTTGGTTTGGATTCTGATTATTTCACTTGGGGTAGTCGCAAATGCTAATGCACAATCGAATTTTAATGCGCTGCCGTGGAAAATGAATACGGCCTATTTTAATTATTTAATGCGTGATGTTCATCAACAATATGCCGATCGGAAAACCACGATTGAAGAGGCTTTTAAATCGGAACAAAGCATGTTGGAGTACCGTGATAATTGTATTCTGAAATACAAAAATATACTGGGCGAATTTCCTGAAAAAGAGGATTTAAACGCTCAGGTTTTGGGCGTTTCGCAGCAGAATGGTTTTCGCATAGAAAAAATAGTGTTTGAAAGTATTCCTAAAAGATATGTTACAGCGAATTTGTACATTCCTGATGGTAACGGACCATTTCCTGTGGCAGTTGAATTGTGTGGGCACGGTATGGGAGGGAAAATACCTGCCCCGCGTGCTGCCCTTTTGCTGGTACAGAATCAAATTGCCGTTTTGGTAGTCGATCCGGTAGGGCAGGGAGAACGCGTTCAGTTTGTTGACGAAAACAGTAAATCGATGACACGTGGATCAACAACCGGACATACTTTGTTGAATGCAGGCGCCAACCTTGTTGGAACAAGTGTGGCTGCCGCTGAATATTGGGATAACCATCGTGCTATCGATTATTTGGTGACCCATTCGGACATTGATGCCGATAGGATCGGTGTATTTGGAAGTTCAGGAGGCGGCACACAAACATCCTATTTAATGGGGCTCGACGATCGGATTAAAGTGGCGTCGGTGTGTAGCTACTTTTCGCAGCGCGAGCGGGTTTTGGAAATGTATGACCCTTCGGATGGTTGCCAGCATGTACCTTACGAAGGACGTGAACAACTGGAAATTGCCGATTTTGTTTTGATGATGGCTCCGCGACCGGTTTTAATTATGTCAGGTCGATACGATTTTGTTGATTATTGGGGAGCTACGCAAGCATTTGCCGAGCTGGAAAAAACATACACTGCTTTTGGAAGTCCCGAAAAAGTAAAGTTATTTTCAATTGAAGGCGGTCATGGAATGCCTAAACCCAAAAGAGAAGCGCTGGCAAGCTGGTTTCGCCAGTGGATGTACAATGATAGCACTCCTGTTGTTGAAAAAAACACTGTGAGCATACCGGCTGAGGCTTTACAATGCACCGAAACCGGGCAAGTAAATACGGCAATTCGCGATAAAATTTCATTTCCGGAATACCATTTAAACCTGGCAAAGAAATACGAGAAACAACGCGCGGCATTTTTAAATCAGGATCGGGCAGTAATTGAGGCAAAAGTGATTGAATTGCTGGGAATCTCTGTTCAAAAATCTAAAATATCAAGCGAACCTACAGGTTTTGGTAACAGCAGAAATTACGAAATCCACAAGTATCAGATTACACGATTGGGCCAAATGCCGGTACCATGCGTTTTGCTGGTTCCTGAAAATGTGAATTCAAACAGCCAGGTTGTACTCATTTTAAATGAAGGCGGTAAAAACAATTTTTTGGAAGATCAAAATACGATCGATTCATACATCAATCAGAATCAGATTTTACTGGTGGCTGATCTACGCGGATTTGGGGAAACTGCCGATCCGTCGGGTTTAAACGATACCAAATACTGGAATCGTGAGTACAGAAATGCCATGATAAGCATGCACATTGGGAAACCAATAGTGGGACAACGTGTAATCGATGTTTTTTCGTTGCTCGATTTTATTGAAAACAGCGAGGTGACAAAAAACAAAGAAGTCATCCTAAAAGCCAACGGAGCCTATGGTTCAGTGGCTGTTCATGCGGCTTTCCTCGATCCCAGAATTTCAAAAACAGAAATCTCAGGTGCTGTAAAATCGTACTTCGAGTTTCTTGAAAATCCGATGCAACACAATGTGTACAGCCAGGTTTTGTATGGTGTATTAAAATATTACGATTTAAAAGATTTGGTTCAAATAGCCGGTAAAAACCGAATCCGTTTTGTGGATTAGCAAGTCGATAAACAATTTCAAAAAGAAAGTGCCAATTATGATTCAGAAAAAAATGAAGAGCTTAAAAAACAGTTTTTTACTACTTATTATCCTGGGATTTAATGTAATGTCTTGTGCTCCAACAGCAAATTTCGATGTTAAAAATAAGTCAGAATCCGGCTTTGAAAATCCTGTGCTGGGTGGAGACTATCCCGATCCGTCAGTGCTGCGCGATGGGGAAGATTTTTACCTGACACATTCATCGTTTGAATATTACCCGGGCTTGTTGGTTTGGCATTCCACCGATCTGATCCACTGGACACGTATTTCGCATGCATTAAACGAATATGTGGGGTCGGTGTGGGCGCCTGATTTGATTAAGCACAACAATAAATTTTATATTTATTTTCCGGCTGGCGGCACAAACTGGGTGGTTACTGCCGATTCTCCCGCCGGACCTTGGTCGTCGCCGCATGATTTAAAATTGCCCGGGTTTATTGATCCGGGACATGTTGTTGACGAAAGTGGCCAACGCTATTTATACCTCTCAAAAGGTTATGTGGTAAAACTGGCTGCCGACGGACTTTCAACAATTGGAGAGCCGGTTTTAAATTATGCAGGATGGGAGTTCCCCAAAGAATGGAGCACCGAATGTTTTTGCCTTGAATCGCCAAAATCGACGGTAAAAGATGGTTTTTACCATATTATTGTTGCCGAAGGTGGAACTGCAGGGCCGGCCACATCGCATATGGTTGTTACAGGCCGTGCTACGTCTCCTTACGGGCCTTTCGAAAATTCGCCATACAATCCGATTATTCATACCGAAAACAGAAGTGAACGTTGGTGGAGTCAGGGGCACGGAACACTGGTGGATGATGTGGAAGGAAATTGGTGGATGATGTACCATGGCTACGAAAAATATTTTCATACGCTGGGCAGGCAAACTCTGATGGTTCCAATTGAATGGACTGAAGACAATTGGTTTCGCGTGCCTGAGGGGGTGAAAAGCTTTGATAAATTGGCTGTACCCGCCGGTAAACCATCAGAAGATGGCAGCGGTCTTTCAGATGACTTTGATACAAACAAACTGGGATTACAATGGCAGTTTTTTAAAGACAACGATTTTTCGAGAGTTGTATTTGAAAACGGTGAACTGTTGTTCAGGGCAAAAGCTGATCGTTTTGAAGAGAGCAGTCCTTTGCTGGTAAATGCTTCGGACCAAAAATATGAAGTAACCGTTGACTTACAATCGACGAGGATGTAACAGCCGGTCTTTGTTTGTATTACAACGAAAAAGGAAATATGCGAATAACAGTTAATAAAGACAGGTTTACCGTGTACAACAGGCAAAGTGCAAAAATTAGCGAAAGGAATAACCTGGGTGACCAGGGTTTTTTACGCATATTGAACGATGGGCAGGAAGTTAGTTTTTACTTCAGTGCGAATGGTAAAGACTGGACAAGAGTGGAACGAACCATTGAAGCCAGTGGATTTAATCACAACGTTTTTGGCGAATTTCTGAGTCTGCGTGCCGGACTTTTTGCTTACGGAGCAGGCGAAGTTCGCTTTGATAATTTTGTATACAGAAAACCTTAAAATAATCGAAATCGCATGAGAAACAAAAGCATAAAATTGCAATATCTCCGAATTGTATTAGTACTGTTTGTTTTGGTTGGAGGCTATTATCAAACAGTGGCACAGGAGAAAGAATACCAGGCAATTGATTTGCTTCCGTTTAGAAGCAGCGCCGGACATTGGTATGGTATAAAAGATGATGGAAACATTATAAATCCCTTGCCGGAAAAACCACGGTACAACGCAAACGAGATTACAAAAATTGCAGACAATGTTCTGTTATTTCAGCGAAATAACGGTGGCTGGCCCAAAAATTACGATATGCAGGCTATTCTTACTGAAGAACAAAGAGAAAATGTTTTGCATGCCAAAAACGAAGACCATACCACTTTTGATAATTCTACAGGTTTTTCTCACATCAATTATTTGGCTGAAGTTTATGCTCAAACAAAAATTGAAAAATACAAAAAGGCTTGTTTAAAGGGGATCGATTATGTTTTGGAAGCGCAATACAAAAATGGAGGCTGGCCGCAGTATTATCCACTCGAAAAAGGAGATTACAGCAGACGAATAACGTTTAACGATGGTGCCTACATGGGAATTATGGAGCTTTTACAACAGGTTTTAAATAAAGATCCAAAATACGACTTTGTAAGTGCAAAAACGTTCCAAAAGGTAGAGACAGCATACAAAAAGGGCCTCGAATGTATTTTGGCCATGCAGATTGAATTAAATGGAAAACCAACGGTTTGGTGTCAGCAACACGATGAAGTTGACTTATCGCCGGCCTGGGCGCGCGCATTTGAACCACCAAGCATTTGTAACGGAGAAAGTGTTTCGGTTGTACTGTTTCTAATGAATATTGATCAACCTGACAAGCAAATAATTGCGGCTGTACAAAATGCCGTAAAATGGTTTGCCGATTCGCGGATTTACAACACACGTGTTGAAATGTTTAAGGCTGAGCCAATGGAATCGAAATACAAAACGGTTACCATGGATAAAAAGGTGGTGACTGACGAATCAGCACCGCCAATCTGGACTCGGTTTTACGAACTTGAAACCGGAAGGCCTTTGTTCTGCGACCGTAACAGTAAATTTTTGTATTCAATGGCAGAAGTAAGCAGAGAGCGCCGGGCCGGTTATGGCTGGTATACTTACGCACCTCAGGAAGTGTTGGATAAATATCCCGAATGGCAGAAAAAATGGGTGCCGGAGCATTCGGTGTTCAGCAGGTAAAAAAAGATTAAAATAAATTTAGATAATGAATTAAATAAGAAATTGAATGAAAACTTTCCTAACGGCCATTGTTTTAAGTCTCTTTTATCTTGTTACTTTTTCGCAAAAGCAGATAAACTATTCAAGTTTAGATATTAAAAATCCAATTGATTTTAAAGGCGATTACATTATCTATGAGAATAAAAAAATTGAACTGGGGCCAAAAGCATTTTTTATTGATGGGCAATTTTCTGACAAGGATTTGGAAAACTACAAGTATGTGTACAATTCGGTTAATGAAGCTGCCAAACATTTAAGCAATGGAACAGAGGACGATCCAATGGTTTTATACATTGCGCCATACGTTTACTGGATCGATAATCCTGATGATCCTGAAATTCGTTTGCCAAAACAAGTGGGAGGTACACCTTTCGGTTTGGAAATTGAATGTGAATGGTTAAAGTTTTATGGATTAAATACAAATCCTGAAAATGTTGTATTGGCATGTAACCGAGGCCAAACCATGGGCTCGAAAGGAAATTTTACCATGTTTAACATTATTGGCAACGGAACAAGTACCGAGAATGTTACTATTGGAAATTTCTGTAATATCGATTTGGTTTTCCCTTTGAAGCCCGAGCTAAACCGCAGGAAAAGAGGTTCTGCCATTGTGCAGGCGCAGTTGGCATTTAGCCGTGGCGATAAGATATTTGCCCGCAATACTCATTTTATAAGCCGTCTGAATACGGGGCCTTTCTGGGGAAGCAAGCGTACGCTTTTCGATCATTGCCATTTTGAATCAACCGATGACGCCCTGAACGGAAGTGCGGTTTATCTTGATTGTACTTTTGAATTTTACAGTGGTAAACCTTTTGGGCACACCGTGGGTACCGGTGCTGTTTTTCTCAATTGCAATATAAAATCATTTACACGTGGCGAACAGTACCTAATTAAAGGCGGCGGTCCGATTACTGTGGTCGATTGCAGTATGGAAGCTGACTACACATCGTATTGGGGCTGGAAAGAAAAAACACCAACGGAAGAGCGCCATTATCAATTCAACAATCAGTTAAACGGTGCTCCGGTATTTATTGATTCGCACCATCCGTATGCAACTGTTGAAATGAAAGACAAAAACATTCTGAATGCCTATCGTTTTGAATACAAGGGGGAAGTAGTTTATAATATTTACAATCTTTTGCGTGGTGATGACGATTGGGATCCAATGAATATAAAAAATAGGGTAGTAGCTGCAGAAAAGGAAAATAAGCAAAGCTATCATGACTTGCCAACACAGTTAAAAGTTCAGCCCACACGTGTAAGTATTGAAACCGGCAAAGAATCGGTGGTGTTGTCGGCACAGCTACTCAAATATGGAAACTACGAAATAAAAGCTGAGAATATCAGCTGGAAAGTGGCACTTGAATACGACGAGCTGGTTACTTTAAAACCTGGAAATAATGGTACTTGCGAAGTTATTCTCACCAATGAGAAAGACGAAACGAAAGAGGTTGTTATTGTTGCTTATACTCCTGAGGGATTAGAAGCTGCAAGTGTTATTTATGTGAAACCGTCTTTTCTTGAAGCACCAAAATTTAGTGAACTTCCACAAATTGTAAAGAAAACAGACGGGAAATTGGCGGTGACTTATAAACTGGATATGCGATTTGAAGATCAATCACTGGTATCGTGGTACCGTTGTTCCGATGCAAGTGGAAAAAATCCGATAGAAGTGCAAGTCTCCCGGTTTAACAGCCCCAATTGGGAATATACAATCACTGCTGCCGACCTAGGATATTATATTATGGCCACTGTGGCTCCTAACCATTTGCGTTGTAAACCGGGTACTCCTGTAGCAAGCGTTTTTAACAAGCAGATTTCGGGTGCAGATATTCAAACAAAAAGTAACATCCTGCAACCTGATCTTCAGACCTTGTCGACCAAATATCAGTCGGCGGTTCTTCCCGGTTTTTGGACACTCGATTGTTATGCTCCCGAAGACACGCACTTTTACGATTGGGAAGCCGATACCACAAAAGACGCCTGGTATTACGGACCCGGTGTTAACGGTGCATCACTCGATACCGGTTTGGTTCAGGCAACCAAAGGAGCGCGTTTAAGGTGCACTCCGGTTGGAAATTCCTTTGGCAATATGAAAGTGAGTTTTACAGCCTGCCCTGCAAAAACTGCAGGACAAGGATTTAGCAGTGCCCGTGCTCAATACATGGATATTTTTATAAAATTCGATACAAAAACATTAAATGGTTATGCCCTGCGTTTAATTCGAACTACAAAATACCACGATGCAATTGATTGTGTTTTTGTGGAATATGAAAATGGCAATGCGAAACCAATTGGCGACGCTGTTTCCACATCGTGCTATCGTACTCCGTGTATGATAACAGTTGAAGCAAAAGGCAATAAATTACTTGCACATGCCAAAACTCCTGCCGAGTATTTTGTAACACCAAACCGTCCTGAAGTTTTACAGGAGATGGACTTGAGAACACCAATCACTCCGAATAAGTTTGGTGGGTTTGGATTTCAACATACCGGCACTGTGGGAAGTGGAGCCACTTTAATTAAGGATTTAAGTATTGAATGGGAATAGAAATTACCTTTATTTCTTTATTGCAAATTAAGAGAAAAGGTAATTTGTAAAGGAAGGCGATCAGTATTTACATTCTAAAAATCCTTTGGAGAACTTTATCTGAATAAAGAAAGTTGTTCAAAGGATTTTTTGTGTCCTCATTTTCGCTTAAGTGCCCCAATGTTGAATAGTGTATCGAATGGTTTCCCGAATTATTCATTAATCTGTCTTTCAACTTCGGTGTATAAAAGATTGAAGAAAGATATTTTTTCTGTCTCAAATTCAATGCTTTAATAATTTTCTTTATTTTTGGAGTATGTGTCAATTAAACGCATTGATGTTTTAATAGTCTGACTACATGTTGCGCACCGTTTAAATCGTCTGAAATTGTGTTGTAATTGTACATTAACTGAACTAATTTGAATAAACTAATACCAATGAAAAAACTAATCTTTCTTGTACTTTTTGTGACTGCTTATGTTGTATCGTTTGCACAATTTCCTCCTCAGGGAAAAGTGGAGTATAAAACCATGCCCAGCAAGATTTTAAACGAAGACAGGGAATATTCCATTTATTTACCCAAATCGTATGCAACAAACACCGACAAAACATATCCAGTACTTTACCTCCTGCACGGAGGCGGAGGAAGCCATAAAGACTGGCCGGGCCGCGGACATGTTGGCGATGTAGCCAATCAGTTAATGGATTCAAATGAAGCCTGCGAAATGATCATAGTTTGTCCGGAAGCAGGAAAAACTTTTATGAATTATTTTAATCATCCGGAATGGCGTTTTCAGGATTATTTTTTCGAAGAAATGATTCCGTTTATCGAAAGCAATTACCGGGTAATTGGCGATAAAAAGCATCGTGCCATCGCAGGTTTGTCGATGGGAGGTGGAGGAACGGTTGTGTATGCCACCAGTCATCCCG
The DNA here is from genome assembly GCA_026671195.1 of Draconibacterium aestuarii. GTDB lineage: Bacteria > Bacteroidota > Bacteroidia > Bacteroidales > Prolixibacteraceae > Draconibacterium > Draconibacterium aestuarii. The sequence goes on along the minus strand of JAPOHD010000030.1, from coordinate 3,041 downwards.
AGCTGTTTTGTGCAGCTTACGAAATGAGCGGATATTTGTACCGTCAGGATTTGCCCTTTTTAGATAAAAATGATCCGGTTCAAGAGCGACTCCAAACACTGGTTGAAGAGCATAATTGTGTAAAAATAATTCAGAATGCCGATGCACAAACAGTTGAAGCGCTTAAAACAGTAAACTGGTTTATTGATTGTGGTGACGATGATTTTACTTTCGATCCGAATATGGAATTTATTGCTGCTTTGCGTGCGAAGCAAATTCCATATCAGCTCCGTGTTCGCGATGGTGGCCACACCTGGGAATACTGGCATTCGGCTTTGTATATTGCTTTGCCGTTTGTAAGTAATTGTTTCCGTGGAATTTAAAATACGAATCAAATGAAGTTTCAAAAGATTACAAGTCTGGTTGTTTTTGTGCTGCTTGTTTTTAACTATGCTTTAGCACAAAACAAAACGATCCGATTATACGAAGGATCTGCACCGGGTTCTGAAAGTTGGGAGTGGAACGAGGAAATAATGAAAATGGGACCTGCAGAGTTTATCTATAACATTGTAGATCCCGAATTAATTGTGTTTGAAGCTAAGGCTGAAATTGCAACCGGTCAGGCTGTAGTTGTATGCCCGGGTGGAGGATTTCATTTTCTTTCGATGAAAAATGAAGGTTACGACGTTGCGAAGTGGTTAAACGAAAAAGGTATTACAGCCTTTGTTTTGAAATACCGCACGGAACATTGTCTTACCGATAATCCAATGCAGGAATTTATGCAAAAACAACCCAATACTGATAAATTCAACAAAGATATTGAGCCGGTTGTAGGCATGGCAATTGAAGATGGGAAAGCTGCTGTTTCTTACGTTCGTGAGCATGCTGCAGAATGGAATTTAAAAGCCGATGAAATTGGTATTATGGGATTTTCGGCTGGTGGAACAGTTACCGCCGGCGTGGCTTTTAAATACGATGAAAAAAGTCGTCCCAATTTTGCAGCTCCAATTTATCCGTATGTGGGAAGTTTCGGTAATCCGGTGGTTCCTGATGATGCTCCTGCCATTTTTATTGCAGCTGCTACCGATGATACTTTTGGATTTCAAACGCACTGTACCCGTTTATACAATGCATGGACAAATGTCGGAAAATCGGCGGAATTGCACATTTACCGTAAAGGTGGACATGGATTTGGTATGCAAAAACAAAATGCACCAACCGATATGTGGATCGATCGTTTTTATGAATGGCTGACAAATATCGAGTAAAATGGAAAAAACTATTTCTTTATATCTGATATCTTTTTTACTGGTATTTCCGGTTTTTAATTTTCATACCGAAGCGCAGCAGAAACCGCGAACCATTGTTACTACCGACGGAGAAGTTGACGACATGGATTCGTTTATTCGTTTTCTGTTGTATACAAACGAACTTGATGTGGAGGGACTGGTATACAGCAGTTCCATGTGGCATTACAAAGGCGATGGCAAAGGTACTTTGTTTACTTCCGAAATGGACATGACAAAACGTATGTACGGCGCTAAAACAGATTTGCGCTGGTGCGGTACCACCTGGATGCAGGAAATGATTGACAAATATGCCAGTGTTTATCCGAGTTTGGTAAAACATGATCCGAATTATCCTACTCCTGAATACCTGAAAAGTATAATTCGGGTGGGAAACATCGATTTTGAGGGTGAAATGGAAAAGATCACAGAAGGTTCGGAATTTATCAAAAATAGTTTATTGGATGACGATGACCAACCCGTTTATGTTCAGATTTGGGGAGGAACCAATACGCTCGCCAGGGCTTTAAAATCGATTGAAGAAGAATACAAAGGTAAGCTGGGCTGGGAAGATGTGTATAAAAAGGTTTCAGCCAAAACTTTTATTTACACCATTCTCGATCAGGATGCGACCTATAGAAAATACATTGCCCCCAACTGGCCCGAAGTTCGGGTGGTTTATAACGCGTCGCAATTTTGGTGTTTTGCTTATGCATGGCCACGTGTTGAACCCGAAAATTTAAGAAAATACTTACGCGGAGCATGGTTTTCAGAGAATATAAAATTTGGTCACGGACCCTTAATGGATAATTATTTTTTGTGGGGAGATGGTCAGAAAATCGAAGGAGATACTGAACATACTCATGGGAATTTGGAAGAAGCTAAAAAGAACGGGCGCGACCAGTATGATTTTATCTCTGAAGGCGATTCACCTTCGTATTTGTACCTGCTTAACTTTGGATTGCAAAAGTTCGACGATCCTACTTATGGTGGACTGGGCGGACGCTTTAAACAATCGGCCGAAAATCCATTGCGGTGGGAAGACGGAATGGATGTAACAGATTTTAATCCGGCAACGAACAAACAGGATCCTATGTATTCGCAAACCAGGTGGTTCAAAGTATTACAAAACGATTTTGCTACGCGTGCCGATTGGTGTGTACAAAACTACGAGAATGCAAATCATCCGCCGTTGGTTGAAGTGGACAAAAACGAAATTTCTGCTTCCGCTGGAGATACAGTAAAATTAACCAGTAGTGCAAGCGATCCGGATGAGGACGAACTAAACTACAAATGGTGGAATTACAAAGAAGCAGGTACTTATCCAGTCGAGGTAACCGTCAGCAGCCCAACATCGAAGGCGACAGAATTCACGGTGCCAGATGATGCCATTACCGGTCAAACCATCCATTTAATTCTCGAAGTAGAAGATACGGGCGAGCCTGTATTAAACCGTTTTCAGCGAATTGTTATCGAAATCAAATAAAACCTTTAAATGAAAAAAACGAATCTTTTATTTATCCTCCTGATTAGCCTTAACATTCTTGCTGGTGCTCAGGAAAAAGTAACGCACAAACCAATTTTCGATGTGCATGTTCACACCATGAAAGTGAATCCAACCTGGTCGTCGCCAATGTGCCCCTGGTTTTTACCTTAAATCCGCAAGTTGATTTAAAATGAGTAATTCTCAATAAAGAATTGGATTTTTAGTGCAAATTTTTGGTCACTTTAGTTGCGATTCAAACTTTTCTGGCTTGTTTTCTGGCTTAATAGCTG
>JAPOHD010000003.1 GCA_026671195.1 Draconibacterium aestuarii | reverse complement strand
ATCAAATTAAACCGAATACGGTTTTGTTTCCTATGATCTAGCGAACCGCCGTATACGAGACCCGTACGTACGGTGGTGTGAGAGGTGCAATGGCAGTCATTTGGCTGTCATCCACCTACTCGATTAGGGGCTGGGCTTTTTTCTTTCTCATATGGTTCTTGTTTACCATGTATTCCTTTTCCGTGCCATTTTCCCGTGGCAAGCCAAAACTCATAATGATATAACCATTCACTTGTCCAAGGTATTATGGTATCTGCAATTAACTGTTGACTTGACCATTCTCTTGCTTTTCTATAGTATATACAAAGCCATTGTCTTTTTGTGTTATACACATGCGGAAGCTTATTCTCACCTGGATATAATTCAAGTTTTTTATTAACTACGTATACACATGGGTGATATCCAACTTTATATTCTAATTTAATTTCATACGAATCACTTAATGGTGTAGGTCTTAATATACCCTTCCAGACCAACTTATTACTTTTTACATTCACTTTTGAATCAGGGAATGTTTTTCTAATTTTTGCAGCCTGAACAAAAATATTTATATCCTTACTTTTTATTTTTACCATGAAAATTGTGACTTTTTACACTTGTGCTACCCGCAACCTTTGCACCTAGAATTCCTGAACCCATTTTCATATGTAAATTTCCAGCATCTCTTTTTTGATATGCACGGTCTGCGATATTACCAAATGATGCTTTAACCAAATCTTCTCCAAATGATTTTGAAAATGACTCTTGAATTCTATGAATCCCTCGTAACTCATAAGTAGATGATAAATCTGACTTCACCTTCGAAATCCATTTATAGAAATTTTCTTCTTTTTTGGGATTTTCCACCCACTTATCTGCAAAATTTTCTTCTTCATTAACAGGATTGGAAATCCATTTTATCGATTTTCTATGCTTTGTAGAATATCTTGTCTCAATTTGGGATTCCATTTTATTTACAACGTTTGTCAAAGCAGTGGTTATGTCTGTCTCTTTATCGTATGACTTGGAAGAAAGAGTGGTAATAATTATTGATATTGGTTTGTCTTCATCTCCATCAAACATAATATCTCTATGCCTTTTAAGAATTTGGACGACTCGTTGTAGAGGAAGTTTTTCTTTTTGGTAGGTCGGCATTGGATTTACCGAGTCGCTTAGAAAAACAGATTTTCGAATTGAAATACTACATCTTTCTTGAAACCATACTGCATACCCAAATGGATTACTTTTATTCCAATTATCAGGATTGGTTTCACTGTAGTAATTATTTTCTTGGTTGTCTGTAATCCTTATTGCAGTTTTTTCAAAATCCTTAAAGTCTGTTGCGGAAAATGCTTTCTCAAGGATGATTTTGTGACCTTCTGATACGATTGATGGCAAGATATCCATATGATATTTGGATGAATCAGCATAATTCAAAGTCCAACATCTGCGTCCTTCTTTATCAAGCATTTCTTTATAGGTTTTATTTTCTTTGAGCCTGTCTCCAACTATTTTCTTTAGATGATATTGTGCCCAATTTGCCTTTTTCCCTTCCAGTCTGCAAACCAAATCAACATCTAGTTCATCTGAATCACTAATAGGTTTTATCATAGTACCGAGCAAGAAAGAACCCTGTGGTAAAATTTCAGGATTGTATGGAGATAATAAAGATTTTTCGTCAGCAAGCCATTTCCCAACTGCCTGATAACTTTGAACAGCATATTTGTATTGAGTTTCTGAAATATCAAGGTTGTTTCCAATCTCCTCTAATATTTCATTAAATTGGGTTTTAATTTCATTTGTTAACATAGTATTTAGTTTTATATTTCAATTGTTTTGTAAAAACCATCTCTATCTTTGTTTTGGTCGTATATTATTAAACCCAAATCAGCTTTTGGCATCCAGATACGACCAAATTCTATTGCTGCTGAAACTGGCATTGCCGGGAATACATGGAGTTTTTTATCTTGTCCATGTTTGGCTTTTGCTATATCAAAAAAATGTCGACAAATCTTTCTAAACTTAGATAAGATAATCTTTGATTTCAAGAAGTCATTATTTGGATTATTATGGGTAATTGTCCAAATACAAATTTTTGAATCAAACAGTTTTTCTATTCTATCATTTGTAATTGTGGCACTCAATGAGACATTTAAAACCGGCAATCCATTAAACTCTTTTGGCTCAATTAGATTGAATTCATCAAAATCAGTTTCATCTTGCCATTCCCACGTTTCAGGTTCTCTATGTCTCTGAAATACTTGAACATCATACAAATCATTAAATAACGTTCCAAATTTTATTAGAAGTGGTTGAGGGGCAAGTCCAAACGCAGAAAATGATTTGATTGGACTATGTATTTTTAGATTATCAACTTTCTCTTTAAACTGTCTTTCAAGATTCTGGGTTTCTAACTCCCAAAACAAATCTTCTTTATCTTTGATAATGCTATTTGTTATTCCTAACTCAACTCCATAGCTTTCTGTTGGGAATTTGTCTGGTATTATTGCTTGAAATGCAGATTCATAATTAAGAGGAGAACTTTGATTTCCAATATTCGCACCGTATAAAATTACATGTGTTTTCTTTGACGATGAAATTGATGTAAGCAATTCAATTCTCTTCTCATGCTCTTTTTTCATCTCAATCAATAAACTTTCAGGATGTCCATCTACATCTTCTTTGTCAATTAGTCTATGATGTGCATCGCACATTAACATTAGATTACTGAATGATTTTGCAAGCAATGGAGAACGTACTGCATCTCCTCTTGGTCCATCTGGGCTGTCTGCAACAATATGTGCAATATAAGCATTGTTCATTTTTGCCATAGATAGTTCATCTTTCCATAGCGGTTTATTACATCCTCTATATTCACACCTCCCTACAGATAAAGTCCATAATTGAGTTTTTATTTTTTCAGGTATTGAAGTTTTTGACATCTTATTTTATATTTCACGGTTTGTAGTGCCTTTTTTCAGCCTTGCCCCTAACTACTGTGTATCATCAATTGTTGTTATTTCGTTTATGTCGTTTTAAAAAGTGTTGTTATCCACCCAATATGGCATGGAAAAGACACATAATCTATTGAGTTATTAGTAACTTCATTGGCAGGGTTATCTGGCAGTTGTTGTTTTTGTTTTATTTGGGTGCGCGTTTTCAACGGTTTTGGTTTTTTGTTGGTTAAAAATAAACATAAATTCAATTATAACCTTCGTTAGCAGGGTATTATTCAACATAAATTTTGTTTCGTAGTACCGTGTTCTGACCAAAACCCTCGTTAAGCCCGCTTTTTTACCCAAAAGGCTTGTAAAAAGTGAGCCCGTTCTGGTTTTTTACCCGGCAGTGCTGAAAAAAAGTGAGACTATACCTCACTTTTTTCCTCGTCGTTCCGGCTTTTTAGTACAATGTCTTTGCTTTTTTTTAGATCATCCTCACTATTTTTTAAAAGCGGCAGGCAAAAAACCAGCTTATATGCTGTTTTTTACGCCATGCACGGGGTAAAAAGCCGGGATTTCCTGCTTTTTTCCTGGCTTTTTGCGGCTTTTAACCCCGCTAATGCATATAAAAGTGAGGCTATTGGTGTAAAAAGTGAGCCGATTAAAGTAAAAAGTGAGAAGTATGCCGTTGGGAATCGGGTATTTGCATAAATTTTTCGGAATTATGCCTAAAAAAACAAAACCAGCGCTATAAAAAGCAAAGCCTTTGCAGGTTCGAATTAAAATTCAGGGTATGCGGAAGGATAATAACCGGACTATTTACAAAACAACTAACAAAGTTCCGATGTATAGTGCGGCTTACAAGAGCTGGTTATCTTCCGGAGTTACCTTTCGCTTCCCCCGCGGAAAACGGTTAGCCAGTTCGGCAACAGCCTCTTCGGCACCGGGTTGCCCCATGGTGGCGGCATTTTTAAGCACTTTATAAATCGAAAGCGATGCACTGTAGGCCTCGCTTCCGGCAAGTGTCATACTGTCGTCGAGCTCGTTGGTAATGCGCTCAAGCTGGGTAAAAAAACCACGCAAAACTTTTACGCCATCGAAATCGATTTTAGCTTCGGGTACGTCAATAAAAGCAGGCATATACTGTGGGTATTCCTGTCCGTATTCCACGGCTTTTTCAACAAAAGCCACGGTTTTATCGCCCATTTTGGGCATTTCTTTACGCTCGTCAGGCGTAAGGGTCATTAATTTGGGTTCCAGAACAGTTACCAGGGTTTGAAGGGCCTGGTTAATCTGAACCTTATCCTCATCGGTTAATGAGAATGAAAATTGATCTTCCATATAAGTAAATTTTAAATTTTAAATTTGGGGTACACTGGGATTCTTTGGGATATTTCCCTGCCACCCTTCCGGCTGCCAGGTACCTTAACATTTTTAAACAGGGTTTCCGCAATCCTGAATTGAAAAAAAAGATAGTGCAATTCAGTCATACAAATCAAGGGCAAAACTTATGTTATGTAACATAAGCGAATTTATTTTCACATTACTGGTTTAAAACCCTGCAATTTATTGCAGCTACTTTAGTTTCTATAAACTTTTTTTTTGACAGAAGTCAGAAGACCGGAGTTTTGAAATAAATCGTTGAGTGTTTTTCTGCGGTCTTCCGACTTCGGTCTTCCGTCCATACTCTTTTATTTTCGAATTTCATTCGAGGCTTAAACCTATGTATTTCCAATGCATAGCGGTTTCGTTTCACATTTTTCTGTTCTTAATGGTTTGGCGTGCGGTAAAAAAACAAGAGCTTTCTTCTTCACGAACTGGCGGATTGTAATTGCCGGGGATGATCTGTTTTAAAGGTGAACAGTTGGTTACGCAGAGGGGCCGTTTAAAAAGTGCCCCTCAAAATAACCAAACTGCCCGGGTTTATACTACCGGGCAATTTTGTGCTATAGTACTATTCGCCTTCCTCAAATTTCGGAAACTTCACTACCTCGAATTCAACCCCGGGATACATGCCCGTAGGCGGAGCAACATCGAAATGTGCATTTACCGCATACAGATAATTTCCAAATTCATCGACCGCCGTAGGAACACCAAAATTTGTGTTGGTAATGGTGCCAACTACTTCTCCCGAAATTAAATCGTCGTTTAAATGTATTACGGCCACCTGGTTAATCATATTCTGCACTACATACAGGGTTTGGTCGTCGAGTAAAATTCCATCGGCAAAAGGTAACAATGCTCCTCCTAAATCGATTACGGTAGCTTCGCCCGATGCAGGATGTACACGATAGATTTCGCCACGTGCCGTATTTCCCAAAAACAGATATTTGCCGTTGGGAGTTGCATCAATTCCGTTGGCAAAAGCACCCAGTTGCGGAATCATCGGATGGGGTTCCATGCTAAAATCGCCGGTCAGGGGTAAGGAAATAACCTGTGCCGGTTCCGGTAGTTGTCCGTTTTTCATCAGTGGCACTTTGTAAAGTACAGGAGCCAGCGAGTTGGTAAAATAAGCCGCCTCGTTGGTTATTACCACATCGTTGATTAAAGTGGTAAAGGGTGTGGTAAAGACCAGTGTATTCAGTAGTTCTCCTGTTTTTGAATTGTAAACGCAGCCTGTGCCCAACATTCCTTTGGCTGCAAACAGGTATCCGCTCCGCTTATCAACTGCCATTCCTCCGGTTTGGTCCGGTCCCGGGGGATAAGTGAGTATTTCTACCTCTCCGGTTTGCAAATTGCCTTTGTAGATCTGTCCCATCGTTAACGAGGCCACATAAAAACTGTGGTTGGGTCCGGTTGCAATTCCTTCGGGCTGCAACCCGGTGGGAAGCTGAATGATGTCGGGGAAAGATTGCATTACAGCCGATTTTTCAATTTCCTGTAACCCATCGTCGATAATCTGGTTTTCGCACGATACAAAAAGTAGCATTGCGATAAATAATACGAATGTTTTCATTGTGTAGTTTTTTTTGAGTTCGGGAGAAAAGTTAACCGAAATACGGCAAACCGGCTTGCACTATTGTTGCGGGGTCTTGCACATAATACAGATTTTTAAGCGAATGGAGTAAAGAAGAACTGGGAAGTGCGGTGCGATTAGTTGTGGTGTTTTTGGCGCATTACCTTGGGCGAAAATCCAAATTCGCGTGTAAAAACCCGGGTAAAATAGGCCGGATCTTTAAACCCCACCTCGTAGGCTATTTCTGAAATAGTCAGATTGGTTTTTTGAAGTTTTTCTTTGGCGACATATATTCTGTAAAAGCAAATAAAATGCGATGCTGATAATCCGGTTAAAGCCTTAATTTTTCTGAAAAGTTGGGAACGCGATATGCCAAGTTGTCTCGAAAGTTCAAGGGGATCGAAGGCATCGTCGTTAAAACGCTTTTCCAGAATCTGTTTGGTATTGAATAAAAACTGTTCGTCGGGGCCGGGGGATTTCTCTTGCTGAATATCGGAAACAACCGCCAGGCTTTTGTATTTTGCTTTTAACCGGTCGCGTATTTCAATTAGCTTTTGCAGGCGTACCAAAAGTTCGCGCGGATGAAAGGGTTTGGTAACGTAAGCATCGGCACCGTGTTCAAATCCTTCTATCTGCGAGGTTTTATCGCTTTTAGCCGTTAAAAGAATAATGGGGATGTGACTTGTCCGAAAGTCTTGTTTCAGGGTATGGCATACCTCGTACCCATCTTTCCCCGGCATTACTATATCCGATATAATTATGTCGGGAACGCCGTTAAAAGCCATTTCAATTCCCTCATTTCCATTTTTGGCCCGGTGAACGTTGTAGTGGGGGCCGGTTACGGTTTTCAGATAGGTAACCACGTCGTCGTTGTCCTCGATCAGTAATAGTTGAGGGAGTTCTTTTCCCGATTTTGGTTCGGCTGCTTTCAATTCCGGCTGATAATTTTCGCCTTCTGTTAACGTACCAGCGATTTTGGGAAGTCCGGCTATCGGGGCGTTGTTTGTAATGGGGAGAAGAACAACAACCTTTGTTCCTGCGCCGGGCGTACTTTGAATAAAAAGGTTCCCCTGAAGCAAATTAATAATTTCCTTTACCAAAAGTAATCCAATGCCTGCCCCTTCGTGGTGCTGTAACCGGTTCGTGGTTATCCGGTAAAACCGGTTAAATATCAGGGGAATTTCTTCCGGTGTTATGCCCATTCCGGTATCTTCGATCCGGAGTCTCAGCAAACGATCAGACTGAAATTTTCGGTTGGAGAATAGTGAATAACCTAAATCTTCCGGGTTGATCTTCTCTGTCAGCTCCGAAACCTCAAAGGTGATCCTGGAATTTTCAGGTGAATATTTAATTGCATTCATAAAAAGATTTCCAAGCAACGAATCCATTCTTTCGGGATCGAAATCCATGGTTAATTGTTTGAGTTTGCTTTCAATAAGTAGTTCTGTTTTCTTTTCGTTTGCCAAATGTTTGAAGGGCTCAACAAGTTGATGAAAATAGGTGATAATATCGGTTTGAATAAAGTGTAACTGCATGGTTTGTGCTTCCAGTTTTGCTAGATCGAGCATTTGGTTAACCAGCTGCAAAAGGCGAAGGGCGTTTTTCCTTATCATCGGAATATTCTTTTGGAAAGTGGTACCCGATACTTTTGTCTCCGGATCGGTCAATCCAAGTATTACGGTAAGCGGTGTTCTGAATTCGTGTGTAATGTTGGTGTAAAAGTTTGTTTTTATTTTATCCAGTTCTTTTAAATGCTCGGCTTCCATTTTTTTTGCCTGAATACTTTCCTGGATATAAACGTGTAGCCGGCTGTAAAATACCGATGCTACAACAAGCAGATGGATGACAAAAAGTATGAGGTTGACGGTTGGCGTAATTTCAGGAACCGGAGTGAGCCAGGGCTGTAACAAGGCGCCGATTAGTAGGGTAGCAATATAAACGATAAATATATTTCGTATCTGAATGGGTTTGAGAAATGATAATGAGTTAAGGGCGCCGGCAAGGCCAATAAAAACCACTCCACCGGAGTTTAAAATTCCACCAAAATAGATTACGCCGGAGAACGAAAACAGCACATAGAAGTATTGATTGATAAGCGCAACTAGATTTATATTCCGGTGCAGAATAAAAAAGAGGAGGGTAACGATTAACTCGAAAATGATGAAAATACTCATTGCAACAGCTAATTGGTGCAGGCCTATGTTCCAAAAGAAAATGGTTGTTCCAAATAGCAGTGGAAAGGAAGGTGCAATGAAAAAGAAAAATCTTTTTTTTAGTGCCAATTCGTCAATGGTGTCTTCGGGCGAAGAAATCTGTTTTTCCAGCCAATTGTCAAAGCCATCGTTTATGTATTGGAAACTCACGTGTGGGTTGAGATTTTTGGTTCAACTTTTATTCATTCCTATACAATTTACGAAAAAATTGTGTTCCCGCGAGGTCTGAGAAGTAGTGAGAAATAGCAAGCTGACCGAATTCATGCCGGCTGCCAATTTCTTTTGAAGAATACAATAAAACAAGCCGCCCGGGTGTTGAAGGTGTCATGCGATTTTAGTCTTGTTGCAAAAATAAATCCCGGAAAATAATTCTTCCGGGATTTAAGTCTATCGTTTTTTAAATCAGAATTGAATCTGTTTGTAAAATTTTGAATAGCTATTATACCAATAGTACATTGAAATGGGTATTATAAACTATCTCCAAAATCCTGTTTAAATTTTTCAACTAATTTTTCTTGCCAGTTTGATGTTGGCTTAAGTTTACCAAAGAAGAAACGAAGCACCTTGGGCTCCTCATAGAATTCAAGGCCACCAATAAGTTTCCTGTTTTCGTATAGCCATACCACTCTGTCGATCGTATATTTTACCTGCGACAGCGTAAAAACCCGACGGGGAAGAGCAAGTCTTAACAATTCAACAGCAGCCAGATGATCGCTTCCATCCGCTTCTCTTTCTTCCGACACTGTTCCTCTTTCCATTCCTCTTACACCACTTGCAATGTATAATGCAGAAGCTAAGGCTCCGGCTCTGTATTCTTCCTGAGGTATGTGCGATAAAAACTCCATCGCATTTAAGTGAGCTCCAAGACCTCCGGGAGGAGTAATAACAGGAACACCATGCTTAAGAAGTTCATTAATCATATATTTAATAAACAACGGCCCCTGATTGATCATTTCTTCGTCCATGGTTTCTTCCAGGCCTACCACCATGGCTTCCATTTCGCGTGTCGACATCCCTCCATAGGTAGAAAAACCTTCATAAAGGGGTAACATTTCCAATAGCGTTTTATATACTGATTCGTCATTGGTAATTATTCCACCACCTCTGACATGGCCAAGTTTACGAGCTGAAAAATAGATAATATCGGCAGTTTCAGATAAAAGCTTAGTGATTTCGCGAATTGAATGATCTTTGTACTTTTCTTCGCGCGTTTTAATAAAGTGTAAGTTGTCGGCTAATAAACTTGCATCAATAATAAATGGAATTCCATTTTCACGAGCAATTTTACTTGTTGCAATATAATTTTCAAGAGCTACCGGTTGCCCTCCAATAAGGTTAGTTCCGGCTTCCAGTCTGATAAATGATATTTTGTCGGCTCCTTCCTTTTCAATTAATTCGTTTAATGCATCCAGATTCATGTTCCCTTTAAACGGATCAGAACTAACTGGATTTAAAGCTTCGGACATGTGTAATTCTAAAACCTCACCGCCATTAACCATTATGTGCGCTTTTGTGGTGGTAAAATGATAGTTCATGGGTACATAGGTACCTTTTCTAACATACGCCATTGAAAGTAGGTTCTCGCAGGCTCGCCCTTGGTGTACGGGTAAAAAATATTTTTTATCAAAAATATCAGATAGCTTATCTTTTAATCTGGTAAAAGTTGCCGACCCCGCATAGCTATCGTCAACTGTCATCATAGCCGCCATTTGATTATCACTCATGGCATTTACTCCGCTATCGGTAAGCATATCAAGATAAATGTCTTTGTTGTAGAGCAAAAACGTATTGTTACCTGCTTCTTTTATCGCTTCCAGTCGTCTTTCAATGGGAACTAAATCCAAGCGTTGGATCATTCTAACTTTGTGCATTTCAAGAGGTATTTCTTCCCCCAGATGGTACTTGATATTTGCCATTTTTAGTTTGTTATGATTAGTTGTTTGTTACTAGAACCATCAGATAACAGTTCTTAATTATGCGTAATGTAATAATAATAATTTTATCACTGTTGTCCGGTAAAAAACAATTACACATAAACAGATTGCTTCACTGCGTTCGCAATGACAACATATCAGACAGTTAGTATTTGGGAGGGGTAGGGTGGCGGCAACGCCGCCACCCTACCCCTCCCAAAATGAAAATCCTTGAAATGCCCGTCATTGCGAGCATCGCGAAGCAATCTTAAACTTTAACCGGACAGTAGTGTAATTTTATATCAAATCTGTGTGTTCTCAGAATTGAAAGCACAAAAACCGGTAACGGGCCTCAACAGGCATACCATAGATTTGATGTTTCTAACTACTAAATATTCAACGCTGTAGTAAATCAGGCTTATTTATCATCGACCGGCAGGGGCGCAAATTCATGAAAAATAGGAATAAGCTATTTGCTCTTTATTCAATTGAAGAGAGATAAATTGTATTGACTTCTCTTCACTCACTCTGTAATATTAGGATACAACAAAAACTGCCGTAAATTCCTAAAAGGCAGAATTATGTCAGCAGGTAATTAATCCCGTAATACAAACACAGCACGTGTTTCAGGTATTGAATGTATTTACACATAAATCATTTTGGTGGTCATACCCCCGTCAACCACAAAATTCTGCCCGGTAATAAAATCGTTTTCTTTTGCCAGCAGAAATAATACCATATTGGCAATATCTTCGGCTTTTCCAACTCTTCCGGCCGGGTGTTGCAGGTGGTCTTCCTGTGTGAGCTTCTCTTGTCTGGCATTTGCTTTTTTCTTTGCAGCCGAAACATCTATCCAGCCCGGGCTAATGCTGTTTACTTTTATCTCAGGCCCCAGACTGGCTGCCAAAGCGTGTGTTAAAGCCAGTATGCCGCCTTTACTTGCCGAGTAAGCTTCGGTGTTCGGCTCCGATTGTAAGGCCCGTGTTGATGCTATATCTATAATCCGTCCGCCTGCCGGTTGCTGAAAGGGCGTGGCATATTTGGCGCACAAAAAAGCACCGGAGAGGTTCGTGTCGATCACACGTTTCCATTCGCCGTAACTCAGCTCGGTAATGGGTTTATTAATCGAAATAGCTGCATTATTTATCAGTCCGTATATGTTTCCGAAATCGCTAAAACTCTTTTGAATGGCATTTTGTACCTTCATTTCATCCGAAACATCGACCTTGTAAAAGGCAATCGCTTTATCTGCTGCTTCCAGTTTAAATTCGTCGATCGCTTCCTGATCAATTTCAAAAACCGAAATGGCAAAACCTTTTTCGATCAGCCGCAACGAAATCGTTTTTCCGATTCCCTGGGCACCGCCGCTTACAATTATGTTGTGCTTCATAGTGATACTTTTTTTATTACTACCCGGGTTGAAAAGATTCCTCGCTACGCTTCGGAATGACGGATTTGCATGAAGCCAAGCAGGGAATCTTTTCCAGTATTTATGTATTACCCGAACACTGCTTATTTTTTTGTAAAAAGTATTCTAAAGTAAAAGGATTTCTTTGAAATTCAAATGCGTGTGATTTATTTATTGAGACAAATGATTTAATCGTGCAGGGTAGTAAGTGTTGTGTTTTTCAATCTCTTATAAAAAAATCGTATATTTAAGAGTCTGTGTTGTGAGCTTAAACTATTAAATTGAGTGGTATGCCGGAGGCCTTCTTAAATAAAGTCAAGCACATTGTCCTCAAAAATATTGGAAATGAAAAATTCGGTGTTAGCGAATTGGCTGCAGAAATGGGGCTGAGCAGATCGCAGCTTTTGCGTAAAATAAAATCTGTTGCAGGAGTTTCTGCCAACCAGTTTATCCGCGATATCAGACTGGAGGAAGCCAGCCGCCATTTAAAAGATGATAAACTCACTACCTCCGAAATTGCCTATAAAGTTGGCTTTAGCAGCCCCTCGTATTTTAATAAATGTTTTCACGACAAATACGGTTTTACTCCCGGCGATTTTAAAAAGCAGAATGGAACAACGGAACAGGAATTGATTGTGTCCAAAAGTCAGCATAAAAAATTTGGAAGGACCGGTATTTTAATAGTTGCTGTACTGGTAATTATTAGTGCAGCTGTGTTTGTGCGATATTCAAAAACGGATGAACGAATACCTGACAAGTCCGTAACACAACAAGCCTCAATTGCCGTGCTTCCCTTGCTCGATCTATCGGAAAATAAAAACAAAGAATACCTGGCACTTGGTTTAACCGACGCCATTACGCTTGAGTTGTCGAAACTAAAAGGATTGCGGGTTATTTCAAGAGGATCGGCCATGCTGTTTCAGGATTCTGTAAAACTTTATTCCGAAATTGCCAACCAATTAGGAGTAGATCTGCTTTTAGAAGGATCAGTAATTTATGGAGGCGATAGTTTGCGTGTAATCGTACAGCTGATCAAACCTTTTCCGGAAGAAAAACATTTATGGGCCAATCGATATGATCAGGTGGCATCTAATATCAGACACCTGTCGAGTGATATTTCGAGCCAGATTGCGAACGAAATTAACCTGGTAGTTTCACCGGAGAAAGCTGGTTCGGCGAACAGAGAAATTGATCCTCGTGCACAGGAATTGTATTTGCGCGGTAAATATTTGTGGGAAAAACAAAATCCTGAGTCGGTAAGTTTGGCCATCGATTATTTAAAAGAATCAATTGAACTTGATCCCGGGTTTGCTCCGGCATTCTGCACACTGGCCGAAGCGTATATGTCGAAAAATAAAATGTTCCCCGGAAATAATGAGGAGAAGTTAAAAAACAAAATGGAAAGCCAGATTGCAATAAATTATGCGCTAGATAAAGCCATTGAACTGGATGGGTCGCTGGGTGAGGCATATATTACCAAAGGGATGATTTTACGGAAGGTGGATTGGAACTGGGAAGGAATGAAAGAGATGGCTGAAAAAGGATTGAAACTAAATCCGAACAACAAGGATGGGCACATGTTATTATCCGATTATCACCTGATAAAAGGGAATTATAAAAAGGCAGTTCAGCAGGCTTTGGTTGCCGAGTCGCTCGATCCTTTAAATCCCCGGATTGGTTGTCTGGTAGCCGATCGCTACATGTATGCCGGGAAATATGAAAAGTCGGTTGATCAGTTTCAGAAGGTCTTGGAATTGTATCCGCGTTATGCATTCGCCTGGGATGGTATTGGTTTTGCCTATTTTATGAGAGGAGATAAGGAAAAGGCTAAAGACTCGTGGAAAGAACTGCATAAAATAATGGGGAATATTTCAATGGCTGAATATTTTGAACAAAATGATTTCAGTAATTCCATAAGTTTTATCCTTACAAAGTTTACTGCCGGCGATAAATTATATTGTTCAAATCCTCCGATTATTGCCATGGCACATACCCTGATTCATAAAAAAGAAGGAGCATTGGAGTACCTCGAGCTGGCTTTGAAATATAGAAACGAAGATTTGCCGGTATTAATGTTACATCCTGTGTTTGCTGAAATAGATTCAGAGCCTCGCTATATTGATATTACAAATCAGGTTGGTGTAACAATTGCCCGATAATCAAAATCCGAACTATTAATATTCTGTTTATCTCCATGCTGCAAAATTAGAAGCATTGCGCCAAAATTTAAAGTTTATGCTTCACCGCTGTTAAGTTGCAATGTGCTTTGTTGCTGAACTTTGTGCCATAAACTTTAAAACTAAAAATCATGAAAAAATTAAAACTCATTTTTTTGATTGCTGCTTGTCTTGGCATGCTTTCATTTTTATCAAATGCTCGAAGCGAAAAGTCGCAGGGAAAGGCAGAAACCAGAATTGTTGAAGAAGTGCAAATACCTTGCTTGTGTGCAGGCGAATTGTTGGTTGGTACAGTTATCTGGACGCATGTTGTTAACAAAAATGTAGAACACTGGAATGTGCAATTTGGCGAAATGACCGGACAAACTACCCATGAAAAATACAGGTTTGTCTATGTTTCAAGTGCGAATAATATTACGATTTTCAGGGTAATTGGCGAAAAAGGATTGGTAACTTATATGCAGGCGAATGCTGTAACAGGCGAAAATACATTCTATTGCAAAGCGTGGTTCAAATAATAAAACATAAAATCGATAACGATGAAAAAATCAATATACTTTCTGATAGTACTTGCAGTGGCATTTATTTTTGCCGCATGCGAAAAGGACTTTGATGAAGAGCCGGAAATGGAACTGAAAGATGCAAAAATAGAAAAACTAACCGGTTTCGATCAATGGGGGTTTAACTGGAATGCGCACCACTTTAATGGATATTTAATAAATGCAGTGATGAGTGATTACTTGTATGAACTTATGCCATTTTATAAATGGGGTGAGGGGCCATATGAAGGAGAAGGAGTTGAGTTTCTTGATAAATTTATTACTGAATTTGGATTTTTTCCCTTGGATCCAATTTTGCTGGACTGTAAGCTTGTAATGCATTGGAACGATGCATTAATTAACCGAGATGGAACCTATCCTGTCGTTTTTTGGGATTACAGTAACTGGGAAAATTCAAATGGATGGATTACATTTCATTTCAGCATGGACAAAAATGGAGAGAAATGGTCATCCTTCCAGAAATTGGTGGCAAAAAGAACAACTGACTACTTAGAAAATGAAATTTGGTATGATAAGAATGGTGACGAAATTGGATTGCCAACTGATTGGCCCACATTAATTATGGTTAAAAAAGTAAACAACGGAAATACTCCTTACATGTTCTTGGATTCATACAATAGTCCTTTGGCTCCCGGGCTTGGGAAATATAAAAATTAAAATTTCACTCTTCTCTCGCACCATAACTTTTACTAATGATTCTCGTATCATTCACCAACTTAAAAATCGCAACATGAGACTCGCCCCGTTATTTGGGGCGGGTTTTATTGGTTACTAATTCTCATTTAAAATCTTACTTATGAAAAAATTGACGGTTCTTGCTTTTGGTGTGTTCTTATTTGGTGCTTTATGTGCCCAACAATCTTTTACAGTTCCCGAAGTTACTCCCGATCAGGAAAAGGAAATTCTGTACAACCACGTGGTAGCCTATTTTGCAGCCGGATTAACATTTGCCAAAACTCAGGATGTTTCTGTTGAAGAATACGGAAAGTACATTGGCGAACAATTTAAGGTATTTTGGGACCCGGAAGCAGGTTTTGCTTTCTTCGTCAATCAAATCATGTTTATTCTAAAAGGAGTGAATCCCTACTCTGAAATGAAGATCGTAGAGCAAAACGATAAAATGATCCGGTTTCAAATGGCGAATCTCGGGCTTATATTTAAGCAGGGACCAATGTATGGAATTACTTACGACGAATTTATAACTTGTTCGGGAGCTTTAATTTCTACGATAGCCGAACACATGAATGTTTCGTTTAAGCAAAAGGTTGACAATGACGGTTTGTATATAGTAACGTTGAAAGCCCGATAGGTTTTCTTTTATGTATCCGGGATTGTAGTATAATCTTGAGTTTGAAAAACACATCTTTTTAATGTAAGCCGTTTTATTTTGTAACATTTAAGCAGAATAATCGGTATGACCTGAAAAAGGCGCTTCGGTTGGTGTTGAATACTTTCAAATTCCTCAAGTTAATATTCTTCCCGATGTACAATTCTAAACAGCTTCGTTTCGATTTAATAAATCCCACGTCACCTTTGTGGAGGGTAAAAGCCAAACAACGGCCGGTAAATTCAAGTGTATTTCGTTTTTCAATGCTTCCCAGTTTGTATGTAGCGGCGTCGATGCCGTTAAATGTAACTACACGAATAATCGATGAGGATGTGGAACCGGTAGATTTTAATACCGATGCCGATTTAATAGGGATTTCGTTTATGACCTATAATGCTCCACGCGCCTACGAAATTGCCGACCGGTTTCGGAGTATGGGAAAGAAGGTAATATTCGGGGGGTATCATCCAACATTTATGAAGGAGGAAGCCATTCAGCACGCCGACGCCATTTGTTTGGGCGAATCGGAAAATAATATTCCGGTCATGATTGACGATTTTATGAATGGGGGGCTAAAACCTTTCTATAAAAGCGAACTGGTTGATCTGAAAAAACTGCCCAAACTGAACCGCGAACTTATTCGGCACAATGCCTATGTTACCACCAATGCCATGCAGGCAACACGGGGTTGTATTTATAAATGTGCGTTTTGTTCGGTTGCCGCATTCAACCGCTATAGAATACGTACACGTCCTATCGGTCAGGTTATTGAGGAGTTAAAAGGATTGGGCCGCAGCGTTTTGTTTATGGACGATAACATTGGCTTGAACCGCGAATATGCAAAAGAGTTGTTTAAAGTCATGAAGCCTTTGGGGAAAAGGTGGTTTAGCCAGTGTGGAATAAAGATTGCCGAAGATGAAGAATTGCTTCGGTTGGCTTTTGAAAGTGGCTGCCGGGGGTTGTTTATTGGGTTCGAATCGTTGTCGCAGGAGAGTATCGCGAATTGGAAAAAACAATGCAATCGCCAGACCGATTATCTTCAGGCCGCTAAGAATATTCATAAAGCAGGAATCGGCATTTTTGCAGGTTTTGTATTTGGCAGCGACAAGGATAACCCTGATGTTTTTAGCAACACCTTCGACTTTTTACTGGAAGCCAACATTGAAGTGCTGCAATCAACCCGATTAACTCCTTTCCCAGGTACTCCGCTTTTCAATAAAATGGACAAAGAGGGAAGGATTGTCACCAAAGACTGGAGCCATTACGACTTTTTTCACGTGGTGCATACGCCTTTAAATATGGATGCCGAAACCTTGCATTATGGTACAGCCTGGTTGCAACGTCAGTTTTACGCTTATAAAAGTATTGCACGTAGAGTGCGAAAAGCATTTTCGTATTTGGATACAAATACCGTAACAAAAGTGATGCTTCCGTTAAATCTGGGCTATCGGTTTAAACTTTCGGCCTACGGGGCATTTCAAATGGGCAGGGCATTTGATGGTAAAAATGTCATACTCGTTTAAGACTTACATCCTACATTTTTGTAGGATTTACCTCATTTTCTTACAAAAAGGAAAGATCCGGAACTTCTTTATAAAACCTAAATTGTTGGTTTTTAAAAGACTGTGGTTTTTGGTATTGCTTTTGTCTTTTGTGTGCCAAACAAAAATTATTGAGTCATGAAAGTAATGCTACCCATAGCGGAAAAGAAGAGAGGAAAAGAGACTGTAGCGCGTGGATTTCACAATGCACATTATGTTTGCATTTACGATAGCCAAAGCAAGTTGTTTGAATGGATGCCGGTAAAAGCGGTTAGTCCCAATCCCGGCGATTTTAGCAAAGAATTACAACGAATGGGTATTAATACAGTTATTAGCGGTTATCTACCCCCCATGGCACTTCAAATATTTGCCCGCAGCGGTTTGGATGTTTACAGAGCCCGCGGGGAAAATGTACAGGAGAATATCAGTTATTTTATAAATAATCAACTGGAATCTTTTACTACACAGAAGGCACGCGAAACATGGGGGTGTAATTCATCATGCAGTTCATGCAGTTCAACATCATGTAATTAACGGGCTTATGGCAATAGATAAAGCAATAACTTTTGTTAAACGCGCTACTACCGAAATTGCATTTCGGAAAGAGTGCTACAACTGTCAATCGCGACAGGAACTGATCGATAAAATCGGTTTTGATGAGATAGAATTCGACGATGCCGTTAATATGCAGCTGGTAAAATGCCAAACCTACGAAGAAGCAGAGGTATATCAGCAAATAAGAATGTGGTTTTTGTCACTTTAAATCAGTGAGACTCTGATTTTGGGTTTCAAAATCATCTAGTAAAACTGATCCTGAGCGATAGTCGAAGGATCTCATGGGATTTATTCCCTGCATCTTGATGCGTGATAAAATTAAACATTCCATTAAGATACCTCGACAGCTTGCTGCGAGAAGTTTAAATGAATAACCAAGTCAGAAATAATCTTCGGTTTTTCCGTTTTCTGACTTCCAACTTTAATAATATGAATTATCGGGATTTAGAAGCCGTTCGGCAAATTGTTGACAATGCCACCGGCCTTGAATTAACTTATGCGTACGACGATTTAGTTTTCCCTGACAAGGGGGCTTTTATCATTCAGTTTGATGACTCAAATACAGATAATCTGTTTTGTTACTTTCAGAAAGGCTGTAATCCAAAAGATCAAAAAAATATTTTTGCCAGTTTAAGCAACGAAGCGTCCAAAATGAAGGGAACCATCGAGCTAAAAGGGAATTACACTTTGGAACAACAAGACGAGAATATTCAAATCAAATTTTTGTAAAATCAGGAAGAGAGCACTTGCAGACTTCTATATTACACTTATGCGTACTTTTTTGTTTTTCAGTTTGGTATTGTTTGTTGAAATTAAAACCTGTGCAATCTTATCTGATTTAACGGCAACAAAAGCGCAATCGTGTTTTAATTCGATAACGCCCAGCTGATCTTGTTTGAGTTGGCCTTGTTTAAAAAACAGTCCGGCAATGTCGCCTTTCGAAATCTTGTCTTTTCTTCCTCCTGAAATAAATAAAGTTTCCCATCCTGTTTCAGTAGGGAGAGTTGCTTCTATTAGTTCCTCAATTTCGGTTTCAGGAATAAAATCGGGTAATTCTTCATCGGCCCATTTTAAAATGTAGGCGGTTCCTTCGCTGTGCATACGCGCAGTTCGGCCGTTGCGGTGTGTGAATTCCTGAAAACGCAAAGGAAGATGGTAATGAAGAATAAACTTCAATTCCGGAATGTCCAGGCCTCGGGCCGCCAAATCGGTAGCTACAATCAACTGGTGTGTTCCATTTCTGAATTTAATAAGTACCCGTTCACGATCAATTTGTTCCATGCCACCGTAAAAAGTACCGTGGTTGATTCCTTTTTCGTTCAGGAAATCGCTCACTCGTTGAATGGATTCTTTAAAGTTACAAAAGACAATACCCGGTTGATTTCCCAAATGACTTAAAGCTTTTACCAAAGTTTCAAGCTTATCTTTTTCAGGCGAAAGTATTGTTTTAAGAGTTAATTCCTGAATTTTATCTTTCAGGAAATTTACACTTATCGGATTTTTAAAGTTCAGAAATTCAGGGATACGTACACGATGTGTTGCCGAAGTCAGAATTTTTTTCTCCACATCGGGCAGGAAAGAAACAATGTCCTGCATATCTTTCTCGAAGCCAATTTCCAACGATTTGTCGAATTCATCAAGCACCAGCGTTTTAATGACTCCGGTGAAAAATGTCTCGCGGCGCATGTGGTCAGCAATTCGGCCGGGCGTTCCAATTAGAATTGCCGGGGGACGGTTTAAGTCAATTCGGTCTTTGCTGAAATTTCGACCGCCATAAAAGGCATTGCATTTATAACCGGCTCCCATATCGCGGGTAACCTGTTCAATTTGTATGGCCAGCTCGCGCGATGGTACCAAAATCAGAACTTGTACATGCGGATTGTTTTCATCCAATTCGGCAACAATGGGCAACATAAATGCCAGGGTTTTTCCGGTTCCTGTTGGCGACAATAATATGGTATTATCTGCAGAGTGAATAGCTAACCGGGCTTCCTCTTGCATGGGATTAAGTTTCTCAATATTAAGCTTGCTGAGAATATTTTTCTGATTTTTCTTTTTTCCTGACATGGCGCAAAGGTACTTTTAATCGTATCAAGTTTTAGTTAAAAGTGTAAAATAGTCAAGTTTGTAACTCGAATATAGTATTAAACTCATATTCCGGTTTTGGGTAAAAGAAATACTCAGCAACTTTATAAAAAACCTTCAGCGTATTATTATAATACCATTTCTTTTTATAGGATTGCTTTCCATCGCACAGGAGTATGCCATTTCCTGCTTATAAAAATTCTGACAAGCTTTAGAAAACAATTATCGATTATACCTGCTCATCTAATTCTATTTACGCAGTAGTTAACAAGGCAAAAGGTGAAAAAAATATTTTCAATGTTCCTTATCGTGATCATCATGTCGACCAAAATCCTATAAAAGAGAATGGAAAGGAATTGTGCATCAGCCAAATATGGACTTTATTGATAGGTGTTTAAATTAGTTTTAGATCGGTTGTTATCAGGCAACTCTGGGATTAAGCGTATATTTTGATGAATTGAAACTGGGAGTGACAATATTTAAGGAAAATGTTACTTGAAAGATTGCTTTGCTTTTTTTTTTGTAAAAAAGAGGGGGTAGCTTAAAATCTGCATAAAAATCAGAATAACAATAGGTTTATTTTAGGGGTACTTGCTAAAAAGTGCATTGTTTTATTTGTCTTCTATGGTAAAATAGGGGGTTTTGTTAAAATATATAAATATTAAAATGATTTTAAAAGCTGGCTTGGGTATTTATTTTGCTTGATTAATGTTAAGATATGTAGAAAAATGTCAGAAATAATTTTGAGATGTTTACAAAGTGATTATTTTTGGGGAAATTTTATAAACAGAACTTAAAAGCATATAACATGTGTGGAATTGTAGGCGCATTTGACTTAAAAATAAAAGCAGAGGATTTACGCCCTCAAGTGCTGATGATGTCAAGAAAATTACGTCATCGGGGACCGGACTGGTCGGGTGTATATTGTGGAGATAAAGCAATTATTGCTCACGAACGACTTTCCATTGTTGATCCGGAGTCAGGCGGTCAGCCATTGTACAGTAAAGACAAGAAACTGATTCTGGGAGTAAATGGTGAAATTTATAATCACCATGAAATACGGAAACAATATGAAGGGAAATATGAATTCCAAACCGGTTCCGACTGCGAGGTTATTTTAGCTTTGTATAACGATAAGAAAGAGACTTTTCTGGACGAAATGAATGGTATTTTTGCCTTCGCACTTTACGATGAGGTAGAGGATGCCTATTTAATTGGTCGCGACCATATCGGAATTATTCCATTGTATCAAGGCTGGGACAAATGGGGCAACTATTATGTGGCTTCTGAGCTAAAATCGTTGGAAGGATTTTGTATGAAGATTGAAGAGTTTCCTCCGGGACACTATTTATACAGTAAAGAAGGCGAGCTGAAAAAATGGTATGTTCGCGATTGGGAAGAGTTTGAAAATGTAAAAGATAATCCGGCAAATGTTGAAGAATTATCTCAGGCACTTGAAGATGCTGTTCATCGTCAGTTAATGTCAGATGTTCCTTACGGAGTGTTGTTGTCAGGAGGATTGGATTCGTCAATCACTTCGGCTTTGGCAAAAAAATTCTCAGGAAGACGTATTGAAGAAAATGGCGAAAAGGAAGCATGGTGGCCACAATTACACTCATTTGTTATTGGTTTGGACGGTTCTCCTGATTTAGCAGCAGCAAGAAAAGTGGCCGATCATATCGGAACAGTTCACCACGAAATTCATTATACAATACAGGAAGGTCTGGATGCCATTAAGGATGTAATATATCACATCGAAACGTACGATGTTACAACTGTTCGTGCATCAACACCCATGTACATGATTTCGCGGGTTATTAAATCGATGGGTATTAAAATGGTACTTACCGGTGAAGGTGCTGACGAAATATTTGGAGGTTATCTGTATTTCCACAAAGCGCCAAATGCTGAAGAGTTCCACAAAGAAAGTGTACGTAAAGTAAGTCGTTTGCACATGTACGATTGTTTGCGTGCCAATAAATCATTGGCATCGTGGGGTGTTGAAGGTCGTGTGCCTTTCCTCGACAAAGAATTTGTTGATGTAGCCATGCGTTTTAATCCGGAAGCAAAAATGGCCAAGGATGGAAAAATGGAAAAACATTGCCTGCGAAAAGGATTTGAAAAATACCTGCCGGAGAGTGTAACCTGGAGACAAAAGGAACAATTCTCGGATGGAGTGGGATATGGCTGGATTGATACTTTGAAGAAAATTGCAAATGATAAAGTTACGGATGAAATGATGGAGAATGCCAAATACCGCTTCCCTGTTAATCCGCCGTTGAACAAAGAGGAATATGTGTATCGCGAAATTTACAGCGAACATTTCCCGTCAGATGCAGTAGCAGCCTGTGTGCCTTCTGAGGCTTCAATTGCATGTAGTACGGCAGCAGCTTTAGAGTGGGATCAATCGTTCAAAAACAATGCTGATCCATCTGGCCGTGCTATATTATCGGTGCATGATGATGGCGCACAATTTGACGACATTAAAAAATAAGAATGATACAATTTGGAACTAAATAAGATCAGAAAACCATCTGTAGTAATACAGGTGGTTTTTTTATGCTTACCACGGCATTTATTCGGGGGATGGTAGTTGAAAAGACCAGGCAACAATTCGGCTTTTTTTATTGCCTTGTCCCATGTTAATGGTTTTTACTTCACGTGCTTTTACTTTTCTCAGAACTCTGTATACACGCTGTAAGTTAGCCTCCTTCGATATCAGTGTTGAGAACCATAATATTGTATCAGCAAAAAGTCGGCTCTCCTCAATCATTTTAGTAACAAATCTTCGTTCACCCCCGTCGCACCACAACTCGTTATTTTGTCCTCCAAAATTTAACTTTGGGCGTATATCTTTTTTACCCTTCAAATTTTGCAGTTTTCGTAAGGTGCCTGCTTGTGCCTCACTGGCCGAACTATGAAAAGGAGGATTACAAATAGTGATGTGAAAATGTTCCCCTTTTTCAATAATTCCTTTAAAAATAGAATCCGGATTGTTTTGGTACCTTATCTGGATATGATCTTTTAATTCCGGATTTTTTTCAACAATGTTTATGGCTGATTTTGTGGCCGGCATATCAATATCGGAACCAACAAACGACCAGCCGTATTCTTTGCATCCAATAATCGGATAAATACAATTTGATCCTACTCCAATATCCAAACACTTAACGGAACTTCCTGTGGGTATTTCGCCCCTGGTGCTCATTAAATCAGCAATGTAATGAATGTAATCGGCCCTGCCCGGAATGGGAGGGCATAAATATCCAGCAGGAATTTTCCAGTAGTTTATGTTGTAAAAATGTTTGAGTAATGCCCTGTTTAATGCGATTACTGCATTTGGATCAAAAAAATTAATAGAAGCATCACCGTATTTATTCTGAATGATAAAAGGAACTAAATCCTGAGAACTTTTGCAAAGTTCTTTAAAGTTGTATCGCTCTTTGTGTTTATTTCGTGGATGTAATTGCGACTTTATTTTCGGATGTTCCTTTTTATTTTGAAGCATACTTCTCTGCAAAATAACTTACCTTCTACTTCTTGAATAATTTTGCGATTTAGATTTATCTGACTTTAAATTTCGATTGGCAAAGAATTCCTTTTTCCTTTTCTGTTTCTCTTTTTCCCATTCCTTCTTTTCCTTGTCGGTCATGGGGGTATCTGTTTGCGGGAAAGGATTGTTTTTCACCACCTTAATTTTTTGGTTGATCAGCTTTTCTATATCTTTTACATAAACATTCTCTTCCGGTTCGCATATCGAAATGGCCACACCATCTTCACCTGCTCTTCCCGAGCGGCCAATGCGGTGTACATACGTTTCCGAAATATTGGGAATATCGTAATTAATTACATACCGAAGCTTATCGATGTCTATTCCGCGTGCTGCAATATCAGTGGCAACTAAAACACGCAATTCACCGGCTTTAAACTGAGTGAGTGCTTTTTGTCGCTGGTTTTGACCTTTGTCGCCGTGAATAGCTGCGGCTTTTATTTTTTGTTTTGTCAGGTTCCGTACAATTCTGTCGGCTCCGTGTTTGGTCTTTGCAAAAAGCAATACCTGATTCATCTTTTCATCCTGAAGAATGTGTTTTAGCAGGTTGTTTTTGTCTGCCCGGTTGGTAAAGTACAAATATTGCTGAATGGTTTCTGCTGTTGATGAGACAGGAGTAACTTCAACTTTTTTCGGATTGTGCAGTATCTTTCGCGAAAGTTCAACAATTTTCGCAGGCATGGTAGCCGAAAAAAACAACGATTGACGTTGGTGTGGAAGTTTATGGATAATTTTTCGGATGTCGTTGATAAAACCCATGTCGAGCATACGATCGGCTTCATCCAACACAAAGTATTCAATATTGTTTAACCGAACATATCCCTGTTCCATTAAATCGAGTAACCTCCCTGGTGTTGCCACTAAAACATCCACTCCGTTTCGCAAGGCATTTACCTGGGTTCCTTGTTTTACCCCACCAAAAATTACAGTGTTTTTAAGCTGCGTATATTTACTGTAAGTTTTAAAACTGTCGCCAATCTGAATGGCCAGCTCGCGAGTTGGTGTAATAACCAAAGCTTTAATTTTTTTATCGCGCGGGTTGTGTTGTCCGTTGTGGTACAAATGCTGAATGATGGGAATTGCAAATGCTGCCGTTTTCCCGGTTCCTGTTTGCGCACATCCCAAAACATCGGAACGATTAAGCACAAGTGGAATAGCCTGTTCCTGAATAGGTGTTGGCTCTGTATATTTTTGATCTTCAAGAGCATTTAAAATCGGCTCTATCAAATCAAGATCTTCAAATTGCATATTTAATTAATTATTCCCTTATTAAAATATTTGCCTGATACTTTGTGGGGAGATTTTAAAAGTGTGCAAAGGTAAACATTCTGTTAGTACTACACCGTTTTTTGCTATTTGTTCATTCATTCTTCATATTGAATAGGCAAAATGTGTGTTTAGCATAGCTGAATAAAGTTATTGATTAATCTATGATTATAAAATTCGGGATGAAACTGACAAGTGTAAAGCGATTTGTTTTTGTGTTTCATGAGTTGATTACGACAGGTTTTTGAGGTAGCCAGTAATTCAAAGTCGGCAGGTAAAGTAACAGAATCGTTGTGCATTTGTTTTACCGTGAAGGTGTTTGACATGTTAATAAAAAGCGGATCGGGTTTTACAATTTCAATTTCAGTATCACCGGCTTCCGGTTCTTCATTACGCAACAAAGAGGAACCATACAAATATCCGGTAATGTGGTGGCCTGCACAAATTCCGAGAACAGGTTTCTCAAATTCCCGAAGCCATAAAAAGTAGGGGAGATGATGTTCCACAATGTCATCGCCTTGTGGCGAACCGGTTAAAATAGCTCCGTCAACCTCTTCAAAATTAAAACTCAGGCAATCGGAATATTCAATACATACTGAACTGGAGCCGGCTTTCGAAATGATCTGTTCAAATGGTTCTGCAAATTCCGTTATCCCCGGTTCGGCGTTATTTACAATTAAGATAATTGACATTGATTTTTACTTTTGCTCACGATAAAACAAAATACAAATCAAAGGAACCTAAACTATCGTAGAATGACACCCCATTCTGCAACAAAGAAACCCTCGCGTTTAAAAGCATTGATTTCAGGAGCCTCCAACAAAATATTTCTATCAGATTCTTGAATCATATAAAACAACCGAAGAATATTGTCGGGAGTTTCTGAAAAGGTTAATTTAATTACACTGTTGATTATTTGGTTTGTTTGTGGATAAATGTGGCAATAGTTGCCATTTACTAAACGCGGAATCCAGTACCCGATAAAATCATCAATCTCGTTTCCTTCAAATCCATATAAGGTTAAATTTTGGGTAAAAAAGTCAGTCAGGTTTTCGTTTTTTATACACCAGCCTTTTTGGGCTTGCCAAACATCGGGTTGCTCGCTTTCATAAAACAGGAAATCATATTCGCCGTTAATCTTGCCATCCGCAGTAACTATAACTTCCCATCCTCCAACATATTCAGGAATTGAGGCGATAATTTCTCCTCCTTTTGGGAAACTGATTTGTAGGTCGAGATACATTTCTTGCTCCGGATATATATAAATATTGGGTTTGTAAACAACCACGCAAGTATCGCAGGGCACGTCTTCGTCGTCACAATCATCGGGATCACAACTTTGAAATATCAGGAACGGAATTGCAAAACCAAGAAGGATAACGAAAGGGAACAGGTTTGATTTTAGAGCTTTCATTATAATTAGATTGTTTAATGGAATGATGGAAGAAATAAGGTTTTGGTTGCGTGGGTAACAGCTAAATTTTATCAAGCGTTTCAATAACAGTTTCTCTTCCCATTTCAATCAGTTCGTTTGCTTTGTAAAAATCGTAGGTTCCGCAAGCCTCGCGCGAAACATTTATTAAAACATCCGGATTCCCATCTTTTATGGCGTATTGTGCAAGTTTAAGCATCCCGGTGGCAATTGTTTTATCAATTAATGATAGAAAACCCAAACTCTCCTTTTTTTCTTTAGGATAATAGCTGCGAACAAATTCGGAAAAGTCGTTTAACCATTTTAAGTAAGCCTTTTCTTTTTTTTGAATTTCATTTTTGCTCTCTTTTGTTTTTTTCGGAGAAATGTCGGCATTTACATTTACCGCTACCAAAAGGTCACCCTCGTTTCGTTCAACGTTCGAAATGGGAACATTATTCAGTACTCCACCGTCAACAATAACCGAATCGCCCTGAATAACAGGTGTAAATACCGAAGGGATTGCTATTGAAGCACGTATGGCATAATATAAACTACCGGTTCGGTAAACTACTTCTTCATGTTTTATTATATCGACTGCTGTGGCCGAATACGGAATGGTCAAGTCTGCAATATCTCTGTCGGGCATGAATTCTTTCATGGCATTTAATACTTTCTCTCCTTTTATAATTCCACCGCCCCCAAAAGTAAAGTCAACCAACATAAACATTTCATGACGGCTCAGTCCGCATACCCATTTTTTATATTCATCCAGTTTTCCACAGGCATAAACGCCACCTACCAGTGCCCCCATCGATGTTCCTGCAATCGAAGTGATTTCATAGCCCCTTTTCTCCAGTTCTTCGATAACTCCAATATGGGCCAATCCTCTTGCTCCGCCACCCGATAAAACCAATGCAATTTTTTTGCTCATTTTGTTGTTTCTATATTCAAAAATGCAATTTACATAATTTGAAATGTATGATGCTACTGAATTAGAATATTCAGTTTGGAAATTGTAAGGATTGTGTATCTTCGAATCAAAATCTTAAAAAATTGTACATAATGAAGAAGTTTCTTTTTCTAATCCTGAGTATTGCCTTGTTTGCCTGTAGTCAGCAGAAAGGTTATAAAATAGAAGTAACCCTTGAAGGCGCTGATGACCAGATTGTTTTGGAGCAACGCAGCGCCGGCGAATGGGTTACTGTTGATACGGCCAGTGTGGTAAATGGTAAGGCAGTTCTGGAAGGCGAAGTGTCCATGCCGGATGTTTATTATATCTCTGTAGCAGGGCAAAGATCAAAAGCAATAATTTTTGTTGAGAACTCAAAAATGAAAATGACAGGTAAGGCCGATTCAATTTATATGGCTGAAATTACCGGGTCGAAAACCCACGATGAGTACAAACTGGTAGATCAAAAAATAAGGGATATAAGTGAGGAATATATGGCTTTGTACCAGGAGGCACGTACTGCCGGAACCGCAGGAGACACCGCAAAAACTAATACCCTGATGGCAAAGGTTGACGAATTATACCAGAGCACGAATACCATTCAGGAAGATTTTATTAAGAAAAATAAAGCCTCGTATGTTAGTCCGTATTTCCTTTCGAGAATTCAGTACGAAAAAGAGGTTGACGAACTTGAAAGTTTGGTAAACGGTTTAGATCCAAAATTAAACGAAGTACAGTCGATAATTGATATAAAGGATAAAATTCAGAAACTTAAAAAAGTGGCAGTTGGGCAAATGGCTCCCGACTTTTCGCAGAACGATGCGAATGGAAATGCTATAAAATTCTCCGATATATACTCGCAAAATGAACTTACTTTAATTGATTTTTGGGCTTCGTGGTGTGGCCCTTGTCGCCAGGAGAATCCCAATGTGGTTGCTGTTTTTAATCAGTACAAAGACCAGGGATTTACGGTGTTTGGAGTATCGTTGGATAAAGATCGGGATGCGTGGTTAAAGGCCATTGAAGATGACAAATTAACCTGGTCGCATGTTTCCGATATGGCATACTGGAATAATGAAGCTGCAAAATTGTATGCAGTAAGTGGAATTCCACACAGTATATTGGTGGATAAAACGGGTAAAATTGTGGCCAAAAACAAACGTGGTGCAGAACTAGGCGAAGCCGTAGCATCTTTCTTAAGTAAGTAATAAAGTTATTCAAGTGAATATAGAAAGCCTTTCTTCGGAAAGGCTTTTTTTCTGAGTGTTTTTTTGTGAGATGTAGTTGTTGTTAGGCAAAATATGACCTTAAAATCAGACTTTTAGTATATCGAAATCAGCAAAGAATTGGTAAAGCTTTTCAACGTCTGCTCTATATTTGTTCCTACAAACCCAGTAAAGATAAAACCAACTCAAACAAGGGAAGAAAAGTAGCGAGAGATAAAGTTGGTGGAAGAAAACCAGTTAAGAATGTGTACAACAATTTGGTGTTGCAGGGCACAGAATGAAGAAAAAAATCCCGGAGTGGACGCCGGGATTTTTTTATTTTAGCTCTCCATAAAAGTTGGATCAAGTTATGGATGACATTTCGGGTAAAGTCGGATCACAATGAAATTCCGGTGGAGAAAAAATCGATCCAACAAAATTCTTTGTAGAACCAATACTAAAGACACTTTTCTGTAGTGCTTTCAAATAAATAGTTATCCTTTGTCTTTCCAGACAGGAAATACTTTTTCCTATAGCTGAAAAAGTATTCAAAAAAGCCACCGCTGACGATAAAAAGCTAAAAATAAATTCCATTCACTAAAATCAAGAAACTCCTCCTTTTAGCCTTTCGTAACTCAGGCTAACGAGCGTCAAACAGACTTGATTTTTTAACGTTCTCTTCATTTATTTTCTTTACGCTTTTTCTCGAAGGCGGACCGGGCGGGCTGCAAACCATGTAACTTTTAATGACACTTGTTCTTGAGTTGGCCTCCGGCAGGAGAGAAGATACTGCTTCAAAACAATTAAACAATGATAAATCGAAATCGTTTGTCTATAAAAGTACCAAAAATGGTTTCAAAAAAATATAATTCTACCGGATTTTGCGGGTGATCCGTAAAGTGGCCGATGCTTTTTGAATTTTTCAAAAAAGGACCTGTGTTTAATAAAAACAAGACCTGTGTTTATTGTAGAAAAGACCTGTGTTTTTTTTAATAAGGACCTGTGTTTATTATCGAAAAAAGCTGTGTTTTTCAAAAAAAGGACGTGTGTTTTTTTTCGAAACCACATCTGTTTTGCATTCTGGCTTAATTGATCGTAATAAATCGGTTTATATATCCGCTTTCCCGCATGAAGTTTAACAGCTAATATTGGCGCAAGTATTAAATCAGCAGGCAATAAAACAGCGAATAACTTTCGCATTCGCAGGAATTTCTATTTTTGTGCTCATGCAAAATCATTTTGGAGAAATAGCCGGAGTATTAACTGCCGTTTTCTGGACAGTTACAAGTCTTGCCTTCGAGTCGGCAGGCAAAAAAGTTGGTTCGTTGTCGGTAAACCTGATTCGTCTGGTAATGGCTTTCTTTTTTATTGGATTGTACAGTTGGATCGTTCGCGGTTTTTTCTTTCCAGGCGATGCTAACTGGTTTCAGTGGAGGTGGCTTGCATTTTCGGGATTGATTGGATTTGTAATTGGCGACTTGTTATTGTTTCAGGCTTTTGTGGTTATCGGAGCCAGAATATCCATGTTAATGATGGCGTTGGCACCTCCTTTTGCAGCTTTAATTGGCTGGCTCCTGTTAGGAGAAGTTTTGGCCCCGATGAGTTGGCTTGGTATGGCAATAACAATGTGTGGGATTGTAATTGTAATTTTGAAGCGCGAAACAACGGAAGAAAATGGCACCGTTGTAAAAAAAATCAAATCAAACTATTCGGTACCCGGTATTTTGCTGGCTTTGGGCGGGGCGTTTGGTCAAGCTGCAGGTTTGGTGATCAGCAAAAAAGGGATGGGAGATTATGATGCTTTTTCAGCTACACAAATAAGAGTATTAACCGGTATTGTCGGTTTTTCCATATTATTCTTTTTTATGCGTCGCTGGCCAAAAGTTTGGGAAGCTGTTCAGCATGCTTCTGCGATGAAACGGATTACCCTGGGCGCATTTTTTGGCCCTTTTTTAGGTGTTTCATTTTCGCTGTTGGCGGTTCAACATACACAAGCGGGTATTGCAGCTACTTTAATGGCAATTGTCCCCGTGCTTATTATTGGTCCGGCAATTCTTCTTTTTAACGAAAAAGTGAATTGGAAAGAAATTCTGGGTGCCGTTATCACGGTTGGGGGAGTGGCCTTCTTTTTCTTATGATACTTCTTCTGTTTTTTCTTTTGGAGACATGCCTCCCAGTGTTAATTTAGGATCAGGCGCTTCATTTTTTTCGGTTAAATAAAATAATTTCGACTCATGGGATTTCAGCACAACGGTAAGCTGAGACTGTTCTCCAAAGGCCAATCTTCTATTATCCCACGAAAAAACAAAGGTATTTTCTTTTTCAATTAGGTCGAATATGTCAAACGTTTGATTTACGCTTTCCTCCTTATCGTTAAAAAATAATATTCCCCAGGCACGGTGATTTTTATAATACCGAACCGCCACTTTTATTGGTTCTTCGTTGGGCCAAAAGGGTAAATAGGCATTTGTTTGTCGTTTGCTGGGCTCCATGAAACGGAATAACTGTAACTGGTCTTCGTCCCACTCCGAAATATAGTCAGAGGTTCCAACTGCTCCGCCAAGTATACCTGTCCACAGGGCCAGACTTTGTCTTTCTGTTTCACTCAAAAGCTCCATGGTTGACACTGATATTTCACCAGGCGAGTTTTGCCAGTATATATTATTAAAATAGTGCGAATACCAGGTTTCGAGAATAAAACTTTGTAGTTTTTGGCTATCCCATTTCCCTGTTGTTGCGCTATTCACTTTTACAATGTCGGCAAAACCAATTACCGGAGAATAGGGAGTCTGGCCTGCCATCCATAAACTACCCGGACCAATCTCTGTTCTTATAACCGAACATATTTCTCTAAAAATCTGAACCGAAGATTTCCCGTAACTTTTACGTTTCACCAGGTTCGAATCCTTTAGTCCGTATTCCAAATGTTGTGTTTCATAAAAAATGAAACCCATTTTGCGCAAAGTTCTAAATACCTTTGTAAGGTACTTCTCTACGCCAGGATGACTGATGTCGAGGGTGAAAAATTGTTCGCCGTCAATTATTTCTGCAACAATAATTTCGTTGTACCTATCGCGGCTTAACCATTCCTGGTGGTTTTTATAGAGTTTACTTTTATCTGAAACACGAAAAGGTGACAGCGAAATGCCCGCCCTAAAACCTTCTTTGTAAATGGTACGTGCCGCATTATCCAATCCGCCCTGCCAGTTTTTAAAGGGTTCCAGCCAATCGCCATCAATACAATAATTTTTTATGCAAAAGGTATGCAAAGGTAGCTTGTTCTGTTTTGCCGATTTAATCTGTTTTTCCAGATTTTCACAACATTCTGATACCTGCAGATTATTGGGCGATGCAATCCAATGATAACTGGTTGTTGTACCCTGACGTGCAGTGGTTTCTCCAATTGTATGCCATGCCAGTTCCTGAAATGTTTCAAGGGGTCTGTTTCCCGTAAAAAAATGAAGTTCAGGAAGTTTAATGTATTCATTTTCGATGCTGATTTCGTCGAGTAACATACCCGATTCAAAGAATACCTGGTTTTGACCGATTCTGTGGTTTCGAATTCCCTCAGAATGCGAACGGTTGTAAATAGTAAATCGCTGATGAAAGTTGTTATGGTCCAGGTTTCCGATGGCAATGGTTTCCTCTTTACCCAAAAATCCAAATGTCATATAGCCGTCGTGGCTCCAATTTGCGGGCAGAACATTGTGCGACGGATTATCAATTGGAAAAACACCACTTGGGCCATCGGTTCCATAGCCCTGCTTAAAAAAGTTATTTGCCCCAAGAATTTCAGCCTGCGATATCGGATAGAACCATTTTGGAGCCTTTGAAAATCCGCTAAATTCAGCACCAATGGAGATGCTGTCTTTATTGGTTTTCAAGTCAAGCATTAAAAAACCACCTGGTAGCTCGTAAACAATTCGTTTTCCTTTTGGTGAATCTCCCAGAAATACATTTTTAGGCATTACGCCTTGTCCGTCAATGGCAGGTCTGCAATTTTTTAATACAATTTCTTTTGAAATTAAATCATAGCTGCCGTTGTCGTAAATAATCCAGCGCGGTTTAGTAAGCTTAAATTTTTCCTTTTTTTGTTTATCGCTGGCTAATAAGGTTAAAGGGTTGATCATTAGTCCACTGCCAATAGCAGTTGCAGTACAATATTTTAGAAAGGTTCTTCTTTCCAGTTTATCGCCGATCATAGTTAAGTTAGATAATTTCCCCCCTAAGTTAAAAATGGTATCAACAAAAAAGAAATATTTCAGCTTTTTTATGTGTAGAAATGTTTTTGTTTGATAGTTGATCAGAAGTTATTTGGTGATTTGTGTCTTGATTAAATCGATAGTTGTTATTTTTTTCCTGCTTTTTACAGGTAGCCAGTCGAATTTATTGATTGGATTTTTGCTCAGCGTGTTTGGCTTTTCTTACTTTAGCATGCAAGTAAAAATTATTTATCTGAATTAGAAATGAAGAAATCCATATTCCTGATGATTGCTTCTGCAGTTTTATCTATCCAGTCTTATTGTCAATCGCTTCCTAAAGTTCAAATTGAAACAAATCCGGGCGAGATAATTGTGGTAATTGATACGGTAAATGCTCCTGTTACAGGTAAGAACTTTTTGAAACATGTAGCAAGAGGTAGTTACAACGATGCTGTTTTTTATCGTGTGGTTCGAATGGATAACCAACCGAATAACGATGTAAAGATTGAAGTTATTCAGGGGGGAATTTATTCTGATGAGGCGATTGATAAAATAACTCCGATACGACATGAGACAACAACAGAGACCGGATTGAAACATCTTGACGGGACATTTTCAATGGCAAGGATGGAACCCGGAACGGCATCCACCGAATTTTTTATATGTGTGGGCAATCAACCTGAACTGGATTTTGGCGGGAAACGAAATCCCGACGGACAAGGTTTTGCCGCTTTCGGGCAAGTGGTTAAAGGAATGGATGTGGTTTGTAAAATTCAACAGCAAAAGGACGAGGCGCAGATGCTGGTTGAGAAGGTTAAAATAATGGGAATGGAACTACTTAAATAGAAGAGGCTGCCCATTTGGACAGCCTCCATATTTGCTGTTAATTAATGTTCGTCTTCTAAAAATCCGGTTTTTCTGAAACCACTCACAAAAAGTGTGTCGTTTTCAATTCCGGTTGAGCCTTCCAAGTCTTCAAACCAGACTTCAAAATAAATACTGTCGGCAGTAACACCCGAAGCCAAATTACTTACCGCATCGGGAATAATTTTGCCATTCGACACCCGAACCTGGATATCGTAGCCATCAACAATGTTTGTAACTACCTGGTCAGAGCCAAAAGTAAGGTCTTCAACATTGGTTGGTATTTTTACTTTATAGTCCCAGAAATTACCTTCATCAGAAAGCCATATTTCAGTGCCGTTATCAGCCGCAGTATTTGAAATAATTATTTTCGTATATCCTACGCCAAACGCATCTTCACCGTATACATGGTGATCGTATTTTACCCAGTATTCACCAGAAACCTCCATGGTAGAAGAGTTAATTTGTTCCCAGTCTTCTTTTTCATCGCACGATGTAACCAGCAAAACCAGTGCAATAACCAGTATGTGATAAATGTATCTTTTCATCATCTTTTGTTTTAATTAATTTACTCGTGTAAACGTTCTTAAATTGGTTCCATAACCACTTCCTTTTACACCCCAGGTGTAGCATTCGGTTCCAACCGGGCCAGGAGTGAAGTCTATTTGATCAGAATCGGTTCCTGCAATTGTTGATGTACAATTAATTACCCCACCCAATTTATTGGGTTGCTTAGGAACAACTATTTTATTGTTGATTACATTAAATACGTATACATCGTAAATATAAGCAGCCTGATCCGGAACACCACCTACATTGTTGTTTGTGTATAATCCGTCGGTAATTTTTGTCCACACCGCAATTCCTGCCGGTGTGGTGTTACTGCCATATTTGGTGCGTTGGTATTCGCCTGTATAATCGTTATCCAGAACGCTTGGATCAATAATTCCGACAAAACGTTGCGAAGCTGCCGAATAACCGTCTTCATTTACTTTGGAATAGGTTATTGTATAAACGCCGGGTGTATTAATATCAACAGTACCTGTAACTTCATCGGGTTCTGAAACTTCGTCGCCAATTTTGACAATTACACCAGGATCGGTAAATGGTTCTCCTACAAGTTGTGTCATAAACTGATCACCAATTAATTCAATTGTAGGGTAGTAAGTTATTTTGGTAATAAAACTATCGTAATCTTTTTCGCAGGCAGCGAGAAAAATTATCAAGGCAAGTACCATTATTTTGTATCCTAAATTTTTCATACTTTTTTATTTATTGATTCCACCAAACCTTTTGTAATATCACATCGGCAGGAGTCATAGCTTTGTATTCTGCTGCATTCGAATTAAAATTCAGTTCGCTGTCGGCATAAGGAAATCTGCGTGGTAAAATACCACCTGAAGTTCCTTTTTTACTATAGATTAAAGTGCCGGGAATGTAACTGTCCGGTAATTCATATCCTTCATCAATCTCGTTGTTAACAGTTGTTTCTTCAGGATATCCTGTTCTAACGCGTTCGATGTGCGATTCTAATCCACGACCACCTTCTGCAGCATCAACCCACTTTTGCATTATAATTGCTTTTAGTTGCGCCTCAAAACCTGATGCAGGAAAAGCGTAAACATCGTTTAATAAATCTCCCATTTCGGCACCCATTCTGTTGAATGACGCTGTAACACCATTTTCGTAATGTGTTTTTGCCTTTTCGGCATTTCCCATTCTTAAGTAGGCTTCAGCCAGCAAGAATTCAGATTCGGCATGTGTCATCCAAAATACCGGCATAAGCGGAGTAATAAATGGTGCAGTAATAATGTCCGGAGCTTCAAACTCGGTTGACGGAACATTGTATGAACCAGGAATCATTCCGAGATAATCGCCTGCAACTTCTTCGAAAAGAACTTTTAGTCTTTCATCGCCGTTTGCTTTCAAATACGAAATGAATGTTGCACAGCCTCGGATATTGTTGGTTGTATTTAACTGGCGCTGGTCTGATTCGTACAAAGGATTCGATTTACTGTCGGCATCTGAAAAGTTTGTAATGGCTGCATCTTTGTCGAGCAGCTGAATTGATCCGGCCTCTAAATCAGAAAGTAATTGTGTAATTTCGGTTGTTGCAAAAGACGTGTTGGCATCGAACTGGCGCAAAAGAATGCGCAGACGAAGTGTATTTGCCATGCCTTTCCAATCATCAAGGTCTCCTTCAAAAAGAATGTCGTTTGTGGCATAAAGTGCAGAAACATAACTTGAAAAATCCTTATCCAATGCATTCACCAGTAGATCATAAATATCTGCATAAATGGTTTCTCCGTTGTCTATCACAGGATTTAACTTTTC
Organism: Draconibacterium aestuarii; assembly: GCA_026671195.1. Taxonomy (GTDB): domain Bacteria; phylum Bacteroidota; class Bacteroidia; order Bacteroidales; family Prolixibacteraceae; genus Draconibacterium; species Draconibacterium aestuarii. The sequence goes on along the minus strand of JAPOHD010000003.1, from coordinate 82,494 downwards.
TGCTCCCAAAAACGCTTCAGAATAAGGAACATTTCCATACATATCAACCAGGTATTGAAAACCATAGGCTTTAATAACAGCTCCCATTAAATAGGCCCCCCAATTTTCAGTTTCTTCCACTTCATTAAGAAAGATCTCGTTGTCACTTAACCCATCTACAAACATGGCGCGATACGAACGATCGATGACTCCGGTATTGCTACTTAAGGCATACGATTCGTAGATTTTATATTGCGACGATGTATTGTTTTGTGCCCAGTGTTGCGACCAATATGAGCCAATTAAGCCCCAGTCTGCTGCATAAACATTTGTTACGGCAGCTATTGAAGAGGTCAATAACAACTCATCCGAAACTTCGGTCGGATAGTTTGGATTGTAATTGATGTCGAGGAATTCATCACAAGATGAGAACATCAACATAAATACGCTTAATATTATTGTTATTCGTTTCATACTACACATAATTTAAAATGATAAGTCTAATTTTAGTCCGTAGGTACGTACTCCCGGAGCACCATTAAATTCTCCGAATAATCCTTCAATGTCATTATCCCAGGTGGTCGTTTCCGGATCGACAAAACTGTTTTTTGCCGGAGTCCATAAGAATAAGTTTCTTCCGAAAAGTGAAACATTTGCAGAAGACAGAAAAGTTTTGTCAAGTAATGCACCGCTAAAACGATAGGAGAGTGAGATCTCCCGTAGTTTTATAAATGTTCGCGGAATAATTCGAGTGCTTTCAATCGGTTTATTCACATTGGCTGAATAATATTCGTGCCAGTTATCTACAACAGCAATTGTGTTTTCCAGATAATCGATCACATTTCCATCGTTATCTTTTACTTCTGTAACAGTATTAGGAATTACGTAGGGTCTCCGGTCGTTTACGGTAGATTGTTCGTTGTTTCCCGACCAGAATGTTGCGCCGGCAGTATTTGAATACATCACGCCGCCTTCCTGGTAGTCAATTAAGAATGAAAATCTGAACCCTTTGAATGATAAAGTATTTGTAAATGACATGTTGTAGTCGGGAACCGAAGATCCGACGTATATTTTGTCTCCTTCAACGGGCAATCCGTTGTCGCCAACAATAATTTGACCGTCAGGTGAATATTTGTAATCCGGAATACGATACATTCCAAGTTGTTCGCCGGGTATGGCAACAAATTCTGTTTCGTATGCATCGTTTATCAGGTACTCCGAAACACCCAGTTCTTCTGATAGCTCATCCAATACCATATTGGCTTTGTTAAACATGTAGATAAGATCCCAGGTGAAATTCTTGGTTTTTACAGGTGTTAAATTCAAAAGTAATTCTATTCCATCGTTGGTTATTTGCCCAAGGTTGGATGTAATTTCTCTGTAACCTGAAGAGGCGGCAATGTTAGCCAGCATGATTAAATCAGTAGTAGTTTTCTTGTAATAGGCAAAGTCAACTCCTATGCGATTTGAGAAGAATCGCAAATCGGTTCCAATTTCAAATTCTTTCGAAATTTCAGGTTTTAGTTCCGGATTTCCAAGTCGTCTGTATTTCTCGTAAGCAGGAATTCCGCCAACCGGATAGTTGGTATTTCCAAATGCACCAGCACGCAAAATCGAAGGTCGGTAAATTTCAGTTGTCATAAACGGATCGGCATCGTTACCCGCAAAGGCATAACTTACTCGCAGTTTTCCGTACGACAATGTTTTATTTTCAGGCAGAAGATCGGTAAATATCAGTCCCATGGTTATACCTGGATAGAAGAATGAATTATTCCCGATTGGTAAAGTCGACGACCAATCGTTTCGTGCCTGAAGATTTATAAACAGGTAATCATTAAATTCCAGTCCTACTTGTCCGAATATGCCAACCAAACGACGTTTGTATTCGTTGGTGTAAACTTCAGCTGATCCACTAATATTCCCTACATTATAGTAATCCGGAACTACCAGTCCTTTAGAAATAATATTTACACGTTTAAATGAACGCTGGTTGATATTGTTTCCTAAAATTATATTGTATTTTAAATCGCTACCAAATAATTGAGTAGTATTGGTATAGGTTGCTACCAAATCGCTGTTTAATTGTGTGTGATAGCGGGCCTCTTCTTTTACTGCACCTGCAACGTTATTTATTGTTCCATCGTTGTTCGAACCGGGAGTAACTTTGGCAATTGCTCCGTGTATTTTCGAGAATCTCGAATAGGTGTCCAGTCCTCCTGTAAAGGAAATGTCCAGTCCTTCTAAAATTTCCTGTGTAATATTCAGGTTCGCCAATACACGGTTCTGGTCTGCTTTTGCACCGGTTTCGTTTAAGGTGAAATAAGGATTTTGTGCGTATCCGTTGTAGTAATTATCGAGGTTGTTAAATTTATAATTGTAATCCCGATAATCGGGTAAATAATGGTTTACCGGTTGATATAAAATATCGGCGTAAATAACTGCCCCAGTACCTGCATCGTCTCCCTGGCCCGTTGGAATTGTTTTTTGAACCCGGTTAATGTAAGTCATCCCGAAGTTAAATTTTGTTTTGTCAGTTCCGCCGTTTCCCTTAAATGAGAGGGTGTTTCTGTCCAAAACGTCAACATCGCCCGGAAGAATTCCATCGTTTTTTGAGCTGGCGGCCGAAACGTACCAGCCGATAAAGTTATTTCCGCCCGAAACTGCCAGGGTATTGTTCAATGAATATCCATATTCATACACATCGCGAATACCATTTTTCTTATATGAAAAAGGAGCAATCTGTTGCGAATTGTCAACTATGTATCCGGTTAAACGGTCGCTGCCATCCATTACCGGCCCCCAGCTACCGTTTTCTTTCGAGTCGTAAGTGCCGCTCCAGCCCTGTCCGAACTTACTTTGAAAATAAGGTAGGCGGCCTACATCGGTAAATGCTGATGCACTTGAAAAGTCAACACGCAAATCCTGACCTTTGGCGCCTCTTTTGGTTGTAATCATAATTACACCATTGGCAGCTCTCGATCCATAAAGGTTTGAGGCCGCAGCACCTTTTAATACCGAAATAGTTTCAATATCGTTGGGATTAATATCGGCGGCGGCGTTACCAAAGTCGACTTTTGCGTTTACGTTCATCGAATTTTCAGTGGCGTTACCACTCATAAACGAGTTGTTGATAGGAACTCCATCAACGACATAAAGTGGTTGGTTACTTTGTGTTATCGATGAAAGTCCACGGACAATAACACGGGTAGCAGCACCCGGAGCTCCCGATCCGGCAGATATCTGAACGCCTGCAACCTTGCCTTGTAATGCTTTTGTTGCATCAGTTACTCCAACATCTCCAAAGTCCTCGCCGCTAAATTCTGCTACAGAATATCCCAGCGCTTTTTTCTCTCTTTTTATACCCATTGCGGTTACAACCACTTCTCCAACTCCAATCGACTCTGTTTCCAGAACTACATTGTATGTTAAAGCGCCTGTAACAGCAACTTCCTTGGTTTTCATTCCCACAAAAGAGAATACCAGAGTTTCATTTTCAGGAACTGTTAAGCTAAAGTTCCCTTCAATGTCAGTGATAGTTCCGTTTGTGGTCCCTTTTACGGCCACAGAAACTCCCGGAATCGGTAATCCGTCGTCAGACGACGTTACCTTTCCACTAACTTGCTTTGTTTGGGCGAATGTACTACTCACACCAATACACAAAGCCACAACTAATAGAAGTAGTTTTTTCATAGATTAAAATTTATATTAGACTAAAGCTTTATTACCCTTCGCTTTAATTTTTATTAAAAAGAAAACTCCCGCCGGGGAAACGGGAGTCTGAATATCTGCCAGCCGGCCAGATAACTACACTTTTTACATTTTTAACGCTGTTTAATTCTATTTCTATGTAAAAAATTGGAGTGTTTTATTACTATGATTTTCCCCGAACTCCCCGTAAATTGTTATTCATGATCTGGATTATGTTATTCTCAAATAACCTTATCCATAACATTGGTATCAAACTTAGGGAATCGAAGAATAGTAATGATTTTTAATCAACGAACGACAATATTTGAGGTGCAAACGCTGAAAATGAGAGTATATGGTGATTGTCGTGGTGGAATTTGTCGTTTGCAGACAAAAACTGAAGATTTGTCGATTGAATGGCTTAGGTAAAAATAAAAAAGGCGGGAAAAAATCCCGCCAGGTTAATACTTTAAGCCGCAATGTCGGCAAAGGCTTCTGCCAAAACATCGGGATACATTTTTTGAAACTTTTGATAACACCAAACACAGAGGTCTTTTACCTGGTCTGGTTCTACCCAATCAATACATTTTTTTAATTCTTTTCTGAACAATTCTCTGCTAAAACTAACCTTGGGTAGAATTACTTTTGCGTATTCCAGCATAGCTTTGTGTTTTTAATTGTTGCTATGAATATAACCACCTAAAATCAATTTAAGTATGCTGTAGAATATACTTTAACACTAATTAACTGCTCTGTTTAAACGCTTTTGACTTATTGTTTTGAAACCATGAGAGTTAAGCTGAATTCCCCGATTTATGTTAGAAAACATTCGCGTTCTATGAACATTTTTCGTGCTAAAAGAAATACAATTTAATCAGATGAAAGAATCTTTTTAACGAATTCTGAAATGGAATCTTCCAGTTTGAATTCCGATTTTAACGAGCTCACAAAAGCACTTCCAATTATGGCTCCATTGGCATATTTACAGGCATTTGCGAAGGTTGCATTGTCCGAAATCCCAAAACCAATTACCGACGGATTTTTTAAATTCATGTTTTTAATGCGCTCAAAATAATCCTTTTGAAAATCTTCAACTTTTTTGCCGGCTCCGGTAGTTCCCGATGAAGAAACCATATAAATAAAACCGGTGCTGGCTTCGTCAATTTGTCTAATTCTTTCTTCGGAGGTTTGCGGTGTAATCAGTAAAATATTGTGAAGGTTATTTTCTTCAAAAGTAGATTTGTATTCTGCTTCGAATTCATCCAGTGGAAGGTCGGGGAGAATAGTTCCGTCGATGCCAATTTCGTTACATCTTTTGCAAAAATTATTTACTCCAAACTGATAAACCGGATTAAAGTAGCCCATTAAAACCAATGGAATGGAAACCGATTGGCGGATTTCTTTTAACTGCTCAAAAAGCAGGTTTAAACTCATGCCGTTTTTAAGTGCAATTTCGCTGCTTTTCTGTATGGTAGGCCCATCGGCAGTTGGATCTGAAAATGGTATCCCAATTTCGATGAGGTCAACGCCATTTTTTTCGAGTTGCTGTATTATTTTAACCGTGTCGTTTAAATTCGGAAATCCGGCTGTAAAATATACCGAGAATATGTTTTTCTTTTTCTTTTCGAAAAGTTGATTGATTCTGTTCTTCATGTTGTTGACAGTTAATTCTAATATCCAAAATAATTTAAATACGTTTCCATGTCTTTGTTGCCACTACCCGAAAGGTTTACCACATTCACATCGTCCGGTTTCATTTCTATTTTCTCGAGTGCTGCCAGGGCATGTGCCGATTCAAGTGCCGGAATAATACCTTCTTTTTGAGTAAGGAGAAGTACGGATTGAAGTACTTCTTCGTCGGTGGCAGCAAGGAATTTTGCACGACCTGTTTTGTGCAGATGAGCATGTAAAGGCCCAATCCCCGGATAATCCAGACCGGCGGAAATCGAATACGGTTCGGTGATCTGTCCGTCATCGTTTTGCATCAACATGGTTTTACTTGAATGTAATACGCCCGGCGAACCTACTGTTAATGTAGCTGCTGTTTCCGTGGTGTGAATTCCTTTGCCTGCTGCTTCAACGCCGATTAGCTCAACCTTTTCTTCGTCAAGGAAATGGTAAAAGGCACCGGCCGCATTACTTCCTCCACCCACACAAGCCAAAACACGGGTTGGAAGCTCTGAGCCGGTTTGCTCCAAAAGTTGCTTTTTCATTTCTGCACTAATTACGGATTGAAACCGCGCAACCATGTCGGGGTAGGGATGCGGCCCAACCACCGAGCCGATAATATAATGCGTATCAACCGGATTGGCAATCCAGTCACGCATGGCTTCGTTGGTGGCATCTTTTAAGGTTTTATTTCCACTGTAAACCGGAATAACTTCAGCTCCCAGCATTTTCATTTTTTTTACATTGGGAGCCTGACGCGAAACATCCAAAGCACCCATATAAACTACACATTTAATTCCTTTTAGTGCGCAAACGGTTGCTGTTGCCACGCCATGCTGGCCTGCTCCGGTTTCGGCAATAATACGGGTTTTTCCCAGCTTTTGTGCCAAAAGAATCTGTCCAATTGTATTGTTTAATTTATGTGAACCTGTGTGGTTCAGATCTTCGCGTTTCAGGTAGATTTTTGATCCGTAATGTTCACTTAATCGCCGGGCAAAATAGAGTGGAGAAGGCCGGCCCACATAATCTTTTAAAAGTTGGTTGAATTCGTTTCTGAAATCGTCCGATTCGATGATCTCCAAATAGCGACGTTTTAGTTCGTCGATGTTGGTGTACATCATTTCGGGTATCCATGCCCCGCCAAACTCGCCGTAATATCCTTTTTCGTTAACCTGGTATTTCATAATCTGAGAAGTTGGAAGACGGAAGACTGAAGAATATTCGTAGTGCCGAATATTTATCTTCCATGGTTTTTATTCTTTTAAATCTGTTATAAACTGTTTTAACTTTTCTATATTTTTTAACCCCGGTGCATCTTCAAAACCACTGTTCAAATCCACTCCGGTAAGTTTTGGATGATTGATTTCTTTAATGTTTTTAGCATCATCAGGTCCAATGCCACCACTTAGGAAGAATGGAGTGTGTCCCTGGTATTTGTCAAGGATTTTCCAATCGAATTTTTCCCCGGAACCTCCTGATTGGCTTGTTTTGGTGTCGAATAAAAAATAATCGGCTACCTTTTCCCACGCTTTTGTCTCGGAGAATTTAAACTTCTCGTTTACACTAAAAGCTTTAATTATTTTTAATCCCTGACTCTTCAGGATGCCGCAGGTTTTGGGATTTTCTTTTCCATGAAGTTGAACATATTCAAATCCCATGTTTTTGGAAAGACCTAAAATTTCGAAGGCATTTTCATCTACAAAAACACCAACTTTTGGTTTGTCGGAATTAAACAGCCCCGCATCAGGAGTATCGCCAACAAATCTTTTTGATGGTTCGTAAAAAATGTACCCCAGAAAATGTACTCCAAGTTGTTCCACTTGTTCCCGGTTTTCTGTGAATTTCATTCCACAGACTTTTATTCTTAGTTTTCTCATAGTTCCGAAATTAATTTTTTACAAGCCTCTCCGGGATTGTCGGTTTTCATAAATGTTTCGCCAATCAGGAATCCTTTAAAACCGTTTTCCTTCAGGTATTTTATCTCTTTGGCTCCACTTAATCCGCTCTCCGATATTTTTACAAATTTTTCAGGAATTAGTTTCGAAAGTTGCACCGATGTTTCCACGCTCACTTCAAAAGTTTTCAGGTTGCGGTTGTTTACGCCAACAATATCAACGTAATCGTTCACCACTTCCAGTTCTTCTGCATTGTGAATTTCCATTAAAACATCCAATCCCAGTTCCTTTGCTTTTTTTGCCAGTTCCAAAGCCTGCTCTTTTCCCAGACAAGCAGCAATCAGTAATATTACATCGGCGCCGTATGCTTTTGCCTCCACAATCTGGTATGTGTCAATCATAAAATCTTTGCGAAGAATTGGAGTGAAGGGATTGGTTTCGCGGGCTTTTGCCAAATTTGCCAGGTTCCCGCCAAAGTATTCGTAGTCGGTTAAAACCGAAAGGCACGAGGCTCCTGCTTCAACATAACCTTTTGTAACCGTTTCTACTTTTGCACTGAAATTTATCTCACCTTTTGATGGCGATTTTTGCTTGAATTCGGCAATAATTCCTGAAGCTCCATCTTTTAACAGATTTGCTTTTAATGAATTACATTTTCTGGAAAACCCGGGGTATTTTTCGAGTTGAGTGATGCTGACCACCTTCTTTTGGTTGGCAACTTCAACTCTTTTGGTTTCTATTATTTTATCAAGAATGTTCATCTTGTACTGTTTTGCACCGTCTTTTAAGGCGGTGGTTAAATGATAATTAGTGTTGTCATGAGTTTCTGAGAATTTGAAAATTAATGAAATTGCAAATTCTTAGAAACTCCATTGTGAGTTATTTGTTCTGAATCACCGCACTAAAGTACGGTGTATTTTATTCTGTTACTGTTTTTAATTTATTTAAAGCCTTACCACTTTTCAACGATTCTTTTGCCATTTCAACACATTGCAACAAATCTTTTTCAGGATAAACAACATTTAATGCAACAGCAGCATTGGCCAGTACTACATTGTTTTGTTCCGGTGTCCCTTTCCCTTCTAGAATATCAATAAATATTTTTGCTGCGTCTTCAACCGAATCACCACCATATAGTTTTTCAGGATTTATCTTTTCCATACCGAAATCGGCTGGCGATATATTTGTCTCTTTTTGTTTCGATGCAAAATGAGTGTCGGCAGTTAGCGATATTTCGTCATATCCATCGACGCTGTTTACAATGGCGAAATTAATATTCAGTGTTTTATATACGTTTTTATAATGGTCAAAATTTTCGTTGTTGTTTACTCCCAGTAACTGGTATTTTGGCGAAGATGGATTAATCATCGGTCCAAGAATATTAAAGAAAGTGGGGACTTTTAATGCCCTGCGCACCGGAGCAATATGTTTCATTGCCGGGTGAAAGAGGGGAGCATGCAAAAAACAAAAGCCACCTTTTTCAAGGTCAATTTTCAGTTTGTCAATTTCGTTGCTGAATTTGTAGCCTAAAAACTCCAGAACATTTGATGAGCCACTGTTTGATGTGGCCGCATAATTCCCGTGTTTTGTAATATTAACACCTGCACCCGCAACAATAAAACAGGATAGCGTTGAAATATTAAAAGTGTTTTTCCCATCGCCGCCGGTACCCACAATATCGATCCCGTTAAATTCCGACAAATCTACTTTTATGCTCAATTCCAGCATTGCATCGCGAAAACCTGCCAGCTCTTCCGATTCGAGTGGTCGCATTTTAAAAACAGTTAGGAACGATGCGAATTCTGCATCCGAGTGTTGTCCTTTCCCTATTTCAAGAAGGCTGCTCTTAGCCTGTTCGCGTGTTAGTTTATTTCCGGTAAATAAGTATTGTAAAGTTTCTTTCATTTTAAAAAAGTTACAAGTTGGAAGCATGAAGACTATCTTCCTGGATTTTAACAATCAATTTTCGTTTAACTTTCTATACTAATCAGTTTTTACTGAGTTAGGTATGGTAACCACCCATTATGCGTTCAGCCAGTTTTCAATTATCTTTTCGCCAAGTGGTGTGAGTACCGATTCAGGGTGAAACTGGACTCCCTGAACATCAAATTTTTTGTGCTTCATCGACATAATCAGTCCATCTTTATCGTAGCTTGTTACTTCGAAACATTTGGGTAATTGCTCCGATCTGACAATCCACGAATGGTAGCGCCCAACTTCGAATGTTTCGGGTAAACCTGTAAATAAAACCGATTTATTTTTTGTGAGGATAACAGGTGTTGCAATTCCGTGCAGTACCCGATTCATATTACGAAGTTTTCCTCCAAAAGCTTCTCCAATTGCCTGATGCCCCAAACAAACACCCAACATACTTTTTGTTGGTGCATATTTTTTTATAATGTCTAAAAGAAGTCCGGCTTCTTCCGGAATTCCGGGGCCGGGAGAGAGAACAATTTTGTCGTATTTTTCAATTTCGTCCAACGAAATTTCATCGTTACGGTACACATCAACCGGAAGGCCAGAGATTTTTTTTATGGCGTGAACCAGGTTGTAGGTAAACGAATCGTAATTGTCTATTACTAGTATTTTCATCTTATTAAATTCTTATTTTACTGATCACTGCAACTAATTTATCTCTTGTGCCATTTCGATGGCCTTTTTCAGAGCTGCTAATTTATTATTAACTTCTTGTAATTCACTCTCTTCTTGCGAGTCGGCAACAATTCCTGCTCCTGCCTGGTAAAAAAGTTTGTTGTTCTTACTCAGGAATGAGCGAATCATAATAGCATGGTTAACGGAACGGTCGAAACCCAGATAACCGATGCATCCGCCGTAATAACCCCGGTTTTGATTTTCGTATTTATCGATCAGTTCCATGGCTTTGTACTTTGGTGCGCCGGAAAGTGTACCGGCCGGAAAGGTTTCACCCAGTACTTTTATCAGGTTAGTATCGTCGGTAATATCGCCCGAAACCTGCGAAACCAGATGAATAACGTGCGAGAAAAACTGAACTTCGCGGTAGGTTTCAACAACTACATTATTGGCATTGCGACTCAGATCATTTCTAGCCAAATCTACCAACATCACATGCTCTGCATTTTCTTTTGGATCTTTGCTCAGTTGTGCTGCCAGTTCGCGATCTTGCTCGTCATTCCCGGTACGTTTAAATGTTCCGGCAATCGGATGGATGTACGCTTTATTTTTCTTAATCCTGATTTCAGCTTCCGGACTTGATCCAAAAATTTTATAGTCGCCGTAATCAAAATAGAACAAATACGGAGATGGATTGATGGAACGTAGAGAACGGTACACGTTAAAATCGTCGCCATTAAATTCTTGCGAGAACTGGCGGCTTAAAACGATTTGAAAAACATCGCCACGGTAACAGTGTTCTTTCCCTTTTGTCACCATGTATTTATATTCCTCGTCGGTAATATTTGAGGCTTCCTGTCCTTTCAATTCAAAACGGGCAGTAGAGAAAGTAAGGTTTACCAGCAGGTGGTGAATGTAATCCATTTGTGAATTTTCACCTTCCAGTAGATTCTCTACCATGTGAATCTGATTTTTATGGTGATCGATGGCTACTACATATTTATAAAAGCAGTAGTTCACCTCCGGAATCTGGTACTCTTCTTTTTTCTCAGAAGTAAACTTAATACTTTCGAAATGCTGAATGGCATCGAAGTTTACATAGCCAAACAAACCGTTGGCCGGTAATTCAATTTTGTCCGATTTTACATCGAAGGTTTTAAAGAAGTTATCCAGTTCGTCGTGCAGAATCCGTTCTTTCGAAAGAGAATAGTGTTCTTTTTCTTTCCCCGGAAATGATTTTTCCACCTCTCCATTGTTTACTTTAAAACAGGCAATTGGTTCGAACGCAATAAACGAATAGGCATTCTCATTGCCATGATAATCCGAACTCTCCAGTAATATTGATTTCGGATAAAGTGTTCGCAGGCGCAGGTAAATACTAACCGGAGTTACTGTGTCGGCAAGTAGTTTACGAACGACGGGTTTAAATGTTAATTTTTCCATTTTATGTTTTTTGTTATTTAATTTCAATTTGTTAACGTGTTACCGAAAAAAAAAAAGCGGCTCATCGTGATTTCGATGAGCCGCTTCAGTATATGCAATAGCGTTACTTCCTTTCACGATTGATGTAAAAAGTTGCTACGCCACCACCAAATATTATTATTAATTTTCATCATAACCTTTTTAAATAAAAAAACCTGCTCTTTTTAGGAGCAGGCCTTTTGAATATTTTTAAAATACCAATATGGCTCTTTAACTCCTAACTTACGTAAGAAGACCCCACCACGGAAGCCATATTGTATTTGTTTTTTTCATTTTTTTCTAAATTCTTCTGCAAGATTAACCATTTTTTTGAAAAATCAAAATAAAGTAGCAATAAGCTTTAAAATCTGTTTTTCAGATAATGTTCGATTAATGTTAATTCGACAATGTAAACCTGAAGCTTACACCAAAGTTTGCATTTACAGTTCGGTACGAAAGCGATGTAAACGGATCGTTGATAATTCTATCGTAGAAAACACGCATTTCGAATTTATCGCTTAGGCGGTAATCTGCATAAGTTTTTATCGTAAAATTGCCTTGTCCTGATGTTATCTGGTTGTCGGCCTCGTCGAGCTGTCGAAGTAAGGTTTTACTTTTTCGGTACGAAACATCAGCACGGATATTTAAGTCATTCGAGTAAGCTTGTTGCGAGTTCTTGGTTTTTATTATTAAATCCATGTGGGTGAATCTGTACCCTACACCAACAATATATTCGCTTCCGATAATTTCGGTAAGCTGGTTATTTGCAAGCGACAAGTTTAGATTTCTGTTGCGTTTGATTTCTGCACGTGTGGTTAAATCGCTGCGCCACATAATGTCCATGTTTATAAGTGGATTAAATGCTTCAACAATATTAACCGAGTTGAAATCGTAACCGGGGACAAAGTTATCTGCCAGATCCTTGATGTAGCTAAATCCATCAGCCGATTCAGCATAGTTTAAGTTGGTAGCATATGATCCGACATTATAACTCGAACGGTAGGTGTGTTGGAAATTCAATGACCGCATCACTTTGTTTAATCCGGGAATTCGCGACACCATTCCTTCGTAACGAATACTCCAGTTTGGTCTGATGTATTTAATAGACGGGAACATGCCCAGCGACACCTTTTCTGGATCTTTCCCCTGATAAGCAGCCAAAAATGCAGGTACCAAAACTTCAACCGAATTTGGTCCGTATCCGTCAGGATAACCAGGATATAGTTCATGATCTTTGTCGGGGTTGTAACCTCCATTGGTTCCTCTTTGTTCGGCAAGGCGGTGTGCAATTACTTTCCTGTTTTTCTTTAAATTTTCAAAAGCATCGGAACTGTTTACGTCGTTTTTGCCGATGGCAAAGAACGCAGTACCCCAGGTTAGTGTCGACATACTAAAGTTTCCTGATTCAGAAGTACTGTTTGCAACAAATTGTCCTGAATTATAGTCATAATCGTAGAATTCTGTAATGTTTTTCGAGAAAGAACGATCGGCAGTAAGGTCGATTCGTAAATCGGGGAGAGGCTCCAACAAAGCCCTGAAACTTATTCTTTCGTTTTCACGAATCATAAAAGGTGTATTTAAAGTAGAGTCAATGGTTAACCAGCCATTATCAGCAGCTTTAACTGCAAACTCGCGATCTTGCCAACCAAGCAGGAATGGAAGCCCCGGAGCAAAGTTTGCTTCCATATTTGGTATTCCTCCCCATTCTCTGTCTCCCGAGAAATTTCCTGCACCAAACAAAGACGGTTCGGGCAGGTAACCGGGTAATATTGAACCTCCGTTTTTGCTGTAATTTACAGAGAGTGTCCGCACGCCAATCATAATTCGTGTGGTAAAGTCGAGCATATCTTTTATAAACGGTTGATCTCCTCTTTTTCCGGTTACAGAAAGCATGGCCTGATTTGTGTCCATGTTGGGTGTAAACTCAATGGTATTTCCATCAATAATGGTAACTTTTCCCGGAACGACTTTGCCATCAACATCAGTTACTAAAACTTTTATCTTTTTTGTATTGAGTTTATGGTTTATCTTTTGCGGTGTACTGGCTGTTAATTTTACATTTTGAGTAAATGTTTCTGCTTCCCTTTTCTGAAGTGGCTGTTGACTGGCAGTATTGTTCCTGCTTCTTCCACCTGACGACCGGTTGGCCATACTACCACGTCCACGTCCTGTTCGTCTGAATTTCTGATCGACTTCTTTAAAATAGGGAACTTTATTAAACAGTGTTTGCATGTTTGCATTTCCTGTAAGTGTAAGGTTGCGGCTGTTCGAAATGGTATTACCAAGGTTAATGTCTTCTTCGGTTAAAGGACCTGCTACCCAATCGTAAGTTCCGGAGTAACGCACTGTGGAAGAAAGAAAGTTAAGCGGTTTTATACTTCGGATTGGAACCTGATAGGTAGCGTTGAAAGTATGGTTGTACAAGGTTGGTCTTCCTAAGTCCCATAAGTTGGTAAGAATAGAATCTCTTTTCCATTCGTAGTCATCATCTCTTTTATTTATCCGTCCTTCGGGCTCGTCAATTCGCGATGTCCCTCTCGATGAGAAATCGAACTTTAATGATCTCGTTATGTCGTACCGGATATCGAGGTACCTGTTCCAAAGAAAATCTTTTTCATAGGTAGCCGGAAGTATCAAGTTTGGATTGGTAATGTTTCTTGACTGCCTTTCTTTATATTTTCGGTATAAATCAGTTCGATATGAAATTTGAGTAGGCAGCGGATAAAAATTAAAATCGCCAATGAGTTTTAAAGGGCCTTTTTGAAGCAGTTTCACCTTTTTAAAAGGTTCAATTAATTTCGATCGGCTACTGTAGTTGTACGAGAACATAAAACGGTGCGTTTTGTCTACGTTGTATTCTGTGGTAACGTCGTGTTTCGAAATTTCATTGTACGAATAGGTTACTGCAAAATTTTGGACATCCCACAATTGTGTTTTCTCTTTTTGTTTTTGGGGTTCAACCTTCACATTGGTAAAGTTTATACTTTTTCGTTCTATCACATCCTGAACCAGGTTTTTCAGCGAATCTTTTTCCTGTTTGTTGTCCAGTCGGCCTAACGATTGATCCATTTCAATATCCGGTTCCAGTGGATTGTATTTTGGATTGGTTGTACTTTTTGAATACCCATAATACATCGGAATCCGAACACCTGCTTTTTCGGGGAAGAAACGTCCCCAGTCTATAGATGCTGCCACATCAATTTCATTCAGGTCTTCCAGCTGACGGCTGTTTATATTCTGATCAATACTTCCAAAACCTGCAGAACGTGTTCTTCCGGCAACTGTAACACTTCCTAAGTCAGCCAAACGGGTCGATACGCGTGCATTGGCAGCCCACCCTCCATCTTCGTTGAAATCGGAGAGGCGTAATTCGTTGGTCCATACTTCAACCGATTTAGGTCCTGTATTTACCTGGCCTTTTTTGTTGCGTACACCCATCATAAATACCTGAACGTTTCCGAGATTAGGGCTACCCTTAATTTTAACCCTGTTTTTACCGTCGTTCCAGTCTTCGTGGGTGGTTTCATATATATCCTGAATGGAAATGTTTGAACCACCGGCACGCATGGCATCATTACGATCGAGTTTTAAGTTGGTAAATACTTCGAGGGGAATATTTAACCGGTTTTCATCGGGCCAAACAATGTAACGGTCGGCCTCACTATTATTATCGTAGGGTCTGCCGGAATAGGGAGGTGTTAGTTTTAGCGGTATTTCGTATTCGTAATAATTGTAATTATAGTCGGATCCTAAACGTATAAAGAAATACATCTGATCATCATCCAACGGATAATCTTCTATTTCTTCGGCATGGACATCCATTTTTAAAGTACTGTACCTTCTGAAGTCCATGTAAAGCGGTTTGTAGGCCGCTTTTGCATCACCTTGTTCGAGGTCGATAACTTTTAATACCATCGACTGTTCGTTCAATTGTTTTAATTGTGGGTTGGCAGGATCGATCACCCGATCGATTCCGGGAGGTAAAATATAGTTTACCGGTTCACGACTACCATTTTCTTCAATACTTACAGCCGAAATTTCAAAATCGGTTTCAGGCGAAGGTGCGGCATCCTGGTCGCTAATATCGCCTGTATATCTTCGCCAATCGGCTCGAACAAGATCGAGAGTGGCAAATCGCATTATGGTTGAGTCCTGGAATCCTCGCATAAACATTCGGAGGAAACGAATGGATGAAAAGTCGCTGATATTTCCAATGACATCATCGGGCGAATTAATGGGAATTTTAAACTGGTACCAATCAACCTCGCCAATTGTTCCATTCTTTAATTCAACTTTGCTGTGTTTTATGTCGGTAATATTGTTTTGGCCCAAAACCATGTCTTCTTTACGAATACTAACCTTGTATTGATAATACCGTTCGTATTCATTTAGGGTATTGTCGCGGTTAATGTCTTCAACGTCAGGGAGTGTTGTTGCCGATGTTGGATAACTTTCATCCGACATGTTTGAAGTAGGAGAGTTCCCATCGGGGCCATTGTATTTTTTATAACGTGCCAAAATACTGGTTTCATTCGCATCGTGATCGCTTCCCCTGTAATATTTGAAATTATCTGATGCCGGGTCACTCAGTGCTTTTTCGTACACATCGTCGTTTACTTTTAGTCTTAATTCCTGAAGATAATGTGCAAAATGCAATTGTTCGTCTTCGTCATTTAGTCCATCAAAACCAATATCCTGGTATTGGCGCGAAACGTCGTTGTTGTCAAATGCATTTACTAACGATTGTAAGGTGGAAACACGTCCCCAAACAGTGGTATCAACGTTTGCCACTTCCCCGGTAGTAGGAAGTCCGTTTTCAAATGCTTTTCGCGAATCTCTTAATACATCTTCTGAAATATCACCAAAGTTAAAATATAAGTCACCGCCTTCGTGACGGGACAGGGTATCGTAAGCAAACGGATCCATCAGCCAGAATTCAAGGTATTCGATGTTTGCTGTTTCAAAGTCGCTGGTGGTAAGAGAGCGCATTATTCCTCCCCAACGTGTTTCCGGCGATTTTAATGTTCCATCGGTATTTATACCTGCGGAGAAATTAGATGTTCCGGCATCGAAATTGTATGGCCCACGTTCTTTCGGATAAAAGGCTAAATCCAGTACTGCAATATTTGTAGGTTCACCTGTGCTGAATTCTTTCTCAGGGAAAAGTTCACCCTCGAAAACCTCCCGAACAAAATGGTTCGATTGCATATCGCGATTATTTTTGATATGATCAGGAGTGAGCGAGTTATTTCTTAAAAACAGTGGATCGATAGTGTAGTATGCGAGTAGTGCCCGGTTCATGCCATAATCAAGCAGGTTGTTCAGATTTCCTTCGGGGAAGAGATCGTCCTGGTATTGTGGCGTACTTGCCAGCATCCACGATTGTCTTGACCGCAAATCGATGGCTGTTTTTGTCGCTTCGAAATCGTCGATGTAGACAGCTCCGTTTGTCGATTTTGATGTGCCGGGAACCAATTGTGCAAATTCTGCTTCTACATCTATTGCCGATGCAGCATTGGTGCTGTAGAATGGGAGTTTGTCCAGAGCTTTTGTTATCAGCATCGATTCTGTAGAGTAGCGTGCATCGAGTCCATACATCAGGTTTGAAATCGGATCTTCTCCATAATCCACTTTCTGAGTAAGTGGCCTTTCATTCATGTATAACATGGTAGCACCAATGTTAAAGTTGTCGGAGAATGCGTAGTTTAAGTGTGTTCCCATCAGGGTTTTACGCTGCATGGTAAACAGGTCTTCGCTTTCAGTTGAAACCGAAATAGGAGTTCCCGCTTCCAGTAATGCCTGGTTGATAATCTTCACTCGGCCAAGAGTGTAATCAACCGTATAGTCAACATTTTCAACCAACATCTGCCCACCGGCAGTAACTTTTACCGATCCTTGTGCCAGGTTAAGTGTCCCCAGCATAATGTCGGAACTTGACGATCCTTTGTAGCTCCCCACAAGTTTGAATTTATTGTGCTCGGCGTCTTGTTCGGCTTTTATCCTTGTTGAGTCGTACAGTGTTTGGAATGTGTATTTATCAATAAAAGTCTGGTCTGTCAACGAGTCGGCCAAATGTTTTCCAAATGGCTCAATAACCGGAAATATTATTCTTCCTGTATTTGAATTTACGGTAATGCCTTCCACATAGTCGAAAACCCCGTCTTTTGACGGATCCAGCTGTTTGTTCAGCATATCTAGTCGCATTACTTCCAGCAAAATGTGCCCTTTTATGCGGCTTTCGGGTAAATAGTTAATATAGGTTCCAGTTGAGTCGTTTTGGTAAACAACGTTTAATTCAAAATCTTCGCTCGAAAGCTGATACGCATTCAGGTTGTACACGTTTTTCATCATCAGGTCCCAGGTAGGTCGGCCTGGCGACAAGTTGGTTCCTTTAATTAATTTCAAAAACAAGGTTTTTGGTGCGTCAATACCATCGGTAGAAAATTCACCAACCTGAAATGTTTGTCCGTTTGATGTAAAGTTAAAAGCTACAGCCAACACTTCGTCGGCATTAAGTGATGTGTTTAGCGAAATGTAACCAAGGGTTGTGTTTATTGTATATTCCGATTCACTTAATTTACGAGCTTGTTCAATTTTCTCGAAATCGGTACCACCAATAAACTCTTGCCCGAACTGTGCCATTGTAGAAGTAATGTTTTCTACCTGACGAACACTGGAATAGGTCGAGTTCATTTCGGTGTACAAGCCGTTGGCTGAGTTGTTTGGGTAGATGTTTTGCGGGTAGGGTAGTCCTACTGTTTGCTGAAACTGCGGAATATTGTTATAAATATTCGGATCATGTTCTGCTAAATCCTGAAAAGCCAGAATGTTTCTTGATTCTGTAAAATCGCTTGATTTGTTAGTAACCCAAACTTCAATTTTGTTAATGGATATTGGTGATCGTGGTACTGCCGTACTTTTCAGCCATTCGTCGTAATGGTCGCGGAAATACTGTGCCAGGAAAAAGTGGCGGTTGGCATCGTAATTGGCCGCTGATATTTCAAAGGTAGCAACCTGAGCACCTCCTTCGGTTTCAACGGTTTTTGATTCTCCTTTGTGTTGAGAGAAAATTGTGGTTACATTTAATTTCCCGAACTGCATTTCGGCTTTTACACCAAACAGGTTCGAAGCCCCTGTAATCAGCGATCCGTTTAAGGGCAAAGAAACGTTACCGGCTTCCACTCTTTTCAGAATTTCATCCTCATCGCCGGTATATTCCAGGTTCATTTTATTTTCGTAATCGAAGGTGGCTTCCGTGTTGTAGTTCACCCTCATATTCATTTTTGTACCAATCTGACCGGTAACATTCATTTGAATTTTTTCATCAAAATCGAATGTGGGAACTTTTCGTAATCTTTCGGGGATGGCGGGATTGTCGGTTTTATTCATTTGGTAACCAAAACTAACTTCCACATAACCCTGAGGCTGAATGTTGATGGTATTTCCTCCAAAAATGCGGTTAAACGCTTCGCTTCCTATGGTAAGTTTCGGAATTAATCCGCCACGTTGGTCCATGTCTTCCAATTGTGAGCGGGTGCGCCAATATTCATTTATTGATTTGTCGAAATCGTACTCGATATAGTCTTCCAGCGACATACTTTGGGGAAGTCGATAGTTTAGGTTTCCTATCTTTTCGTAGAAAACATATTGTCCAAGTACCGGATCGTACTCGATTTCGTATTTAATATTGCTGGGTTTATTCAGATATATTTTCCCTGAATCTTGCTTTGAATAGCCAAAAGCAGGTTGATCCTCAAAAGGATAAGGCAAGGTCCCGGTTGTGTCAATATCAGTCGTTTCCTGTGCAAAACCGTTGAATGGAATTGCCAAAGCAAAAATTGCTGTAAATATGAAGTATATCTTTCGTAAACTTCGGTCTAGTGTCATTTCAATCAATTTACTTAGGTCAAAAGGTTATCGATGCATTTCTACATCGGCTTTGAAAAAGGTTGCTGAATTTTAACTGTTTGGATTTGGTTTACTCACCCATTACAATTCAGGTTAATCCTGTTCTGTTTTTATAACCTCTTTAATGCTTGCTTTATCACGCTCTCCACCGTGATGTCTGGTTGCTCCTCAAGAATCTTTGTTACCGTTTTATCAGCATCGCGCCTTACAAATCCAAGCATGACTAATGCTGATAACGATTCATTTCGGATAGTATTGTCTGGAGAATGTAAAATTTGCCCTGATTCGGGTAATTTTCCAAGTTTATCTTTTAAATCTATTATTATTCGTTGTGCCGTTTTTGCTCCAATTCCTTTTACAGCCTTTAACACATTAACATTTTCGGTGGTTACTGCAGTTCTTAGCTCATCGGGTGTTAACGACGATAACATCATAATTGCAGTACTGGCTCCAACACCATTTACAGATATTAAATTCCGGAATAATTCGCGTTCGGTTGCATTGGAAAACCCATATAAAGTATGTGCATCTTCGCGTACAATCTGATGTAAAAAAAGTTTAGCGTCTTTTTTTCCACTCAGCTGGCTATATGAATTTAGCGAGATGTTGACAAAATAACCGATTCCTCCCGCATCAATAATAATATTTGCCGGACTAATATCGGCAATGTTACCACGTATATATTCATACATACAGATCTGTTTTATAAGTTGTCTTCTTCTTCGCTGGCTTCAATATCAACACTTTCATCAATTTGGTTTGGGTTGATTTCAAACTTGCGCAGCGGATTTTTTGAAATTTCTTTATAAATCTCGCGGTTTTTGTAAATATCAATGGCCAGATACAAGGCTTGTCTGAACGATTCAGGTGAAGCTTTGTCTTCTCCGGCGAGTGAATAGGCTGTGCCATGTGCCGGCGATGTTCTGATAACGGGTAGTCCCGCTGTGAAATTTACACCTCTGTCAAACGATGCCAGTTTAAATGGAATCAAGCCCTGGTCATGGTACATGGCTATTATTGCATCAAATTTGCGGTGATCTTCGGAGCCAAAAAAACCATCGGCAGGATAAGGTCCCAAGGCAATGATCCCCTCTTTTTTTGCCTGAATAATGGCAGGAAGAATGATATCTTTTTCTTCATTTCCTAATAACCCGTTATCGCCGGCATGTGGATTTAATCCAAAAACAGCAATTCGTGGTTTGGTAATGGCAAAGTCTTGCTGCAACGATTTGGCAATAATCCTGATTTTTGATAAAATGGCTTCTTTTGTGATGCTTTGTGCTACTTGCGAAATAGGGATGTGCGTGGTAACGACCCCTACTTTCATGGTCTCACTTACCATTAACATGGCATAATCTTTTGCGTCGAAGGTTTCTGCCAGAAATTCGGTATGTCCCGGAAATTTGAAATCTTCGTTTTGAATATTGTCTTTATTGATTGGAGCAGTAATAAGTGCATCAATAAATCCCATTTTTAAATCAGAGGTGGCTCTGTCTAAGGCATTAAAAGACGATATTCCTGCTTCGGCTGTTGATTTTCCCAGTTCAACCCTAACATTTTCATCAATACAATTAATAATGTTTGCTTTTTTGTGGAAAGCTTCTTTGGTTGAACGAATATGGTTGAAGTTTATGTCGCTAATATTCAGGGCTTTTCGGTGGTATGCCGCTACCTTGGGCGAGCCGTAAATAATAGGTGTGCACATTTCCAGAATCCGGGGATCCTTTAACGTTTTCATAATTACCTCGTAACCAATTCCATTAATATCGCCATGTGTGATTCCTATTCGTATTGTATCTTGTTTTGCCATTTTGTTTATTTTTCAAATAAATGCCTTATTGTAAAGGCGGTGCAAAGTTAATTTTTTTAATTGAAATGCACATTGTTGGAATTCTCCGGTATAGTATGTAACCAACAATTCATATCTCATGTATTTTGTTTCAATTTCCTTTTGATTGAGAGGGGAAAACTGGTTTTATTTGGACACAATCAGTTTCTTCAGAAAATTATAAAGCAAACGTGTGCCGTAACCGGTTCCTCCAGCCGGGAGATAATCACTTTTTTCTTTAAAAAACGGAGTGTCTGCCGAGTCGATATGAATCCAGTTGTAATCGGTAAAATGTTCCAGGAATTTGCCAGCAATTGTCGACTGTGCTTCCCGCGCTCCGAGGTTGTTTAAATCAGCAATTGTCGACTTTAACGGTTTGGCGTATTCTTCCCAAAGCGGAACTTCAATAATTCGTTCGTAGGTTTCAAATCCGCTTTCTTTTAACGATTGCATGTTTTCTTGTGTATTTCCCATCGCCACTGCAGCGTGTGCTCCTGCTACCATAACCGCCGCACCGGTTAAGGTTGCGTAATCGATAACCAGCTGAGGTTTGTATTTTTTTGCATAGCTTAACGCGTCGGCTAAAATCAAACGACCTTCGGCATCGGTATTTTTTATTTCAACTGTAGTTCCGTCGAACATGGTAATTATATCGCCCGGAACATAAGCATTACCGTCAGGCCGGTTGTCGGTTGCGGGAACTAATCCCACAATGTGCAGTGGAAGCTCATTTAAAGCTGCAGCATAAACAGTTGTGGCAATAACTGCACCGCCTGCCATGTCGCATTTCATATAATCCATCGAATTTGGCGTGGGCTTCAAACTCAGGCCACCTGTGTCGAAAACAATACCTTTACCTACTAAAACAATGGGTTGCTTATTTGTTGCATTCTCAGGTTTCCATTCCAGAATATTAAATGTCGGAGGATCAATACTTCCTTTGTTTACTGCAAGTATTCCACCCATTTTTAAGGCTTCAATTTTTTGTTTGTTGAATACTTCCAGATTAAATCCAGATTCTTTGCTTAGTTTTTCAATTTCTTCGGAAAACTGTGTTGCGGTTAAAAACGAAAGTGGCTCGTTTACCAGGTCACGGGCTGCAAAAACAGCTTTGCTTAGTTTTGTAATTTCCGAAATTATTTTGTCAGATGTTGTCTTATCATTAATAAAAATCTGCTCAATACAAAACTGTTCTTTTTCCTTTTTGTATTTTTCGAATGAATAAGTGGTAAGCAGAAGTCCTTCCAAAAATGCCGGCATTAATTCTGGCTTGCTGAAATTTTCCAGTTGAACCGTTTTAACATCACTGGCTTTTAGGGCATCGTAAAGTTTCGATCCGGCCTTGCGTGCTGCTTCTGTTTCCATGTAAGCTTCTTTGGCTTTCTTAATTTTACCAAAAAAGAAAAGATTAGGGAAATGGTTGATTACACACTCCGTTTCTTTTTCTAATTTTTTGTGAATGTGGGCTTTTTCAGCATCTGATAATTGAGGAATGGTAACTTGCGAAAAGTCATCAAATAAAATGGCTCTTGAAATATTCTCTTTGAATTCTGTTGTTTGTGATATTTTTGGAATCATAGCAGTAAATTTTAGGCTAAAATAAGGATTTAAAAATAGCGAGTACAAAACATTTAAACTAAACAGTTGACAGATAATTGTTAATATGAAATGAGCAGGAGAATGGAATTCACAGCAGTAGGAATGATTAAAGACTTATGCGAATTCCCTGTCTGGCGACAGTCAGTCATGCGTTGCCATAAAAAACTTAAAAATAACAGGTGAAATGATGCAGTTACTTACACATGTAATTCAAAACAGGTTACCTTTTTTTAAAAAATGGGATGGGAGATTGGCAAAATGAGGAATATTACCCTTATCTGTATTTTAGGATGCGGTCAAAATAGGTCATGCGAAAACGAGAAAATTACTGATTAAACCGGGTTAACTTTGATGTAGTTAGTGTTTGTCCTTAATGTTTTCGAAACCGCTAATTTTTATCGGGATAAATTTGTTTGGTTGTAGGTGCGTTTGTATTGTAAAACCGTTTCGGAGTATTCCGTTTGGGTTAATCGGGCTTTTTTATGATACCAGCTGTTTTGTTGTATTCTTTTCGAAAAGCTTTATTGCGTTCATCCGGGCTCAGGAATCCGTCTTTAACAGGTTCGATAAATAATGAAATTATTTTGGTAGCAAATAGTTCCGGATGTTTTTGAGTGTTTTGCTCAATCATCAAATTCCTGGTTATTTGTGTTTGGTTAAATTCATTCGTCTTTTTAAGTGCATTCGCCGTGTCCTGTTTTGCCCATAGGTTATCCGCTTCTTGTTCCAAAGCAGTAATATTTTTTCGGTAGTTTGTTTCGTAATTCAGGAAAGAAAACCAGAGCTCGTTTTCTCGTGAATGTATAACTACTGCGCTATCTTGAGGAGCAGTAAAGGTGGTTTTAATTTCAATGTGTTCTTTGTTGAAAATAAAATCAATGTGTCGTGGTACTGTATTCACACTCTTTTTGTTATGCTTGTCTGATAAAATAGCTCTGTAAATGCCGCTTTCGCTTTGCCAAGGAAGTGAGACACAGGTAATCTCATTGTTCGATCGGGTACTGTCTATTGCAATAAAATCGTTGCCTTTTACAAAGCCCAGTGTTACCATGCTGTTGGGTTGGTCTTTCACCTCAAATTTAATTGAAAAAACTTGTGAGTTTTTTATATGGTCAATTACATTTTGCATTTTGAGCACTTCAAAACCATGACAAAGGTAATTTGTGATGAACTCTGATACTTCTATATTTTTTGTAGTATTCGAGAGGATAATGTCAACCCCTTTTTTATAAGCTGTTTCCCTTTCTTTTTGTGTGAGTTCAGGGCTGTTGTATGTTGTTAGGTATTGAAAAACTTTATCGGTGTAACCAGCGGATTTTATGAGTTCTGCATCAGAGAAATCAATGGTTGTAAAATAGTCTTTTTGGTAAGCCTTTTTCCGGTCATCAGGACTTAGATGGCCGTCCCTTACTGGTTCGTAAAAGAGTGCAATAAGTTTGGCAGCAAGAAGATCGGAGTATTTTTCGCAATTTTGTTTTATCGATAGGTTTCTAATTGACTGTTTCTCATTGAATTCGTTGGCTTTTTTCAGTACATTCTGTGTGTCTTGCTTTGACCAAAAATAATCAACTTCTTGTTCCAATAACGCGATTTCTTTTTGGTAGTTGGTTTCAAACTTATGAAACGAAAACCAAAGATCATTTTCTACTGATTGTATAACTACTGCGCTGTCTTTCGGTGTTTTAAATTCAGTGCATATTTCAATGTCTTCCTTGTTGAAAATGAAATCAAGATGTTGCGGTGCTTCGTTCATAATTCTGGCATAGGGAGTTTGCCCAAGTATAACTCTGTAAATTCCGCTTTCGCTATTTGTCGGAAGTGAGAAATGAATGATTTCACTATATGATACGGTGCTGTCTTTTGCAAAAAAATCGTCGCCTTTTATTGTGCCTAAAATGACTTTTCTATTGGGCTGACCTTTTATTTCAAATTTAATTGAATAAGGTTGAGAAAACAGGGAGGTAGTAACAAAAGTTAATGGAATAAACCAGCAAATGTGGATTAGGTTCTTTTTCAAAATAACGGTTTTATAAAATTTATACCGAAAGACAACGTGCAGTATCACATTTTCATTGCGTTATAATGCGCCACTTTATTGAGTTGTTGAGTTTAAGTATTGAAGGTCAGTTTAATGACGGGGTAATATTTTTCGATAAAATTGATCAGGAGGAAGACTTAATTCAATTTTATAAATGGGTTACTTATTTGGTTGTATTTGGTTTTAATAAAGGAGGGAACACAAATTTGTGTTCCCTCCTTTTCTGATATCGTTATAGTTATTTTAGTGTTTGTGCTCATCAAAATAAGCGTGTTCGAATAAATGTACTTTTTCGCGCAAGGTATCAATAATGGGCAAATCGGTACTTTGTTTGCTTTTCATTGCAAAAACCGAAATGTGATGAAGCAGCTCCAACTGTTTAATGTATTTTCGAAATGCGGCATCATCGGTTGATGAGGTAGGTTTTACACGCTGGTGAAGGAAATACTGACTAACGATTTCCTGCATTTTTTTGGCGTGTTCTTCTTTGTTCATCACCCAACGCACCAATTGGTTGTAGTCGGGGGTTTCGGCTTTTGAAAGTTCGTTGATTTGATTCATCGATTTTTCTATGGTCTCAATGTGCTCGTACAGCAGTGCGATACGTACCGAGTCGCCATAAATGCCACACGGAATTTCGCAGTGGGCCTTTGCCTGGAAACTTGAGATAGTAAAAATGCCCATTAGAAGGACAGCTGAGAATAGTTGAGTAACTTTTTTCATTTTTAATATAATTTGATTTTAAACCTATTTGAAATAATAACTGACTGTATAACAAGAAAACACGGTTTTGGTTTTTGAGAGTTGGGTGAATTGCTCGAAAAAAACATTGATTTTTTTCAAAAAAAAGTTTTGAGTTTTCAGAAAAGCTATTACTTTTGCATCGCTTTTGAAAAGCAAACGTTCACGAAACAACAAAGAAATTCCCTAGTAGCTCAGTTGGTTAGAGCGGCGGACTGTTAATCCGTAGGTCGTAGGTTCAAGTCCTACCTGGGGAGCCACACAGTACAGGAGGTCATTTTTGACCTCTTTTTTTTTGCCTGAAATTTTGAAAACCTTGCTGGCTTTGAGAAGTACTTGTATCGGTTTTGTGAACTCATAGGTTGCAACTTTTCCTTTCTTTTTCAATTTTTATCCAGACTCATACATTTAATCACAAGTAAATGAATGGATTAAATTGGTTGCAAGTCTTGTGAGGCTAATATGATTTAATAATATAAATTAATAAAAAAGGTAGCCAATTGACTACCTTTAATTTTTATAAAGAGATTAATTTTAATACTACTTTTTATAAATCGCCTTTCCTGTAAGAACGGTTCCCCCAAAAATCATCCTGTAAATAAATATTTCATTAACCGTGAGTTCAGGGTTGAATGCTGGTTTATATGTTACATCTTTTACTACTCGATTGTTAAAAACAGTTTTGATTAACCGCCCCGACAGATCATAGATATCAATACGTGCAGTTCCGTCCTCTGGTGAAACAAATTCAAAGTTCAGTTTTTCGCTGAATGGATTTGGATAAACAGTTAGATTGACTTCATCAAATTCCGGTGTAACAGCATAAATAATTTCGGCAGATTTAGATTTATTGTCTGCAGAGTGTATCACAATTGAACCACCTGCAATTGCTGTCGTTTGATCAAGATTAGCATAGTCATCAGCTCCGCATTGGTTGTCATATACTACTGCATTCTCATTGTTTTTATCCCAGATTTTGATTCGGAAGAGATCGTCACCCGGAGTTTCTGTCAAATCACCATCGATAGCACTAAGCATAAATCCGAAATCCCCTGATCCGTTTATTGTTCCTGAGCCTTTATACATGGCTTTTGAACCTGCAATGATCAACCATTCATATTCGGTACTTTTAAAATTTAATCCTCCGGCCTTAAATTGGAATTCGGTGCTGCCATCGGGTGTTACTTTTCCTTTTTGGTATTTGGCAACAAAACCAAAATTAGCTGTACCACTTACATCCATATAATCATATGCCGGATCGACGTTGACGCATATTGGTGATTCTATCCAACCACCACCGGTTACAAAGCCTTCTGATGGGTCGTAAACAACAACATATTGGTATGTTTTAGTTACCGGACCATAACCATCGTTTACTGATACAGTAACTGTATAAACTCCAGCATTAGAATAAGTATTAGAATAAGTTTCGTCATCCGCTTGAGATAAAATATCAGTTGTCGGTAATCCATCTCCCCAGTCAATAACAGCAGTTTTGATGTTATCGTCAACATCAGAGTAAGAAACAGTTACTGAAAATAATGCACTTACTGCAATTGGGTCTGTAGTTGAAGGGACAATATCAGAAATTTCAGGAGGTGTATTCGCTCCTGATGAGGCTACCACAGTTATCGAAAATTCCGTCCAGCCAACTTCATTGCATGGATCATCTCCTATTACAACATAGCCAATGGTTGTTTCTCCTACACCCGTGCCGGTAACATGGCCATATTCATCTATTGTGGCTATAGTCTCATCAGCACTTAACCAGGAGCCGCCTTCAACAGTGGAGCTAAGTTGAGTGCTTTCCCCAACCTGAATCTCATTGTCTCCTTCTTTAACAGTGATTACACCGGCATCCGGCCTTGGAGCAACAGATAATGTGATTTCTTCTGAAGTAGCTGAGGCAGATTCACAATTAGTAATATTGGTAACAGTTATTTCACAGCTTACCTTATACACATAACCAGGTTTAAGGTCTTTTAAAGTATATGAGTTCTGATTCTGTCCAACCGAATTACCGTTAAGTTTCCATTGATAGGAAACATTGCCTCCGTCGGTGCCGAATGGCGTTGCCGTAAAGGTCGGTTCCATATTGGAACATATCTCTTCTGAAACATCACACGTAATGTTTACTAAAGGTAGGAACCCTTGTCTCAGGCAAGGATACCCGTCATTACAGCCGGCATTCATACCCCAGATAGATGTAAAATCCCACCCGGCATCCGTAAATGTTGATAGCGTTTTCATTTCTGCAGTTGTTTTTCCTTCACCGTCAGCACTTGATTCAGTTCCAGATGTTTCCATATCCCAGAAAGAATAGGTAGTAGTAGCATTTTCATTTTGAATTCCAACCAGTCCTCCGCCCATTTCTATTACTGTAACGGATCCGGTACTATAGCAATTGGTTACTGTGGCATAGGAAGAATTATATCCTACAAGCCCTCCTCCTCTAAATGAAGTTAATACATTGCATCTGCAGTAACAATCTGAAATAGAGGAAGTCCAGTTATCACCAACCAGACCACCGGTAAAATCTCCACCAAACACTTCTCCCGTACTGTAACATAACGACATTTGACAATTCGAATTTGATCCAGTCAGGCCTCCTGTAGAAACATCCCCTCTTACAGTTCCCGTAGTATGCCAACAGTTGATAATAGAATTTCCAGAATTACAGTCACCAACCAACCCGCCAACAACGTCATCCCCACTTACCTCGCAGGTGCTGAAACAGTTTGTAACGATTGAAGACCTTATCGATCCGGCCAATCCGCCTGTAAAATCATTTCCTTTTACAACTCCTGTACTATAACAATTGTTAATTTGTACCGCCTTTGCTCCTCCAAGAAGGGCTCCGGATGGTCTTGACGACCCTTCAACGTTGATAGAAACATCCGTTACACCCAGGTTCTGAAATACTGCTCCTTCAGCGTAGCCAAAAAGCCCGTAAAATTTATTTGAATCCCCCGTAATTGTAATTGTAAGTCCGGAAATGGTGTGCCCCTTTCCATTATAATTTCCCTTAAAAGGAAATTGAAATTCATTAAAATCAGTTTCGCCGATTGGCAACCACCCGCCGTTACACCATTCTGCTGTTGCCGATGCATCGATATCTGCTGTTTGAATAAAGTATTTATCCCATGTCAATGAATTTTCTGCAATCCAGTACAGATTTTCAAGAGTTGCAATTTGATAGGGATTGCCTTCAGTGCCATCGCCAATTGCAGGGGCTGTGGCAGTTGGACTAACCATTAAAGTAACTTCAACTGAACCGGTTACAGAACCACAACCATTGGTTGCTGTGACACTGTAGGTGCCTGAAGCTGCAAGTGTAGAATTAGTAATAACTGGGATTTGTTCTTCGGATGTAAAACCATCAGGTCCTGTCCAACTGTATGTAAACGGCTCTGAACCCTCGGAAACGCTTGCACTTAATTCTATATTGTCTCCTTCACATACAGGGGAATTACTTTCGACAATTACACCGGATGGCTGGGTACACACTGTAACCTGAAATTCTGACCTGCCAAAATTATAGCATTCCGATACTATTCCTTCTTTATAATAATAAATGGTTGCAGTTCCAACACTAATTCCAGTTACGATACCAGTGGCAGCATCTACTGTGGCCACATCCAAATCATCCTCATCACTGAGCCAAAAACCTCCGGGTTCATTGGAGCTGAGTGAGGTGGTTTCCCCAACAAGAATCACATTGTTACCTGTAATCTCACCGGCATCTGGCAAAGGAGATACAGATATTGTGATTTTTTCTGAAGTAGCTGAAGCAGATTCACAATTAGTAATATTGGTAACGGTTATTTCACAGCTTACCTTATACACATATCCAGGTACAAGGTCTACTAAAGTATATAAGTTCTGATTCAGTCCAGCCGATTCACCGTTGAGTTTCCATTGATAGGAAACATTGCCTCCGTCGGCGCCGAATGGCGTTGCCGTAAAGATCGGTTCCATATTGGAACATATCTCTCCTGAAACATCACATGTAATGTTTACCAAAGGTGGGAACCCCTGTCTCAGGCAAGGATACCCGTCGTTGCAACCTACATTTATACCCCAAATGGTTGAAAAATCCCAGCCGGCATCGGTAAAAGTAGATTGCGTTTTCATGTCTGTGGTGTTTTTTCCCTCACCGGCAGCACTCGTGGATGTTCCTGATGTTTCGATATCCCAGAAAGAATTACTTGTAATAGAACCGTCGTCCTGGTCTCCAACCAATCCGCCCACACCTGCTCCAACGGATCCAGTACTATAGCAATTGTCTATGATGGCAGAGAAATAATTTTCTCCTACAAGCCCTCCTCCGATGTCCGAAGTTGACACAATGCATCTGCTGTAACAGTCTGAAATAGTGGCGGAAATATTCTCTCCAGCCAGACCACCAGAAATTCGACCCTGCACTTCTCCGGTACTGTAACATTTCATTATTTTACTATCATTAACACTCCATCCAGTTAGTCCTCCTGTATAAGCATCACCTTTTACAACTCCGGTAGTATGGAAACAATTGATAATAGAATTTCCAGCATTGCAGTCACCTACTAACCCGCCAACAAGGTAACCTCCACTTACTTCGCAAGTGCTGTAACTGTCTGTAATGGTTGAATATATTGTACATCCCACCAATCCACCTGTATAATCATTCCCTTTCACAACTCCTGTACTATAACAATTGTTAATTTGTACCTCATGCGCATATCCAAGAAGGGCTCCTGATGGCCTTGTAGTCCCTTCAACGTTGATGTAAACATCCGTTACACCCAGGTTCTGAAATACAGCTCCATAAGCGTAGCAAAAAAGCCCGTAAAATTTATGTGAGGAATCCGTAATTGTAAGCCCGGAGATGGTGTGTCCCTTTCCATTGTAATTTCCCTTAAAAGAGAATTGAAGTTCATCAAAATCAGTTTCGCCGATTGGCGACCACCCCCCTGTACACCATTCTGCTGTTTCCGATGCATCGATATCTGCCGTTTGGATATAATAAGCTGCAAAACGGTCTGCCTGCGATGGGCTCGCTATTTCAGCATCGGATGCTCCAATCCAGTAAAGATTTTCAAGAGTGGCAATCTCGTAAGGATGGTCGACTGAACCATCACCAAGTGCAGGCGGGGTGGCGGTTTGTGCATGTATGTCCCAGCTCATCAGGAGCATCATCAGGTTAAGAAGTAATAATTTTTTCATGATTCTTTAATTAAGGTTACAAACTCAGTTGAATAAAGGTTATCTACTGCTGCTGATCAGAGACGGTCATGTTAACTGTATCATTCAGCTTTGCACGACCATCTCATGAATTCAGCTGTAGTTGAATAACCTGAAACAAAATTCGGGAAGTGAAAAACAAAACAGAAATTTTTGGAGCTTACCCTTGTACTGTTTTTGAAAAATGGTGCAAGGTTGAGAATTAACAGGCAATTTTCTAATTGTAACGGGCTGCATAGGCGCCAGGTGAAACGCCCTCTGTTTTTTTGAAATCGGAAATAAATGCGTTTCGCGACGAGAAACCGGATTGCATTCCAATGGCTTCCAGGGTAACTTCATTAGCCTTCCCTTCCTGAATGAGGGCCTTTGCATGGTTAATCCGCCACTCATTGCGAAAATCATTAAAGCGTTGCTTTTTTATCTCTCTAAAATAATATGCAAGATGATGAGCCGGAACATCGATTTGCTTAGCGAAAAAGCCAAGATTACAATCAGGGTCAAGGTAAAGCCTCCCCTTTTCCATAAAAGAATCTGATTTTTGCCCGATAGATTTGAGATAATCGGATTCAAAAGAATTGGAAAGTAGTTTAGTCTCATTTAATTGCCTGTCGTCATTTTCCGGTTCATTTATTTCTGGCATGCGGGGCAATCCGTAAAGAATAGTCGGGAAAAAGAATGGAGAGATTAAAAGTCCGACAAGCCCAACTACCGATATTACCCGTATGAAATTGAAAGTAAAGAAAATGGCAGAAAAATGCATTTCAAAACTCTTAAAAACCATAAACAATTGGCTGATAACCAAAATTAACATAAACCCGAGCAAATAGCATAACCACTTTTTCATGAATTGTTGCTTCGATAATACGATTGATATTTTTTTCTTCACCAGGTAATTTATAAATAAACCAAACGACCAAATTGTATAAGCCAAAACTAGGATAAGGCGCATTAGGAAAATTGTAGCAGAAGAAAGAAATTCACTTAACAGCGTAGCTTTGTATTCCATAATGAAACTTTGGTTCTGAGCCACGGTTTTAGCTACTTCTACTTTTTCATGCCAGGGAACAAGTGCGTTGGGCAACGCCGAAACAAAAAAGACAATGGCGGGAAGAAAATGCCATAAATCGATTCTTTTCAGTTTCGCATCATCTGTTAAAACACTTCTTGTGTACCAAAACAACATTGGCCCGATTAAATACACGGGAGAGCCTGCAACCGATAAATTAAAAAGGAAAAGACTGATTAGTGTTACTGATTTGGAATACAGTAAAATGTACTGATAAAAACCATAAAGACTTATAAGAAAAAAAAATAATCCCAGGTACAAGGATGACTTGTATTTTCGTGCGTTAAAAAGCAATAGAATTAACGAAAGAAAAATGCCAAGAAAGGATAAAAACAACAGCATCTGTTTGAATTTTTGCTACTACAAGTTACTTATTTTTTAATTGAAAAATTTAAAAAGATTAATCCAATTTGACGATAAATTATAACAATCTTTTACAAACCAGGTTGCAACTTTCAACTGTCTGGGGAGCCACACAGTACAAGAGGTCATTTTCGACCTCTTTTTTTGTACCCGAATTTTTGAAAACCTTATCTGATAATAGATTCACAATTACATCCTTTTTATAAATCAGGTTGCAACATTTTGATTTAATCGTAAAAAATGATCCACTAAAATCATTTAACCAAAAGAAAATGAACAACTTAATTAGGTTGCAAGTCTTTACAGGGGTAACTAATTAATTATTCTAACAAAATTTCAAAGAGAATAGTGTCAATTCACCCCTTTCTTTAAGCCTTAATTGATAAAAATGAATTAAATTTCTTCACGATTTTGGAATAGGCTATTTTTCAGAGAGAAATTATTATAATATATCATTGTAATTTAATGGATGGAGAATTTCAATTTGTAAAATTATGCTGGTTTTGATGTTATGGAATTATCTTTTTGCAATTTACGAAAGGAAACAACTAACCGGCTGATGCCACTGGATATAAGCAAATCAATGATTCTAAAATCACGAATAACCCAATGATTAAATAATTCGTATCAAATTTAGAGTAAATTTAGTTAAGAAAAACTCAAGTTGAAGATATACATTAAAAATATGGTTTGCATTCGCTGCCAGATGGTGGTGAAAGCCGAACTTGA
Organism: Draconibacterium aestuarii; assembly: GCA_026671195.1. Lineage (GTDB taxonomy): Bacteria > Bacteroidota > Bacteroidia > Bacteroidales > Prolixibacteraceae > Draconibacterium > Draconibacterium aestuarii. Next base: position 49,717 of record JAPOHD010000003.1, on the reverse strand, counting down.
AAAAGTCGGTCTTCCTTATGTTTATGTGAAAATTGGCGAAGCTGATATTATAGGTGATGTTCGTACAGAACAGTTAGAACAATTAAAAATAGGTTTAAAAAAGGCAGGATTGCTGTTGATGGACAATAAAAAGAGTGTACTTGTCGAAAAAATTAAAAGTGCTATCATCGAATTGGTTCATTATGCCGAAGATCAAATTAAGGTGAATCTTTCAGATTACCTGAGCGAAAAACTCAATTATGATTATACCTATCTTGCCAATCTCTTTTCAGAAGTGAAAGGTATCACCATTGAAAAATTTTACCTGACCCACAAAATCGAACGGGTGAAAGAACTGATCGTTTATAATGAACTTAATCTTACTGAGATTGCTTACAAAATGCACTACAGTAGTGTTGCTCATCTTTCAAATCAGTTTAAAAAATTTACCGGACTTACTCCAACTCACTTCAAAAATCTCAAGAATAAACGTCGCGAAACACTTGAAGATGTGTGAATAATGCAAAATATAGAGGAATTTGGCAGCAAAGGGATGTACAATTTAAAGGAGTGCTAATGAATAACAGTGAGAAATATTATCTGCAGGAAATCTTTAAAAAATTTATTGAGCCCCATTTCCCAATCACGGAGTATATAATTTATTTTGAATGGGATCATATATCCAGGAAATATCGTTTTGTTGTAACGCCAGTTAGAAACAAAAATAAATTCATTAGTTTTTACCTGCATAAGCATGATAAAGTTGATGATTTTGAAATGGTTGTAATTTACACCAGTGTTGGAGAATTCAATTTTCATAATACCCAAAAATTACTGTTTTTATTAATTTATGATGATTTGGAACGCTTTAACAAGTTTTACCAGGAGTTTATTGATGAGTTGAACGAAAGGAGCGTTAATGAATCTACCTTTGATTTCTATATCCCCTTTTTTGTTAAACATTTGAAATAAGAATTACCCTAAAGTATTGTTCTTGTCCTCTTTCCGATACCTCCAATCACTGATAATTCATAATTTTTCTCTTGGTCCATAGCTGAACGATATGAATAGAAAGCTGATTTCCAGCTCATTTTTGGCGCTCTTGAGCGATTGTGACAAACATCTTTTCATCTTCGAATATTTTGAATTGCAGGATATAAGGTATTTTGCAAATGTGTGAATGATGTAAATAAAAACATCAATCGTGTAACACTTTCAAAATTGAGCAGGGGTACCTTTGACAAGGTTGTCTTATTTGGATACCAACTACAAATGAAAGAAATTGAAAAATCAAAAGTTCACATCCTGATTGAAATCATTGAGTATGTTCCCAGTTCAGTAGTTAGCAAAACAGTCATCAGAAAATCGACAGGGAATATTAGCATTGTGGCCGTCGACACCGGCGAAGCACTGGCAGAAAAAATCTCTCCGTTTGACACTTTTATTCAAATTATTGAAGGAACAGCCGAAGTTGTTATCGATGATCAACCAAATGTTCTTCAAATTGGACAAGGCATAATAATTCCGGCACATACCTCAAATATTGTTCGGGCAAACGGTAGGTTTAAAATGATTTCAACAGTGATTAAAAGTGGGTATGAAGGAACTATATTATAGTATTAATATCATAAAATAAAAGACATGGCAAAAAGCAAAGAAGGGAAAGCGAGAAAAAGCGAGAAAAAGGAAGCTGTTATGAACCTGAAAGAAAAAAGGGCGGCAAAAGCAGCAAAAAAAGCAGGGAAAAGTGATTCTAGTATTATTTAATCTCTGATTTAGAAAGAATTTCTAATAGGAAAGCTTTTAAAACGTGGTTTGGAAACAAGTTCATTGGAAATTATGGAAAACAAATTTAAAGAAGGAGATATTATGCGGGCGAAAGATAATCCAAATCAAAATTTGATTGTGAGGAGGTATGTCGACCGAATATATTATTGCAAAATACAAGAAAACCCCGGACATAAAGATTTGGTTTATTTTGAACGGGAACTTCTTCCTCTTGAAATACAAAATATCGGCTTATTAACATCCTTGAACGTAATCATAAATAAATGAAGATATCTTATATCGCTACATACCCTCCCCGAGAATGTGGAATTGGTACTTTTACCCACAATTTGTTCAAATCGATGTTAACTTGCAATGCTCCGGAAGAACAAAAACATGAAGGTTATGTGGTTGCATTAAACGACAACGATCTCACCTATAAATACCCCGAAGAGGTTAAATTAACGATTCGGCAAGATCATCAGGAAGATTATTTAAAAGCTGTAAAATATATTAATTTTAGTGGCGCCGACGTCTGCATCCTGCAGCACGAATTTGGCATATTTGGCGGACAGAGCGGTGTTTATATTCTTCCCTTACTTCATCGGTTGGAGATTCCACTAATTGTTACACTTCATACCATACTTAAAACACCTTCTTATAATGAAAAGGCAGTTTTGAAAGAGATATGTAAAATGGCGCATAAAATTGTGGTAATGAGCCATAAAGCAGTTGGCTTTTTGGTAGATATTTACGATGTGCCAAAAGAAAAAATTGTACTAATTGAACATGGAGTCCCTGATATTCGTTTCAGTCCCGAAATATCGAAAAAGGAGTTTAAACTCGAAAGCAAAAAAGTACTCTTAACCTTTGGCTTTATTGGCCGAAGCAAAGGCATTGAAACAGTAATTAAAGCTTTGCCTGAAGTGGTTAAAAAATATCCGGAGCTTATTTATATCGTTTTGGGGAAAACGCATCCAAATGTGCTGCGTCATTCAGGCGAGGAATACCGTATATTTCTGTTGTGCCTGGTGAAAAATCTTCAACTTGAAAATCATGTAATATTTCTTAACGAATTTATTGATGAACAGGATTTATTCAAATATTTGTATGCCTGCGATATATACATCACACCTTATTTGAACGAAGCCCAAATTACAAGCGGAACCCTTTCGTATGCCGTGGGAGTGGGAGCCGCAGTGCTATCAACTCCATATTGGCATGCCGCTGAATTGCTGGCACAGGGAAGAGGTAGGTTGTTCAATTTTAATGATACAGAAGAGCTGGCCGAGACGCTCGTTGAACTCTTTGACAACCCTGAAGAACTGAAGCAACTGAAGCAAAATGCCGGTGAATATGGCAAAAAAATTACCTGGCGAAAAACCGGTGAAAAATACATGGCACTTGCCAAAAAAATAATGAAGGATGAGCAGCCGATTCTTAAACGAAAAGAACCGGAACCTGATTTACTCATTCTTCCCCCCTTTTCCCTTGCTCATATTAATCGTTTAACAGACGATACAGGCATCATTCAACATGCAAAATTTGGAATACCTAATTTAAAGGAAGGATATTGTTTAGATGATAATTCGCGAGCTTTACTAATGGTTTTAATGGCTTACCGCCAAAAGAAAGATATGCGCGCACTTGAATTATCGCCTATCTATTTAAGTTACATTCATTATTTGCAAAACGCTGACGGGACTTTTAGAAATTTCCTGAGTTTTAACCGAAATTTTTTGGATGAAGTGGGCTCTGAAGATTCGTTTGGAAGAACCATTTGGGCATTAGGTTATTTACTGGCAAATGCACCAAACGATGCTTATTACCAAACCGGCAGATTGGTGTTTTTTAACGCTGCTCCTAATTTTGAAAAATTAAAATCAATTCGGGGAATTGCCAATACAATGATCGGAATAAGTTATTACCTGAAAAGTAATCCTTCTGATGATTCAATGACGGAAAGATTGAGGAATCTCGCCAATGTTTTAATTAAACATTATAAAGAAAACCAGGCGGATGATTGGAATTGGTTTGAAACTTTGCTGGCTTATGACAATGGAATTTTACCTCTGGCACTTTTACATTCAGCAGAAATACTAAATGATGATAAAATAACGGAAATAGCCATTGAATCAATGAATTTTCTAACCCGCCACACGTTAAAGGATAATTACCTTTCGATTATAGGTAATGAAAAGTGGTTTAAAAAAGAAGGTGAACGTTCCGTTTTTGCCCAGCAACCCATTGATGCTATGGCAATGGTACTAATGTATCATCAGGCATACTCGGTCACAAAAGACAAAGATTATCTGAATAAGCTATACACTTCGTTCCTGTGGTTCCTTGGCGAGAATGATTTGCGAATGAGCTTGTACGATTTTGAAACCAACGGTTGTTGCGATGGATTCGAAAGTTATGGAGTAAACCGGAATCAGGGGGCTGAAAGTTCGCTTGCCTACTTAATCTCGCATTTGACGGTTTTGCAGGCGTATGAAGAATTGCACCGATCGGATTTAAAATTAGTGTAAAAAAAATCCCGCATAAAGCGGGATGAAATATTAAATGGCAAACTATTTTTTAGTTAAACTACTTTAACATTCACGGCATTTAATCCTTTTTTTCCTTCTTCCAAATCAAAAGATACTTTATCATTTTCCCGAATATCTTCTTTCAATCCGGATGCATTTACATAGAATTCTTTTGATGAATCGTCATCTTTAATGAATCCAAATCCCTTTAGATCATTATAAAACTTTACTGTTCCTTTGTTCATTTTGTTAAAATATTAATTACGCGTGAGTCGCGTGTGTTTTTTATTTTTAAATCATTCAAAACAAGAGCTATTTTTTTGCTCCTGATTCCTCTTTTTGTTTTCGCTCCAATGGAACAATCCCGGCCATTTCTCCAATAATATTGACCAAATCGGAGCCGGCTGGTATAACAATTTTGGCATTATTCCCGAGCGATGCTTCCAGCGCTTCGAGCTTTCGTAAAAGCTGCGAGTTACCTATAAAATATTTATCAGCAGCTTCGTTTACCAATTTTATAGCTTCAGCTTCTCCCTGGGCGTGCAATATTTTTGATTGTTTGTACCCTTCAGCTTCTTTTATTTTTGCACGTTTTACTCCGTCTGCAACGGTTTCGGCAGCAGTTGCTGAGTCAATAGCGGCTATTTTTTCATTTTCGGCTTTCACCACTTTATTCATGGTTTCCTGCACATCAGAGGGGGGATCAATCTGTTTTAATTCAGTACGTATTATTTCAATTCCCCAGCTTTGGGTTTCTTTATGTAGGGTTTCGTGCAATTCAGTGTTTATTTTCCCTCGTTCGCTATTCGCCGATTTCAGAGTAAGTGTTCCAATAATATTACGGAGCGTTGTACGGGCAAGATTGACAATCTGCCATTGGTAATTGTCAACATCGTAGGTAGAACCTTTTATACTTTCTTCATCCGCTTTTACACGAAAATATACCTGGGCATCTACACTTGCGTTTAGGTTATCATTGGTGATTATTTCTTGTGGTTCTGCATCAACCATTTGCTCTGTGATATTTACCATGAAAAGACGATCAACAATGGGAATGATCCAGTGAAAACCTGGATCCGCAAGTTTCTTATATTTCCCAAGTCGCTCAATAAGCCCGCGGTGCGTTGGCCTCACAATTCTGATTCCTGCAAAAAGGATGAATATGACAGGAATAAGTAAGTACAAATAATAATTCATTTATATTTCTTTTTAGTTTGATTATCAGAAAAATAGAAGCTTAAAGCGAATCAATTAAATCTGAAAATTCTTTATTTGAGATTAACAGTTTTGTCGCAATCATATTATACAAAGCGTTCTTCGTTTCGTGGCGCCATATTAAATCGGAATCTGTTAATTGTGGATATAAATCTTTAAGTTTCCACTTTGCATTTTCCCATTTTTTCAAATCAAAATCTTCTTCCATACTTATATTTTAATAGTTATGCCAAACTTTCCGCCTGAGAATGCATTTCCTCCGCCAAATTCCAGGTTTATTCCCACCTTATTGCTGAAATAATACCGACCGCCAATCTGAGCGCCAAGCCCCAGCCCTGAATTATGAGAACCTTCATAATCATTTGGGGAGTTCCAACTATAGAAACCAAGATTAAGTCCTGCATAAAAGTCCCAGGGAGAAGGAATATTCAGTACAGTATTAAAATGATAATTGGCATTCCCTAATAAACCAATAATTGAGTGGTTGTATTTATTATCGTGCCAGTTGTCATTGTACGAGCGGAAAGACAGTTCAGCACCCAGTGTAATATCGGGGTGCACACCATAATCGAATCCCAAATAAACGGGAACACCCCACGAAGAAAGTCCAACACCCACATTAATTTGTGATTGCCCCTTGAGAATTGGACCTTGTGCAAAGATTACACTTGTTGCAACCAGTAAAACGAAAGTTAAAATCTGTTTTTTCATATTTGTCGTTTAATTTTATTGTTATAATTTCTAGGTGATTTTTTATTAAAAAGAATTTGGAGAAGCACAAAAAATCCAGCTATTGGAAGAAGTATATCAATATATCGGAATGTATAAAATACAAAGGTTACAATGGCCCAAAGAATTAGGAGTGACCCTGCAATGATGTAAAGTGAATTTTTCATGTTACTATTTATTCATAATTATTTCACTTTAAAATTCTCGGTAGTTAACACCACCTGCCGGCCCGGATATTGCACATTTGTGCCGTTTTCTGTTGTAATAAATATTTTAACCGGTCTGTAGGAAGACACCGTTTCCAGGGATGCCTTATGGCGTCTTGATAAAAAGCTGGTTGAACTTTTTAATTGTCCCAGATTTTCAGCATTGCCCTCGTCGGTTTCCATCCAAACAACATATGTAGTTTGAGATGATTGTACCCTGTCAACTTCTGCCAAATCCGACACTTCTACTTTTACAATATAATTCTTGTTTTTATCCTTTTTCACTTTAACATAACCATCTGCACCCGGCACAATGCTTGAATTTCGAAAAGTGTACTTTTTTGCACATGATGTAAATGGAATGACCATTGCTATTACAAAAATCCCTAAAAAGATACTTTTCGACAGGCTTTTCAATTTTTTTGTTTTCATGCTTTCTGATTTAATCTGTGAATAAAGGTAATGAATTATGTTTCATAGGATATTACACAATTCTGAATAAGAGTTACATCATTCACACATTTAGTTGGGAAATTTAATAACGTGTTGTAAATGAGTTTAATAAACTGATTTTAGAATGTATGTTGAAGATTATTTTGAATTTTTCAGTTCGTTAAGGAGTTCTCTTAGATTAACGGTAGCATAAGTTGATGCATAATCAGACATGGCATAGGGGATTATCAAATCCTCATTATGAATCATTGAGCCACAGGAATAAACCACATTGGGTACGTATCCTTCCCGCTCTTCGATGTTAGGTATTAATAAAGGTGATTTTAATCGGCCGATTTCCTTTTCAGGATCTTGAAGATCTAATAATGATGCGCCAAGAACATATTCCCGCATTGGCCCGACACCATGCGTGATTACCAACCATCCATCTGGAGTTGCAATGGGCGAGCCACAATTTCCGATTTGAATAAATTCCCAGGGAAATTTAGGTTGCTGCAATAATTTTGCTTCACGCCAGATTGAAATATTATCAGAAAAAGCGATGTAATTATTAAATCCATCAAGGCGGCAGAGCATGGCATATTTGCCATTTACTTTTCGTGGAAAAAGTGCCATCCCTTTATTTTGTGCAATTTCACCATGAAGAGGCAATATCCGAAAGTGGTAAAAATCCGTAGTATCCAGCATTTTTGGCATTATAGTAGTGCCGTCATATGCTGTGTAAGTGGCATAATAACTTGTCTTGCCATCTTCATCAACAAATTTCACGAAACGCGCATCTTCAACTCCGTTTTTTTCGTTCGCTGAAACAGGGAAAATTACCCGTTCTGAAATGTTGGTGTCCAACGAAAATTCAAGTTCATAATGTGACGAGGCCAGCCAGATAATTTGATTAAACAGTACTTCCTTTTCTGCTGTAAGATCTAACGATTTACGGGCTTCCTTTATACAATAGTAAAGTTCATCATAGGTAAATGTGTCGTTTAACTTGTCGAGAATTAAGCCGGAAGGAATGATGGAATGAAAATCCTTCATCTCGTTTAGCTTATTTTGGAAAGATTTCTTATCGTAAATATGTCGGCGGATTTGAGCAGCTTCCTCCAGCATTTTACCTACCGGTTCAACAGATAAATTATTGTTTTTATCCAGTATCCCTGTTCTGAATACGATGGATGAAATGTGCCCTTCGCCGGTAGCCCTGAAACTAAGAATAACTCTTTTTTCATCCGGACTCGTCTCCGACTGATCGGGGTGTTCTACAATAGATGGATTAAAAAATGCTGCTGATTCAATGGAATACTCCATTGTAAAATAGGAGCCAATTAATATTCTTTGAGAAATATTTAGTGAATCAGGATCGACATTTAGCAGTCTTAACAGATGTGCAATCTTATTGTAATGTTTTTCAAAAATTTTGGAGATATTTCTGTGTCGTAGCGAGTAATCTCTCAATACCGGGCTTAATATTTGTGATGCAGCATTTTCAGACAAACCAAGTACTGAGCGAATGGTGTTAAGTGCTCTTTCATCGCCGGTATAAAGAAACCGTGCAATTACCCTGGAGCTATCGGGTATAAATCTAACATCCTTTCTGTTTACTGCTACTTGCATTTATCGTTTGTATTAGAACTTTCTAAAGGTAATGGTTAAAGTGGATTAATAGCTTCTGTAATCTATTTAGTCAGAATAGTATTCATTTGGTTGTCTATTTCAAATTTAATGGAGGGAATTTGTTAAAGCGACTAAAAATTTTGCATCATTTTTCAAACAAGACCTAATTCTTTAGCCTTTTGTGCTGCTTTGTATCTGCTATCTGCATCAAGTTTTAGGAGTATGCTTTTAACATGAGATTTTACAGTTTGAATCGATATAAATAATTGTTCTGCTATTTCCTGGTTAGTTAGATTTTCAGCTATTAGTTTTAAAGTTTCTAATTCACGCCTACTTATATCAGAGTAATTTTGGTTTTTAATTACTTTTTCATGTCTTTCAATTAGTATTTTCAATTTTTCGAGGTATTCTTTTGGTATATTATGCTTACGTGTTGCAAGGACTTTAAAAGCCTTGTACAAGAGTTCTTTAATTTTATCAAGATAATACAAAAAGTAAATTACAATTCTTTCACCCGATGCAATATCCATAGCATTTATAAGACATTGAATAGCTTCTTCTGTTTCTCCCAGTTCCACATGTATTAATGAATAAATTATCTGAATTTGAATTATTCGATCTAATCGATTTGCTTTTGTTGCCAGATTATTTATTTCATCCAGTTTCTTTTGTGCTTCACTGATATCTCCAATGGTGATAAGGTAATGTACATAAGGGATAAAAGCGTACTCGTTAAAGGAATTTATTTCTGAATCAGAAGTTATGTTGTTATTATTAAAAAATGCCAGTGCTTTCTCTGGTCCTTCTGTTTCTAAAAGAATAAATCCTTTCCGGGCCAGATAAAGAATAGTAAAGTGTGGTTGAACAGTGTTATCCTGCATTAGCTTCTCTAATTTCTCAAATGCCTTTAAACAATTATTCAAGTTATTCTTATCGTAACTAACAAATGATAGTGTAAACAAGCTTAGGAACTGGTAAGTAAAATTGGATTCTTTCAACGATAATTCATAACCAATTTTTATATGCTCTTTAGCCTTTTCAAAATCTCCCCACATAAAATTTATCATCGAAAGAGTAGTATATATTCCGGAGTATATCCAATCTACTTTAGTTAATTCAGAATAACCTCGCTCTTCGATATAAGCCAATAATTCTGTGCAGTTTTGGAACGCAGATACATTATGTCCCATACGTTGTTCGGTATACACTAAACGTAACACAATGGTTGAAACCAAATAGATATTACCTGATTTTTTAGCGTAGTCAATGGCAACTTTTAAAGATTTTATTGCTTCCGGAAGATTATTTAAGGCCATGTCTTTTAATCCAACAGAATACCAGGCCCAGCTATACCAAAGTGGATCTTCTTCGGAAAGATATTCTATAGCAATGCAAGAATGTTTTTCGATTTGTTCAAAATTGCCAGTCACAGCATACAAAATAGCCTGCGCTACAGCTAACCTTCCTTTAAGTTCGAATAATTCTTTTGAGTCATTTGACTTTGCTAACCTTTTTTCAATTTCAATTTCTGCATTACTTAGATATTGAACAGCTTTAAGTGCCTGACCGGAATGTATAAGTACCCATGAGTAATAAATTGAAAACTCGGGATTGGTATAAATATCATTATCCATCAATAGGTTTCCATACTCTAATAAACTGCTATGCTTGCCCATAGCCCATAATTTGGCAGAAATTTGATTCAACAATCCTAAACTTCTTTTAAAGTCCTTTATTTCTAAGGAATGCTGAATTGCATCCTCAATCATTCCATTTTTTTCATACCAATCACATGCTTTTTTATGTAAGCCATTTGAGTATTCGAGGTTTTTATTTTTTAGTCTGTTTAACAATAAATCTTCTAACAAATGATGATACCTATACCATTGCCTCTCTGAGTCCAGGGGGACAACAAACATGTTATTCTGTTCAAGATATTCAATTATATTCTGACTATTATTTATACCCAGAATAGAATTACAGAGCGAAGCATTAAAACGCTTTAATATGGAAGTATCTAAAAGAAAATCTCTTAACTCTGAGCTTTGCTGCTGAAGGACTTCTTCTATCAGATAGTCCATTATATACCGATTATCACCTTTTAGCTTATTTATAAACCTGCTTATGTCTTCTTTGCCTTGCAAAGATAAACCTGTAAGCTGAAGTCCTGCGACCCATCCTTCGGTTTTAGACTCAAGATTCTTCGCATCTTCAATGGTAAGATTGATATTCAGACACTTTTTAAAAAAGTCGTAAATATTATTTGCGTTAAAACATAAATCGGACAAACGTAATTCAGTAAACTGTTGAAGACTTCTCAGTCGTGCCAATGGTATTGAGGGGTCAGAGCGTGTAATCAGTACTATCTGAATAGTATCAGGCAGGTTATCTAATAGAAAGGATAGTAGTTTGTTTATTTCATTATTTTCAATTAAATGATAGTCATCAAAAAACAGATAAAATTTTTCATTTATTTCAAAGAGATCATTTATTATATAGGTTGCAACCGATTCGAATGAAGAATTACTATTTGATTCCAGGAGTTTCTCTGCCTTTTTGCCCAGATTTTTATATTTTGATTGAATGCTTGCAATGGTATAGCGTAAAAAAGTAACAATGTCATTATCCGATTTATCCAGCGAATACCACGAATAAGACAAGTTACTATGGTCAATCCATTGACTTATTAAAGTACTTTTACCGTATCCTGCCGGAGCAGATACTAAAGTTAACTTCTTTTCTCTGCCACTCTCCAACTTATCAATAAGTTCTTTTCTAAATATTAGTTTATTGGTTGAGTTTGGCCTATTTAGTTTTGTTTTGAGCATTAATGCAAATTACAGAAAAATCCTCAAAATCAGGTCCTTTTCTTCAAAATCACCCTCATTTTCACTCTTGAGAGTGATTTTATATTTAAGATCACCCCGTACTTTTGACCTAGGATTTCATTACAAAAAGTAGAACCATTAAAGTTTAAATAAATGAAAGGAAAATTGGAAATTAAAGTAGAAGGGATTCTTGACATTAAATGGCAAGACTGGTTTGATGGAATGGCAATTAGCTATGAAAGAGATAATACTGTTCTTGTGGGAACTGTGTCAGACGAATCTCACTTACATGGAATTTTAAATCGAATACGGGATTTAAATCTAAAGCTTATTTCAGTTAATCCACACGAAGAAAATTAGAATCACTAATAATTATAAACTTAGAATCATGAAAAAATTTAGCTTAACATTTTTAGTATTTGCCATTTCAATTACAATGGTGTTTGGTCAAAATCAATCTCAAACAAATGAGATAAAACACAGACATTCAATAGGATCTTCATTGTTTATGTTATTCAATTTTACTGAAGAATCTGCCGACTATGCCCTGCTAACTTACGGTTATCAGTTAACACCCAAAGAACGGATTTTTGCTGAATACAACACATGGAAATACGAAGAACCAATGGGAACATACGGAGATTCAGAAGAATTATACCCCGGTTATGTGCGAACACATGGTATTGGTTTTGGATACCAACGTTTTCATTGGAAAGGATTGTTTAACACGGTTCAGGCAACACCATTTATGAAACAGTATTACGATTTGGAAGGCGAAAAAATCCAAAAAGGTTTTCAATTATATCTGCAGTTTGCCATTGGTTACCGTTTCGAATTCTTTAAAAAACGCCTCTATGTTGAACCTGCTTATGCGATAAAATATTGGCCAGTTGATACAAATATTCCTGTGGACTTTGCAGCAGTTGAAAAAGGAACTCCCAAAACCATTATTGAGCCAAGTCTGAATTTTGGTTTCAAATTTTAATACCTGTTTCACTAAAATTAACTTAACAGAATGGTTTAAAAAGATGCAATAAGAGTTTTACATTGTCTACGAACTTTTATTTCTGCCTTCCTGATTTGGAATATTTTTGGAAAAATTAATAAAAAAGACTTTGTGACGGTTTATAAAAGAACTGATAGAACATAAAGAATGCCTTAAAGCCAGGCTGCAAAAAACAGAAAACGACAATTTAATTTAGAAGCCTTGTTAAAATATTAGATGACAAAAAATTTAAAACATGCCAGTGAATAGTATCATACAACATTCTTTTTTGTGGACTTATTTTGTTCTTAAGTCCATAATGTTGGCGTTGGGTATATTGATGTTTGAGATTATTAAGCCAGTAATAATATTAGTTAATTATAATAATAACATTATTTAAAGACCTTGAAAACAATTCATTAATATTACTGCAAAAAGTACCTGAAAGATACAATAAAAATGATAAAATTTTGGTTGGATCTGTCGAATTAATCAAACATAAATCTATTAAAAATAATTTTACCTCTCAATCAGAATTTTAGTTAGATGTTCAAGCACACCGATATCCCAAAGCAATTATCCTTCAATCTGTTTATTTCAAGTTCAGATTCACTTTAAGCTATTGAGATGTGGAAGAATTGCTTTCACTTAGATGGATAAAGGTTGATCTTTAAACAATTCAGAATGGAAGTGTTTCATTTGAATGAACAGTTAGTTAAGTTTCAAAAAACACCACTTTAGACACCTTAATATAAGGTGCAAAGAAATAAGTACAATTTGAAAATCGCTTTAAATTGATTCAGAATGAGGTAATTCACACCAAATTTTCACAAACCAGGTTGCAACTTCCAACTGTTAGGGGAGCACCAAAAAAAGGTTGTCAATTTTGACGACCTTTTTTCGTTTTATTCTGATACAAATCCTTACTGATTGAAAATTCCATTTTGGGGATTAACTGTTGCAGCATCATTTTATTTAATATGTTTTCGTATTGAACCACAGATCAGGCGATGTAATGACAATTATATCAATGAGATATGGCTATTTTTAGTCTAATTCGGATCTTTAACACGACTTCTAAACCCACAACTATTGCCAACTGACAAACTTCTCGTTTTGGTGAAACCTGAATAGAAATATGTTTATATTTGTTATACTTAAAACAGAATCAGATGTTGAGACTGCAACCGATAATCCTGTTACAAAATTTCGCCTTGATCTTTTTAATTTTATTTCAATTGTGTTCCTGCAGCCAGGAATCTGAAGAGCATATTGAAATCAAGGGGATTTACGGACATCCAAACCCCTTGTGGGAAAAAGGATATTCACTACAGGAATTGGGTATAAATGCTGTGTTTGTGCATGGTGCAAGTATAGATTCGGCCTTGATGGAACGTGCAAAAAAAGAAGGAATAAAAGTTTATGCCGAATTTCCAACATTAAACGGAAAAAATTATGTGGAAAAGCATCCTGAAGCCTGGGCAATAAATGAACAGGGAGAGCGGGTTGAAGCAGCGTCATGGTTTATGGGGGTTTGTCCCAGCGATCCCGGTTTTCGTGAATATCGATTAGGTCAGTTAGATAAACTGTTGAATAGCTACGATATAGAAGGAATCTGGATGGATTATGTGCATTGGCACGCCCAGTTCGAGGAACCTGAGCCAATACTGCATGAAACCTGTTTTTGTAACTCTTGTCTTTCCTCTTTTGCTGAGGATAAAAATATTAAAATCCCGGAAGGTACTACAAAAGATAAAGCCCAATGGATACTGCAAAACAAAGACACGGAGTGGCGTGATTGGCGCTGCCATGTAATTTACGACTGGTCGGTTCTAATCAGAAATAGAATTAATGAACAAAAGCCAGAGACATTACTCGGCCTTTTTCACTGTCCCTGGAATGATGAGGAATTTGAAGGAGCCCGTCGTCGAATTCTCGGGCTTGACTATGACCTGTTGCACGATGTTTTTGATGTATTTTCACCTATGGTTTACCATGCACGAATGGGCAGAGAACCGATTTGGGTAGAAGAAAACATTCGTTGGTTCTGCGAACGGATGAATATTAAACGGGGCGAAACTCCAAAAGTCTGGCCCATTGTACAGGCCTACAACAATCCTTACATTGTATCTGCAGCAGAATTTGAAACTGTATTAAAAGGCGGCTTGGCAGCAGAATCAAGTGGAGTTATGATGTTTACCACCCGAGCAATAGCCGATGATAAGAAAAAAATAGAAGCTGTAAAAAAAGTGTACTTGGAATAACGGATTACAATAACCAGTAATCAGGAGAACCAATCATAATCTTTTCAAAATAATCCTAAATCAATCCAAATTGTAGCCAGTCCAATTGTTTCAATTATTACAAATGGACAAATCTGCAATGCGAATGTTTAAATGTCCATTTATGATTGAAACTTAATCGTGACTGTCATGTGCAAGACCTATTGGTAAAGGCACATCTATAATAGAGGCGATGGCTCTTAAAATATCTACTTGACTGATGAGTTCATTACTAACAGTGCTTGCTTTAATTTTTCTTAGGAGTTAAACTTGCCCGGTATTGCGAAGGTGAGATTTTACAATGTTCTTTAAAGTGTTTACTAAAATTTGCCCAGTTATTAAATCCGCTTTCAAAACAAATTTCCGTAATCGATAAATTAGTTGATTTTAGAAGCTCGCAGGCATGCGAAATACGTATTTGTTTAAGGAAATTTATGTAGCTGGTTTTGGTAACTTTTTTAAAATAATGGCTAAATGCCGATGTGCTTTTGTTACAAAGCCCTGCTACTTCTTCAAGCTTAATTTTGCGTTTAAAGTTATTCATGCTAAACTCAAAAACCTTATTAACTAGCAGTTGGTCTTTTTCTGAATGAGTAATTACTGCTCCCGAAACATATTCATATTCGTCAGACAAACTTATTTCATGAAGCATAGTTAAGAGGCTAATAATTTTTTCGAAGCCATTTAGGTCTTCCATTTCGAGCAACTGTTTTCGTATCCTCTTTTTTAGCTCGCCCTTGCAGTATATACTTCGCGACGAATCATCAAGCAACTTCCGGATTGCTTTCATCTCTGGAACATCAAAAAAACCGTTTCCCAAAAAGTCGTCTTTAAATTGTACCACCATCGATGCACCAATCATTTTTTCTTCTTTTTTGCGAAACCAATGTGGTAAACTTTTACCGTGCAGGTATACATCGCCAACTTGGTAGTCGCCAATATAATCGCCAATAAATGCAGTTCCATTTCCCTTTTTAATTACCATTAATTCGTACTCGTTGTGCTGATGGTAAGGGGTTTCGAAATATGGAGTTTCAAAGGTGCGAGCGATAAACGAGCGGTTTTGTTTAAGTGGTAATTTCTGAATAAGCGTTTTCATTTGAAACCTTTTTATCTGTTATATGCCGGCAAATCTTAACTGCAGTTGTGTTTGTGTTCAAAATAACGGATAAATATAGCAGAAAAACAGTTGAGGAAGTATTCTTTTTCAACTTATTTTGTTCTCACTGAATAAACGAATAAAATCATAATCATGTATCAATTACCAATTAAAACCAATATCTATGAATGCTAAATCAAGACGAGACTTTCTGAAAAATGCAGCAGCTGCAACTGCTGGTATTTCAATTATTCCAAATTTTGCTGTAGCCGGTTTAGGACACAAAGCACCTAGCGACAAACTAAATATTGTGGGCATTGGTGTTGGTGGAAAAGGGCATCCTAACTTGGTTGGGATGAATACTGAAAACATTATTGGACTTTGTGATGTGGATTGGAAGTATTCCGAACGGTGTTTTAAAGAGTTTCCAAAAGCTAAGAAATACTGGGATTGGCGAAAAATGTTCGATGAAATGGGTGACTCGATTGATGGCGTAATGGTGGCGACAGCCGACCACACACATGCAATTGTAGCTGCCACCGCTTTAACCATGAACAAGCATGTGTATTGCCAAAAACCTTTAACACATTCTATTTACGAGTCGAGGTTACTAACGAATCTTGCAGAGAAACACAAAGTGGCTACTCAAATGGGTAATCAAGGAAACTCGGGGCATGGCGTTCGCGAAGTGTGTGAGTGGATTTGGAATGGTGAAATTGGCGAGATAAAAGAGGTGCACGCATGGACCGATCGCCCAATTTGGCCACAGGGTTTACAACGTCCTACCGAAGCAATGAAAACACCCGATACTTTGGATTGGGATAAGTTTATTGGACCGGCACCAATGCGTCCATTCCACGAAATTTATACCCCTTGGAACTGGCGAGGTTGGTGGGATTTTGGAACTGGAGCTTTTGGCGACATGGCTTGTCATGTGCTCGACCCGGTTTATCAATCGTTAAAATTAGGATATCCCGAGAAAGTTCGTGGTAGTTCAACGGCTATAAATACTGAATCGGCACCACAAGCTGAGACTGTAGAATTTACTTTTCCGGCACGCGACAAATACAAACAAGTTGGTATGCCGCGCGTAAAAGTATATTGGTACGATGGAGGTTTGTTACCGAACGTTTCCGACTTGGTTCCGGAAGGTGAAAACCTAATGGCTGACGGTCTTGGCGGCTGTTTATTCGTCGGAACAAAAGATACTCTAATCTGTGGTTGCGGTGGTTTTAACGCTCGTTTAGGCTCGGGCAGAAAACCAAACGTTGCACCTTATCTACGTCGAATTGAAGGTGCTGTAGGTTATGTAGATGGACCACACGAGCAAGATTGGATTCGTGCGTGTAAAGAGTCGCCCGAAAACAGAGTAGAAAGTACTTCTAACTTTGGATTTTCAGGTCCGTTTAACGAAATGGTGTTACTTGGGGTATTGGCAATTCGTTTACAGGGCTTGAATAAATCGCTGCAGTGGGATGCCGATAAAATGCAAATTACAAATATATCTCCGTCTGAAGAGTTGAAAATTATGACCTCGGATGAATTTAAGGTAGTTGAAGGGCATCCACATTTTAATACCAAGTATGCAAAATTTAATGCCTTAGAAACTGCAAATAGTTATATAAAGCATAAGTATCGCGATGGGTGGAAACTACCCGATATGCCGTAGTCAAATGCTAAGTTCACAACTTTTAATTAAAAAAAGGGAACAGATGGAACGACGAAAATTTATTCAAAATACATCTCTTACAATGATGGCTGCAGTGCTTGCAAAAAATGGTTTTGCAAGTTCAATTATAAATGCTAAAAAAAGCAAAAAACTTACCGTTGGCGCGCACGTTTGGGTTTATGCAAGCACACAGCCAAATTACGATGTTTCTCCGGTTTTGGAACAAATTTTTTCAGATATGTTGTATGCCGGATTCGATGCTGTAGAAACAATGGAACAGCCGCTTCGATCTGAAACCTACACCAAACAAATTGTTGAATTAATAGAAAAGTACAAAATCGGTTTAATTGGAACTTCGTATGGCGCTGACATGTGGGATAAAAGCAAGCACAGCGAAATATACGAAGATGTTGATTTGGTAATGACAAATTTAGCATCGTTGGGTGGACGAACCTTTGGAACATCGGTGGGAGAACCGCATGGAAGATTAAAATCGGAAGCAGAATTAGATGCACAAGCCGAACTCTTAAAACGATTGGTAAAACTGGGTCACGATAAAGGAATTGTACTGAATCTTCACAATCATACTTCGGAAGTGAAGAATAATATGTACGATTTGGGAGGTACACTTAAAAGAATACCTGACATTAAATTAGGTCCCGATTTAAATTGGTTATTACGAGCTAATGTCGATCCAATTGAGTTCTTAGAAAAGTATCAAAAACAAATTTTCTTTTTGCATTTACGCGACCAATTAAATAATGGAAAATGGAGCGAAGCATTGGGCGAAGGCGATGTGAATTTTGAAGAAATAGGGGATACTTTAAAACAGATAGGCTTTGCTGGCGATGTAATTATAGAATTGGCATTTGAAGGTGGATTTAAACCAACTCGACCATCAAAAGAAACCCTGAAAATAAGTAGGGATTATCTGAAAAAAACAACGGGAATTTAATGTCAAAAAAATAGAATTTCAAATAATAGTTTAAATAAACGAATAATGAAAGTAAGAAACTTATTTGCACTTATAGCGCTTGCTGTGTTATGTAGCTGTCAACCAAAATGGCAAGCTGTTTTTAACGAAGACCTTTCGAATGCCATGGACTCGCAAGGTGTGTGGTCGTATAAAGGCGATGTGCTTACAGCGTTGGAAGATGCCTGTATATTCACGACTGTTGAGTACGAAAATTTTGAAATTGATTTGGAGTTTAAAAATGAAAAGGGAACCAATAGTGGTGTAATTGTTTATTGCACCAATCGTGAAGATTGGATTCCAAATTCGGTAGAAATACAAATTGGCGATGATTTTTATTTCGAAGATAAAGGATGGGTACCTAATTACATGTGTGGCGGAATTTTTGGTCATTTGGCACCAACATCAACATTGGTAAAAAAAGCCGGCGAATGGAATCACATGAATGTACGTTGCGAAGGACAACACATTGTGGTAAAACTTAATGGTGAAGTATCGGCAGATATGGATATGGCGCTTTGGACAAGTGGCACGAAAAATCCCGATGGTTCCGATATTCCATCGTGGTTACCCAAACCGTTTGCCGAAATTTCAACCAAAGGTTACATAGGTTTTCAAGGAAAACACGGCGAAGCAAATATTTTCTTTCGGAATATAAAAATTGCTCCAATTAAGTAGGTGCAATGAATTCAAAACAAAGATTTGATTTAACGGTAAACCACAAACAACCCGATAAAATGATGGTTGATTTTGGAGCCACCTCAACTACGGGTATTCATGTCTTATCTATTGAAAACTTAAGGAAATATTATGGTTTAAAGTGGAAACCGGTTCGTGTAACCGACCCTTATCAAATGTTGGGAGAGGTTGATGAAGAACTGCGTGAACTTATGGGAGCCGATGCAGTTGGTGCCAAAGGAAAAAGCAGTTCATTTGGTTTCTATAATAATGCACCTTTTAAAGAGTATCGTACTCCTTGGGGGCAAATTGTAAGCGTGCCCGAGGGTTTTAACACCAGTATCGATGAAAATGGTGATACTTTGAGCTTTCCCGGCGGAGATATTTCAGCAGACCCTTCTGCAAAAATGCCAAAGTCCAGTTATTTTTTCGATGCCATAATTCGTCAGCAGCCGTTTAACGAAGAAGACCTCAACCCCCAAGATAACTTGGAAGAACATGGATTGGTTTCTGACAGTGATTTGGAGTATTGGAAAGAAACTGCCCAAACTGCTCGAGCCACCGGAAAAGCAGTGGTTGCCGGTTTAGGAGGTACCGCACTTGGCGACATTGCTCATATTCCGGGTATGAAATTAAAAAAGCCCAAAGGTATTCGCGATATTACCGAATGGTACTTGAGCATTATTATGCGCCCCGACTATATTAAAGCAATTTTCGACCGTCAATCGGAAATTGCATTGGAAAATTATAGTCGCTTGCATACTGTTATTGGCGATAATATTGATGCCGTATTTATTTGTGGAACCGATTTTGGAACACAGGATTCTACTTTTTGTGCACCCGAGCAGTTCGACGATTTATGGATGCCGTATTATAAACGTATTAACAATTGGATTCACGAAAATACCAATTGGAAGACCTTTAAACATTCGTGTGGTGCAGTGGAATCGTTTATGCCAAAATTTATAGAAGCCGGTTTCGATATAATTAATCCGGTACAAATTAATGCTGTTGGAATGGACCCTGTTCATTTAAAAAAGACCTATGGGAAAGACCTGGTTTTTTGGGGTGGCGGAATTGATACACAAAACGCACTTCCAAACTTTTCGCCCGAAAAGGTACGCGAGGAAGTACTTCGATTAAGTGAAGTTTTCGCGAAAGATGGCGGTTTTGTTTTTAACACGGTTCATAATATTCAGGCAAATGTTCCGGTTGAAAATCTTGTGGCAATGGTAAATGCAGTTAAAGAATTTAACGGAGAAAAATAGAATTAATGCTTTTGAATAACACCGTCCTTTAGGGCGGTGAATGACAAAACAGCTTGAGGTAATGGATTAATGAAATTTTGTATTTTAACAAAATACAAAATTTCATTAACCCTGATTATTGGTTCATCGCTAATAATCACCGCCCTGAAGGACGGTGTTAATGAGCGAATAACAAACTTTATAAAAACCAAAAACTATGTCAGAAATTATAATTGGAGTTGATTTAGGAGGAACTAGAATAAAGGCGGTGGCTATTGACGAAACCGGAAACATCTTATTCGAGAATTATCAGCCTACCGACGATGGCGATGATAAAATTTGGAAGAATGCTGTGAAAAGGGCGGTTCAAACGATTCAAAATAAAATTGAAAATGCTGGAACAGTAATAGGAATTTCAGCCCCTGGTTTACCTAACGAAAAAAACTCTGCCATTGGATTTATGCCCGGACGTTTGCAAGGACTCGAGAATTTCATCTGGTCCGATTTTCTTGGAACAAAAGCTTTTGTTTTAAACGATGCTGTTGCTGCAATGATGGCCGAGGCAAAGTTTGGAGCTGCCAAAAATAAAAAGAATGTAATAATGCTTACACTGGGCACAGGCGTTGGCGGTGGAATTCTTATTGATGGAAAGCCTTATCAAGGTGCTTTTCAAAAAGCCGGACATTTGGGGCATCTGTCGCTCGATAGCAATGCCGAACCTGATATTATTGGAGTTCCGGGAAGTTTGGAAGATGCCATAGGAAATTGTACCATAGAAAAACGTACGGGAGGAAGATTTACATCGACCGATGAATTAATTAAAGCGCATCGAAAAGGAGATGAGTTTGCAACTCAGGTTTGGATGACTTCGGTGAATAAATTAGCAGTAGCATTGGCATCATTTACCAATATCTTATCGCCCGAAACAATCATACTAGGAGGTGGAATTACAGAAGCTGGAAATGATTTATTTAAACCATTGGAAAAACTGATGGCTAAATACGAATGGCGCAGTGGTGGGAACCAAACCGAGGTTGTAAAAGCACAATATGGCGATTTGGCTGGTGCTGTTGGTGCGGCTTGTTTTGCTAAACAATTCTGAATTGATATTATTTGACCGTTACAATTATTTGTGTGCAAAAATACGAGTTGATTATTCGTGGAAATGGTCCTAATAAAATGAAATAGACACAAAAGGAGACATCGTAATTTGGTGTCTTCTTTTGTTTTAAGAATATACTCCCTGAATTCTAACCCATTTATCCATTGTGGAAAAAAATATTTAGTTGTAGTATAGTTAAAGGAACAAGTTGCCTTTTTTAAAAGCAGCCGACGCCTTTATTGAATGCAACGAGAAGTATAAACAGGAGTGGATGATAATTTATGTACATGTTGATTTTAAAAAATTTCAGGCATTTGTTGGTAAAACTGAAGTAAGCCTGTTAAGCAAAGAAATCCAAATTCTGAAGCACATGGTCGAGCACGAAGGAGAAGCAATCCATCGGCACGATCTTTTAAATAATGTATGGGGTTATGAAGCAATGCCCTCCACACGTACCGTCGATAACTTTATTCTTGATTTGCAAAAAAATTAGAGGGAAATCCTTCGGAACCTAAACATATTATTAGTGTTCGTGGTGTTGAATATAAATTTGTGAAACAATAAAATCAACTCAGTATTTCACATATTAGCTTGCAACTTCCTGCAATCAGGGGAGCCAGACAAGACAAGAGGTCATTTCCGACCTCTTGTCTTGTGCCTAAATTTTTGAAATGAATTCCCGATTTATCGGGATGAGTTACATCGAACACCTTTAAAATCAATTTATTTTAGTGAGATGAAAACCTTACTGGCATTGAGAAGTACTTGTATCGGTTTTGAGAATTCGCAGGTTGCAACTTTTCTGCTTTCCAAAAACAATTTTTTTAAATGAAAAGTATCGCTTAGTTTTATAGAGAATCTGACGGTTGGGGGCTACGCATTAAACTGTGAAAGCACTTAGCGCCAAAGATTATAACATAACTAAATAAAATAAAACATTATGAATGCTTTAAAGCTATTCCTTTTTGTATTTGTTATTTCAGTAATTGCCGTATCATGTCAAACGGAGAATAAAAAACCAAATATTCTTTTTATTGCAGTTGATGACTTACGCACTGAGTTGGGATGTTATGGAAATACACAAATAAAAAGTCCGAATATTGATCAACTTGCCTCAGAAGGATTGGTGTTCAATCGTGCGTATTGTCAACAACCTATTTGTATGGCTTCAAGGGCAAGTTTGATGTCGGGTTTAAGACCGGATACCTTACATATCTACAATTGCGGGTCGTTGAACGAGGATGCTCCGGATATTCTGACACTCGACCAACATTTCGAAAATAATGGTTATGAAATATGGGCAGCCGGCAAGATTTATCATCACGGAATTGATTACGATGTACAATTTGGAGATGCTTACCATAAGATCGAAACAGAGCAGGTTGGCAGGGGCTACCTTTCAGCTGAAGCCATAAAAATGGTGAAAGAATATGATGAGTGGTACCAAAAAAACCGAAATGAGTCAGGTGGTGGGAGAGGTCCTGCATTCGAATGGCCCAACGTGCCCGACAACGCATATGACGATGGTAAAATGACTGATATGGCTATTGAAAAGCTGGCGACTTTAAAAACATCGGAAAAGCCATTTTTTATGGCGGTTGGTTTTAAAAAACCACATTTGCCTTTTAATGCGCCCAAGAAATACTGGGATATGTACGATGCAGATGAAATTGAACCGGCAGAGAATCCATTTCATCCGGAAAATGTAAGCGAGTATTTTAACTATAATTTTGGCGAATTGAGAAATTATT
Source organism: Draconibacterium aestuarii (assembly GCA_026671195.1). Taxonomy (GTDB): domain Bacteria; phylum Bacteroidota; class Bacteroidia; order Bacteroidales; family Prolixibacteraceae; genus Draconibacterium; species Draconibacterium aestuarii. The sequence goes on along the minus strand of JAPOHD010000003.1, from coordinate 26,612 downwards.
ACGGGATTCCAAAAGGTAAAATAGATTTCGACGAAACACTCAATAAAACTTTAAAACACGGATATTATGCCTGCGTTTCGTACATCGATGAGCAAATTGGTCGTTTACTGGATGAACTGAAAGCAAATGGATTGGATAAAAATACGATTGTGATTATTTGGGGCGATCATGGCTGGAAGCTGGGAGAACATGGTATGTGGTGTAAACATACACAGTTTCATTTAGACAATCATGTCCCGATGATACTAAAGGTTCCGGGGCAAAAACCGGCAAAAACCAATGCACTCGCTGAATTTGTGGATATTTACCCGTCGTTATGCGAATTGGCAGGATTGGAATTACCAGGCCATTTGCAAGGGAAAAGTTTTGTACCCTTGATTGAAAGCCCGGAAAAAGAATGGAAGGAAGGTGCACTAAGTTATTGGCCCGCAAGTAACAGAACCGATCCGGCGAAGGTAGTGATGGGGTATACCGTTCAAACCGATCGTTATCGGTATACCGAGTGGATAAGGGAAAGTACAGGTGAAGTGCTGGCACGCGATTTATTTGATCATCAAACCGATCCTGATGAAAATGTAAGCATTGCAAATAATCAGGAAAACGAAGAACTAATGCAAAAACTGAGCGAACTGCTGGATAAGGGAAAAGGTTGGAAAGAAATAGCCAAAAAAGTTAATTAAACTAAGAATGAAAGTAATTCTCATTAAGCTTTTCCGTCTGGTTGAATGCTAATAGGAGTGCGGCCACATGAGAACAAAAATGGTCGGAATCACTTCCGACCTTTTTTGTGTTTGATTTGAATGATCTTTGTTTACAGACCGACACCTATCAATTGCATAAACGTATTCCAGTCCCAGTAATCTTTGTCCCAGATTATTTTACCGTTTTCAATTTCCATAACAGAAGAACCCGGCAACTCAAAATATTTATCGGTGGCAGGAATTCCCAGATAAGGCCAGCCAATTGTGTTTGTTCCTTTCCAAATCCATTCTACAGCAGCAAATTGTTCATTTGCAACAATCGAAACTACTTCAAACCGGGTGTCCGGTATTCCCGATATAGTGGCGTTTACATACGCTGCAAGTGCGTCTTTTTCTGTGTAGCTGCGACCTGTTGTTACTTCCGTGTAGATAAACTCATCGGCGAATAATGACGAGAGCAAGTCGGCATCGTGAGTATCCCATGCCTCAATAAATGATTGGGCAATCGATTCATTTTGCTTTACCATTGTATTTTCACCGTTACGGCTGCTCCCAACATTTGTGATCATACCTTCCATTTGCATATGCATCGTTGTAATGTTCGTCGGATCATCAGCGTAGCCGGTAAATTCTATAGTGCCCTGCGCCTGGCAAAATCTGCCCGTGCCCCCATTAAAAGTCGCCTGTCCAAATATTTGATTCTCGGGGATGCTAAACGATCCTGATAAGGTGTATTTCAGAAAATCGCCATTGGCCGCACAAACTGATCCAAACATTTCCCACGAAATTGTCCAGGTCTGCTCATCCATTTCCACAGAAATGGTGTACCAGGTACTTTTATCAGTAATCAACTTTCCTAAATGAGAAAGGTTGCCGGATAAAGTTCCATAAACAGGAATACCATTTAAGTTTTCAGTTACGTGCGATTGCAGCTCACCTTTGATCGGAACCATTTTCATTTCGGCCGATTTCAGGTTCTCATCGTTCTCGGGAGACAACGAATCGCTCATATCGCAGCCTGCAAAAAGCAAGCTTATGCTCCATAATAAAAAAATCAATCGTTTCATTGTTTTGAATTTTAATCTGAATAATTCCCCGTGGCCTTGCCTCGGGGTTCCGCTTTTTCTCCCCTGCCGAGGGGAGATGTCAGCCTTTAAGGCTGACAGAGGGGTGAATAAAGAAAATTCGGTTTTTAGCACTTTAGCTGAAATGAAGTTGGCGTAATACCCCTTGGCTCTGCCACGGGGATAGTCAACTGCAAGAATTTTCTTTATTGGTTTCGAGTACTAATGTGTTCTGCTACGAACCTGTAATCAAAGTTACTACAGAGTAGAAGCTTGCGCTTTGGTAATTGTCTCGAATGCTTTTGATTTTGTCTCAAATATGATCCGAGCTAACGTAGAAGGGTGTTTGGAGCGAATCCAAATTCCTCATGAAAACAAGTGCTGAAGTGGGAAAGATTCCTGAATCCGGATTCAAAGGCTGCCTCGCTTACGTTTCGGCCATGTTTCTCGAGTAATGTTTTAGCATGCAGCAGTCGGTACGAGCGAAGATAATGTCCAACAGAATTATTGGTCAGGGCGCTGAATTTTCGGTACAATTGGGCACGGCTCATGTTCATCGACTCACAAATGTCATTTATTCCAAAATCTTCGTTGTGCAATTCATGTCCGATCAATGTATTTAGTCGTTTTATAAACAAGGTTTCCTGCTTGTATTTTATGTTCTCGTCAGTTCGTGAAAAAGGAAGGCTTCCAAGTTGTTTTTGCATTTTTTTGCGAAGTTCCAGCAGGTTGTTGAGCTTTAACAGAAGCTCTTTTTCATTGAAAGGTTTAATCAGGTAGTGATCGGCTCCAATTTCAAGGCCGGTTAGTTTGGAGTCGAAATCGCCGCGAGCCGTTAAAATCACAACCGGAATGTGGTCGGTACGAATATCAGCCTTCAATTGTTTGAGCATCTCGAATCCGTCTATCAGCGGCATCATAACGTCCGAAAGAATAATATCCGGAATGATTTCTCTGGCTTTTTCAAACCCGGCTTTTCCGTTCGATGCCAGTTCTATGTTATAGTGCTTATCAAGAATTACCTGAAGATATTCAATCACATCGTTGTTGTCTTCAACAATCAGCAGCAGCGGCAACTCTTCCTGTTTTTCGCGATTAGTTTCGAAAACAGGGCCGGCCTCTGATTTTGGCATCCCGGCATCGATTAACTCCGGATTTATGACGGAAATTCCGTGATCGTTACTCCCTTTTGCGTTTTTTAAAACAGGGAGCGAGACCGAAAATTCAGCGCCTTTTCCTTCCTCACTTTTTACGCGGATTTTGCCTTTTATCAGTTTAACCAGCTCGGATGTGAGTGCAAGTCCTAATCCGGTGCCCGGAATCTGATCGTATTTGTCGGGAGCATGATAAAACCGTTCAAATATCTTTTCGACCGAATCCTGAGGGATTCCTCTGCCCGTATCTTTTACGATAATTCTAACTACTTCTTTTTCGCGCTCTATGCCCTTTTCAACCTTTACGTAAATCTGTCCACCCGCCGGAGTGAATTTTAAGGCATTCGACAAAAGGTTGGAAATTATATGCATCAGTTTGTCCGGATCGTAATCGGTATAAACGGGATTTTCTTCGTTGCTTACAATCAGGTTGATGTGTAAACTTTCTGCGAGGCTGTAAAAAGATTCTGCCAGGTAACGGATAAACCTGTTGATATCACCGTTTATCAGGTCCAGTGGCATTTCATTGGCTTCAATTTTGGCGATATCAAGCATTTGGTTGACCAGTTGAAGTAGGACCTGGCTTTGAGCTTTTATTTTTCCCGGACCACTCTGCAGCCATCGTTCAGGATGTTGTTCCAATTGTTCTGCTATTCCCTGAATTAAGGTAAGTGGTGTTCTGAATTCGTGCGATACATTGGTGAACAGTTTGGTTTTAGCCTCGTCGATTTTTCGAAGTCTTTCAGCTTCTGCTTCTTCATAACGGCTTTTGTCCTTCATAAAAAGTATAACGATTAACAGAATACAGGAATTGATCCAAAATGTAAGTCCAACGAACGATATTGTATTTATATGTGGCGTAATGTATTCCGGAGTAGCTAATACTGGTTGAAATATTCCTACGATTAGAACCGTGATACAATACCAGATAAACATACCAATGGTCCAGCGAAGGTTTCCGGCCAGTATCGAGCCCATGGCGCAATTCATCCCTATAAAAACATAACCCAGCGAGGTTGTCAACCCCCCGGTTTGAAGCATGGCGAACATGGCTCCCGTTGTAAAAACGGTGAAAAGGATGTTGATCACCAAATCGAAACGCCTGGCACGCCGATACACAGGGAAACCAATAGCGTAGCCTAGTAGGAACATAATACCAAACCAGGAGAGTGGCCATAAATTCCACACAAATAAAGTGACAGCTATAGAGAGAACAACAAACACAAAGGTAACAACCATCCAAATCCACGCCCAGCGCTTTCGGAGTTTTGCTTCGGGGTCAAGCCGCTGATCTGCCAGATGACAATCAATGCGGTTGATAATTTCTTTACCGGGAGTGTATTTCATTTTTTGGTTTTTTTGCTACGGCTGGGTTGGAATTCGTTTGATGAATTTGCTGTTACTGAAGTTAATACGTTCGTTGAATTGGTGGAGTTTCATTTCCTGAATACAACTCAGATGAAAAATTGATAATTCATAAATTTTCACAAACCAGCTTGCAACTTCCAACTGTCTGGGGAGCCAGAACATATCTGAAAAAAATGAAAAGCTTGAAGTCGTTGAATTTCAGGTTTTTTTTGTTTTCAGACATATCGGATTAGCTAAATAAATGAAACCGGGCCAGGGGCAATAAGTTTTGTTCTAACGAAAATTAATCTTTTATGCATCGCACTGAAAGCCCGGTTTGTTTGATATATTCTTGTTTGTGAATGGATTGATAGGAATCAAATAAATAATAACCGTATGCATTTTCTCCATCAAGAGGTGTTACAGTCCAGAACATTCCCAGGCTGTTAACAGGATATGAAAATCCGGGGAACGCACTCTGAGCTCCTCCCGGCAATGCCGTAAATCCACTGCTGTTGGTCGCAAAATCGTTGTTGGTCGCCCAATGCGCTGTTCCTGTTTCTTTCAATTTATTGCCTGCCATATCACTGCCGCCCAAGAATGTAATAAGGATTTGCCATTCTTCATCGGTCGGAACGTGCCATCCTGCCGGGCATACATTACGGGAGTCAGTTACAGCAAACCAGTTATATAATTTGCCATAGGGAACCTCAAGGTCAGTAACATTTTCGTTGTAGCACCAGGCTCCGGATGTAGCATTCTGCCAATCACTATTATCAATTATATTGGGGATATTATCTCCATTGGCATATTTTGTAGTCCTCAGATTTTCGACCAACCAGGTCTGTGTTCCAATGGTCACAGACGAGTAAGGATTCCCATCCGGATCAAAAACTGTAGCTTCAGGCATGGTAACTACAAGTTCATTACCATATCCGGTGCCTGCAATATTGGTCGCATAACTTCGGATATAGTAGGTAGTAGCGGGTAATAACCCATATGGATCACTGGTAAAGGATGAATAATTGAGCTGGTCCTCGGTTTTGTTATCAGCAATAGTTGGCGAAGGATTAGTACTCCAGCAAACACCTGCGTTTAGGATGAGACCCTGTGACAAAATATCGCCCCCGGTTGATATTACGAAGGTTCCTGCGTTGATTATTTGTTTGGTAGTAAGTTGTGGGAATCCTATGGTGGTGAATTCATAATTACTACTGTAAAAAACTTCATCGTTTACAATAGCATAAGCACGCGTATAATACGTTGTACCTGGTAAAAGTCCGGTAATTGTGGTTTCAAAAATTCCGGTTCCACTTCCTGCTTCGGTTTTACTGTCACTGATGGTTGGATTCATCGAAGTGCTCCAGCAGGCTCCTCTTGAAATAACCGTCTGATTCGACTCAATACGCCCTCTCATAAATGCTTCATTGCCGGTGATATCTCCAAAATCCATAATAACGGCTTCAGTAAAGGGGAGTGGATCCAGTGTGATGGATAAAATATTTCCATACCCAATACCAGCGCCATTGATAGCATAGGCCCTAACGTAATAAGTATTTTCCGGATCCAGGTTTAGGGTTGTTGTAAAATTATCATTTCCAACGCCATCCAGCGTGAAAATATCTTGCAGTGTGGGTGTACTGCCGAAACTTATACAGATACCTTTTTGAAAGATCTCTGTACCGCCATCGTCTGTTATATTTCCTCCGCTTATTATTGTTACTGCATCAACAAGTTCTATGGGCTGTGTTGTGAGCTCCGGAGGGAAAGGATTTTCAAAGCAGGAATTCAGAAATATTCCCAGGCAAACGATAACAAGTGTAAGAAAACCTTTATCGAGTTTGCTTTCATAGCGAGTAAGCCGTGGATTCATTTCGTTAAGATTAAAATTTTAAATGATAACCGATACAAAATGCTACTGGCAAGGGGTCTTTCATTTCAAAACTGATCGACTCAAGATCATCAACAGCATCTTTATAGGCTTGGGGCCGAAATGGAACCAGTAACTCAGCACTTAGGAATGATTTTTCCTTTAATTTGAATTCAATACCAGCACCTGTTGAAAAGCCAAAATAAGTTGTTTTGCTTTCCATAACCACGGCGTCAACAATCAATACTGTATTGTATCCGTACATGCCCGTGAGGTATGCACTCAGTCTTTTTTGGGATGGCACATGATACTGCACTCCGAGGTTATATCCCAGAGCATCCAGGTTGTATCCTAACGAGCCAAATAAACCGAGTTGTTCAACGGGCCTGTAAGTAAATCGCGTTCCAAATCCACCATAACTCAATCCCGCACCTGCACCGATATCACCATGATGAGAGGACTGTCCAAACAACAGGGGAATACTCAGCATTGCAATCAGGGCGAATATTGTAATGCTCTTTAGTAGAGTCGATCGCAACAGTGTTGTTTTCATGGCTTAGTGGTATTAATGTATAAGAAAGTTACTGCTTTTTACTGATATTTCAATCGGTTTTGTGCGGTTCGTTACTGACAAAACACAAGGTTATTAATGGCAATTATTGTACTTTGTCCATATTGAATGCTTTAATGATATCTGTCATTGGTAGCGTAAGGAAATGAAGCGAAACCTGTCTGCCGTCAGGCAGGGAATCTTCTTCATAATTGTTTTTTTAGTCGGACACTACTTAAAAGACATAGCGATTTTATGTGATGGGAGCTTGCACAAAATCCGGGAAAGTATCAAAAAGAATAAAAGGTTATAACTGTGTGGCAGGTATATACCAACACAACGATGTAGAATATTAGCTGGCGTATTCTTATTTGCCAAATTAAAAATTTACTTGTCCTTTGCTTTAAAAACTTTTTTAAAATTAATCACTACATTTTTCATAGCTCTTTTTTCTCTCTTTTCCTGTCTCTTTTCTTTTGCACTTTTTTTGGGAGCTTTTTTAGCACTTTTTAAAGCTTCATGAAACTTTGACATGGCTTACGGATTTAAAAATGAACAATTTATATTTCTGTTTTAACTCATATAAATTTACGATAAAAATAGATTGTCTACTTTATTCTATGACGAAAAAATATCTCCAACCCTCCCTAAAGTTAAATTCCGCAAAAGCGTGTCATCCCGAGCAAAGCGAGGGATCTCTTTAACTCAGATTATACAATAAGGAGTTGTAATGAGCATTGAAAATACAATAAAACAAGCACTTGCTGAGAGGAGGCATAGCACCGTTCTGGTGAGTTGAAGCAAGTGAATGAAGCGCCTTGTTTTGAAGTAGTTTCAATGTGCAATAGACTTTTTAATGCATATTGCGGTTTTAACTTTAGCCTGACAGTGGTGGTCTCATTTCAAAATAGAATTGGTATAACTTTGCATTGAATGATTCTGCTGAAGAATTTTTACCGTATAACCCGAACGTCGGGAATGTGGTTTGGTCTCCGTATATTTTATCTCCTGTTGAATCTTCTGTTTTTTATGAATGGTTCTGGGGAAATCCTGAAAAACTTTTTAATCTGAATAATTCCCCGAGGCTTTGCCTCGGGGTTCCGCTTTTTCTCACCTGTTGAGGGGAGATGGCAGCCTTTAAGGCTGACAGAGGGGTAAAATAAAGAAAATTCGGTTTTCAGCGTTTTAGCTGAAATGAAGTTGGCGTAATACCCCTTGGCTCTGCCACGGGGATAGTCAACTTCAAGAATTTTCTTTATTGCACCTTTCAAACACGATTTAAACGAATTTTAAAGGCATTAATAAATATATTAACGGCATTACTTAAAATAACAATGGGAATGATGGTATAAAAAATGGGAACGGTTATTTACCGTATGGGATTAATAATATATCAAATGGGAGATGGCCATTTAAAAATTGGAATAATTAATACAAAAACTAGACAAATAATTAAATTAACCAAATGTATCTGTATTGATTTAGAATTAATATAAAACGAACTAAAACACATATTTTCTATAACAGCACTTAGGTTTATATTACATTTTACCCTAACTTTAATCGCAAATAAACACAATTGACTTATGACCGAGCAGAATCTCCCTCTTTCGTGCCCCAGTTGTCGGCAGGCACTGCATGTTTCGCACCTGCATTGCCCCAAGTGCGAAACAAAAATAGAAGGCAATTACGTGCTTCCTGCCATTTTAACGTTAACACACGAAGAACAGCAACTTATGTTGGATTTTGTAAAAAGCAACGGCAGTCCGCAGCGTTTAAACGGTATATATAAAATGAGCTACCCTGCAATAAGAGCCCGCCTTGATAAATTAATTGCAAAGGTGAAGGAATTGTAAAAAAACGATAGTTTATTGTTTGCTGTCCCCTGGTAATACTATCTTTTTTGCCGCTTTTGAATAAGATCAATGAGGTTCATCGTGTTGTGAGCCTTCGGGGGATCATCACCCGTAAAATTCGTTGGATTTCCATTTTCATGCAAAAATCTTCGCTACGCTAAAAAAAACGTATTTGACATTACTTACCCCTCTTGTAGCTGCTTTGAACGATTTTTTAATGTGTTTTGTAATGATTCTTATTACAACCTTTTTCCAAATTTAAGTTGCAACTACCAACTGTCAGGGGAGCAAAAGGGGCAATCAGTTTCGGTTGACCTTTTTTTATGCCTGTTTTTTTGAAACGAGAATAATACAAACAGCTCAAAATGCGTCCGGAATAAGAATGTTTTTTAATGGATAAATTGGGTGTAAGGATTTTAATCCAATACAGTTTTTAAGTAGCTTTGTATTTCTAAAAACAAAATTGTCATTTTACTAATCAAAATAGATATACGATGAAAAAACTAAAAGCGTTCCTTTTATTAATTGTTTTTACTTTAATTAGTTTCGTTCCTGCGCAGGCACAGCGCGTTGAAAGTGACTCGCCATTAATTGGCAAGTGGGATCTTACCATAAATATGACTGATAAACAGATAGAGAATCTTGGGCTTTTCCGACACGGATTAATGGCTTCAGATGGCTTCCCTGGATGGCTTCAGGTAAAATTATCGGGCTTTTCCACTCTTGTTGGATACTACGTTGGATACGAAGGTAGTGCAAGACCAATTGCAGAAATACACTATTCTGCCAGTGAGGATAAATATAATTTCACAATTCCTCCTCAATGGATGGATATTGATGATCTTTATTTTGAATTTACTTTAAAAGACGATAAGCTTTCGGGTTATCAAATGCTCAATGGTAATAAATTGGAATGGACAGGTGTTCGGGCTCCGTCGCTGGAAAGAAAAAATCCGCCCATTTGGGGTAATCCCGTAAATCTGATTACCGAAAACATGGACAGATGGATAATTCCGGAGAACTGCAAATTTCAAATGATAGATGGTGTAATGGTTAACACCGAATCGGGTGGTAATCTAATCTCCAACCAAAAATTTAACGATTTCAAACTCAGTGTAGAATTCAGGTATCCTGAAGGAAGTAACAGTGGAATTTACCTTCGTGGCCGTCATGAACTTCAAATTGAAGATTCAAAAGGAAGAACTGATCTCGTAAGTTTAGGTGGTATTTACGGTTTTATCGCACCAGCGGTTAATGCAGCTAAAAAACCAGGAGAATGGCAGACTTACGAAGTAACATTGGTTGGTCGCCACGTTACTGTTGTACTCAATGGAACAGAAGTGATTTCCAATCGTCCTATCCCGGGAATTACAGGTGGATCGCTCGACAGCAAAGAAGGAGAACCCGGACCATTTATGATTCAGGGAGATCACGGGCCGGTGGAATTCCGCAAATTTGTTGTTACTCCATCGGTCAACTAAATTACATTTAAAAGAGTACGTTGCAACTTCTTGCAATTGGGGAACCACACGAAAAAGGTTAGTAATTTTGCTAACCTTTTTTGTTCTTAAATCAGTGAGACTTAAGTTTTGAGAAACAAAACTATTTTGTCGAACTCCTGCCCGTACGGTCAGACGGAGACTCCGATCTGTTAGCTGACGAAGAGGGATCTCCTGGGTAATATTCCTCGCATTTTGATGCGCATTGAAAAAATTAAGGATTCCATTGAGATACCTCGTCAGCTTGCTGCGAGGAGTTTCATTCTTTATAAAACACATTACAGATTTATTGCAAGAATCTCTTTAACTAACGGAACATTATTTATGAAAGTTTCCCTCATCTCATCACTTCCCATTCGTTTCATCCTCGACATAATAAGTCCCTTTGCCTTTATTAGAGCCATTTTTGCAGATTTTTGCTCCTTTGCGCTACCATTTTTCATTATAACATAATGGTTGTAATAGGCTCTTCTTACATCTTCAACTTTTTTATGCTTTTTCAGCCCTTTCAAAACCACTTGGGAAAGATTTTTTGCCTCCGTTTTATTTCCTGATTCATAATGTGCTCTGGCTAATCCTGATAAATCCATTAGACCAAAACTTTCGCTACCTATCTTATCTCTAATTTCTTTAGCTTTTATGAACTCTTTTTTTGCGTTATCAAAATCACCGTTTTCAAGGTGGATATATCCCATATTATTCGCAGTCAGCCCTAAAACATATTGATTGTCAAGCTCGGTGTTAATTTTATTTGCTTCTGCATAATTTTCGATGGCATTTTTTATTCGTCCGGCCCACCAATTACAAGTACCTATGCTGTTTAGAACTTTTCCCAAACCTTTAAAATCATTCAAACGGTGATAAATATCTTGTGTTCTTTTATAATGTTTCAGCGCTTCGTTATATCTCCCCAAACTTCGATAAACTATTCCCAGATGATTTAATATTAAAGCCTCATTTCTAAAATCCTTAATGTCTTTGTATTGCACCAGCGCCTGTTCCAGAGTTTCAATGGCCAGCACATCTTCAAATTTATGCCAATAGCAAATACCAATAACTGCAAAACATTTTGCATATCCGGGTTTATTATCGTGTTTGAGGTAACTGTTTTGTGCCTTGCCGGCCATTTTAATAGCAAAGTCGAACTGGTCTGTATGCCTGGAACACCATGCAATGTTGTATTTTGATTCTGCAATTTCACATTCGTCCCTAATTTTTTTCGCGTATTTCTGTTCTTCTCCAAAATAAAATAAGGCCGTTTCATAATCCCCATGATTCTGGAATAGTTTTCCCAGGTATTCTGCAATATTATTTAGGTTGTCAGGGGCTTTTTGTTTACTTGCTTTCCACGATGCCCTGCAAAGTTCAATTCGCTTCTCTTTTTGGATGTCTTTCCAGTATTTTGAAAGATTAAACAGGTTTTCTTGTTTTTGGAAATTTAAGATGAACAAACAATTTGTTACACATAGCTCTAACTTTTCAGTGTTACCGGTTTTCTTAAGGTGTTCGGGCAGGTGTACTTTTAAATAATCAAGCATACTATTCGGATCTTTTTGAAACTCATCCCAGCCAATTGTTGCAATTAACCGGTGTCCGTAATTCGGATCAACAAAGTATTTCGATCCTGCTTTTTTACTATCAATAAGCCAATCTATCAACGATCGGTGGAATGGCCTGATGCGGTTGTCTCGAATCTGGAAATACGCACCCCACTCTTCAATAATGATCTCTTTTCCTTTTTCGTCCCAACCAAATATTTCCATCATTAAATCAACGGGTATCGGTCTGTAGGCAGCACATATCAATGAAAATGCCTTAAAGTGTACATCCAGGTAACGTTGTGTGTCCGGGAATTTTCTTCTGAAATATTTACTGTACAATGCTCCAAGGCCCCGGGGAAATTGATCCAAATCGGATAAATCCACTCTTTCTTCTTCTATTTCTCTTCTAATCTCCTCGAGGTAGAGAAAGATTCCTTCACTTTGCTTTAACAATAATTCCACTATGGTATCCAGTTTTGTAGCATCCTTTTCGAAAGAAGCGAATTCTTTTCTCAGAAATTGTTTTATATCTTTTATATTGTGTTCGCTGTTTTTAGAAATATGTACAGGTTTATACTTTTGTAAAGGATTCATCACTTCCTCTTCTTCCCGGCTCGTAAGTATAAACCTGAACCATTTTGGTAGCCTATCCATTTCGTCGGCAAGAAAGTCGACCAACGCATTTTTTCCATCTTTTGTTGCTTCGTCAAGGGCATCGATAAGAATAACAACCGGTTTTAATGGAGGAGTTATTTTTTTTGTACACGGCTCTACCAGAAGACGTTCAAAAATCTTATCCAGATTGCTTGATTCACATACCGTTTCGAGATCCACTATTTCATTTACTTTATCAAGAAGTTCAGGTATTTGCGTTGCCAGTTGATAAGCAATTGAAAGAATTGTACGCCTTGGATCAATTTTATCATCATCTTGCAACCTGCAGACATGAAAAGCCATTATCTGGCGATATTTGAAGGAAAGCTTCGATGCGATGGCCGTTTTTCCAACTCCCGGATCGCCTGTGATCCAGAAAACTCGTCCCCCTTTTTCATTATCCATCCAATTTTCGACCTGTTTAAATAGCCAATCTCTTCCGGTAAAGCGCGGCAGATGATGATTGAGATCCGCCTCATAAGAGATTGGTTTTAATATAGTTTTTAATGAATTGTGTACTCCCTCAAAATTTATTGCGTCGTTTTCAAGAGCATCAAGCAGACGTTGGAATTTTTGTTCGTACCTGCCTTCCCTGTTCGAAATTGGAATACTGTCAGTAAGGTCTAACCACTGAATCCGGCAAATGCTTAACGGGGGTTCTACCATCACGGCCATAACAGGAATAATATTTATCTCTCTGTCGAGAGCGCGTGCAATTTCATTCAGACAGAAACCGTTAGGTCTCCTCACCGAGTGTGGGGTCATTATCAGTACCACCCGCCCTTTATTTTTAATTTCACCTGCCCAGCTAATCCCTTTTTCAATGTCCTGTTCCCAGTATCTTCCTTCCAATAACTTTTCTTCATCGAACCATACCTCGTGTCCTCTTTTTTTGAGATCATCTCTAATGCGTTTGGCTATGCCGATGTATTCGTCGTGTCCGTAACTTAAAAAGATCCGTAGGCTTTTGGGGGGCAGACTTTTATCTGGACTTTTCTGAAAATTTACTGTATTCTCCACAACAACTGAATTTAAGTTATATCAATTAATAATGGTGAAAAATTGCGGTAACAACTTTATTAATTCAAGCTCAAGGTTCTTCATGAATTTTCTCAAAGCACATGTTTCAAAAATTCTTTCGGGTTATCGCGGGCAATCACATCAAAGTCGCTGCCAAATATTTTTTTGAATTGTGTCACATTATCGGTAAAATCATTTTCGAAAAGCAGTAGCAGAATAAAATCAGAACCATAAAGAACCCTGTGTTTAATTTCCTGATAAACCGGGCTTGCTACAAATTTTTTCAGAATGTCGGGTTCTGAGAAACACGATAGATCAGTATGGACTTTGTACCGTGGGTCTTTCACGAGAGCGATAATTTGATTCGCCCAAAGCTCTTGTTTATCGCGATGATCGATGGCACCCTCCAGCTGTTGTCCACCTCCAAAATGAGCCAGGTTCAGAATCAGGTTGGGGTACTTCTCAATTACTTTTCGCCATAATAAAGGATGATTTAAAGTAACCGCTCTTTCGTAAACCGCATCTTTCCCTAAGATGGAAGTTTTAAAAGCTATTTTTTCCTTGTTAATCCTGACGAGATTGCCGTTTACATGAATATCTCCGTCGATCAGTACTTTTTTAGAAAAGGTTGCGAATCCACCATCGGAATTGTGGGTGGTTATGGGGATGCCATTGTCTTCGCAAAAGGCATAAATACCTCCTCTTTCTCCTTCGGGGCCATACAAGAGCGGATCGGTTGGAGAATAACCGTTTGGGCAATATAATTTTACGCCGATAAACAGTTTCCCTTTTCCAACATTGGCTTTTGCATACTCCAGAATCCCATCTCTGCGTGGGTCAACCGCCAAAAATGGAAATACCATGTCCTTATATTCGGGATGATTCTTTAGTTCCTCCAGTTGTTTAATTTGTTCCTCAAAACCATCGTATTTACCGGGTAAATGTTTGCCGAACAAACCTCTTGTTTTTCCGGTGTCGGTTTCGTGCTGAACATTCAACTCTTGTGCAGCGGCTAAAAATTCTTCCTTTTCTTTTAAGTAGTTGTTCCAAAGTTGATCTTCTTCGCTGGTTGAATCTGAATTGAAATCACGTGAAAGTGAGCGGGTTCTGTCTTCAATTTCCCCGAACATTTTTTCCATCTCTTTCTCAAATACATCCTTCAACGGATCGTTATCGCTGTTCTCGTCGCGGTTGGGCGATGAGGTAAAACAGAAGGTCAGATCGAAGGTTAGCGGTGTAAGAATAAATTCGCCTTTGTAAGTTTTATTTAGCTCCTCGTAAATGGCAGTTGAATTCTTCTTTTTAAAAACTTTTAGGGCATATCTGAAACGTTTCAATGCCTGAATTACTTCTTTGATCTTTACAAAACGGTCTTTGATGCCGCGCTCGCGTTCATCGTCATTTTCCGGATGAATGAGTTTTTTTAGCTCTTTCATCAAACGGTAGAGTAACTCTTTGGCAAGAAAATCCTTGTTGAAAAGGTGGTTGTGGATGTCGAAATATTTTTCCATTGGTATAAAATTTTGTGGTTATACTTATCTTTTCTGAATTAATTCTTCCAGCTCTTTTTTCATTTTTTTGAAATTTTCCTGAAGCGATTTGGTTAACTCATTTTGTTCGATTGATAAACCGTCGATGACTAGTTCAAGGTGCTCAATTTCAGCAAATCGTTTTCCTTTTGAACCGGCCAGTTTCCATAAATCGCTAATGCTATCCAAAATAATATCCAGGTATTTTTGCGAATTATAGCGCGAGAAATTTAAAATATACCTGCAAAGCATGATGTTTATGGCTTTAATCATATCCCAGTAGTTCATTTCTTCTGTGTCTTTCGGAACGGTATGCTCCATTTCTACCAGTAATTTGTGTGCTTCCTGGAATTTTGGAAGCTGGTAGTTTCCTTCATCGGCTTGTACGGTGGCGGCCCATTTCCGTTTTTCTGCCAAAACCAGGATGGCTTCCAGAGTAAGCCAGTTGGTTAACGAATACCACGATTCGTAATTGGAATAGGCTTCGTGGTAATAGAATGCTGCATTTTCGTAGGCTGTTTGTTTTAACTCCTTTTTGGCAGATATAAAAGCCTTGCGTTTGTAGCTACTTCCTAAAATATTGATCCTTTCAGCTGTCGGACTAATTTGCTTCAGCAGTTTCAGCTCCGTAATCACTTTTACTAATTCCGCGCTAAGTTTTTGAGTTGATTCTGTTTTGGCCCGGTAATCTTCAATCACCTTTTTGGCCCTGACATTCTGATATTTTTCGAAGCTGGTAAAAGACACTGAATCGTCGTTTTTATCGATGATATCTTTGAACTTGATGCAAGCCCTGGAGTATTCCCTGATTTCCGTGCAGATAAATGCCTCCAGTTCGGTGATTTTGGTGTTTCTTATCTTGTCGTCAACGGCATTGGAAATAACATCCAGTTGTTTCAGGTATTCTGCCGAGGTGGCATTTCCGATTTCGATTTCACTTAATAAATTTTCGAGATCAATTTCTGCTTCCCTGCTAATTAGGTACGATTTTGTTGCTTTTTCTATTTCCCGTTCTTCAAAGCGATAAAACGGATCGCCATAGGCCTGGTAAGCACCCCAGGTGTTGATGCTTTTATTGTCATTATAAATGGCATTTCGGGCTTCTTTTACGGCACTTCCAAAGGTGTCTCCGTTGTTCATTTGTTTGTAAAAAACTTCGGCAAACTGTAGCGCTGCATCGTCGTTCACCGCCCAGCCGGCGGCAATAACGCATCGTACACCGTTGTTTATGAGTTGAGTGCCAATGTTGGCAGCCAGTTTAAAACGTTTCTGATATAATTCTTCGGCAACTCCATCTGATTTTCCCAAATGACAACAATTTACAAAGACAAATTCCGGAACGGTGCTCATTTGCTGTAGCTCACGGGTAGATAGAAATTTGTTGTTACCGATTACCATGCCAGACCCCAGGTCGGGATCCTCGTTAAAAATGCCGTGTCCGGAGAGGTGGATAATTTTATATTCGTGTCCAAAGAACTTTTTTATAATATCGGCATGATTTTCATTGTAACTTTCGGTTACCGTCATGCCGTTTTTTATCAGCAATTTTGATACTTGTTTGCCTTCCTCAAGTGCTCCGGGCAGTTGACCAACAAATCCTTCGAGATTGGGATCTGCCACAACGAGAGCACTTTTACTATTCACCATTTTAATATTTTTCCGGTAGTTAGGAGTTTTTAGCTGACGTACCATTCCTGAACTCACGCAAATGGGGTCGGATTCCAAACTTTCCTGAATTAGTTCCCACGGATAGGTGGCTGTGTAAGAATCCAGTACCCAAACTATGTTCCCATGTCTTTTTAATTCGTCCTTAAAATCATTCGGAATCAACATCTCGAAGATCGTCTTGGCACGCTCTTCGTCCCACTTGTTGTTGGTTGAAATGTTTTCAATAATTCCTTCAATTAAATTAGGAGTAGTGTACAAGGGTTGTTGTTCAACTCTTGCACTTTGAGTTGATGCACTAAATTTCAACTTCTGAATAGTTTTATTTACATCTTCCTCTTTTACAACAGTCAACCGGTTCCACCATTCTTCGGTTGCGTCTTGTGGAATTCTTTTCATACAGCCCAGGCGAGACAAAAAACCGTTTTTCCCGCTGTTAATCTGAAACAGGTCTGGTTCTTCCTTTGCAAAACGATTTATGGCAAACAGCGCATTCATTGCCTTGTCTTCAAACACTTCCACAAATTCAAGGTTTTTAACTACAAAATCACCTCCGTTTAATTGGCACATTGCGGCATTGGCGTTGCGAATGCCCTGTAAAATGGCTTTTATAGATGTGTCGATTGACAGACCTCCATAACCGCATCCGATAATAACAGAGGAAAGTCCTATTTCCTGATTCGATGTTGTATCAACCTTTATTTTCTGCTTTTTTTGCAGGTCGAAAAGATAACCAATCACTCCGGCTTCAATCGTTTGTGTCAGTTCCGAGGCCGTTAAATCTTCTGGTCGTCCGAGCCCAACAATAATGGCTCCTTTAAATCCTTTTTTGTGGCTTAGAAACACCCTGCTGTCTTCTATTTTACCTGGATATTTTCCAACCTGGTTAAATTGAGTGAGCAAGCCGTCTAGATTTTTGTCGATTTGTTTTTCGGCGTACAAAATGCTGTCGTCTTCAAAATGGCCGGCCAAAACCGGGTATGGGGCAAACGACAAATTGCCTGCACTAACCGAAATTGTTATCGGTGTTTTTATCATTTGTTTTGAGGAAGTTTTTCGGGTGAGTTCCAGAAGCGGATTTTCAATATTGATTTTTGTCAGGTCGTAATCACGCGTTTCTGCTGGAATAATTTTGATTGGTTCAAAGCGGGGCAGCGAATCTCCCCATTCCTGACTCAGTATATCTTGTATAGCCTTGTTGGTATGTAGGTTCTCAAAATATTTAAAGTGATTAATATCCTTGCTTTCGTAAAAATATTCCTGCATTATTCCGGTTCTTGGTGTACCCATCATCATCGAAACCGTATCAACAACCAAATCGTTTTCTCGTTTGTAAAACAGTTTGCTGGCGATGATCAGTAATGCATTCAGTTTAAACCCTATTTTTGAGTTTCCGGCAATAACAGCCAGCGAGTTATCAATCACTATCTTATTTTCTTCTTCGTCGATTCCGTTTAATACCGTGATAAATGGCGATTTAGGTCGCTGAACTTCAAGCCCGGGTAAAACATTTTCCTGATTTTTAGAATCGGTTACTGCTGCAATCAGGTTCTTAAATGCGATGAAAACCGGGTTGGCTGATGCGCCGATACCCAATCCAAGGAGGTTAAGTGCGACATTTAATACCTTGTCCAGACGATCCGATGCCAGAGTTGTACCTCCTGCCGGGCACGCAATTCTAACGAACTTTTCGATTGTTATTTGTTTGGCAGAAACAATTTGTTGAATAGATTCTATGCTGGCAACTAAGGTTTCAAAATAATTTTTGGGGTATTCCTTTTTTAGAAATTTTAGTTCTTCATTGGTAAAACCTTTGTCGTTACTTGCACTGTTACAGAATCTAGACAAAACTTCTCCAACCAAACCGCCACGCGACGTACTAATTAAATGCAGGGAACATTGCTGAGGTAATTGCTCAACCAGTGTTTTTACATTTTCGAGCGGATTCTCCGTCAGTGTACGGTGTTGAAATCCTAATATTCTGTCGCCATACTTCTCTTTCAAAAACATATTCAGTTCGCTTCTTTCAATGTCTCCGAAAGAGCCCTGAACTGAGGATGCAGTACCATGAATAAACAGGCAGAAGGTTTTTTTACTTTCGCCGGCCGGGTCAAAATCAAGCAGTTTAAAATCGTGTGAAAGCCTGAATAAACCGGTTTTGCCTTCCAGTTGTTTGTCTTCCAATTCGCCGGCTAGTTTGTTCACGCTTACCTGCATCGCCTTTTTTGCCAAAATTTTCACCAGTTTCACCAGTGCTTTTTTTAGAATGCCCCGTTCTTCGACAGGCATAGTAATTTCAGCCGGAATCAGAAAATGTTCAGTATCGCGTTGGTTTTTCTTTATTGCTTCTTCAGGAAAAATGTCTGCCAGCGTTTCCTGACTTGCCAGCCAGGTTGTGCCATCGTCGAAAACGAATTCAACTAATTCATTTTCTTTTAAAGCGATGTGATGACTTTCTGTTTTTCCACGCATTTTCCCGCTTATTTGAAACGTGCGTGTAACTGTTAGTAAACTGTCGAGATGTTGTTCTTCCGAATTTACAATTTGTTCAATTCCCTGGATGTTTATTTCATTGATTTTCATAGTTGTGATTTTATGTAATATAGACTTCTTTTCAATTAGTACATTGTTAATAGAGTTTCGAATTTGGAACGGGTGATGGATTCAAGTCTGCAGTTTATTAAAATATCCCATATCATTTCTAGCGGAAAACGAACTGACTTGCCAGATGAAATATGCTTTTTCGTTAAAAGTAGGGGCAGCTCAATTTTTCTATTTTTTGTTCTAAGTAATTCATTTTGTAGCCCGGCTTTATAAACTTCACCTAATAAATCAGTAAGATCATCATGGTTTTTATAAACAACCGGTGTAACTCCCATTTCTGTGAAGAAATTATCTCCCTGTTTCTCATATAATATTTCATCAATAAAAGCAAAATGAGTTCTGTTTCTTTTTGATAAATAATCCTTGTATATTTTTCTAAGTAATTTACATACGAATTCATCGTTAAAAGAAAAGCCTATAAAAACAGTGGTGTAGTACCTCAAATAGTGAATTTGTGGTCCCATGGTCGTTCCAAAAACATCTTGTTCATTCCAGTATTTCCTGTAATCTTCTTCTGTAATGATTAAATCGTTTATTTCAGGCTCTCTTTCCCTTTTGTAGAAAGGGTGTGGAATATATCCGTGAATGTGAAAAACCGGTATTCGGTTAAGGTGTCCGGCGAGTGATCCTTTTGCAGTTACTGGTTTTAAGGGACTTTTGCGGAATAAATTAGCACCGCACGATTCAAGAAAACAATCATAGTTTGAGGTTAATATAGCCTGAATTCTGGGGTTTGGTTTTGTTTGGAAATAAACAAAACGTGGATCTTTTAGGTGTGAATGGTCAATCTGTCCATCCAGTTTTCCACAAAAGGCAGCAACTGCACTAAGTGTTTTTGCTTTATTGATGAAAGCTTTGCTTAAAAGTCCATATTTTTGAGTGTAATTCTCCTCTTTTTCAATGATTTGGCGTAGCCTTTCGAAAAATTCCTTAAGACCTCCGCAATTATCAATAGCGATTTTTACCAGTTTATAAGGATTTTCTTCTTTTTGATCTGAAGATTCCTGCAAACCGCCAATTCTTTGTAGTAATGATATCCAGGTTGGTATACCGTATTTCGGTTCATTGGGGCATGTTGATACGCCTGAGCCTGTATACAATACGATCTGGTAGTTTTTTTTATAAACCTCTTTTAATTGATCTAGATTTAATGCTTCCATCATTGTTGATATTTAGTTTAAAAACGAAATCATAGCAAAGTATGAAGAAAAGCACGTTTAAAACGTTAGGGTCAGTCCCATACCAAATTGGTCTCCCTGGTTAAAGTTGGGGGCCCCGGAACCTTTCTGGTAATTCAGATTAAAAGATTTATCATGGCTCGCCGACAGAAAAAAACGCATGGTTCCTTCTAGCCGGTAATAAACTTCGTTGTTGAGCAGATCGTACCAACCATTGGCACTTCCAAAAATCCCGATACCCACTCCGCTAATTGTAAATATCGATTTTGTATCGATGGTAAAACTGCCTTTTAAACGGAGAATGCCGTCGTCCTCCATTTCTGCGCTTTCATCTGCCTGACCTCCTTGGGATTCTACAATGCTTGTGTCGCGGCTGAATTTGTATCCGGCCTGAACGAAAATTCCTGCCTTTGTATGTTTCAACCAGTCGGGAACCTTTGTCATCATGGGTGATTGATACCAGGGAACATAACCCGCTTCAAAAATTCCGTTTACCACTGTAAACGTATTATTGGTTTCTATTCCCGCACTAACTGGGAGTAGGTGCATGTAACAGTTGGTGCAGGGGGTGATTACTTCTGAAATTTCTGTAGTTTGAAAAAACATGAGCAAGCCTGTTAATTTCAGATTAACGGAAGAAAATGCATCGCCGGTCCCGGATTGAACGTTAAATTCCGGGGAAAACTGAAATAAATTGTTTTTACCGGCAAATAGAATATCCTGTTGCTGAAATAAACTGTCGTACGACTGCAGGTATTTAATCCCAAAATCAATCGCATTTTCCTTCAATACGGTTTTTATGGTTCCCAGAGAAAGTTGCAGTGGTTTTTCCTGAGCTACCGACAACTGAGCTACTGACAGCAAACAGATAAAAAAGAGTGATCGGATTTTTTTCATCAGGTTAATTTTTGTGAGGAATTAAATGATTTTGGGTGCCAAATAGGCAACACTCTGATCAAACCAATCAGACGGCCAGGGCTTGTCTTCGTGTCCGTTCTTTTTCAGTGTCCATCGGATAACTGCGCGATAGATATATTTGGAATTTGCATTCCCGTAACCATCGATGGCACTCAGCACTGTATTGTGGATGGTGTCGTTGTTGATTTCAACTCCTTCGTCGTTGAAATTTGCCAGATGATATTTCATCACTTTTTTTAATTGTTCTACATTCATGTTGTTTTGATTTCGTTTTTCATACCTGTAATATTGATCGGATTAATTTCAGGATAAATCTTGCGTAACAAATTCATCGTCATGTATAAAACGATTTACATTCTTACTTTAAGTTGACTGATTATAAAGGCACTTTTCAATGCTGTTTTTAGGCCGTAAATACACAAAGATCTATCAACTCCTTTTTCGCGTGGATTTATCGTCAAATGAAACTGTGGGTTAATATAAGTTATTTTCATTTTAGAGTTTGATAAGGATTAAGAAAGTCCATTTATTTAACGAAAGACAATAGTATAATTTTGTAAGTAGTATAACTTGAAAATTATCAGGAGGACATTGGCAATATTCATGATTTAATGGTTATTTGCATACAAGTTACTGAAATATATGGACTTAGTCAATATGTGAAAGTGTTTTGTTTTTTAGTGGTTTTAAAAAAGGATAATTTATTTAGCAACTTTAAACTGTTATTGCAACTTCCTATTCATTCTGGATTCCTAGCTTAAGTAGGATAAGTAGTACATTGCGCTAAAATTAATGTATAGGTTACAACTTCTTAAAATCGGGGGGCACAAGAGGTCAGCCAGAAATGGTTTTTGTTTATGCGTTTACTTAAAATCAAGAATTAACCACCTAACATTTCTGTATATTTTTTCGTATCAAGACTAGTCCTTTCATCCAAAAGTTAACTCGTCATGAAAAATTTATTTTTATTATCGATCCTGATCGTACTTTTAAGTTCTTGTGCATCGACAAATAAAATGACCGACAAAGAATTTCGGAACTCAGTTATCGGACAAAACGAAATAACTTTATTCTCCAGACTCGGACCGCCGACAAAAATCATCCTGGATCGTGAAGGCGGAAAAGTTATGATATATGAACACTATAGTAAGGGGATGTTTTTAACACCTAATAAATCAAATATTACATACAACTTTAATACCGATTTGTCTGGCAAACGAGAGGGGGTTACCTATACGAGTAATGTAAACAAGGAGACGAATGATCCGCAATATTCTATTTATCAGCAGAATGTGTTCAGTTTGAAATTATTTCTGGACAAGCACGGTAACTGTGTTCGTTACGAGCAGAATTTACCTCGTGAACAATTGGAAGTATATCACGAACGGTTTAAACATTTTCTTCCTAAAGAATAATTTGAAAGCTTAGTTATATCTTCAGTATTATTTAAACCGAATGGTAATATAGAAGAGGTGCATCTCGTCAATTAGATTGTAGGTTCAACTTTAATGAAAGCTGATATATTTGTAAGGCTCATTCAGTTGCATTTTTTTTATAAAAGTTAATACGCTTTTACCCAAAGGCCTAAAGTTTTAAAGTAGTTTTTATTTATCGCATTTTAAGCTGAAATTTAAATTCCGGATTTACTAATATCCCGGGAATGCCTGAAAATATTGATATTCTCAAAATTAATGAAGATGTTTTGGCTGTGTAAATATTTGAATGATAGGTGATGACAGCTCTATTATTCTGAAAAAAATTTGAAGGGCACGCAACCTTTTTCAAATAGTTTCATCTAAATAATACATTTTGAATTAAAAGCATATCATATAAACAGGATAACAATTAAAGAAAAAGGATTATGAAACAATTATTAAAAAATGGATTTATCATTGCACTTATCAGTTTGTTTTTGATGAGCTGTAATGACGATGATGGTTACTCTTTGGGTAAATATTGGATTACTACAGGAACAGTGAATTTAACTGATGACTACTTTTATGTTACTACCGATTCTGGAGATGACCTTTGGCCATCGGCGAGTAATGTAAGCTCCAAAAATCTGGAAGACGGAATGCGCGTATTTGTAAACTATACCATTCTGGGTGATGTTACTGATGGCTCCTACGATTATTATGTGAAAATTAACTCATTGACAGAAATTCTGACAAAACCGATCTTTAATTTCACTGAAGAAACAACAGAGGAAGTAAAAGATTCGATTGGTAACGATGCCGTTTCAATTACGGATACATGGTTTACAGATGATTACCTGAATGTTCAGTTTGAATACGGTGGTGGTAGCAGAGTACATTACATTAACCTTGTAAAAGATACCGAAGACCTAGAAACTGAAGATGGAGCAATCATCCTTGAGTTGAAACACAACAAAAATGACGATCCTTATAATTATTTACAGTGGAGTGTAGCTTCATTTGATATTTCGGAATTGCAAGTGCCCGGGCAAACATCAGTCGATGTATTTGTAAGAGCCTTGGATAAGGCAGGAGAGTACCAGTACAATAAAGTGCTGACCTACGAATACCTGGTGAAAACACCGGTAAGTAAGTCGTTTAAAACTGAGGATATTTCAGGTTTGGTTAAGTAATCATCTTTGTAATATATGGATAGAAAAGCACCTTTCGGGGTGCTTTTTTGTTTTTATGACATACGAAAGATGACTTGTTTTATTAGGGGTAATACGGAAGAGTAAAAATAGTTGCAAAAAATTATATGCATAAAAATCAAGCAGCGAGTGTGTTAAGTTGTGGGGGTATGTTTTTTTTTAAAAAGCACAACTTTTAACGCAACCTTTTTAAAAACCTACCATCTAGTAGTTGTATGTTTCAAAAAATGACGCATTGAAGAAACAGTTTGCAGATTACTTAATATAAAAAACAATTAAAATTTAGAACAATGAAAATTTTGAAAAAAGGAATTTTGGTAGCACTTGCTGCATTGGTGATGATGAGTTGTAAAGATGATGACAAAGTGGAAACAATTCCTGATTTTGCAGGTACTGTTGTAATGGCAGAAACAGCCAACTTCGACGGAGCATCTATTATTAGCCTTGACAGCGTACAATTTGATGTTGTAGAAAACCTGGCAAAGGATAACGGAGATGTTGCTGATTACGCATGGTACAAAATGGAGTATTCTCAAACTCCTGAAGTTGGTTTAGGTATCAATGTTAATCTGGTTGCAATTTCTTATGCTAAGGTTGAAAGTATTGTTGAGTTAGACGACGTTACTGCTTCTAACGACGGAATTACTATTGAGGATGTAACTGTTGAAAACGGAATTATCACAATTACAATGTCATACGTAGGTGGTAAAGACAGCCACTGGAGTGAATTGGCTTACGATGCTGCTGATTTCGAAACTGCTTCAGACAGCGTAGTATTAACTTTGATACATGATGTTAACCTTGACAACGGTACTGACGATCTTACTCAAATTGCTCAATTCAGCCTGGCTACTTTAGATGTAGAAATTGCAGAAGGAGCTAAGTTGGTTATCAAATATACCGATGTTGACGGTGAAGAAGCTGAATTTGAAACAGGGTTCGAATTCTAGGAGATCACAACTTTAATATATTTCCGAAAGGCAGTTACTCAGTGTAGTAACTGCCTTTTTTGGTATACTTTTTAGAGTAAATATTGCACCACGCATTTCTTGGAAAATTGTTTGGCAATAGGAGCTATGAAAAATTAATTGATTGTAGAATTCAAGGCGCAATTAGTTTATAAGCATCCCTTGTTATTCATCTCAACAATACTAACATAAAAACAAGAAGCTAAAAAATATTAAAAAATCCCTGTTGAAGTTAAAGTCCTTGTGTAAACAATAATAATTTCATTTTTTGTTTAAAATTTTATAAACCCAAAAATACATGAAGAAGAATCAGACACGACGTAAGTTTATTAAAACCAGTGCGCTGGGGCTTGGCGGATTAATTGTGGCCCGACAGGGTTATAAATATATAAACCAGAGTACAGCAAAAGCTAAAATTGTTATTGTAGGTGGAGGAGCTGCCGGAATTACTATGGCTGCTTACCTTTCAAATATGCTCCGCGATAAGGATATAACCATTATCGAACCCAATGAGATTCATTTGTATCAGCCCGGATTTACACTGATTGCTGCCGGAATTTTTAACGCAAAAGATGTGGCAGAACCCACATCGAAGTTGATCCCGAGAGGAGTTACCTGGTTAAAAGATTCGGTTCAGGATTTAAATCCCGAGAGTAACAAAGTGGTTACAAAAAGCTCGGGCACCATTTCATTCGATTATCTTGTTTTGGTTCCCGGTGGTCAAATGAATTTTGATCTGGTGGAAGGTATTTCGCGAAAGAATTTGGGGGAAGGGAATGCGCATTGTATTTACGATTACGATGGGGCTCAACGTTGTTTTGAAGCCATTCAAAAGTTGGAAAATAAAAAGGAAACAAAGCTGGTTTTTACCGATACCTACACCAAACTAAAATGTGGAGGTGCACCCAAAAAAATAACTTTTATTACCGATAGTTACCTGCGCAAAAAGGATGCGCGTACCGGGAAAACTTTCGATTATTATAACAACGGTGCAACATTAATGACGCCCGATCTTTATGGCGATCGTCTGGCAACGTTGTACAATGAAAAAGCGATTACACCCCATTTAAAACATCGTTTGGTAGCGGTTGATACCTATGGTAAAAAAGCTACTTTTGAAGAACTACCCGAGCCAACTTTAGCACCAACACCTTCATCGGCAAATTACGAAAAGGTGGTTGTGGACTACTATTTCTTACATTTTGTTCCGCCAATGAGCACTCCCGATTTTGTAAAAAAGTCGCCATTGGCAACTCAGGAGGGCGATTTAAAATTCGGCGGTTGGGTAGATGTCGACAAGGAAACCATGGTACATAATAAATACAAAAATGTTATTTCTTTTGGAGATGTATCTTCACTCCCAACCAGTAAAACCGGTGCAGCAATTCGAATGCAGGCACCAATCGCAGCTGCTAATTTGGTTTCGTTAATGGAAGGCAATGAACCGGAGCAAAAGTACAATGGCTACACAGCCTGCCCCATTGTTACTGAATATGGAAAAGTGTTAATGTGTGAATTTGGTTACGACAAAGAGATTATGCCGACCATCTCATGGCTCGATCCGGGAGTGGAAAAAGGCATGTGGTGGGTGCTTAAAAAACATGGTTTAAAACCCATGTATTACCATGGCATGTTAAAAGGTTTGATATAAATGTACCAAATAACGGAAATCAACACCGAGATATAGTTTTAACGGATTTATATAAGCCGGCTGAATAAGAATTCAGTCGGCTTTTTAAATTTTCTAATCACTTCGGGGTTAGTTCCCCGCTGCTTGCAGCGTTAATTTAGTAAATTTGTGTATGCGTGAAAGTTCATACATTCATAAATCACATAATGTATCAGTGTTGTTATACCATTTTGTTTGT
>JAPOHD010000029.1 GCA_026671195.1 Draconibacterium aestuarii | reverse complement strand
AGACGACTTCAGTGGGTCAGCCGACCATGACATTTATCGTCACTGGTCGATTCCACCATCTTAATCACAGCATGCAATGAACTTTTATTGCCGATTCATCGCTTCTCGGCACACCATGTTGTCGGGGAGGATTTCGGAGAGCGTTCCTGTCCGAAGGACAAGGAACTGCGATGCGGGAATCCGCAGTTGGCGTACCACCGAACCCCGCCCTGCAATATGTACTTTGTTAACGGCTGGTTTTTAATATTTTTATATATCTGTATCGACTCCACGTATCCAAATTTTATTTGCTTCCTCAATATTTTCTTTAGTCTTAGTAACAAGTCGAATCACGTTTACATTTAATTTTTCTTTCTCATTTTTAATCACTTGGGTTTCAATTTTAAGAATATAGTTTTCATCAATAAGGAACTCATTGTAGTCACTTTTTACTACATCGTTGTCAATTATAAAAATTGAAGGATTTTGACCTAGTTTTAAATATTTTGATTTTAAATCAGCTAATGAAACTATTTTGGGTACATATTCTTCTTTCATTTTTATATGAATCTGACCATAATATATCTTGTCCTCAAGCGTAATTTCCTCTTTAATTACAGTCATACTGTCGATAAATTGAAGATTTAATGTTTTTAATATTGATTGGTTAAAATATTTTCCATCAATAAAATAAGCTGGCTGACTGGCTGGCTTGTTTGTATCAAGGTCTACTACTCTAAGAGGAGAGTTAATGTCTACTTTTTTACGAGTATTGAGTTTGCTTTTACTGTTAATCGACACTTTAGCATTTTTGCTTTTTAGCTTTTTTTCTTGTCCACTTAAAGATAAAGTCAAAAGACAGATAGTAAAAATTAAAATTAGTCTCATAGTCAGTTTATTGTGTGGTTTTCAAACTTGCCGTTAACTATTGTATATAATCAATTGTCTTTATTTCTATTATGTCGTATTAAAAAGTGTGTTTATACACCCATAATGGGGAGTATTGTACACATATTATGTTGAGTCGTTGTAAATATCATCCAACGGATTTTTTATCATCCCAATATTTCGCCTGCTAACGTACCTGTATGTTGCAATGCAATTTATATCTTATTAGCTGTCACTGTTGTAAGTTTTTGTTGCCTTATGGTTTAGTTTCAGCAATCCGGTATAACGGATTTTTGATAGTTGCAAGAGACTTTTGACCCTCACCGGGCAATTCATGTTTCCTGGTTTTTGTGTAAATCTTATCTGCGGGTGCGTATTCAACGGTTCTGGTTTTAATTGATGTTTAAAGTTAGCAATCCTGTTAAACAAAACAATATTGGGTTGATAAATTGTCGGCAAAAACACCTAACTCACTGACTACAAGAGCTCCCCATTCACCAATTTGGAACTTTCGTAGGCCTACGAAAGCTTCAAAATCACCAATTTACTGCTTTCGTAGGCCTACGCACGTATCAAATTGATCAATTTACTGCTTTCGTAGTGCTACAAAAGCTTCGCAGTCGCCAAAAAACTACTTTCGTAGCGGTACGAGGGTAGTTTTTTCACCATTTTGGTGCTTTCGTAGCGGTACAAGGGTAGTTTTTTCACCATTTTGGTGCTTTCGTAGCCCTGCAAAAGGGGTTTTGGCATTACCCGGGGCATTTCGCAGGGGTACGGCAAGGGCAAATTACCCACCGGGGCATAATCGTTATGCAACACCACTCGTTTATTCATTAATTCATTGCTTATGCTAAATAACACAGGCTTAGCTATTGACTTGTATAAGCTTATGTTCTATATTGCATCAACAACAATGCGTAATTAAAACCATGCACACCACAAATAATCAGAAAAATACACATACCCACACATATTAAATTTAATTTTTATGGATTTTATAGAAACAATCCCTTTAACGCGCTTGCGCAACAACGACTATTTTCAGTTTATGGCTGATGTAAAAGGTCTGGTAGCGCAAGCCACCCCAACAACACTTAATGTGGAGGAAGAATCGGTAGCTTTCGACAATAGCTTTACCGAATTGGACGAAGCAATAAATGTTGACCAGGGAAGTATATTCACCGAAAAGGTTCAGGATGCCGACCACAAGCGCGACAATACCTGGACTGCACTAAACGAACGGGTAAAAGCAACGCTTTTTAGCCCGATACCTGAAGAAGTTGAAGCTGCAAAACACCTTGAACGGGTTTTTAATTTGTATGGAAACATCAGAAGCCTGTCGTTAAAGGAACAAACAGCGGCGGCAACCAACCTGAATAACGACCTTAAAAAACTAAAAATGGCTGTGCATTGCGAAACCATTGGCATTACACCCTGGGTTTTGGCACACGAAACCGAAAACACAGCCGTAAACGACCTGCAAAACCAGCGCGACAGCGAAAAAGCAAACCGCAATGCCGCAAAGGTGAGAGAAGTTCGTTTGGCTTTCGACGAGGTATACAATAAACTGGTAAACCGGATTAATGCCATAGTTACTATGCGTATGGCAACTGCCGAGACCGAAAATTTTATTCTCGAGGTTAACCAGAAGATTAAAAACCTTGAAACTCAGCTTGCGGCCCGTCAGGCGCACGCTGCCAGCGGAGAAGAAGAATCCTCTGACACTCCAACTGAAGAATAACAACTCAAGTGGTATGTGTATAAAAGCATCCACCCTGCGGGGTAGATGCTTTTTTTATGCTATGCACTAAGCGGTTCAGAACCGCTAAGCGCGTTTTGCTTCAATTATTTTCCTGCCGGAGGCCAAAGCTTTGATGTTGTGCCGACGCGCTTTAGAACTTTGGCCTCTTTTGATCAAGTGCTGAATCAAAACAAAACCTTACTGAGAGCGGGAAGCTCCGAAGATATGAGGAGATCACCCGTCCGAAGTTGGGTATTGTGAAGATGAAGTGCGATGAGCAAAAGCAGCCTTGATCTTTCTGCATACTCTTTGGATTAAGCCAAAGAGTATGGCTTCCGGCAGGAAAAAATGTATTTGAGGAAAATCAGATATATACTCTGCTTTACCTGATTTTTAGGGGATATAGAAATAACCCGGTCGATCAGGCAATGACCGAACTCTGAAACTGTCATTTCGATCCGTCGGCTGACGGAGAGAAATCTGTTTGCGTTTAAGATTTCTCCTCATTCTTCGTCGAAATGACATGGAATGGCGATTTTTGTACTCTATTCAGATTGAATACTTTAATAAAATCTGTCATTGCCAGCATAATGAAATGGAGCGAAAACCTGCCTGCCGGCGAGGCAGGGATCCGATCCGTATTTACGTTCACTTATACGGATCGGATCCATTTTCAAAACGGTCCGTTTGCTGATAGAGAGAAATCTGTTTGCGTTTAAGATTTCTCCTCATTCTTCGTCGAAATGACATGGAATGGCGATTTATGCTATTCACTGTATACCTATCCCCCTATCTCGGCCTCAATACCAAATTTTTCGAATATGGCCAGCGCCCTGTTTTGTTCCTCATCGGTGGGCTCTTCCATATTGAACTCGTTGTATTTCGATCCCAACTTGTTGTACTTATTAGCCGCAATATTGTGGTATGGCAATAAGTTTACAACCGGCTTTTTACCCGGTAAGGCGGCAAGAAACTCCGCCATTTGGGTAAGCGTGTTGTAATCGGCATTTACATTCCTGATCAGAGGAATACGGATGTTGATGTTGGCACCGCTTTGGGCCAGGAGCTTCAGGTTTTCGAGGATGAGCTTGTTGCTTACCCCGGTCCATTTTTTATGTTTCGCCTCATCCATCAGCTTGAGGTCGAACAGGAACAGCTCGGTTTTTTGGGCTACTGCCAACAAAGTTTCCGAATCGGCAAATCCGCAGGTATCCACCGTACGGTGCAGCTTATTTTCGCCACAGGCATCGAGCATCTGCAGTAAAAAATCTTCGTGCATTAAAGGCTCTCCTCCCGAAAAGGTAACACCACCCCCCGACTGATCGATGTGGACCCGCTCGCGCTCGATAATCTGCATCAACCCGGCCAGTTCGTAGGGCCGTCCCGACATTTCTATGGCTTTTGTTGGGCATACATCGGCACAAATACCACAAAGCGTGCAGGCTTCGTAATCGGTTACAATACCTTTTGATGTTAAAGTCAGCGCGTCTTCGGGGCACATTCTTACACACTCCTGCGCACCAATACATTTCGATTCGGTGTACAGCTTTTGTACTCCCGGCGACTGGCTCTCGGGGTTGTGGCACCATTTACACGACAGCGGGCAGCCTTTCATAAAAATGGTGATACGGATACCCGGCCCGTCGTTTATGGCGTAACGTTTTATATCGAAAATTAATGGAACCATGTTTTTCCAGTGCTATGTTATCATTTAGTAGTAAAACTTTATTCTGTCAATTCAAAGTTGTTGTCATTTCAAAGTTGTTGTCATTTCGACGAGTATGCGAGGAGAAATCTCTGGCATTAAAAGAGATTTAGCTCCGCCGATTTTCAATTCTCAGTCGTTCTTCCTTCGAAATGACAGCAGCTTATATACTTTCATTCTCTGTGCGGTCGATCACTTCCTGCTGCAGATCGGCATTCATATCGTTAAAATAATCGCTGTAACCGGCCATGCGAACCAGTAAGTCGCGGTAATCTTCGGGACAGGCCTGTGCCGCCAGCAAAGTAGCTGTATCTACCACATTAAACTGAATGTGGTGACCTCCCAGCGAGAAATAACTACGAATAAGGTGCCCCAGTTTTTCCACATCCTTGTCGCGTTTCAGCAGGCTGGGCACAAAGCGTAAATTAAGCAGCGTACCTCCCGATCTTTTCTGATCGAGTTTCCCCAGCGAGCGGATCACATTGGTTGGCCCGTGCGTATCGCAACCGTGCGAGGGCGATGTTCCGTCGGAGATCGATTTCCCTGAGAAACGTCCGTTTGGCGTTGCGCCCAGCACCAAACCAAAATATACATGGCAGGTGGTGGAAAGCATGTTTAAATGAAAGCTTTCTCCTTTTGTATTTGGCTTTCCGTCGATTGCCTTTAGCAGATCGTTGTACACCTGTACGGCAATCGTATCGGCATATTCGTCGTCGTTGCCAAAAAAGGGCGTGCGGTTCAAAATGCGCTGACGCAACACTTCTTCGCCTTCAAAGTTTTTGGCTACTGCATCGAGAATGGTTTCCATTGAGAAAGTCTTGTCCTCGAAAACATGCTTTTTCAACACCGAAAGACTGTCGGTTACCGTTCCCAAACCGGTACACTGAATGTAGTTGGTATTGTAACGCGGTCCTCCGTTGTAATAGTCTTTCCCTTTTGAAATACAGTCTTCGATAACCACCGAAAGGAAGGGTGCCGGTGCATATTTGGCAAACATCTGGTCGATGTAATTGCTCACCCGTATTTTCTGATCGACCACAAAATTCAGCTGTTTTAAAAAGGCTTCGTACAGTTCGTCGAAACTTTTAAACACAAGCGGATCTCCGGTTTCAATTCCGGCCACTTTGCCGGTTACCGGATCGATTCCGTTGTTCAGGGTAATTTCAAGCACTTTGGGTACATTCAGATACCCGGTTAACAAATAGGCCTCTTTTCCAAAAGCACCCACTTCGATACAACCACTGCAGCCACCTTCGCGGGCATCCTGCAGCGATTTCCCCTGGTTCACCAGCTCCTGCACATACACATCGGGATTAAATACCGACGGATAACCGTGCCCCTGGCGAATCAGTTTTCCCGCAGCCTGTAAAAACGCATCGGGCGTAACTTTGGCAATGTGTACCGAGTTACCCGGTTGCAAAATGTGCAGCTCTTCAATCACTTCCAGCATCATATACGAAACTTCGCTCACCCCGTCTGTTCCATCGGGTTTTATCCCGCCGATGTTAATGTTGGTAAAGTCGTTAAACGTTCCGCTTTCGCGTGCGGTAATCCCCACTTTTGGCGGTGCCGGGTGGTTGTTTACCTTGATCCAGAAACAACTGATGAGCTCTTTGGCCTCATCGCGTGTGATGGTTCCTTCTGCAATTTCTTTTTCGTAAAAGGGGGTAAGGTGCTGGTCGAAATGTCCGGGATTCATGGCATCCCAACCATTTAGCTCGGTAATAGTACCCAGGTGCACAAACCAATACATTTGAATGGCTTCCCACAGGTTTTGTGGTGCGTGGGCAGGCACGCGGCGACAAACTTCCGCAATACGGTTTAATTCTTTTACACGCTGCGGATGGGTTTCGCTGGCGGCCATTTCTTCGGCCAGGTCGGCATGTCGTTCGGCAAAAACGATAACCGCATCGCACGAAATATCCATGGCTTTCAGCTCTTCCAGTTTTTCGGTTGCTTCCGGATCGTTCAGAAAATCGAGTCGATTGATATGATCGCTGATCTCCTTTTTATAATCGAGCATTCCTTTGCCATAAATCGTGCCGTCGAGTGCAGTGTGACCGGGTGCACGTTGTTCCATAAACTCGGTAAACACACCGGCTTCGTAAGCTCTTTGCCACTCGTTTGGCACGTGACTAAAAATACGCTCGCGCATGGTGCGACCCTTCCAATACGGTATTACTTCGCGTTCGTAGGTATCAATGTCTTCCTGCGAAATGGTATAACGCTGCTGGTCGCGTGTGTTCAACACATGAAAATCTTCCACGCTGTGGCAGGTCAGTTCGGGAAAGGTAGGCACCGATTTTGGCAGTGGCCCGCGTTCGGCAACAATCAATTCATCATCGCCAATATAAATGGTTTTTTGTTTGCATATTTCCAGGAAATTAAGGGCGCGCATTACCGGCTCCGAATATTTTCCGTAGTTCTCTTTGTAAAAACGCGTTGATATCAATGCCCGTTCGATGGAAAGTGTCTCGGGTGTTTCAACGCTCAGTTTCCGTAAAAGCTGAACCCGTTTATTCATTCCGGGTCCTAATGTTGATTTTTTTGGGGTATAGAAATTACCTTCAGCACCGGCTGGGCGCTCAGGTTTTACTTTATGTTTTACTTCTGCAGAGTTCATTTTACTCAAAAATTAAATCCGTATAAAAAGAAAGGGAAAAAGAAGAACAGTGATAAGGGGGAGAAATCTATGCATACAAGATCCAGCACTCGAATAGACATCGGTACGTTACCAGAAGATTTGATATGTGCTGTTGTAATGCCACTTTTCCTGAATTAATTTGCGTGGTAAATTTATTGAAATTTTATATGCTATCAAAAAGCAGATTTCATCTTTTTTTCATAACTTGATTAGCGTTTCAAGCAATTAGGCTTTACCGGACAAAACAAAAACAATTTAGCTTGATTTTTAGCCTGATAATTAGTTACAAGATTTTGTATATATGATCGTTAACTACACAAATAACATCCTGCTCTATTTAACTATCAAAAACTTTATATTGTTTTTATAACTGAGTTAACAAACAACAACAAACTAATTAAATGTCATGAGAAACTTTTTAAAATTAATGTTTTTTCTGTTGCCTGTTTTGTTGATGATTTATTCGTGTCATCCTGAATTTAGTGCAACAATTGATGAACTTGATCTGGCAATCACAAAATACGATGAAGATCAGAATTTTGATGAACTGCAAACTTTTTATTTACCCGACACTATTATTTACATTACTGATGACGAAAATTCATTCGCGGCAAATGTAAACCACACACACGAAGAACATATCCTTTCGGAAGTGAGGCAGAATCTGCTTGACCTGGGGTGGACGGAGGTTCAGGAACCCACGAATGGGGAGATTGATTCTGATGTTTCAATAATGGTTTCGGTACTGGAAACCGACATTAGTTTTTATTACTACTACTGGTGGGATTACTGGTATTGGTATCCATGGGACTGGTGGTTTCCGGGATATCCGGGTTACCCGTGGTATCCTATCTGGCCGGGGTATCCAACGTATCCGAGCGGAGGTTACACGGTTGGCACAGTAATTATCGACATGGTTAACATGGACGAGGTTGCAATGCCTGCAAACGACGACACATCGATTAAACTCCCCATTGTTTGGAGCGGATTTGTAAATGGAATTCTTGCAGGTTCGGATCAGAACCTACAAAGCCGTTTAACCAAACAAATTTCGCAGGTATTTGAGCAAAGCCCATATCTTCAAAATTAAAACTGATTAACGATGAAAAAATATATAATTATAGCGGTATTGGCGTTAATTACTTTTAGGGTTGACGCTCAGGATGGATCAACCATTTTTGTTAACTATCTTCCATCGTTGCCTCTTGGAGGAACAGCTGACTTTACAGACGAGATAAGTCCCCGAGGTGTGGATTTTGAAGTGCAACATTTTCTGAATGAAGATTTATCGGTTGGTTTTAACATTGGCTGGACTTTATTCAGACAAAAGATATCGGGTGAAACTTTCTACTACAAAGATTTAACCATTACCGGGACTCAGTTCAGGTATACCAACATTGTTCCTTTAACCCTAAACGTAAAGAAATACTTTATGGCCAATGGCGACTATGTTCCCTACGTTGGTGTCGGAATAGGAACTTCGTATGCCGAACAACGAAACGAAATTGGTGTATTTGAGCTGGAGGATGATAAATGGCAATTTCATATGGCGCCGGAAATCGGAATGTTGTATGATTTAAACTACAAAAGCTATTTATCGGTAAAACTGAAGTATAATTACAGTGTTAAAGCTGGTAGTTTTCCAAGTATGTCATACCTGAGCCTGGGGCTGGGTATCGGTCTTAAATAGTGCGGAAAGTTAAGCTGCAAAGAAGGTTCAATCGCAATACGGTTGGACCTTTTTTATTCATAATCGCTGCTGTAAGTACTTTCCCAATGAACATTTTCTTTTGGCGGTTCTTTTGCTGAGTCATCGAACGATAAGGTTTCTATATCATGCGTTTCTTTAAAATATATCCAGGCCGTAATTTCATTTTTAGACTTATTAATCTTTTCAACTTCCACCTTTTGTATTTCTATTCCTGTGTTTTTGCAAATCTCGTTCAGCAGTAATTGTTTGTTGTTTAAGACTGAAAAACTGGATGGCGAAAAAATCAGTGACCTTTTAATGACATAGTTTTTAGGAATATAATGTTCCATAACGAATGCTGCCAACAAAATAATACCATTGGCAATAACCAAACCAATCCAATAGGAAACATTAATTACAACCAATGCATTGATTATTGATATGCCAATTACCAAAAACAAGTAGGTCATTTCTTTCAAATCAATTGAGGGCGAACGATAACGTATTATTCCAAAAATGGCAAACAAACCAAAAGCCAAACCAATATCGATACTTACACTGTCGAGTATTGATGCAATACAAAAGATCATTAATCCCATAAGGAAGAATGTAAACAAATATTTTACCCGGCTGTTTTTTGGATAATAAATGAAACGGATTAGAACAAAAGTGGATACTATGTTTACCACTAAGCGCAAGGTAAAGTCCATCCAGGGTATTCCACTAAAATCCAGCATTGTATTTCCTGTATTTTCTACTATTCCCATATTTTCATTTATTAAAAATCATTGTCTCTACATTGGTTTTTTAACATATTAGCCAAACTTTTAGGTCTTTCGGCAATAGTATAAAACTGTTGAATAAACGTAATCAGATTATTTCTTTCCTTTTCATTCAAATATTCGAAGGATCGAATTGTTTCCAAAATTTTATCTTGTTTTTGCAGAAATACGCTGATTGCATTCAAATAAGCCTGGTCGGTGTTACGACAATAGCCCAAATATTCTCTTTCTTTTATATTGTTTATACTGGTCCATTCTTGCGGCTCTGCGTAATGTGTTCCAACAAATCCTGAATAATCAAAATCATAAGGAACCGGGCTTACTTTATTTGAAACAAAAGATAAGGATTTTATATATTTCAAATTATGCCCGCCTTTTGCCCGCCAATCTGTATTCGCTATCATAAATTGAAATAGAGCTACAATATCCATTTCGGGTTCAATAATATCTTTACCTTTAATGATTTCCGAATTCACCTCAACCGCTTTGCATCGTTTCACCATTAAACCAACAGGCTCAATCAGAAAACCATATCGCTGATAATTACGTTGTTTCTTCCCGGTATCTATGTATTTGATGTCAACAAGTCGAACTCTGAAACTTTTGTCGGTGATCACATTGTACATTTTATAGGCTAAATACTCACGAAGGATATAACTTTCGTATGCTTTACCAGATGAACAGTGGGTAACCAGTTTCACTTTTTTCAGACCCTTCAATTCTGTGCTTTCAATTGGATCGGTTTTAAAGTTCAGATAAATAGGAGGAAAAAAACAATGCCCTCTTCTAAAATTTCCACGGGCTTTTAATCGAATGTGTTTTACAATTGAATCTGTTTCAGAAGTATGAACATACATCTCCGCAGCAAGGTATTCACCTTTCATTTTTTTCCTGATAAACGAAGTAATGTCGTATTTTAAAGTCAGTTTAAGCGGTTTGTTTGAATCAAAAACATAAACATCTTCAAACGATTCAGAAACAGGTTCAAACAATGAATTCTGAAGAGTCGAATCGTTGCTCTCCTGTGCTTTTAAACCAATTGAAACAAATATAAAAATGAGTGTAAAAAACCAGATTTTCATGAAACAGTTATTTTGTAATTGCCAGATCTTCAGCTTCATTATTGAAGACTATTAAAATTAAAGGATTTTTAGTAGAATCGCACACTATGCAGTCAAGTTTCGTAACATCCTGATACAATTTCTACAGTATTAATTCATTTCAGGGTAAAAAAATAATCTTCAATGCACATATCGATTTTGCAGGAATTAATTTTTGTATTATTGCGCTGGAAAATAAACTCTTAACAAGAAACATATGAAATGAGCATAAATAAATTCCATTATTATATACCAATCAGAATAATTAAATTTTTTATGCGAATTCCATGGGTTACCTTAAAAACAAACAATTTTAAACACATGAAAAAACTCTTTATTATCTTTTCCCTTAGTAGTATCCTATTGTTCGGATGCACTCCTTCAACCCAGTTAATTAATTCGTGGTCTGACAAAGAGAATACGCCACAAGAATACAAAAATATTGGAGTTGCTGTACTTTTCCCGAACTCCTCAAACCGTTATATAACAGAAAGATCAATTGTTGATGAGTTAAAGGAAAACGGAATACAAGCCATGCCAACCTATGATGTTTTCCCGATGGCAGGAAAATTAAATGAATTAATTAAAGATCCTGAGAACCCGGAAAAAGCAAAAGAATTTATTATAAAAAAAGTTACAGAGAATAATATTGACGCATTGATGGTAGTCACCCTGTTCAACCAAATTACAGAGGAACGCTGGGTGAAAGACCGTAATTTTAATTTTGGAGGTACAGGATATTACGGAACCGAACTGGAAGGTGGCGGTTCGTATTACGACTACTACAGCTATTCTTTGGGAACCATTCACGACAATGGCTACTTTACTGATAAATCGACCTATTTTATAGAATGTAATCTTTACGATGTTGCCTCGGAAAAGTTGTTGTATCGTACACAAACCAAGTCAGCGAATGTTAAATCGATTGATGAAGAATCGAAAAAACTGGCAAATATTATAGTGAAAGAACTGGCAAAGAATAAAGTTGTACAGAAATAATAGTTGCCAAACAAATAAAAAAGAGCGGATGAATATAAGTTTCATCCGCTCTTTTTTTGTACAAATTTAAACACTACCGGCGACTTCCTCCATTGGAAGAACTTCTTTGTGGAGTAGAAGTACTTCGCTGTGGCGTACTTCGCTGCGGCGATGCAGTTGTTGTTTTACTTTTCTGGAAATTCTGATAATTCTGAGTTCCCCGGCTTCTGTTCTGATAATCGCGTTGAAGCTGATTATTTGTTGAAGAAGAACGGGTTGAACTTCCGGACCTTTGAGTTGACTGAGTTTGACGCGTATTCTGTGACTGCCGCGTTGTTGATTGCGCAGGCCGTGTTGACTGTGTCGGTCTGGTTGTTTGCGTGGGTCTGCTAGACGTTGCAGGTCGTGTACTTGTTGACGGCCTTGTGGTAGCCTGCCCGGGCCTATTTGTAGAATTAGCGGGCCGTGTAGTTGCCGGTCGTTTATTCTGCTGATTCCAGTTTCCCTGATTATCTCTTTGGTAAATGTTTCCGTTTCTGTCGGTATAAACATTATTGGCCCTGCTGTTTGCCGGGCGTGCAGTTCTGCTATTGGCAGGTCGCGAAGCCACACGATCACGGGAGGTTGACCTTACCCCGGTATCACGTCGTTTATACACATTTCTTGAGTCATATCTGCCTCTGACATATCCGGGCCTGTAACCACTGTGAAATCCGCGGTGGTAGCCCCGATAATAACCATGACGATAGCCATGACGGTACCCACACGGTCCCCAATACCCGGGATGCGAGTACATGGAATACCGAAACCAGCCATAACTAAATCCGGCGGAAAATCCCCAACCTGTGTATGGATTGTAGTGCACACCAAAACCGTATGTCATTGGTCGTGGATAATAATAGCTTCCATACCAGGGTCGGTAATAATATCCGGTTCCGTACACAACTACTCCCCCATACATATACGAGTGGTAATATCCAGGTGTATAACCAACATATACAACTTCGGGTGTTGAATCGTAGATATACACATATTTTACATTGTAAACCGGTGCACTTGGCGGAATCTCGTTTACTTCCTCCGGACGTTTATCCGAAACAATCCAGGGGCCATCCGGGTTCGACGATTCAAACCAAATTCCATCGTCGACACAATAATACGTTTTGTCTATTTTGATAACCGTACTTTCAGTATTAATTGCATACTGAACCGATGTTCCCTCCATTTTCTCAAAATTTGGAGATCCGTCGTACGTAACTTTTGTGGTTGCTGTTTTACGATCGACAACAGCTGTTTGTGGCATTTGTTGTTCGTACATCGCTTCCCTGGCCTCTTCTGTTCCGGGCACACTAACTTTTACCGAAGCAATGGTAGCCTCCGACGGTATTGCAGCAAAATCCTCAGGAAGGTCTTCCGGTTCAACAAATCCCCAGGCACCGTCTTGCAGGGTCTTCGAACTATACCACCTGCCATTTATCAAAACAAAATGATGCTGCGAAGTAATATCCAGCAAAATATCGTTTTCCGAATTTTTAACATACAACAACGAGGTTTCTCCGATGGGTTCGTATTCCAGTTTACCATCCGACAATATAATTTCCGATGGTTTTGTGGTTACAATTAAGCCGGGTACTTCATCCGATCCGACTTCATCGGATTCGGCTTCAGTTTGGTCCAACATGCTTTCGGCTGCCTTTAATACATCGTTGGGCACACGTTTCCTTACATCCCAATTATTCGAGACGAGTGTTTTCGACTCGTACCAATGTTTACCCCCTTTTATGTAATAGGCGTCTTTCTTTTTCAGAATCAGAAACGGAGTGTTAATTACGGATTCCAGCTTTGTATTATCCACCTCTTTTAAAATCGGTTCTCCATCAATTATTACCAAAACAGTAGGATTGTCTCTGTAATAAATCTCAGGCGCTTCGTTTCTTAGCTGATCGCTAAGTGTTTGCTCTGTTTGCACATCTTCCAAATCGGCCAAAATCCTGTCAAGCGACATTTCAAGATCAATTGATTCCAGATCAGCTTTGATAATTTTCTTGAGACTTTCGATTTTTGACTCATCATCAACATCGGGAAACTTAATTTCAGGAATATCAAAGGCCTCTAAAACTGCTGTTCTTTCATCCAAATCGGTAGCTAACCGGGCATTAAACCAAAGTGCTCCAAATATTAATTCATCGCCTTTTTTAATCGACAAAGCCATTCTCCCGCTAAGTATATTCTTTTGCATCGATTCCAGCTGTGCCTGGTAAAGCGTAATGGTATATTCATTTTCTACAATCTCTCTGGGCCATGATAATTCGCTTTCTGTTTCTTGGGCGAATAACATTGTACTCATCATCAGAAAGAGTGATACTATTATTGTTCTCATAATCCTTATTTTTAAATGTTTGTGCATAAAAACAAAAGGTGTGCCGTTTTTTTTTGAGGTTTACTTCCCAATATCAATAATTAGTCCGACTCCTGAATCCCAATGAACCAAAGGAACATTAAAATCCACACCTCCTGAACAGCCACCTCCGCCACCAATGCCACACCAAAATCCTGCACCGTTGAATTCGAGTGGCATCATTAAATTAGAGAAGAATCGCAAACCGATACGATCGTTTAAAAACACCTTGGCGCCAATGCCAATTCCTCCCGAAAAAAACCAAACCCGTTCATCACCCTGCGACTTTTGCACATACCGCGATGTTCCAAGACTTACTTTGGCAAATGGCACAATCATACCTTCCTGAAATTCCCGTAAAGCTCCAACCTGATAGTGTTCAACCGCCATGTCAATATTATCATAGCGCGTATAACCTTCGGTATCGCTTCGCTGATAACTTAATTCTACATAAGAGAGATGATCGACCTCAACACTTAAAATACCTCCATAAATCGCATTGTCTCTTACATCAAAATATCTTCCGTAATTATTCACCCTCCCGGCAAAGGAGTACCCAAAAACCGGAGTTAACTCTACTCCTTGAGCAAATGACGAACTCCCAAACAGCAGGATTAATGCTCCCACCAATAATTTTTTCACACTTTTTGTTTTTATTTTTTATCTATTCTTAATTTCTACCAATTTCGCGTTTTTCAACTTGATAAACAAGAATGCAAGTTAACGGTTGAACCTAAACAGACATTAAAAGTATTCTGAGAATTGACTTTCTTTCCCAATTATTAACATCTTTTATTTTTATCTTTAGGACGTAAATAAAGCACCCACTATTTTAAACTTTTATAATGAAAAAAATACTCATCCTTTTGGGACTAATTGTGGTTGCCAATTGTGCTCAGTCTCAAATCCTGATTTCGCTCCTGCTTGGAGACAAACTAAATTCTGCTGATTTGGAATTCGGATTGGAAGGAGGAGTTAATTTCACCCAAATATATGGTTTCGAATCAAGCAGTAATTTAGCCAACCTGAATTTAGGATTCTACTTCGATATCAGGATGAAAGATCAATTGTTTTTACACACCGGATTACAAGCCCAGTCGAGATTTGGCCTAAGAAATTTAACAGAAAACGATTTAGAATTCCTTGAAGCGGAAATTGAAGATGTTGAAGGGAAATATTCGCAGAAAGTAAAAACTTTTACGGTTCCGATTTTAGCCAATTACAAGTTCAAAAATCACATGTATGTTGAAGCGGGGCCTCAGTTTGGTTGGAATTACAACAGTTATGTAGAATTTGAATCAGATGTTGACAACCGTGAAGTAAAAATTAAAGATTACAACGACGATCTTCTGAACTGGTTTAATGCCGGTGTTGCATTTGGCACGGGATACAAACTGTTAAATGGCGAAGGATGGACAATTGGCGTGCGCTACTACCAGGGTTTTACAAAAGTGTTCAAAGATCGGTCAGGCAGTAACCATAACTCTTTTACTATAAAAGTAAATATTCCAATTGGTGTGGCGTCCGCAAAGCATGGGAAAGACTTAAAATAACGCTAACTCCCTATCCTCTTTCCCGCAAAATTTTTGTTAGTCCGTATCTACTTTATCGTTATTTAATTTTAATACGGAGTATTGCCACGTTTCGCATTCTAGAGCCTAATCCAACAGTAATCAATTCGTTCTAAGGTTTTTGAAGAACTCCTGATTTCAACAAGGTTTTTACCATTGAAAATGCATGCTCTTTCGCTCCTGAATCAAAAGATCGGGGATCGACAAGTTCCGACTGCCCCGACCAAATTATTGCATCTTCGGCTGAAGCTTCTGTTGCATCAAATAAACGCGATTCAACTACATACGACTTTTCCTGTCGATAGTATCCCGGCCGGTATACATAACCATATCCATAATAAATGTGTCTTGGAAACCGATAATTATAAGGATGATAATACCCACTGTACTCGAACACTTCCTGCGACTTAACATCCACAAGGCTCGAAACCAGTACTGCATCGTAACCTGCCACTCTTATTTTCGATTCAATGGCATTTTCGCTGAGTTTGTCGATACTAATTATTGGGGGAAATAGTTTTAAGCTGTTTTCCGCATGAATATTTTCTTCTGCCAAAGCTTTTACAATGGTATTTTCGAATATTGATCTGGCTTCCTGATTGTTCCCGATTACCAAAACCAGAATCTTGTCAAATTTTTTGCTTTCGAAATTCTCTTTTGTCCAAGTATATTTCATCGTTGTTACACAAGATGACAATCCCAAAATGATAAAAAGGCAGAATGTGATACTTGCTCCGTAATTTTTCATAGCACTGGAAATTTCTTACTTCATAACAAACAAATTGTGTTCGTCCTGGTTACTCCAAAAATAAAATATTATTTGCCCAATATCAAAACTATAAATCAATATACTACAGCCACTTAAACAAGTAACACACCCAAAGCAATGGTTAATTCATGTTAGAATACCTCGTTTATGCCAAAATAAAATCCACTGGCACCATGTTTACCAACGGCGTAATCGAGGCTCAGATTGGCTCTCGATTTTTTATTTATCATGATCCTCAATCCGGTACCGTAAGCAAAATCCATGTATTTAAACAGATTAATATCAGCGGTGCGGTTACTGGCAGTTGTTGTATTTACAAACACAACTCCTCCAAAAGTTTCCTTATTTTTCTGAAGTGGGAAACGGTATTCAACTTCTCCATATACCAGATCCTCGCCTCTAATTCTGCCTTGTGTATATGCCCGCCCTGAACGACCGAACTGGTCCCAGCCCACTGCGGGTAAATCCAGATACGGAACATCGCCCGAGGTTACAAACCATCCATAAGTCCAGAATCCAATCAGATGACGAGGCCGTTTGGGATCAAGATGAAGATAATCCCGGTATTCCAACCAAAGCAGTGTCGAACTTTTATCGCTCCCAAGAAATTCTGGATTTATACGCAAATTCACAAATGCATATCTCCCACTGTACGAATTAATCGCATTATCGCGACTGTCGAGCAAAGCATTGAATGATATTCCTGAAAGTGTATATTTTTCAGTTGAAAATCCTTTTAGGGTTTGATAGGCATAATGACTCGTAATCACGGGCTCTTCAGCATCGAGATCAAGAAAATTATCTTCTATTTTTGAATGAATATCAAGATGATAGCC
The DNA here is from genome assembly GCA_026671195.1 of Draconibacterium aestuarii. Classification (GTDB taxonomy): domain Bacteria; phylum Bacteroidota; class Bacteroidia; order Bacteroidales; family Prolixibacteraceae; genus Draconibacterium; species Draconibacterium aestuarii. Next base: position 321,081 of record JAPOHD010000029.1, on the reverse strand, counting down.
AAGCCCTACAAAATAGCGCGAATCCTGTATTCTTTTTAACCCAGTTTCGTGAAAACGCAAATAGTTAAAATCCATCATCTGTTCGTCTGGAATGGGTGAATTGAACAGTCCATCCTGAAATTCGATTCGGTTGCCCACCGGTTTGGCAGTTTGCGGTCCCGAACCAAGACCATAAGTAGGTTGAGATGTAATAAAATAGCGCCAGTCTCCCATTAAGTTCCAGCTATCATCGTCTAAAAAAACATTGGTTTTAGCGGTAAAAAGAAACTGTTTTTTACTGGTATAAATTAAGGTTCCCAATCCTGATGAAATACTGGTATTCGATGCATCACCCATAAACCAGCTTGCCCCTGGAGCTACCCCCATTAACCAGCCATTTGTTGGATTATAAGCAATTGCAGGGAGTGGAATAATTGAGAGCTTCTTTTCCTTTTTGGCCGATTTCTCCTTTTGTTCTGATTTTTGAGCGTTCACTGAAAATGAGATGAACAAAACCATTAATACGAATAAGTATTCTCTCTTCTTCATTATATATTTTAATTGATTCATAACAGACAACATAAGTTCAGTAAAATAATTTGACAGAACAAATAATCAAACAAGTTTAACGAATTTCGGTTGTTTGAATTTATCTCTATAATTTTAAATCCGGAATTAGCCGGTTCAATATGTTTACTCTCAAATTTATAATACTTCATTCGAAGTTTTTTCTACGAGCACAGTTAACTCTTTCTGTTGCTCAGCAGTAAATAAAACACTTTTAATATTAATTAAATCTGCAAATTGCTCTTTCCCTTCCAAGTTTAAGAAATTTTATATGGTTGCCTAAGGATTTTCTCTTCATGCTTGATCTAAAAAAAGCACATAAATTCATTCGAGAGATATACAGACACAAAAATTTGCACGATTATTTTTATTGCAGAAATCTCAAATTCAGTTTATTCCTTTGTTTGAGCTCCAGCTTATAAATAGGTAGTGTTGTAAAATATAAATGAATTTTGGGGAGTCTCAGCAACAAATTAGCCTGACTCGGTAACAATTGCACTTATATATTAACATTTGAATTTTTCAATTTTCTAAAATTGGCAATTGTCCCAAAATTCTGGAATTTAAAGTTGATTCGAAATAGCGTTGCACCATCCAAAATTGAGAAGCTACTTTAGAACCACATTCTTTCTTAATCTTTTTGAAATACCGCATTCTCAGCTTTTCAATATTGTTTCTGTTTTCAATATTCTTATCCATAATTACTTCGAGTCGTTCTTCGCTGTAATTCGAATAGTTATCAATGTATTCTAAAAGTATTTCCTTTTGTTTCTTTGCAAACACTTCGCGTTCTTTTTCAAATTCATCATAAATAGTCCAGAATACATTATTTTCAGGCAGGTCAACAAAGTTGGAAACCATTACTCTTTTACCCTTCTCAAACTCTTCAATCGCACTTTCAATTTCACTTTTAAATGTTTGAGAATTTGCAAATACGAAAGCGATAAGAAACATGGTTATAAAGAATAGTTTTTTCATTTTTTGAAATTAGTTTAATACTTCTTTTATTTCTGATTAAGAAAACAACGATATTTATATATGGTTTGTTTCGCTTGTTTCCGGCTCAAAAATAAGGATTTAATGCTTAATAAAACATTGATTACGAATACTTGTGTTCTTATCATTAATGTATTACATCTTTCAAATTATTTAAAAAGTATAACCTACTGTCAACCCATATCGAAAAGAAATGGTAGTGAATTGAGTTTTGGCATCTTGAACATCAAACCGAAAATCACTTTTAATTAAATCATAGACACTAAAATTTTTAAGTGCCTCATTTAAATCATCGTAAAACTCATCGGGAAGAAATTCCCGGAAATCTAAACGATATTTCTGCCTACTTGTTCCTGGACCTAAAATCAGAAAATCGATATTAAGTCGCTTAGTAACAGCCAACTTATAGCCAACCATTAAACCGAGTGATAAAATTCGGATTCTTGCATCCAGGTTTATTGGATATTCTTTTTCGCTTTTGTTTATATAGGTTCCATTAATATTCGAATTAAAATGAAAATACTTTGAATATGCTCCAAAGTAAAATCCATCGAGCTGATATTGTTGAGTTTTATTTAGATAATAACGCACATCGGGGATTAGCTTAAACCCCGAATATACAATATCGCCTGTTTTAATTTGCTTCTTATCTATTCCTGAAATACTAACTAATCCGTCTTTGCTTTTTACTGCAGCTCCTAAACCAATCGAAATATGGGTTCCCATTTTTCTTTCATACCTAAACTGATAACTTCCGTCAATTAAGTCAGTTACAACAAGGCTTATTTCATTTATTCTTTTAATAGAATCAGAATTCTCTTCAGAAACGATTATTTTTTTCTGAGCAATTGCGATTTGAGATAGTAAAAGTACCGCAAAAACGAGACTTATTTTTTTCATAATTTGTAAATTAAAGAGTCTATTGTTCTTCCGTTTTTTGAAAGAAAGTATTCATCAAAATTACAAGTGCATCGAATAATAATTATCACTCATGGTTTTTGTTTAATAAACACAAATCGTTTGGGAAGATTTTAGTTTATGAAAAAAATAAATTTACAAACTATTTTTTGATTTTTCCTCGTGAGAAGACTATACAGATTCTGGTGGTAATTTACATAGCAGGTGAAGTACTTTCTTTTAGTAAAAATAAAGTTTCGTTTAGCCTATTAAACGAAGAAAGGGCAGTTCAACAACTGCCCTTTTACTAATGTTAACCCCCAAACACACATCGTGCTGAACGCACGATATACAAATGAACAAAATTCTGTTGAGTTTACAAAGATTTTGCATGGATATTTTTAAAAAATGTTGACTTAAAATCAAATACATGCGCACATTTTGTTTACTTCATATTTATTATGTTATTTCATATCAGGTATGTCCAAAAACTCATCAATCAATTTAACGACCATATGTCCAGATGGGCTTAAGTATTTTTTTAATTAATTTTTGAATTTGTGCTTGTATTCGTTTTTATTGGTTCCAATAGAACTCAATCAGAATAAACATCTGCTCAAAAATTATTAAGCAACTACTACGAGTTAAGCAGAATTACTTTTTCTGTTAAAAATTCAATCACAATGAAAATTGATTTCGAAGTGCAATGAAGCAAACATTCATGGAGTGATTTGTGCCAATTTTTTCACTTTCTCCCAAACACTATCATCCACCGGGATTCCAAGTTCCATATTTTCGTATCTGGTTTTTAACGATTTTTCACCCGGGTAAAAAATCTCTCCCCCATCTTCAGCAGGCTCTGAAGCTTTAATTTGCTGAATCGTATCATGTAAGACTTCATCAATATACTCCTGCGTATTCATTTTTAACGGATCGATTGCGATAAAAACCTGACAGCATCTGCCACAACTTCCTTTCCCCGATTTGTCAATTCCCGCCGTAACAAGGCCTCCAGAAAGTAGTGCTGAAATTACATCCAACAAAACAGCAAAACCAGATCCTTTCCAATAACCCATGGGTAAAAGGCGCCTGGTTTCTTCAATTGGTCCAGGCAAATCAGTAAGTTTTCCTTCTTTGTCAAATCCGCCAGTAAAAGGAAGCCGCTCATTATTTAGGCGGGTAACCTGAAGTTTTCCGTATGAATATTGCGACATAGCCATATCGAGAACAATATGTCCACCTTTGCGCGGTACTGCCATTATAAATGGATTATTACCTATGCCACAACTTTTTGCTCCCCAAGCCGGCATGCACGATTCTGTATTTGTCCAGCATATTCCAATAAATCCCTTTTCGGCAGCCTGCCAACCATAAGCACCACCCCTCATCCAATGTGTGGTATTATTTAAACCTACCAGGCCCAATCCATTTGTTTTGGCAATTTCGGTAGCCCGGTTCATGGCAAATTGTGCATTTAAAATTCCTGGTCCTAAATTACCATTATAAATTTCGAAAGTTCCAAGATTCAGGTCCAAAGTTGGCTCTGCATCCACATCCACCCATCCTTTGCGAATATATTCGACAAACCGTTCCACACGATTAAGTCCGTGCGAATAAACTCCATCTCTACTTGAGGCGGTATGGATTTGCGCACACTCATCTGCTTTTGCATCAGGCATGCCAGCTATTAGCAATGCCCTTTTTATGATGGACTTCATTTCTTCAAAACTAATTCTGGTCATCTATTTTCATTTTAAGTAGTGAAATTTCTAAATTAATTGCAGTTCAATCAATTGAATTTTCTATAAATCTAAGTGATACTTTTTAGATTTTATAATTATGGAGCTTTTTGTTGGGTATTTCAGGCCCTGTAATTTTAATCCGTAACAACTGCATCTAAAAAGCTGATTAACCGAATGAAAAATCCTTGAATGTCCAAATTACCACAAACACATGTTCCAAATAACACATCGCTAATTTAAATCGGGCTGAGAATAGGATAATTCATCGAATTGCCCGGAAGTTGCGAAATTTCAAACTCAACTTTATACTTTCCATTACAGCATGCAATTTTACCAGAAAACCCAAACAATAAATAGTTTTACGATGAGCTAACTTACTGAAGTTGACAAAACGAATTCCAGCTATTTTAATCTAACAGCCAATGTTACATTTTTCGAAGACACTTATGTAACTTTTTTAGAAAAGTAGAGTAATTAATTGGGTCGTGATATAACCTAATTAGCGAGCACATTAACACTGTTTCATTATGAAAACTATAAACTGCTGGACTTAACAGTTTTATTCTGAAAATATTTTCTAAAAAAGGGAAAACTCAGGTAGGGTAAAATGTTTTTTATTCGGATAAGTACATAGTAATAAGAACTAAAAAAAATCAACCATGAAAAAACTTTTACTTTCACTCCTTATTATGGGATTAATTGTTGGGTTTTACCAACCTTCTTTTGCGATCGAAGAAGACTGGCAGAATCATAAAATTCAAAGCGTAAACGCTTATGAAGCAAGCTTCCATCCTGATTACTTCGTTATGGACAATCAAAATCAACTTGATTCAATGGTTCAGTTCAAGTATTATGGGAACGACTCATCTTATCAGTACAAAATTCAGTATCAAAAGAGCACCAACGAAAACCAGACTGTTAGAGAAGAAATTCAATATCAGTGGCAAAATGGCTGGCAGGAAAAGGTTAAAAATGAGTACACTTATAATTCGGAAGGTGAACTTACTAAAAGTGCTGTTTATGTAATGGACTCCATAACTGCTCAATGGCAAAAAACCATTAAGAATACATATGGATATAAGTATGGCAAAAAAGAAAGCAATGTTACACAGAAAATGGACTCAATATCGCATACCTGGAAAAATGCTTTCAAATACGAATATGAATATAACAACAGTGATTCTGTTACTCATCAGTTAATGTATTGCTGGAATGATGAAGCCAATGAATGGGAAAATTATTACAAGTATGAGTATTTCTACAACTATTTAAACTGCCAGGATTCTTGTTGTCAGTACAGATGGGATAGTGTAGCAAATCAATGGGCATGGCAATATAAACATGAGTTTCAATATAACATTAACAATCAACTTGAGAAACAATATCAGTTTTGTTACGACAGCATCAAAAATCAATGGGATTCTTGTGAATGCAATCTTTATGAATATAAAAATAAGTATTTATACAAACATGAATATTGCACATACGACAGTGTTAACAATGAATGGGACTATGAATGGAAACATGAATACTTTTATGATGCCGAAGGACAAATTAAACAGATACACTGGTATAAACATTCAAGCTTAAAAAGTACTGCCTCTGATTGGGAACTCGACACGAAAGACTTTTATTACTATTCGGATGCAGTTACAGGAATTACTGATGCAGGTAATCTTGCCATGCATGAAATTCGTATTTATCCGAATCCTGCGTCAGAACAGCTAACCCTTGAAATGGGAAATAATGAAAATTGCAGATTACAAATAATAGATATTACAGGAAAGATTATTCATCAGTATTCAATTAATAAGAACAAAACAACAATTCCATTAACCGAATTTAAACCCGGTGCTTATTTCTTTGTCGTCGATAATGGGATAAGCAGAAGGGCAAATAAGGTAATTATACACTAGTTTCAATTCGTGAAAGGGTAGAGACGAAACTGTAAAATATTCTCATGTTGTAATTATATTAGGCATATAAGCACTTGATGTGTTCCAAGCTATTCTTCTCCCACAAAAAAGGATTTAAGTGCTTATCCCTTAACATGAGAAAGAAAGCGATGGAGTGAACCATTGTGGAACATGAGAAAAAATGGGAGGCTGTTCTGGCCTCCCAAAATATTCAAATAGTATATTACAGCAATGCGCAATACATTAAAAAATTCTAAGTCTAAAAAATATTGTTTTTGGTAGAAAATCGTTAAAACAAAAAAAGAGAGAACTCAACATCCTCTCTTTCACCCATTATGTACCATTATGTGTAGTCCCGACGGGAATCGAACCCATATCTACAGTTTAGGAAACTGCTATTCTATCCGTTGAACTACGGGACCAGAATTTCGGATGCAAAAGTATGTAAAAACATTATTCCCAACAAATCAATTTGAAAATTGGCATAAAACAGGAATCCCGGCAAGTCCTATTTTATCAAATTCAAAACAAGAAGACAGAGTTTGAATAGTTTTAATATGAATGATTATCTTTGCACCTCATTAAAAAAGCGGATAATGTTAGGCAAAATCAAAGCATTACAGGAAGAAATAGAAAAAGTAGTTGCTTCGAGTAAAGAAGAAGTTGAAGAACTACGTATAAAATATATCAGCAAAAAAGGGAGTATTAGCCAACTTTTTAACGACTTTAAAACCGTTCCTCCGGAGCAAAAAAAGGAAGTTGGACAGGCAATTAACGTACTGAAAAACTTTGCTTTAGACAAAATTAATTCATTGAAGGACAGCTTTGAAAGTAATGGAAGCGAAGGTTCAGGATTAGATTTAACCATGCCTGGCGAATCTATGAAATTAGGAACCCGCCATCCGCTTTCGCTGGTAAAAAACGAGATTATCAACATTTTTGCGCGTCTTGGTTTTACTGTTGCCGAAGGGCCAGAAATTGAGGACGACTGGCATGTATTTTCGGCTTTGAATTTTCCGCCTGAGCATCCGGCCCGCGACATGCAGGACACATTTTTTATTGAAAAAGATCCTGATGTTTTGTTGCGTACCCACACATCGAGTGTACAAATTCGTGTGATGGAACGCACACAACCACCTATCCGTGCTATTTTCCCGGGACGCGTTTTCCGAAACGAAGCTATTTCGGCCCGTTCGCACTGTATTTTCCATCAGATTGAAGGATTATATGTTGACGAGAATGTATCATTTGCCGACCTGAAACAAACACTTCTGCATTTTGCAAAAGAGCTTTTTGGTGCTGACACTAAAATCAGGTTACGTCCATCGTACTTCCCGTTTACCGAGCCAAGTGCAGAAATGGATGTTAGTTGTTCAATATGCGGGGGAAAAGGCTGTAATGTATGTAAATACACAGGTTGGTTAGAAATTTTGGGCTGCGGAATGGTTGATCCAAGTGTGCTTGAACTATGTAATATCGACAGCCGTAAATACACTGGTTTTGCTTTTGGAATGGGCATTGAACGAATTACCATGTTACGCTATGGAATAAAAGATATACGTCATTTCTTTGAAAATGATGTACGCTTTCTGAAACAATTTGAATCGGCAATTTAATCAAACAAAATATTCAGATATTACCCCGGGGAATTGATTTCAATTCCCCCTTTTTTGTGCTTATTCTACCCTTTTATTGGACTTACGTCGATATAATTTTCCAGTAAATACTTTGTCGTTTTTTGTAACATGCACGTTAACACCAATTTAACAAAGGCAAAAATATCACATGTTATATAGCATGTTTTGTTCAAATACCATATCTTTGCAAAATACTTTTTAGTCTTTTATGGATTGAAGAATATAAAAAGGCCCAATTTGTGATAACCAGAAAACAGAGAATACTATCAAATTTGGCTATAATAAATAAGAAAAGAATGGAAACAAAAACAAATCAAAATCAGATTGTCATTCAGACAAATCCTGAGAATGAAAAACGTATGTTGCCAACAAACATTTTACTTACTTTGGCAGCAGGTACAATTGCCGGCGTGGCAGTTATTTTTACTCTCTTTTGGGGAGTAGAAAAATTACTTGGAATGTAATTTCAGAACCATATTAAATGAGAAAGCTCGCTTAAAGCGAGCTTTTTTTATGCCTTATTTTTTTGATCAATTTATTACTTTAAAACCTTCTCAATTGTATCTAATTCCTCATCAGAAAAAACAATATTTTTAAGCATATCAACATTATCATTCAACTGGTTAACCGAGCTGGCACCTATCAATACTGAAGTAATTCTTCTATCTCTGAGAATCCAGGCCAAAGCCATTTGAGCCAACGATTGTCCGCGTTGTTGAGCAATTGCATTAAGCGCAACAATTTTATCATGTGCCGTATCTACATGCTCCTTTTTCAAAAAAACTTCGCGTGTAGCCCGCGATCCCTCAGGAATACCTTTAAGATATTTATTGGTTAGTAAACCTTGTGCCAGTGGCGAAAACGGAATACAACCAATTCCTTCTTCTTCCAAAACATCAAGTAACTCGTCTTCAACCCAACGCTCAAACATCGAATATTTTGGCTGATGAATTAAACACGGTGTTCCCAGTTCTTTTAAAATGTGTGAGGCCTCTTTCGCCATATCGGCAGGATAATTAGATATACCTACATACAATGCTTTTCCGGAACGAACAGCACGATCAAGTGCCATCATGGTTTCTTCCAGCGGCGTATCCGGATCGGGCCGATGTGAATAAAAAATATCAACATATTCCAATCCCATTCGTTTTAAACTCTGATCGAGGCTGGCCAGTAGAGATTTACGGCTTCCCCACTCTCCGTAAGGTCCGGGCCACATCAGGTAACCGGCTTTCGACGAAATTATCAGCTCATCGCGGTAGGCACTCAAATCCTGCTTTAATATTTTCCCAAAATTTTCTTCGGCAGATCCCGGAGGAGGACCGTAATTATTGGCCAAATCAAAGTGGGTAATTCCCAAATCCAATGCACGGTGTACCATTGCACGTCCATTTTCAAAAAAATCAATTCCTCCGAAGTTATGCCACAATCCCAGCGAAACAGCAGGCAATTTTAAGCCCCACTTTCCGCAACGATTGTATTGCATGGTATCATATCTCGATTCAGTTGGTAAATAAGTCATAATTAATATTTTTTATTTCATGTTAAAAATAAGAATTTCTATTGTTCTAAATAACACAGAATTGCCTGAATCCAACTATTTATAAAGATTCAGTTTCCCAATCCATTCTTCCTTTTCTTCCTTGCTCAGAAAACTTGCTTTAAAGGAGTTTTCGGCCAAAGTAATTACATCCTTACGAGTTAACCTAAAAGCCTCTGCCACTGCTATGTAATTTTCATTCACATAGCCACCAAAATAAGCCGGATCGTCGGAGTTAATTGTTACAAGAATGTTGTTCTCCAATAACGTTTTTAATGGAAGATCTTTCATTTTCTTCACCACTTTCAACTTCAGGTTTGAAAGTGGACAAACGGTTAACGGAATTTGTTTAAGTGCCAGTTCTTTCAACAAAAGAACATCTTCAACTGAGCGAACACCGTGGTCGATTCGGGCCACTTTTAAAAGATTAAGCGCATCCCAAACATTCTGTGCCGGGCCTTCTTCTCCGGCATGTGCTACCACAGGAAAGCCTTCATCCCGAACCATCCGAAATACTCTTTCGAATTTAGCCGGTGGATGTCCTATTTCCGACGAATCAAGACCAAATCCCGCAAACAACTTACGAAATTCAAGTGCCTCCTTAAATGTTTTTATCGCTTCGTCTTCACTTAAATGACGTAGGAAATTTGGAAGTAAGCGAGTGGTTATTCCTAATTCATTTTTTGCTTTATCCACCGCCTTTTGTATTCCCCCAACAACTGTACTAAAGCCTATTCCACGTTGTGTGTGCGTTTGAGGATCAAAAAATATTTCTGTATGCACCACATTTTCAACATGGCATTTTTGTAGGTATGCATAGGTCAGATCGAAAAAATCCTGTTCATGTAAAAGTACATTCGCTCCTTCGTAATAAAGATCCAGAAACTCCTGAAGGTTATTAAAATTATATGCTTTGTGAAGTTCTTTAACCGACTTGTATTTTAACGAAACAGAGTTACGTGCTGCTATTTCAAAAAGCAACTCAGGCTCAAAACTTCCTTCAATATGAAGGTGAAGTTCGGCCTTTGGAATAGCATTTATAAAGTTCTGAAGTGTACTTGTTATCATTAATCAATATTTTATTAAAAATACAAATTTAACCAGAAAGAGAAATTTTCCTGTCCTAAATGATACAAACAAAAAATCCGCCACTTCAGAATTTAAATGGCGGATTTATAATAGCTCTCAATTATGATTTTCAAATTTTTGGCAACTCCCAGGGAGAGCGATAATGTGCTTTTAAATACTGATTTGCATTGTCGTTACCAATAAATTGGCTGTTATCTGCATCCCAGTACAAACGTTCTCCGGTTTTTAGCGCTACATTACCCAAATGACAAACGCGTGCAGTATTTGCTGCAATTTCAATATTACAGTTGGTGTTTTTATCATCCTTTTTAATACAATCAATAAAGTTAGCCATGTGGTTGTTTAACCCTTGGCCATCGCCTTTTTGGATTTCCACACGTTTCATTTTCGGATTTTTCCCTCCTTCAGGAATTACTTCCCATCCCTGACGATCGACCACCAGAGTTCCATTATTTCCTACAAAACCAACACCGTGCGTACGTCCGTAGTAGCCACCGTCTATACCAGTTCCATGGTCCCAGAGCATCGTGTATCCATCAAATTCGTATAAAGCCTGCATTGAATCGGGTGTTTCACAAGCATCGTCGGGGTAAGCAAATTTACCACCCATTGCCATTACCGATTTTGGTGCTTTGGCTTTCATTCCATATAAACCGTAATCGATGATATGCACGCCCCAGTCAGTCATTAAACCACCGGCATAATCCCAAAACCAGCGGAAATTGAAGTGAAAACGATTTGGATTGAATGGTCTTGCTTTTGCAGGTCCCAACCACATATCATAATCAACACCGGCAGGAACAGGTCCGTCTGGTTGTACGGGAATCGATTTCATCCAACCCTGATACGACCAGGTACGTACCGTACGAATGTTACCCAGTTCCCCGGAATATACAAATTCAACAGCATCTTTCCAGTGTTTATCGCTGCGTTGCCACTGACCAATTTGTGCAATGGTACCATACCTTTCAGCAGCTCTTTCCATCACATTTATTTCTTCAATGGTATTTGAAAGTGGTTTTTCGCAATAAATATATTTCCCTTCCTGAGCAGCGTAAACAAAGGGTAAACAGTGCCAGTGATCGGGTGTTCCAATAATTATAACATCGATTCCAGGCTCTTCCAGCAATTTTCTGAAATCTTTAAACCCTTTTGGTTTTGTTCCCTGAATTTTCTCAACATCAGCAATTCGTGTATTTAAAATGTTTTTATCAACGTCGCAAATTGCTGCACATTCTGTATTTTTCTGTCCCAGAAATGCTTTTAAATCAGCAAATCCCATCCCTTTTGCACCAATCAATCCGCAAACAAGCTTATCGTTTGCTCCGGCGCACGAGTTCATTGCCATTGGCATTCCGGCAACAAGTCCAACACCTGCGGTTGCCATTGCCGATGTTTTAATAAAATTTCTTCGATTTGTCATTATTTCTAATTTTTTAGTTGGAATAAGGTTGTTATTCAAAATCTATTTTTTCACGTTTTCGATAAACAGTTCCTTTAAAATGAGCAATAAGTTCGTCTTCTTCGTTTTTTATTTCAACCAGGTAGGTTGCCAGTTTATTATTTATCGAAATCTCCTTTGCCTCTGCAGTTAATGTTCCCATTGTTAAAGCTTTAAAAAAAGAAATTTCCGCATTAATGCCCAAGGCCATTCTTCCGTTCGAATTTGATGCAACAGCAAAAGCAAAGTCGGCCAATGTAAAAATTGCACCACCATGAACAACTCCAACTGAATTGAGGTGATTATCACAAACTTTCATACTCGCTTTTGCATACCCTGGGAAAGCGTCAAGTAATTCTATTCCCGACGTTTTGGCAAACATATCCTGCCCAAACTTTTTCTTATACTGTGAAAGTAATTCACTCATTTAAACTACCTTAAAATATTTGTGAATAAAAATTGGAATTCTGAAGTTAACTATCCATTTCAACTAAATGCTACCCTTAATATTATTCCTTTTGCATCGCATCGTCGAATGCTACATCAGAAGGGGCAAAATCAATATTTTTCACAAACATACATGCTTCTGCTGCACCTGCTTCGCGATCCATACCGCTGTCTTCCCATTCAACTGAAAGCGGTCCGTTGTATTTTATGTCGTTTAAGGCTCTAATTATATTTTCGAAATTAACTTTCCCGCGTCCTAAACTCCGGAAGTTCCAGTATCTGCGATTATCACCAAATTCCATGTGACCGCCAAAAACGCCAACTCCCATCGGAACATCGCTCCAGTAGGCATCTTTCATATGAACGTGGAAAATACGATCGGCAAATTCATAAATAAAACGTACATAGTCCACATGTTGATATCCTAGGTGACTGGGATCGAAATTAAATCCAAAAGCAGGGTGATTGTCCAATGCATTTAGTGCCAAATGAGCAGTATGAATATCGAAGGCGATTTCGGTTGGATGAACTTCCAATGCAAACTTAATTCCCAGACTTTGATATTCGTCTAAAATTGGTTTCCAGCGTTTTGCAAACTCAGCATACCCTTCTTCAATCATTTCGGCTGATACCGGCGGGAATGAATAAAGCAGGTGCCAAATCGGGCTACCGGTAAATCCATTTACGACACTGAGTCCTAATTTTTTTGCCACCTCGGCTGTTTTTACCATCTCTTCAGCAGCACGTTGCCGCACACCTTCCGGATCGCCGTCGCCCCAAACATGAGGACTGGCAATACTTTTATGACGTTTATCGATTGGGTCGCAAACACATTGTCCGTCAAGATGAGTTGAAATGGAAAATAATTTAAGGTCGTATTTTTCTAAAAGTGCTTTTCTATTGTCGCAATACGCCTGATCTGCTTTAGCCACTTCCATGTGGTCGCCCCAGGTACAAAGTTCCAGGCCATCGTAACCAAAGCTTTTGGCTTTCTGGCAAATGGTTTCAATGGGAAGATCGGCCCATTGTCCGGTGAAAAGTGTTACTGGTCTTGCCATAACTAAAAAGTTAAGTATTTAAAGTTAAGTGTTCAAAGTAGAATCAGCTGATGCTTATTTACTTTGAACACTCCATATTTTTTAGATTTCTTCCCCAAATTTTACCCATTTTACCTCATCGTTGTAACCGGCGCTTACAACAGTATCGATAAACTGCATTCCTCGAATACCATCTTCAACGCCAGGGAAATCAAGCATCTCAGGTGTTGGCGCTTCTCCATTTGCCTTGGCACGAACGGTAAGTGCAAAATTTTTGTAGATGTTTGCGAAAGCTTCAAGATAACCTTCGGGGTGACCGCCTGGAGTTCTTGTGTTATGGGCAGCAACAGCTGTATCCATGCTGGTTCCAACACGCAACACCTGCATGGGTTGATCCACCCACTTCACTTTTAAAGTATTGGGTTCCATTTGTTCCCAATCAATGCCACCTTTTTCGCCATATACACGAATACGAATAGCATTTTCTTCACCAGCGGCAATTTGCGTGGCCATTAATACTCCCATGGCTCCGTTTTCGAAACGCATAAAAGCTGCGCCATCGTCATCCAGCAAACGGTTTGGAACAAGAACATTCAGATCGGCACAAATTTCCGTAACTTTTAAACCCATAATGTATTCTGCCAAATGATGGGCGTGAGTGCCAATATCGCCCATACAACCTGCTTTCCCCGAACGTTTTGGATCGGTACGCCAGCTTGCCTGTGCATTCCCTGCGTCTTCCACTTTCGATGAAAGCCAACCTTGCGGGTATTCTACAAAAACTTTTCTTATTTTTCCCAGTCGGCCCTCGGCAATCATTTGTTTTGCCTGTTTTACTGCCGGGTAACCCGAGTAAGTATGTGTTAACGCGAATGTTAATCCGGTTTCTTCAATTTTATCTTTTAATTTGAGCGCTTCGTCTAAAGTAAACGTAATGGGTTTATCCAATACAACATTAAAACCATTATCCAGCGCCATCATTGCCGGAGCAAAATGCACAAAGTTTGGTGTAACTATCGACACAAAATCCATGCGTTCGCCTTCGGGAAGTTGTGTTTCCTTTTCAAACATTTCCTGGTAAGTTTCATAAACACGATCTTCCGGAAGAAAATATTGTCTACCCGATTCTTTAGATATTTCCGGGTTTACACTAAAGCAGCCACAAACCAATTCAATTTGATTGTCCATTAAAGCTGCGAGGCGATGGATTGCCCCAATGAATGCGTCGGTACCTCCACCAACCATTCCCATTCGAAGTTTTCGATTCATCATTTAATACGTTTTAGTTGATTCAAGCTGCTAAAATTAACAACTCTTTTTAAACGAAACAATAATGATCTGAAATATAACTCCTGCTAATATCTAAAATTGAAGAATGATTCCAACAGTTGGTAAAACCGTTCCGCTGGCGCTTTCAATACTATTTAACTGGTAACGAGTACCGTTATCGGTTGTAATAAAATTACCGTTCGCATCTTCGGCACGTACAACAATATCGGTCTGCTGCGCCTGAAAGTTATACAAGTTTTGAATGTCGATGTAAAATTTGGCAGTTAACTTTTCCCAATAATATGATTTATCAATTCGGATGTCCAATTGGTGAAATGGATTAAACCGCAAAGTGTTAAGTTGTGAATAATCCAGAAACGGTCCGCCTTTTAAATTCCATGCTTCAACCAACGAAGATTTTTCCAGATCCCAGGGAGTGTATGGCAACCCACCCACGAAACGCCATCGTCCTCCCACGCGCCAGTTTCGTTTCACATCTTTTGTTGCAGTGGCTGTTAACAGGTGTTTCGAGTCCCAACTTGATGGAATATTAGTTCCTGCTGCATCCTTAAATTCACTACGCACCAAAGTGTACGATAAATTGAGATTAAAGCCATCGCGCGAATTTATGCGTGTTTGAAACTCTGCGCCGTACGCCCGGCCTTCCGAAACGGAAAGCACTTCCTCGTCGCCCACAACACCATAATCTGCACCTTTATTTGCCAGGCTAATTTGGTCGTTTACCGAAAAAGGATAATCGGAGTAGCGTTTCCAAAAAGCTTCGGCTGTTAATTGTATTGCTGCCTGCGGACGAAATTCAATACCACCAATTAAATGATCAACTTCAATGTATTTCAGATAGTTTTCTTTGTTTACCAGCACATCTTCTTCTTTGTAGCCCAGCATTGTGTAGGCTGGCAGTTGGTAATAGCGCCCTGTATTAAAATTCAGGCTCCATTTATTTGTTAAACTGTACGAAGCAGAAAAACGCGGCGAAATCTGCTCCAATAAATTATTCATACTACCCGAATAATTATTTGCATCGGTTCGTACCCCCAGCGATAAGGCAAGGCGTTCGTTTAAAACCGTTTTACTTATTTGAGCAAACAAACTGTATTTTACGAAATCCAAGCTTGTTTTGTAACTAATATTTACCAACTCATCATTGTAATACCTACGTTGCTCTGTACTGTTTTTATAGGTCACAAAATCAACACCACCGCCAAAATTCAGTTTAAATCCGTCTATACGCGAGGTGTTTTCAAACCGTAATTTATTTTCAATTTCTTCTGAAGTATAATCCAGTATTTTATTGTCTTCCGAACTGTCATCATTTTCGAAATATTTGTACGCGCTGTTGTTTAAATGACTTCGACTTAAAACAAAAGTCTGATAACTGTTTTCCCGAAAATGTTTATAAACCGCTCCTAAGGTGTAATTCCACTGCTCATTTACAGGAAGTTCACTTAAAATATATTTCTGCTCATCGTCAGGATTTTCAATATCTTTGTTTAAATCAAAAATATCGTTTGCACCCAACCCAATTAATGTAAGCTCATTTTTTTCGTTAAACCGGGTGCGGGTTTTAAATTGCATATCGGTAAAATTAGGCAGAAATGGCAGTTCGAGCACACTAAACAAAAACTGCAGATATGAACGCCGTACCGAGAAAACAAAGTTGGTTTTTTCGCCAATGGGACCATCTAACGTAGCTGCTATTTCGGAAGCACCCAGTGTTCCCTGAAACTTTAATTTTTCTTCGTTTCCATCAATCTGGTTGAATTCCATCACACCACTCAAGGCATTTCCACGATTTGCCGGGAAAGCACCCGAGTAAAAATTTACTTCACGAATAAAATCGGCATTTAAAATTCCAACAGGCCCGCCCGAAGCACCCTGTGTTGCAAAATGATTGATAAACGGAACCTCAACACCATCCAGGTAAAAACGGCTTTCGGAGGGGCCACCGCCACGAATGATAATATCGTTGCGGTAAGCCGGTGTTGACTGAACTCCTGGGAAAGATTGAATTACTTTTGAAATATCGCGATTGGCGCCCGGAGCCTTTTCAATCTCTCCAATACTGATAGTCCGTAACGACAAAGGACTTTCTGCTGTTTTCCGAAATGGAGAAGCGGTTACTGTAACTTCTTCAATTTCTGATTGGGATTTTTCCAACTTAATCTCAATAAAAGCAGTATTAGCACGGCTCACTTCAAATTCGGCCGAACTATATTTTGAATACCCCACAAAGCTGGCTTCAATTCGAATAAATCCGGGCTGCAAATTATCAAATTTAAAATGTCCTTTTTCATCGCTTACTGTTCCAATGGAGGTTCCGCTTACCACCACATTAACAAACGGCAACGGATGATTATTGGTGGCATCAACAACTTTCCCACTTAAGGAAGCTTTCTGTGCAAGCATAAAAAAGGGTAAGGTTAAAAAAAGTAACAAGCCGGAAATTATCTTTATCATTATTTTTCTGTTTAGTTTATTGAATGTAATACTAAACAAAATAATATCGTAAAAGTTGATAAACGCTTCGGTTTTTTTAAATTCGCCAATAAATTAGAAGAAAAATGCGGGTAGTTATTCAAAAAGTTAAAAAAGCCTCGGTTGCTGTTGAAGATGAAAATATTTCGGCAATAAAAAACGGACTACTTGTTTTGGTTGGAATTGAAAATGAAGATAACACTGACGACATCGACTATTTGGTAAAAAAAACAACTCAGCTTCGTGTGTTCGATGATGAAAACGGAATAATGAACCTTTCGGTGAAAGATGTGGATGGCGATATTATTGTGGTAAGCCAGTTTACATTGCAAGCCAGCACCAAAAAAGGAAACCGCCCATCTTATATCCGAGCTGCACGCCCTGAATTCTCTATTCCGATGTATGAAAAATTTGTTGCACAAATGGAATTGGCATTGGGGAAGAAAGTTGGAACAGGAAAATTTGGAGCCATGATGAATGTAGCATTAGTAAACGATGGTCCGGTAACCATTATTATTGACTCAAAACAGAAAGAATTTTAACTCACCTACACCAAATAAGAACAAATAGGTTACTTATGAAAGATCAAAATTTAACAATTGCCGAAGCCCAAAAGCAAGTCGACAACTGGATTAAAACCATTGGAGTAAGGTATTTTAACGAGCTTACAAACATGGCCATTCTCACCGAAGAAGTTGGCGAACTGGCACGAATTATGGCACGCAAATTCGGCGACCAGTCGTTTAAAAAATCGGATGAAGATTACAATTTGGGAGATGAAATGGCCGATGTACTATGGGTACTGATTTGTTTGGCCAACCAAACCGGAATAGATCTGAACGAGGCTTTTCTGAATAATATAGAAAAGAAAACAACGCGCGATAAAGACCGGCACAAAAACAACAAAAAGCTAAAAAAATAAATACCTGATAATGAAAAATTTGACTAACTCAATAAATTCCGGCAATCCTGAAAAATGGACCGATGACGAAATAAACAACTGGTTTGAAAACGGACAGTGGCTCGAAGGCTGGACTGCAAAACCCGATTTCTCGATAAACAGAAGAACTTTTGCCGTTTCCTACCATAAAAATCCAGGGCCGTGGAAACAGGCGTTTTCGTTTATGCAACAAACTGATCTTAAAAATTTGGAGCCCGGAAAAATCGAAATAGATGGCAAAAACCTGTTTGTGGGAATCGATGAATACCAATCGAAAGATAAAAACCAAACCAAATACGAATCACACAAAAAATACATCGATATTCAGTACATTATTTCAGGGGAGGAACAAATTGGACTTTGTAAGCCAGATAAAGCAGAAACAAGCGAACCTTACAACGCAGAAAAGGATCTTGAGTTTTATAATTACGATGACGGAGACTATATAAAAGTTACACCTGCAAATTTTGTTATTTTCTTTCCCGACGATTTACACCAGCCGTGTATTAAATTAAACGATTCTGTTTGGGTCAAAAAAGCGGTAATTAAAATTCGGATTAACTCTTAATTCAATAGTAAACAGTTGTAAAACATTTCCCGCGACACATTTCCTTGACTTTTCTCGTGCCATGTTAAAATAAAATTTCCTTATTTTGCTACTGAAACACATTATTGTGCACTTTAACTGGTAAAAACTAAAAGGAATTACAATATAATGGAAAATATCGACTGGAAAAACCTGGGTTTTGGCTACCGCGACACCGACTACAACGTGCGGTGTTCTTATAAAAACGGAGAATGGGGAGAACTAGAAGTAAGCACTTCAAACACGATAAATATCCATATGTCGGCAACGGCATTGCATTACGGACAGGAAGCTTTTGAAGGATTAAAAGCGTTCAGAGGCAAAGACGGTAAAATACGTGTTTTCCGCATGGATGAAAATGCAAAACGGATGCAAAATTCGTGCGATGGTATTTTAATGGCAAAACTTCCGGTCGAAAAATTTGAAGAAGCTGTTCGTATTGCGATAAAAAAGAACGAACGATTTGTTCCTCCATATGATTCGGGAGCTTCCTTGTACATTCGCCCTTTATTAATCGGATCAGGTCCTCAAATTGGCGTATCACCTGCCGAAGAATATTTGTTTATTGTTTTTGTTATGCCTGTTGGTCCTTATTTCAAAGAAGGATTTAAACCAACCAACCTTGTAATTATGCGCCAATTCGACCGTGCTGCGCCGCAAGGAACCGGGAAATACAAAGTGGGCGGTAACTATGCAGCCAGCATGTACGAAGGCAAAAAAGCAAAAGCAAATGGTTTTTCAGCTGTTCTTTATCTCGACAGCAGGGAGAAAAAATACATTGACGAATGTGGTCCGGCCAATTTCTTTGGAATTAAAAATAATACGTATATCACTCCAGAATCGGAGTCGATTTTGCCTTCAATTACCAATAAGAGTTTAATTGTTTTGGCCGAAGAAATGGGCTTAAAAGTTGAACGTCGCAAAGTTCCGTATGAAGAATTAGCGGAATTTGATGAAATTGGAGCTTGTGGAACTGCTGCTGTTATTTCGCCCGTTAAAGGGATTTATGATAATGATAAAGACAAGTGGTTTAAATATGGAAACCAGGAAGAAGCTGGTGAGTGGTCGACAAAATTGTACAGTAAACTACGTGCCATTCAATATGGCGACGAACCCGACACACACAACTGGATTAAGATAATTGAATAAATAACAGACTATTATAAAATATTAAGGGATAGCGAATTAGTATATGCTAATTCGCTATCCCTTTTATTCTGCTGTTCTCAATTACACTGCATAAAATGAGAAATTAATCTCAAAAGCTTTGGAATAGTATGCTGACCGGGAAATATTTATTACGCCCAGACATCTCCTCTTATTTATGATCCCACTTTTTCTTAAAATCTTCCATCTCCTTCCGGTGTTTTTCCATTAACTGCTGCCACTCTTTTTGTTGCTCGAATGAATGAAACTTTAGAGATCTTCTGTTAAAAATAGAATCAGGATCTACCTGCAACTGATTTTGAAAACGTTGCAGCATTTCATTAATATCAGGAATATCCGGCATAAAACCCCATACCGAATCTCCTTGAAAGTCCTCAAAAAATTGCTCAATATCAGGAAATCCTTGTTTTGAAAAAAACGGATCATCAGGAAATAAAAACTGAAAAGTACTATCTGACGAAGACCACTGATGTACATAGGTAGAATCGTACTGAATTAAATTCCCATTTTCGTCGTATTGTTTGTTTACAATAATCTGCTCGTCAGGATTATTATCCTTGTTTGTATCCTGCGCAAAAACCTGAATGGTAAAAAATACCAATCCGGTTATCATTAAAATAATCTTCTTCATGGCTATTTTTTTTTACAAAAATAAGTCATCATTCAGCAAACAAATTTTAAAAAATTTTAAAAGGCGTTAACAGGCATATAAATTTTATTTTTACTGTAACTTCTTGTGTCCTTCTTCGTCTTATGTACGAATAGGTTCGAAAAACAAATGACAATAAACGAATACAACCAGGCCGTTACTGATTTTTCAGACCGTTTATACAGGTTTGTATTAAAAAGCATCAAGGACACGCATAAGTCTGAGGATATTGTACAGGACAGCTACGAAAAACTTTGGAAAAATGTGGAGAATGTGGATGGTAATAAAGTCAAATCGTATCTTTTTACAACGGCTTACCACACCATGATTGACCGTATTCGTATAGAAAAACGTTCGTTGTTTGCTGATGATTTAAGTTTGCCCGAAGAAGGCCATGAAAACAATTATTCTGATTTGGGAGAAATACTCACAGAAGCAGTTGGAAAACTTCCTGAGATTCAGCGGATGGTGCTGCTTTTGAGAGATTATGAGGGATACAATTACAACGAAATTGGCGAACTGACGAAATTAAGCGAATCGCAGGTAAAAGTTTATATTTACCGGGCGAGGGTATTTTTGAAAAAGTACATTGTTAGTATTGAAACAGTTGCATAAACCCTTTTAACTCCCCTAAGTGGGAGAAAAGAGCGGAAAGGAGATTTTAAAATGGAAATTAACAGGAATAATTACGAAGCGTTTTTTATTGATTATCTGGAGGGAACTCTGGACGAACGTTTGGTTGACAGTTTCCTGGAGTTCATCAAACTCAATCCTGATTTAAAAGAAGAACTGGCTCTTTTTGAGTCTGTTGGTGCTGTGCCCGAAGATATTTTATTCACCAAAAAAGATACGCTTTACAAAGAAAAATTCGACTCGGAACAAGAATTCAACAACGCCGCAATTGCTAGTCTAGAAGGGGATATTTCAGCAGATGAAAAATTCGAATTCGAAATTTACCTGGCAGAACACCCTGAAAAGAAAAAGGAAGCTGATCTTTTTACCAAAACAAAGTTAAAGGCCAACGAATCCATACTTTTTGCAAAAAAGAATAAATTATACCGTAAATCAACTGGTAAAATTATTTTTTTATGGTCGGGACGAGTTGCCGCTATTTTAATTTTGGCCTTTGCCATTTTTACTTTAGTGAACACAAATAACTACGATGTTATTCCGGAAAATCAGCTGGCACAAGTAGAAGACAGCAAGGAGGTACAAAAGGAAAATTCTGTTTCTGAAGGAAAAAATGAACCTGTTGACGAAAAGAAAAAAGTACCCCCCAATAAATCGGAAGTAACACCAAAACAAGAACAGAAAAAAGCAGATACTGAAAAAAAATCGCAAAAAAGTATTCGTGAGACCACAAAAGGAAGACTGGAAGAAGAAGAAATTGCTAAAGTTCGCGTTCCTGTTGAAATTCCTTCTGAAATAAAAACCATTTCTGCTTCGCTGAATGTTCAGGTACCAAAAGCAACTATGGGAACCATGTATCTGGTATATCCGGAAGAATATGACAACGATGAAATACTTTTAGCTGATAAAGTAAAAGAAAAATTAAACATTGGGAAAATAACCAAGGCAGGATTAAATCTGGCGATAAGCATATCGAATGAAAGATTTACTTATGAAACAGATAAAGAGGGTAAAGTAGTTGAATACAATTATGATTCACGTTTGCTTGCTTTTTCAATTCCAAATAAAAGAAATGAGTCGAAATAAATTTTCACACACAAAATAGAGCAAAAAAGAGGCGCAAAAACGTCTCTCTTTTTTTGCAACTCAATACCCTGAATATAAATAAACAACATCCATATTTTCCACACTATTTATCATTTTACCATGCATGCTGTAACTTTTCACAGAACTCATCGTCACAGCTTCAGATACATTTAAACAAACGGAAAATAGAAAACGGTTAAAACAAAAACAATTCATTATGAAAAAGCTATTTATACTCATACTAATTTGTGCACTAAGCACAAACGTATTCGCACAAACCGACACAACAAAAATTAAAGTTCTTAAAAAGAATATAGTGACTGTGGTTGAAGACAGCGAAAAAGTGCATGTTAAGGTTGGGGAAGACCGTGGGGTTGAAGTAATAACCGACGATTGGGGAGATACCACGCACGTTAGAGTTGGACGACGAACATTTAAAGTAATCGACGGCAATAATGGAACCTATGTTAAAGTTGAAAAAGATGCTAATCGTCAAAAATGGTCTGGCAGATTTAATCCGCACTGGGCCGGCCTGGAAGTTGGGATAAATGTTATGACCAAAACCGACTACTCGGTTTACAATGGTGATTATGCAGAATATGGCGACTTTCTGGATCTTAATCCCGGGAAATCGCTAAGCTGGAACCTGAACATAGCCGAATACGCTTTTACAAACGAAAGGAAGACTTTTGGAGTTGTTACCGGTCTGGGATTTAGTTTTAATGATTATGCGTTTAACGATCCCATAACCCTGCAAAAAGAAGATGGGTATGGTCCGGTTGTTCCGGTTGATATTCGGATGGAGAACAGAGATGTGAAAAAATCAAAACTTCACGTAAACTATATTACAGCTCCGTTGATGCTTGAGGTAAAAACACCGCTTCGAATGGGAAGCTCACGTTTGTATCTTGCAGGTGGTGTGATTGGTAGTTTATATTTAGGCTCGCATACTAAATACAAGTACTACAAAGGCGACAAAGAAAAATCGAAAACCGGCTTACACGTCAATCAATGGAAATACGAACTTACCGGCCGTATTGGATTCGGCGACTTCTGTGTATTTGCCAACTACAGCATGACTCCGCTATTTAAAGATGGAAAAGGACCTGAAGGTTTCCCGCTGATGATCGGTGTTTCGTTCCCGAATATTTAGGAATTACAAAAAACAAAAATATATTCAGGATTTCCCTGGCCATTTAGCCGGGGATTTTTTTTGAAATAAATCCTGCTTCCGGTATTTTTAGATTATGGAAATTATTCAGGGACTTGCACTTTCAGGCTTTTTTGTTTTTTGCTTACAAATATTAGTCAAACAAAAACAACTTAAAAGAAATGGAATTCAGGTTTCGGCAAACAAACCTGGTATTAAAACCTATACCATTTCTCTGTTTATACTCGTATTCTTCATCGTTTTCCTAACAGAACTTGTAAGCCACACGTTCCAATCATCGTTTTCCTTATTACCCGATTTCCTGCACAAAAGCCTGTTCTTTTCCCCCCCGTTAAAAGGCATTGGATTGCTTGTTATAATTCTTTCGGTAATTTCGATGCATTTTACCTTGGCGGAGTTTAAAAACTCTTTACGTTTTGGTTTAAACGCAAATAATTTGGGCAAACTGGTAACAAGCGGAATATTTTCCCGATCACGAAATCCTTTTTTTGTTTCAATACTGTTGCAATTTTCAGGAATTACTCTTGTTTTTTCCACATCTTTTTTTTCCATTATAACGGTTTTATCTGCAATCTCAATTCACCTTTTTATTCTGAAAGAAGAAAAATTCATGTACAAAAATTATGGTGATGAATATAAAAAATACGCAAAGAAAGTAAGACGTTATTTTTAAAACTTCCTTGTGCTACGTCACCTTCTTTCCTATCTTTTTCAAAGCGGTCAGATTGATTCAAAGTTACAAGTGTTCCACGTGAAAATTCAAGAAAGTCGATCGCTTCAAACAGACTGTTCAATTAGTGTTCCACATTATCTTGTTGCCACACACCTGAAGCACAAAAACATAACTTATTTTGAACACCGAATCAATCGTTTTTTTACATCTCGAATACTTTTTCACCTGCAATCCATGTACTCAATACTTTGGTATTCAATACTTCTTTTGGCGAGGCGGTCATTAAATCGGTATCAAGAATAATAAAATCGGCCCACATCCCAGGAGTAAGGCTTCCCTTTTCGTTTTCTTCGAACGAGGCTTTTGCAGCCCAGGTAGTCATTGATCGTATTGTTTGTTCGCGGGTCAACCCTTCTTCTATTCGCCAACCACCTTCCGGCCAACCTTCGTGGTCGATCCGAAAAACAGAAGAATAAAAAGTAAACAGCGGCTCGATATTCTCAACCGGGAAATCGGTTCCGTTGGGAAGCCACCCCAATTGTTTTAATAAAGTTTGGTACGAGTAGGCTCCTTTAATACGCTCTTCCCCAACCCTGTCGACAGCCCATTTCATATCGCTTGTACAATGTGTTGCCTGAATGGACGGAACAATCGAATATTTTTCAAACTTGTCAAAATCATTAGTATTAATAATCTGCGAATGCTCAATCTGCCAGCGACGATCATTTTTTCCCTTCAGAAATCTTCCGTAAGTATCCAAAATCAGCCGGTTGCCTCCATCTCCGATGGCATGTATTGCAACCGCGTAATTATTATCGAAAGCCAGTTGACAAATCTTATCGTAATAATCCTGTTCTGCAATTTGCAAACCTTTGTTCCCTGGATCATCAGAATAATCGTCCAACAGTAATGCACCCCGCGATCCCAAGGCACCATCAGCGTACATTTTAATTGTGCCAACATTCAGTTTATCCGTTTTGTATGTTCCCTTTTTTACAAAGTATTCAAAATTCTCTTCCGAAGGATTTAACATGCCATTGATACGCATTTTCAATTCACCTGCCTTTTGCATTTCATCCATCATTAAAATGGTATTTTTACTCACACCACAATCGGTAACTGAAGTCAGTCCCGTAGCAAAACAATTTCGTTGAGCCTCCAGCAGACCCTTTCTTTGTTGTTCTTCTGAAATCCCGGGAATAAATTTTGTAACTAAACTTTCGGCATTGTCGATCAGAACTCCGGTTGGTTCTCCGTTTGCGGTCAGTACATCGCCACCCAGCACTTTCGATTTTGCCGTAACTCCGGCAATCTCAAGCGCTTTCGAATTACACCATGCAGCATGCCCGTCAACACGAACCAGATAAACCGGAATATCCGGAAAAATTTTGTCCAAACCCTCTTTGGTTGGGAATTCCTTTACTTCCCAGTCGTTTTGATCCCAGCTTCGACCAAGTAACCATTCTCCGCCAAATTTATCGTGATGTTTTTTAAGTATCTCATAAATCTCTTCCGGACTTTGGGTTCCCCGCAAATCAGCAGATTCCATTAAATTCTCACCATAACCATTAAAATGACAATGGGCATCGTTAAAACCCGGGTAGACAAATTTCCCTTCCGCATCAATCATATCTAAGGCCGTGTATCTTTGCTGAATTTCTTCGTTTGTTCCAACAGCGACCACTTTTCCGTTCGAAACGGCAAAACTTTGCACTATAGAGAACGCTTTATCAACTGTGTAAACCGTCGCGTTAATCACAACCAGATCCGCTTTTTCTTTTTGAGTACACGCATTCATCATAAACAGAAATAAAACAACTAATATCAATTTCATGATTATCTTTTTAACCAAAACAAATGTAATCTATTCTGCATATTATATAACATTTGATTATTCCAATCCGGCTAAATTATATTTCTAACTTTGCGTTCTAATTAACCGATAACGGATGTTTACAGTTGGCATATTTACAACACATTTACCCTATATTGCAATGTTTGCATTCTACGCTTACTTTCTTATTTTTGGTGTAACTCAGTCCTCAAAAGCAAACGTTCCGGTATCTGAGAAATCTTTTATTACTCAATCCTCCTCAACCGTTAAAACGGGTAGTTTTGAAACAAACAAAACGAATTGTTTTGTGGCTCTTATTGAAGAAGAAATTTTATCGGATTTATACAAAAATGCCACGGCAAATCAACAATGGAAACATTGTGAGGGTGATAACTTTTACCTGCAAGATTTTTACAAAAACTCATTATTGGGCAGACCGCCTCCCCTATTCATTTCGCTATCCGACAATTTCTCCTAGTTTTGTAAATTGGATGCAATTAATTTCCACCTGTTAAATTAAAAGGTGTAGAGAACAAATTGGCTGGTTCAATTTCCGTTTTTCTACCAATTATAAAAATATAGACCTGTATGAAAGAAAAGCAACGAGTATTTAAAAAACATTCCGCTGAAACTGCTGTTAAAAGAATGTGTACCATAATACCGTTGAAATAAAACAATTTTAGTCATATGAAAATACCACAACATCTTATAAATAAATACAACACACCGGTTCCGCGATACACCAGTTATCCGCCGGCCAATTTCTTTTCAACCGAATTTACTTCCGAGGATTACGTGCAGTGGTTAAAACAATCGAATGACGAAGCAACGCAAAATATATCCATTTACATTCACATTCCGTTTTGCCCTAAAATTTGTCATTTCTGTGGTTGTAACACGCATTTAACCCGTGATAAAAACAAAATGCGGAGGTACGTCGATGCCCTTAAAAAGGAGATTCTGATGGTTAAATCGCATCTGAATCCGGATCGAAGAGTATCGCAGGTTCACTGGGGAGGTGGAACGCCAAACTCGCTGCCCATTGAAATGGTGGAAGAAATTATGAATGTAATTCATGACAATTTTAGTTATATTATAAATCCTGAAATTGCCATGGAATGCCATCCTGCATTACTTGACGAAACGTATATTGAAAAATTGGTTGAGCTCAAATTCAATCGCTTCAGTCTGGGTATTCAGGATTTTAAACAAGAAGTACTCGACAATGTAAATCGTGATGCTCCTTCAATTCCTATTGAAGAACTGGTTAAAATGATTCGGAGTTATAAAAACACAAGCGTGAATTTCGATTTTATTTATGGCCTGCCCTACCAGGATGAAAAGTCGTTTTCAGAAACAATTGATAGAGCCATTTCTATTTCTCCTGACCGTTTGGTAACCTTTTCGTACGCGCATGTTCCATGGGTAAAAAAAGCACAAAAAATTCTGGAGACACGCGGTTTACCAACTGCAGAAAAGAAAATAGCCATGTTCGAGGCCGGCTTTAAGTTGTTAACCGATAACGGCTACAATGCTATTGGATTGGATCACTTTGCAAAACCAACCGACGAATTGGATATCGCCTTTAAAAACCGAACTCTGCACCGAAATTTTCAAGGGTACTGTACTCGCGAAACTACCGGGCAGGTTTATGCTTTCGGCGCCACCGGAATTAGCCAGCTCGACAGTGCTTATGCCCAGAATGTAAAGGATACAAACACGTATGTAGAGTTGATTAACGAAGGAAAATTAACCATCGAAAAAGGTTATTTGCTCACTCGTCCGCAAAAAATAATCAGACATGTTATTAACGAGGTGATGTGCAACTATTACATTTCTTGGAAAGAAGCAGAGCAGGTTTTACAAGCCACTGTTGCCGAAATTAAAAGCACAATAAACTACGACGAAAAAAGTCTGAACGAATTTGCATCGGAAGGATTGCTAAGTTTTACAGCTGAAGAAATTTCAGTTACCGACAGTGGTAAATTTTTCGTCAGAAACATTGCTGCAAGCCTTGATCCGGCAATGAAAAACGCAACTCAAAAATTTTCGAAAGCCCTATAACGTGAAGAATAAACAAGCCAAAAAAATTGCCGTAATCGGTGCCGGTTTAACCGGATTAACCACCGCCTTTTATCTGAAAAAACACGGTTTTAACGTACATATTTTCGAGAAGTCGGATCGGCCCGGCGGAGTGATACAAACCCACACAGAAAATGGTTTTACGTTTGAGTCGGGGCCAAATACAGGCTCAATGACACGACCGGAAGCTGCTGAATTATTTGAAGATTTAAAAGACGACTGCACACTTGAAATTGCCGACGAAAGTGCAAAAGCACGCTGGATTTGGCTCAACAACAAGTGGCACACCATTCCTTCGGGTTTATTCGGCGGAATTACCACTCCCCTTTTTTCGTTTGCCGATAAACTGCGTTTGCTGGGCGAACCTTTCCGGAAACCGGGAACAAATCCTGAAGAAACCATTGCCGATTTGGTACGCCGTCGAATGGGAAAAACCTTTTTGCGAAATGCCGTTGATCCGTTTATTTCAGGTGTATATTCAGGCGATCCTGAGAAATTGGTAACACAATATGCCATTCCAAAACTGTGGACTTTAGAACAAAACTACGGCAGTTTTATTGGCGGTACCATCAAAAAAGCAAAAGAACCAAAAACAGAGCGCGACTTAAAAGCCTCCAAAGAAGTTTATTCGGCAGAAGGGGGCCTTGAAAATCTGGTTAAAGCACTGGTTAAAAACATCGGTGAAGAAAATATTAGTTTGAATTGCAAAGAGCTCTCCATTCTAAATTCTGAAAACGAACAATACACAGTCGAAGGACACGAACAAAAATTTTCACAGGTAATTTCAACTGTAGGTGCTTACAGTCTGGCAAAACTTTTCCCGTTTTTACCCGAGGCTAAAGTGGCCAAAATCAATCAACTGGAATACGCCAAAGTAACACAGGTTTCGCTGGGTTTTAAAACGTGGGAAGGCATTCCTATCCGCTCGTTTGGTGGTTTGGTTCCATCGCAGGAAAAACGCGATGTGCTGGGTATTTTACTGTTGTCGTCGTTCCTGAAAAAACGAGCTCCAAAAGAAGGAGCTTTACTTTCAGTATTTTTGGGAGGCGTTCGAAAACCACAAATTGCAGATTTTAACGATGATGAAGTAATGCAGCTGGTGAAAAACGAAGTTACGGTAATGATGGGCCTTAAAGAATTTAAACCCGATTTAATAAAGATATTCCGTTACCAGCATGCTATTCCGCAATATAGTTTCGAGTCGAAACAAAAACTGGAAGCCATTTCCGATCTGGAAAAAAAATTTCCGGGATTGGTTTTAGCCGGAAATATTCGCGATGGAATTGGCATGTCGGATCGTATAAAACAAGGAAGAAACATTGCCGATCAAATCGCAGCTCAGGAATAATGGAAAATAACAAAACAGCCATATTGTTGATGAATGTGGGTAGCCCCGATGCACCCACAAAACCCGCAGTTAGAAGATTTCTCACCGAATTTCTGAACGACAAACGGGTGATCGACCTACCATGGCTGTTACGAAAATTTCTGGTTAACCTGATTATTATTCCTTTTCGCTTGACAAACTCAACAGGGCTTTACAAAAGGCTCTGGACCGAAAAAGGCTCTGCACTTATCTACATTTCTGAGGAATTAAAAGAAAAGCTGCAACTAAAATTAGGCGCTGATTTTGAGGTTTTTGTAGGCATGCGCTACGGAAACCCAAATTATAAAAAAGCACTCGCTGAGATTAAAAAAAGTGGCTTTAAAAAGATGGTTGTAATTCCTCTGTATCCACAGCATGCCATGTCGACTACCGAAACATCGTTTCTGGCGGTTGACGAAGAAATTAAAAAGCAGAAAATTCAGATTGAGCAGATAAAAATTGGCCAGTTTTACCAGTGCCCCGACTTTGTGAAAGCGTTTGCCAAACAGGCTCAAAAATACAAGCCGGAATCGTTCGATCATATTCTTTTCTCGTATCACGGACTTCCGGTTCGGCAGGATGCAAAAAGTAAACCCGAAGGAATACCTGATTATTCGTACAGCAAAGCCTGCTGCGAAACCACACAACTGATCGCAAAGGAATTAAAATTGGCAGATTCGGACTACACTATTGGTTTTCAGTCGCGTTTGTCGAAAAACTGGCTTACTCCTTTTTCCGACCAGATTATTATGCAAAAGCTAAACGAAGGTAAAAAACGAATTCTGGTTTTAGCCCCGGCTTTTGTTACCGATTGTTTGGAAACCATTGTTGAAATTGAATTCGAATATGCTGAGGATTTTATAAAAGAAGGAGGTGAGAAATTACAATTGGTAAGTAGCTTAAATGCCGAAGACAGCTGGGTAGAAACACTGGTAAATGTAGTTCAGGAAAGCCTGAAGTAATTCAAAAGAACATGGCTATCAACACAGACAACCTGCTACTTATCAGCCTCATTCAGGATGCACAATCACAGGAATTGTGGTGGCATACTTTTATTACCTGCCTTGCTACTTTTCTTATAAACCTTCCTTTTGGGTATTGGCGCGGTGGATTTCGCAAACTTTCATTCTGGTGGTTTGTGGCCATTCATGCCCCGGTTCCGCTGGTTATTGTTATCCGTAAATTAAACGACCTGCACCTTACCTGGGAACTGGCTCCATTTCTTTTAGGAAGTTATTTTTTAGGTCAGTTTCTGGGGCGAAAAATATACGGATTAAAACCCTGGAAAAAGCCGTAAAAATAACTTCTCCGGTTTTGTAATCTACTTTACCACAACGGTTTTCGTATTCATAAACTCTTTTATTCCCTGAACCGAAAGTTCACGACCAAAACCACTTGTTTTTATGCCACCAAAAGGCAGACGCGGATCTGATTTTACGAAATCGTTTACAAAGCACGCACCGGCTTCCAGATGCATTTCTGCAATGTTTTCGCCACGTTTTTTATCTGAAGTAAATACCGCAGCTCCCAATCCAAAAACGGTATCGTTTGCCACCTTAATTGCTTCCTTCTCGTCTTTTACACGAATTACAGCCGCCACCGGTCCAAACAACTCTTCATCGTAAGCCGGCATTCCGGGCTTCACATTCTCTAAAATAGTAGGCGGGTAATAGGCTCCTTTTCTGTGCGGAATTTCACCGCCAACAATTACTTCAGCTCCTTTTTCAATCGAACTTATTACTTGTTGATGCAACTCATCGCGTAAATCTTTTCGAGCCATTGGTCCCATAGTCGATTCCTCATCAAAAGGATCGCCATAATAGGCTGCAATCATTTCGTGTGTAAAATGCTCGAGAAACTGTGGATATACTTCATCTACCACAATAAAACGTTTGGCACCAATACAACTCTGCCCGGCATTTAAAAGTCGCGCTGATGCACAAATTTTCGCAGCGTTTTCCAGATCAGCATCTTTTAAAATCAGGTATGGGTCACTACCTCCCAACTCCAAAACACATTTTTTGAGTTCGCCCCCTGCAATAGCTGCCACACTTTTCCCTGCAGGTGTACTTCCGGTTAAACTCACCGCTTTTATGGCTTTGTGTTTAATCACATTTTCAACCAAATCACTTCCAATCAACAAGCTTCGAAAAACATTTTCAGGAAATCCTGCTTCCCGAAACAATTCTTCAATGGCAAGCGAACATCCGGGAACATTGCTGGCATGTTTTAATACTGCGGTATTTCCAGCCATTATTGTTGGGGCTGCAAACCGGAAAACCTGCCAAAAAGGAAAATTCCATGGCATAACACCCAAAATAGTTCCGATTGGTTGGTAAGCAACAAAGGACTTTGTTGCTTCGGTTGAAATGGGTTCATTCTCCAAAAAACTTTCGGCATTGGTTGCATAATACTCGCATACCCAGGCACATTTTTCAATTTCGGCAAGGCCTTCGTTTTTTACTTTGCCCATTTCCTTTGCCATTACCAGCGCCAGCTCCTCTTTTTTACTTTTTAGAATACTTGAAAGATTATGCATTAGCTGACTTCGAAACATAAACGAAGTACTACGCCAATGGTGCCAGGTTTTATCGACAGAATTAATTATAGAAACAATTCCTTCTTTTGTATGTCGCTCGTAGGTTTTTACAACTTTACCAGTTGCAGGATTAATTGATTGTTGCATATGGTGCTATTTAGAACTACTAAAATTAAAAAAAAAAGCAACCTTCAAAAAGATTGCTTCTTAATTATCTTAATAAATTTTGAGTCTTATTCTACAATACGAATTTCAGTTTTCATTTCCATTGCCTTGCGATAAACGGCGCTCACACCACAATATTTTTCTTCCGATAGTTTAACTGCCTTTTCCAGTTTTTCCATGGGCAAATCTTTTCCTTTAAACTGGTACACCACTTTTATTTTATTGTAATGTTTTGGATGTTCATCGGTTACGTCGGCTTCCACAATTACATTAAAAGCTTCAATATTAACCTTCATTTTTTTTAAAATCATAACCACATCAACGCCTGTACAACCGGCAAGCGAAGCCAGCATTAATTTTTTTGGACGGGGTCCTAAATCGCTGCCACCAACCTCTTCCGACGCATCGACAATAACCTTATGCCCGTCCATATCGGCTTCAAACGCAATCTTATCTGTCCATGCCATATCTACTATATGCTTCATAACATCCTAATTTTAAATAGTTTTCAATTAATTTGTAAAACAAAAATACAACATCTAAATATGTGAATAAATAGTTTTTTCAGTGTTGAAGATAATTGTATTTTTAAACTTTGATTATAAGAGCTTTCAGTTTTATTAAACATTTATTTAAACAAGAATGAGAAGTGCGATTAAAAGGCCAAGTGAAGAAGATTCCAACCTAACTGGTTTTCAACTATTTAACAAATTAACCAAAGAAGAGTTTAACCGCTTGAATTACGAAAAAACATGTTCGCTTTATAAGAAAGGAACAATTATATATCGTGAGGGAAGCCGGCTTACCGGATTTTTTTGTGTAACACGTGGAATAGTAAAAATTTTTAAAACCGGAATTGACGGCAAAGAACAAATTATCCGCTTTGCAAAAAAGGGTGAAATAATTGCATATCGTTCGTTGCTCAGCCAGGAATTGGCTTGTACAACCGCAAAGGTAATCGATGAAGCTGCGCTGTGCCACGTGCCTTACCAAACCTTACTTTTTTTAATTCAAAACAACTGGCAGTTTTCACACCACATGTTACAAATTGTGTGTCGCGAATTACGCGAAGCCAATGATTATATTACCGACATTGCCCAGAAAACCGTTCGCGAGCGTTTGGCCGAAGTGCTTTTGCTACTGAAAGATAATTTCGACCTTGACAACCAAAATACACTGCAAATTTCGTTAACCCGGGAAGAACTCGCCAATATGGTTGGAACAGCTACCGAATCGGTAATTCGATTATTATCAGAATTTAAAAACGATAAAATGATTGAATTGCAGGGACGAAAAATTAAATTTTTAGATATCCCGACACTCACTAGAGTTGCAAATTTATAAGAACACAGAAATAGCACAGAACCGGTTTTTTGCCGGTTTTTTTGTGCCCTGCTTTCCCAAAAAATCAAACGTTTTAAACTAATTCTGATAATATGCAATTTAGCACACTCGAAAAGCTCACTATTTCAGAACTAACAGTACTCTTTAATAAATCGTTTGCCGACTATTTTGTAAAAATTGAATTCACTCCCGACCTTCTAAAGGAAAAAATTTATTCGGAAGACATTCAGCTTGACAAATCGGTTGGCGTTTTTTTAAATAACGAACCAACCGGTTTTATTTTACATGCCATCCGAAATAACAGGGCATACAATGCCGGCACAGGTGTCATTCCGGCTTTCAGGGGAAATAATGCCACTTGCAAAATGTACGATTTTATTCTCCCCATACTAAAAAAAGCGGGTGTTTCGGAAATAGAACTGGAAGTAATTCAGCAAAATACGCCGGCCATTAAATCATACCGTAAAATTGGTTTTGAAAAAGAAAATATACTGAAGTGTTTTGAAGGAAAAATAAACGCTTCACCGGTAAACAAACACATAAAAGTTAAGGAAACCACTGATACTGATTTTGCTCATCTGGAAAAATGGTGGAACTGGAAACCTACCTGGCAATACTCAACCGAAACCATTAAAAAGTCATCGTCGTACAAGGTGTTTTGCGCCTTTTTAAACAACAGAATCTGTGGATATATGGTAGCGAACCTCAACTCGGGCAGAGTAGCTCAGTTTGCCGTTAATCCGGCAAATCGAAATCAGGGAATCGCTACTGCCCTATTGCAACATTTATCTGATTTATACAACGGCCAACTAACCATAAATAATGTAGACGGAGAACAGCCGGAAAGCCTGTCGTTTCTTACAAACAGGAGTTTAAATCCCTTTTTAACACAATATAAAATGAAATTAATTTTAACTACATAGTATGATGAAAGCTTTTGGAATACAGATGAATAAACGCACTTTTATTCGATGGAAAATATACATCGACCGTGCCCGCATGTACATTGGATACATTAGTTTTGTTATGATTGCTTTTATGTTTTTAAACGATTTTAAAGATACTACAATCCGTAATTTTCTGGATGAAAACAAATTGATCACCTACCCGCTAATGATGCTGGTTTTTATGCTATTTTCGTTAATACTGGGAAGACTCGACACCAAACTGGGTTTACGAAAAGAAGAAATGCGCAACGCAGCCATAGAAAATCCGGTTACTATGGAAATTTTAAGTGACCTGAAAGAGATTAAGGAAAAATTAGACGAAAAAAAGTAATAATTACCGTCCAATCCAGAGTTCAGGATTCAGTTTCGTAGTTTCTTTCCATATCTGAAATTTGAGGATTGATTTATTGCTCTGGTCTTCATCAGTATAAACCGTTCCAATGTTTTGTTTGGTTGAAACTTTGTCGCCCTTTTTAACCACCACCTCGCGAAGATTGGAATAAACACTCAAATAAGTACCGTGCCTGATAATTACGGCGGTGTTTCCACCCGATATACCAAATACACGACTTACTTCGCCATTAAACACAGCCCGTACTTTGGCCCCTCTTTCTGTGGCAATATTTATTCCGTTGTTTTGAACCTGCACATTTGTTAAAACAGGGTGCTGGTGAATACCAAAATGTTCGAGAATTACACCTCTCTCAACCGGCCATGGCAAACGTTGTTTGTTTTCCTCAAAATTATTTCCAACCAGCTTTTGCTCGGGAGTTAAAGCAAATTCAATACTTTTAGCGTTCCCACCAGCTCCGGTAACCTCTTCAATTATTCGCTCAATTTCACGCTCCAGTTGTTGTTCAATTTTTCGTTGCTCATTCAGTTTTTGCTGAAGCGTGCGCTTCTTTTTCTTAAGTTGTTGTAGTTCGGCATTCTGTTGGCCCTGTTCCTTTGAAAGTGCTTGTTTTTCCTTTTGCGTGGCCTCAATCAGCTGTTGTTTTACCTGCTTTTGCTGCTCCAGTTTTGCAATGTTGGCATTTAAAACCTCTTCAACAGTAGCAATGATTACAGCTTGATTTTGACGAAAAGAAACATATCGTTTAAAATACAACCAACGCCGATATGCCTGGTTAAAACTTTCTGCCGATAACAGAAACAACAACTCGTCGCTTGCTCCTTTGTTCTTATAGGCCATTTTGACCATTTCTGCGTATTCGTGCTTTAGTTTCTTAAGGTCATCATGAAGCATTTCAATAGCCAAAATATTATCGGCAATAAAATCCTCATAAATGTTTATTTCATTGCTAATACTCGACAAAACAGTGTTCCGTTGGTTTATTTTATTATTTAGTAAGCGAAGTTTTCCGAGCGACGATTTTTCGCTGCGTTGTGTGTCGTTCAATAAACGGGTAGTGTATTCGATCTCCTTTGCTGCTTGCTGCTTTTTCTCTTGCAACTCGGCAATCGACTGCCCAAAACAAATGGATTGAACCAATAATAATAATCCGCTTAAAAAGACTGATCTCATTCGTAAATTGATTTATACGAATGTAACGGATTTAAGTCTAGTTTACGTCAATCTGCTCATATTTTTCGGGAATACTTACGCTTAACGATTCTATTTTTTCGGTGGAAAAACCACTTAACGAAATTTTCATTTCTACTTCTTCTTTATCGGAAATAAAGCTCATATTGATGTTTCCCGGATAATCTTTATAGTCCACTTTTACAAACTCGCTAAATTGAAAATTAACATTGCGTTTGTTTGTTTTATCGAGGATTTGAATTTGGTTAAGCGCAAAATTTGCCGGATCAAAATACATTTTCTGCACAATAAAAGCCGACTCATCCATACGCTTTAAACGACGCTGAATTTTTTGCTGTTTATCTTTCTCTTCAATTCTGTTGATCTTCCTTTCTTTTTCCGATTGCAGCACATACATATTCGATTCAATAAACGAATCGAAAGTTTTAAAATCTTTGTCTTTCGGATCTTCGCGATATGAAAAAGCATTGTTTGAAAGAATCGCCTGGATGGTCTGAAAATTAAGATCGATATTCAAAACACTACTCAAATAACTGTAGTCGTAGATAAAATAATTTCGATCGATATAGTTCACATATTTTACACTGTCCGGAGTAAGTAAAATCCGGCCAACAGGAATATTTATCTTGCTGATTGAAATCAGTATCTCTTCGTCTTTTTTCGCCTTTAAACTAATTTTAAAAGTAGCTTTTGATGTGCTGCTCGAATAGTTACACTTAATTCGTTTTACCGACAAATTTTCAAAATCAAAAGCATTTTGTTCTACCTTTTTTAAAAGCTTATTCGTACTAATGGGTCGCGCTTCAACTCTTGGCAATTCGCTTGGAGCCTTACACGACGATATCCAAAGGCTAAAAACAATAAACGTTAAAACAGAAAACTTAAAGAAACTCTTCCTTACCATTTTACTCTTCAATATATTTCTTTTCATTTATCTTGCGCTCCAAAACTTCAGAGTCGCCACCATTGCTTTTTGCCTTTTCCCAGTATTCCAAAGCTTCGTTTACTTTTCCGGTTTTAAAAAGAATATCACCAAAATGTTCGAGCAAAACTGCGTTATCATCTCCCCCATTTTTTAAGGCTGTTTCCATGTAAAATTTGGCTAAAGTATATTCTCCTTTTTTAAACAAAACCCAGGCATGTGTATCTAAATAAGTTGCGTTATCCGGAAAACGTTCCACTACTCTACCACTCATGCGTTCAGCCTTACTGAGATTAGATCCGTCAATAGACAGATAATACGCATAATTGTTGAGTGTCAGATAATTTTCAGGATCAATTTCAACAGCTTTATCAAATATTTTAAACGCTTCTTCTTTATTCCCCAGTTTATAAATCGATTCGCCTTGTAACATTAAAAAATTGGCTTGTAACTGTGGATTTTCTACCACATAATCCAAACCTTCTTCGCTGATTTTTTTGGCTTCTTCAAATTTTTCGAGCTGAACGCAGGCGATAGCGTGAAAGAAGTAACCTTGTGGCTGATTCGGAAATAATTCAATCACCTTTTTTGTGTGCTCGTACAAAGCCGACCATTCCTGCAAATCATTATCAATAAACATTATACGCTCCCAAATTACGTAATCGCTGCTGTTAATGTTTGTTGCTTTCAACAATTCGGTACGGGCTTCTTGCAGTTTTCCTTCTTTTAGCAGAATTTCAGCATAAACTGTATGTACCATTGGTTCATCCGGATGATTTTTAAGAAGAATTTGTATCAGTTCTTCTTGTTTCTCATTCGATAAATTTAATTCTTCCTTATTCGATGTCAACATCCAGTACAATTGAAGTTTGGTTTGAATGTCGACCGAAGGACTTGAAAATCCTAGTTTTGTTTCGGTATATGCTTTTTCAGGTTCATCGTTTTCCAAATAATAATTGGCGAGCGAAAAATGTACAAATCCACTTTCAGGATCTAATTCCTGTATTTTCTGATAGTTTTTTAATGCATTTTCTTTATCGCCCTGGCTTTGGTACAAATCTGCCAGCAAACCGTAATATTTCGACTCGGTAGGATTGTTTTCAATTAACTTGTTAATTTCTTCGAAAGCTTTGTCAATCTTACCCGACTGCACATAAATTTGTTGTTTTGCCACCGAAATTTGTTCATTAATCCCGATTTCCAGTTCCATTTCATTATACGTGCTAATCGCCTCGTCGTAACGTTGTGCATTCGCCAAAAGTGCAGCATTCATGTATTTGTATTCCAGATTCTCGGGATCTTCTTTTGAAAGGCCGGCATAAATATCTGCTGCCTCCGAAAACTTATTGGTTTGTTGATAAATTTGCGCCAGCAAAAGCTTGTACCATTTATTATTCGGGTTCAGACTGATTGCCTTTTCAAGCAACAATGAAGCGCTCGTAAAATCATTATTTACAGCATGAATATTGGCCAGTTCGAACATAGCGGCCGATGAGTTTGGATCAATTTCCAAACAGCTGGATAACAGTTGAATTGCTTTTTGTGCATTTCCAAACATTTTTTGTTTTAATGCTTCTACAAAAAGATATTCAAATTCCTTTTGCTTTTGTTCAACCAGTTCTGTTTTAGGACCAACTACTGCAGCTTCTGCAACTTCTTGTTCGGTAATCTGTTTTGGCCCCGAACACGACGAAATTGCAATAGAAAATGCTGCAATCCCAAATCCCTTTATTATTCTGTTTTTCATTCTATTTTTTACCGGTGTGGCCAAAACCACCCGCTCCTCTTTCTGATTCTTCCAACACCTCTACCAAATTCCATTCCACTGTTTCGTGGGCAGCAATAACCATCTGGCAAATCCGTTCTCCATTCTCAATAACAAAGTTCTCTTGCGAAAGATTAATTAAAATTACTCCTATTTCTCCCCGATAGTCTGCGTCAATGGTCCCCGGAGTATTTAAAACTGTAACTCCTTTTTTTAAAGCCAGACCACTGCGGGGGCGAACTTGTGCTTCGTAACCTTGGGGTAACTCGATAAATAACCCTGTTGGAACCAAAGTCCTTTCCAAAGGTTTTAACGTTACGGGTTCTTCAAGACTAGCTCTTAAATCCATTCCGGCTGAAAATAGGGTACTGTAGGCCGGCAATTCGTTTTTCGATTTATTTACAATTTTAACCTGCATGCAATCTGTTTTAAAAAAGAACCGCTAAAATAGTGAAATAAACTATCCAAGCAGAAGGATTAACAAAATTTATTGTTCTGGATTTCGATTTCAACTAATTGGTTAACAATCAAATAATAATAAGGTCAGTCATTATTTCATCTGAAATAAAAAGCCCTTCGTTTGATAACGTTATTCGATCGTCAACAAAAAATAGTGTTCCTGATTTTCTATATTTCTCAATCTGTTGTAGCAGATAATTTTCCTTTATCGCTCCAAACTGCTGATTCACAAACTTTATAGAAATCCCCCACTTTGTTCTGATTCGGGTTAAAATGTACTCGTTAAATTTGTCATTATCACTTAAAATTTCTTCTTCAAAATAATCTGCATTATTAGCAAACGCTTTAATATAGCTTTCAACATGCGAAATGTTCCAGTGCCGTGAATTTCCATCAAACGAATGTGCAGAAGGCCCTAAACCGAGATATTTTGTACCCATCCAATACGATGTGTTGTGCTTCGAATACATCCCGTTTTTCGCAAAGTTTGAAATTTCATATTGTTCGAAACCGTTCTTTTTAGCGTAACTAAGCAAATTTTTAAACTGAGCAACACTCTCTGTTTCTTTCAGTTCCTTTAAAGTTCCCTTTTTTAGCCAGGTATAAAAAGCCGTTCCTTCGTGATAGGTTAAATGATAAGCCGACAAATGTTGAACCGGAAGTTGAAAAACCCGGTTTAAACTTTCTTTCCATTCCCGATCGGTTAAACCGGGCAAACCATAAATTAAATCAACACTGATGTTATCGAAACCAATTTTGGCGGCAGTTTCAACTGCCCGAATGGCTTCAGCGGCATTGTGGCGGCGGTTCATCTTTCCCAGGTGTTTATCCTGAAATGCTTGTATCCCCACACTTAAGCGGTTAATTCCGGCTTGCTGAATTGCTTCTAAATAATCGTTTGTTAAATCATCGGGGTTGGCTTCGAATGTAATTTCTGCAACTTTACTTACTTGGTAATTATCCACTAAATCACATAAAATGTCCTTTAATTCCCGGGCAGTTAAAACCGACGGTGTGCCTCCGCCAAAATAAATGGTTTCAACAATTTCATTTTGAAGGTAGTTTTTCCGTACTTTTGTTTCTTCTTTCAAAACTGAAAGAAATTTTTGTTTTAAGGATGTATTAACGGTTTTATAAAAATCGCAGTAATAGCATTTCTGACGACAAAAAGGAATATGAATATAAATACCAGCCATGAAAAATATTTCAAATTATTGGAGACTTGTTACCTGGTTCATAATTATGTGCTACCTGTTGTTTATGCCAGCCAGCCAACTTCCTTCAGAACCATTTTTTAAAATACCAAATTTCGATAAAATCGTTCACTTTGGAATGTTTTTTATACTTTGTTTGTTACTTTTCAGACCGGTGAAACAATTTACACCTAATTTTTATTTTTGGACTCCCCTACTCACCCTTGTTTTTGCTGTTCTTTTAGAATTTTTACAAGAAAAAATAACCACAAGCCGCACCAGCGATATTTACGATTTATGGGCAAATACAGCTGGGTTAGCTGCTGCAGTTGTTTTTTACCGCTTTTTTGTAAACGGTAAAAAATTAGAAGTTCTTGTCTAAATTAAGATCAAGTTAGTTCAACCTCTACAGCTCAAATTAAAGCTTCATTAAGTCCTCAAATTTATCGATATCCTGGCTGATAATTTCCAAACTGGTTTCTTTATAAAACGCGCAAATTTCTTTTCTTAATTTGTCGTATTGTGCATGAACCGGGCAAAGTGGCTTTGATGGATCATGGGTTTTGCAGGGTTCCAAACTAATCAGGCAGTTGGTAAAAAATTCCTCGCCATCAACTTTGGTAACAATATCCCACAAACTAATTTCAGAAGCATTGCGCGATAAGGAAAACCCACCATTAGGCCCTTTGGTTGAAACAAGTAATTTTTGTTTTACCAGGTTTTGAAGAATTTTGCCTAAAAAGGGTGAAGATAATTGAAGATCTTCTGAAATCCGTTTAATACCAATCCGTTTGTCATCTTGTGAAAATTTTCCCAGATAAATAAGGGCTCGTAATGCGTACTTGCAAGTGTTTGATAACATGGCAATTATTTTATGTTTAACTTTTTTTGTTTACTATACGAATACTCTGAAAAAGCAGGAAATTCCTTTTCTTTTCCCAGAACATTTTTATTGACTTTTGCGAGTGTATTTTTTACTTTTCCGTTTACTTTATCCAGGTTCTTTCGTTTTTTAAAAGCCCATTCATAAGCTTTCATTCCTGCATTCCAACCAAAACTGCCGTTGTTTTGTTGAACACTCTTTCGCCGGTTTTGCAACAATAAATTGTGCAACGGTATTTTAACCGGACAAACATCGGTGCAGGCACCACACACCGTGCAAGCAAAACTCAGGTGGTTGAATTTACTAAAACCTTTTAAAAATGGTGTAATTACTGATCCTATAGGACCACTGTATGTTGTGTTATATGTATATCCACCCACATTTTTATAAATGGGGCAGGCATTCAAACATGCTCCGCAACGAATACATTTTAAGGCTTCAAAATGTTTTGCTTCGGCTGCTATTTTAGAACGCTCGTTATCCAACAAAACAACGATCATTTTTTCCGGGCCGTTATCCTCATTGTTTCTTTTTGTCCCGGTTATCAACGAATTATACACTGTAATTTGTTGCCCGGTTCCCAGTGCAGAAAGCAAAGGAAACATCAACTGCAAATCGTTTATCGAAGGTATTATTTTTTCTATTCCGGCAATTACAATATGCATTTTCGGAAAAGAAACCGACATAAAACCATTCCCTTCGTTTTCGGTTAGTGCCACACCACCCACATCGGCAACTAAAAAATTGGCTCCGGTAACCCCTATTTCGGCCGAGGTAAATTTTTCGCGTAAAATTTTTCGCACAAAAAGAGTTAGCTCTGTTGGCGTAGCATCGGGTGGTGTATTAAATTCTTTTTGAAAAAGTGCAGCAACATCTTCTTTCGATTTATGCATTGCCGGCGTTAAAATATGATAGGGCTTTTCGCCCGCTACCTGAACTATAAACTCACCCAAATCAGTTTCAACAGGTTCAATTCCTGCTTTTTCAAGATTTTCGTTGAGTTCAATTTCTTCCGAAATCATCGACTTACTTTTTACTAAAAGCCTGCCACTGTTTTCTTTTATAATTTTTATGATTTCCGAAACGGCTTCTTTATCATTACGGGCCCAAACAACATCAATTCCATTGTTTATGGCATTATTTTCAAATTCTTCAAGATATTCAGCCAAATTGGATACAATTCTTCCTTTTAAATAGGAAGCCCGTTGTTTGGCCAAATCCAGATTCCTGTATCGAAGTTTTCCTTTCGCAACCGCTTCGTCGTATTTCGAGATATTATAATTTAAAGTTTTGCGGTGATTTTTATCAAACGCAATTTTAGAATCTTTAAGAAATATATTTTTTAGATTACTCATTAACAATTTATGGGAATCTGATCAATTCTGCGCGCATGACGACCACCTTCAAAATCGGCGTTTAAAAAGGCCGAAACAATTGCGATTGCTTCTTCGTCGGATACAAATCGACCAGGAATCGCACAAATATTTGCATTGTTATGCTGACGTGCCAGGGTGGCAATTTCGGTGTTCCAACATACTCCTGAACGTACTCCCTGATGTTTGTTTGCCGCGATACTTATTCCTTGTCCGCTTCCGCAAAAAGTAATTCCTATTTCGAATTCACCTTTTTCAATAGCCTCACCGATAAGATGTGCGTAAACCGGATAATCAACACTTTCTTCTGAATAACATCCCAGGTCTTTGTATTCGATATTATTATCGTTTAAAAATTTTTTAATAACCTGCTTTTTTGCAAATCCGGCGTGATCACTCGCCAATGCAATTACTTTACCTTCTAAATGCTTCATTTCACAAATTTAATACTTTTTGATACTTATTTCTTTTTACTTAATTTAAATAAGCGCGATATTTCATTTTTTTCGAGCCTTGCTACAAAAAACAAAAACAAGGCTATAAAAGTTGTGTGAATCAGGTATTTAAATACCACTGATAAATTGGTTGTAAAATAAGAAAGAGCATAAAAAATCATGCCAATTAAAAAATAAGTTCCAATGCGTTTTACATTGTACGGAATTGGATAATGTTTTTGCCCCAGAAAATAGGAGAGAAGCATCATTACCAAAAAGCAGATGAAAACGGCAATTGCCGATCCCATGTAGCCGATTACCGGTATTAATACAATGTTTAAAACCAATGTAATTGCTGCTCCTATTAATGCCATATACGCTCCGTAGCGCGTCTTATCGGTTAATTTATACCAGAGCGAAAGCGTAAAATACATACCAAAAAAAAGATTGGCCATTAATATTAAAGGAACCACTTTTAAACCCTCGTGGTATTTGCTATCAACAATAATTTTTATCACATCGATATAAAGAACCATACTGAGGAAAATTAACAGACCAAAAATCACAAAATACTTCATCACAGTTGCATATACTTTAGGATCGTCTTTTGAGCTGCTACGGGCAAAAAAGAAGGGTTCGAAAGCATACCGAAAGGCCTGTATAAACATGTTCATTAAAACTGCCAGCTTGTAATTGGCCCCGTAAATTCCTAGCTGAAACATCGGATTCTGATCGTCAGGAACCAAAAACGGAATTAGTACTTTGTCGATGTTTTGATTCACCATTCCGGTTAATCCCACAATTAAAATGGGAAAACCATAGCTCAGCATTTGTTGTAAAAGCTTTTTATCGAATTTATACGATAGCCTGAAAATTTCGGGTAACAGAAGAATTAAAATAATTACCGATGCCAACAGATTTGAAATAAAAACATAACCCACACCAATGTCGGCAGAATAAACAGCATTTATAATCGAATCGGGATTGTTTTCGAGTAATCGTGGGCAAAGCGAAATAAAAAACAGGTTAAAACCAATATTAAAACCAATAAAGACAAACTTAACTGCAGCAAATTTTATGGGTCGGTTGTTTAAACGTAAACGTGCAAACGGAATGGCAGTAAAAGCGTCTATTCCAAGAATAATAGCAAACCATAAAATATATTCCGGATGCTCGGGGTACTGGATTAAATCAGCTATTTCGTAGCGAAAAACCGAAGCTAGCAGAATAAAAGAAATTGTGGTAAAAAACAAGGAAATTATGGAGGTGGAATATACATCTTCGGGCCTTTTACTTTTTGAGGCAAACCTGAAATACGATGTTTCCATACCGTAGGTTAACAGTACCAGAAAAAATGCCACATAGGCATACATATTGGTTACTACTCCGTACTCGCCGGGTAAAAACATAAACGAGTAATAAGGAACCAGCCACCAGTTTAAAAATCTTCCAACAATACTACTTACTCCGTAAATTGCTGTGTCGCTTGCTAACTTTTTAAATGGATTCAATTGATTGAAATTTTAGGCAAAGATAAAATGATTTACATTGATGCTGAATTGAAAAACAACCTTTGTGCAATTAGTTTTATATTTGGGCTGAAAAATTTTTAATAAAATGAAACGCAATCTTTTTCCGATAGTATTAGTTCTTAGCTTGTTTATCACGTTTTTATCGTGTTCAAACAAATCGACAAAACGCCCTCGTAAACCTGTAAGTACAGTTACTTTAA
The DNA here is from genome assembly GCA_026671195.1 of Draconibacterium aestuarii. Taxonomy (GTDB): domain Bacteria; phylum Bacteroidota; class Bacteroidia; order Bacteroidales; family Prolixibacteraceae; genus Draconibacterium; species Draconibacterium aestuarii. The sequence continues at coordinate 276,545 of JAPOHD010000029.1, read as the reverse complement.
AGCCAAATAAAAACCAGTTTGTTTATGGCCAAAAAGTATCGGTTAATGTTAAAACAAAATTACGCGACGGTGAGATAAAAACGATTCAGGTTTATTATCAGAACAGGTTATTAAAAGAATCAAAAGAACTTGAATTTGTGGTGAACGATGTTGAACTGGATGCCTTGGGTCTTACCAATTTTAAAGTAAACGCCGAAAAAACCGATGGGCTGAAAAATACAAGTTTAAAGGCATTAACTGTTGTTTCCGATATTCAACCCAAACAACTTACTTACCAGGTAGTAAACAACTATCCGCATTTAAAAACATCCTATACTCAAGGTTTGGAATACCGCAATGGATATTTGTATGAAGGTACCGGTGAAAAAGGGCATTCTAAATTACTTAAAGTTGATCTTAAAACCGGAAAGGCATTACAGTCTTTTGATTTGGAAGACAAGTATTTTGGAGAAGGAATTACCATTTTAAACGATAAAATATACCAGCTTACCTACCATGCACAAAAAGGCTTTGTTTACGACCTGGAAACCTTTGCAAGAATAGATAGTTTTCAGTTTAAATCGCAGCAGGGATGGGGGCTTACCAACGATGGAACCAATCTGATAATGAGCGATGGAACCAATGTACTTACCTGGTTAAATCCCCACGATTTTTCGATAATAAAAACCTTGCAAGTGGCAAATAATCGAGGAACTATGAATGTGCTGAACGAGTTGGAATACATCGACGGAATTATTTATGCGAACATTTATACTACCGATTATATTGTTAAAATTGACGTTAAAACAGGAAAAGTTCTGGAGGAAATTGACATGAGCGGTTTAATAGATATGTACCACAAACAAAGCGAGCGGATTGATGTTTTAAACGGCATTGCCTATGACAAGGAAAACGACCGCATGTTCGTTACCGGAAAACTTTATCCACGTTTATTTGAGGTAAATTTTATTGAAAAGGAATAAATACCAATCACTACTAAATTAAAAAAGAAGACCGAAGCCAGTTTGTTTATAAATAAACTACTGGCTTCGGTCTTTTTGCATCTGTTCTAAAAGTTGATTTACAAAGGTATTCTCTTTTAAAAAAGTCCCGGTGAATCACCGTATTTTACCTTTCCTAAATGTTTGTAGGCCAAATCGGTAACCTCCCTTCCGCGTGGAGTTCGTTTTATAAATCCTTCCTTAATCAGAAATGGCTCGTAAACCTCTTCAATGGTTCCGGCATCTTCGCCAACTGCAGTTGCAATGGTTGTAATTCCAACCGGCCCACCTTTAAACTTATCAATTATTGCCAAAAGAATACGGTTATCCATCTCATCCAGACCGTGTTTGTCGATATTTAAAGCTGCCAGTGCATGACGTGTAATCGCCATATCAATTTTACCGTTTCCTTTTACCTGGGCAAAATCACGTACCCTGCGTAGCAATGAATTTACAATACGCGGCGTGCCACGGCTTCGAAAAGCTATCTCAGAGGCTGCCTCGTCACTTATCTCTACTTTAAGGATACCGGCAGAGCGTTTTACTATTCCCGTTAAAATATCGGCATCGTAGTACTCCAGATGCGATTTAATACCAAACCGGGCACGCAGGGGAGAAGTTAATAATCCCGAACGGGTAGTAGCTCCAATTAAAGTAAACGGATTTAGTTCTAATTGAACCGACCGTGCACTAGGTCCTTTGTCAATCATTATATCGATCCGGAAATCTTCCATGGCCGAATACAAATATTCTTCAACAATAGGGGAGAGGCGATGAATTTCATCAATAAAAAGTACATCATTTTCTTCCAGGTTGGTTAACAATCCGGCCAAATCACCCGGTTTATCTAAAACCGGTCCTGATGTAATTTTAATCCCAACTCCCAATTCGTTGGCAATAATATTCGATAAGGTTGTTTTTCCCAATCCCGGCGGACCATGTAATAAAACATGATCAAGCGATTCGTCACGCATTTTAGCAGCTAAAACAAATATTTCAAGGTTTTCCACAATTTGTTTTTGCCCTCTGAAATCGTTGAACTGTAATGGTCTGAGCTGTTTATCCAGCTCTTTTTCATTATTTGCGTACGAATTTCCTCGTAAATCGAAATTCTCCTCCATAAAATACATCTACGAAATAAACATTCGTATTTTTTCAATTAACTGATCGGCTGTAAAAGGTTTCGATAAATATTCATTCATACCAACATCAAAACATCTCTGACGATCATTATCCAAAGTATTAGCTGTAATGGCAATTATAGGTACGGGTTTGTTTATACCTTTTTCTTTTTCAATTTTTCTGATTTCAGCAGTAATGGAATAGCCGTCCATTTCAGGTAGCATAAGATCCATTAATACCAAATCGAAATCTTGATCAGTAATTTTATTAATTGCATCTCGTCCATTGGTTACAGCTGTTACATTGTAATCAAATTTTTTTAAATTAAACGTAACCACTTTTTGGTTTAAAACGTTGTCTTCAACTAAAAGTATGTCCAAACTTCTATTATTTATATTCTTAATTAAACAAATATAAAAGTAATACTAGTAATAATATCCTGTTTGCAAGTGTTAATTACTATTTTTTAGTTTTTGTAAAGAAGAAGTCAACACGTTATTTCGCCTGTTTTCAACATACCTTTATCCTATTAAAGCCTTAAAGAATAAGAGACTAAAAATAGTTTTAAACAACTGTTAATAGTGGTTGTTTGTTTAGTTGAAGCGATATAAACAAGTTAATAGAGTGTGAATATGTTTCAATTAAAAAATAGAAAGAAAGTGATTGTTATTTGTGATTTGCAGTTATATGAAGAAAATTGTGAAATCTGCAAATATTAACTTAAAAGATTATTTTTGTTTTTTTACCAATTTACACACTGTTATTAACAATTGGTGGAAAATAAAGTGGCCTGGAAAATAGCAGTTTAGAAAAAATGACAGAAAATTTCAACATACTTGTTAATAAGCTCAATTCTTTCAAATTAAAGTACTATTTGTTTCAATTGGTTAAAGGATTGGTTTTATCGGCAATCATTCTTTTGCTGCTTTATACAGTGTTTTCGGTGGTTGAGTACTTTGTTTACTTGTCGTCAGATGTTCGTAAACTCATATTTTATGGACTGATAATATTTAGCACATTGTTAATTCTTCAGTTTGTAGGAATACCTGTTTTACGACTACTTCATATATTGAAACCTATCGATTTAAAATCTTCTTCTTCGCTTATACAAAAACATTTCAGTGATATAAAAGATAAGTTATTGAATATTATTGAGTTAGCAGATTTTAATGACAATAAATATTCAAACGAAATTGTTCTGGCAAGTATTGATCAGAAGATTAATGAATTAAAAGTATTTGATTTTAATGATGCAGTTCAGTTTAAAAACATCAGAAATATAGGTATGTATTTGATTATAAGTATTTTAATGATGGTTGGCATAGCTGTTTCAAATAAGAATGTATTTACTGATTCAACCAACCGATTACTTCACTACAATCAGGAATTCGTTAAACCGGCACCGTTCGCATTTGAACTTATAAACACATCGTTAAAAGCTAAAAAGGGCGATTCATATATTATCCAGGTAAACGCCGAAGGTGATGAAATTCCAAAGATAGTCTACATTAATATAGAAGGAAATAATTACCTGATGAAAACCAATAGTGCGGGATCGTATCAGTTTGAAATGGCTTCGGTAATTAACCCTGTAACGTTTTATTTTACCGATCTGAAATACAAATCGGATAGTTATAATTTGAAGTTGTTACCAAAACCCGGTATTATAAACTTTACAACCGGCATTTATCCTCCAAAGTATACAGGTCTTCAAAATTTGTTTTTAGATAATATTGGCGATGTTCAAATACCAAACGGAACGAAAGTTGAATGGAGGTTTAATGGGATTGATGTTGATTCGTTGTATGTACTTTTAAATGATTCGGTTAAACTTTATGCTGCTAAAGAAGGTGATGTCTTTCAACTGGAAAAGAGGTTTTATAAGTCGGGGAAGTATAATGTATTTATAAGAAATAAGGTAACAGAACCTGAGCTTGCCTTGTCGTATTCGGTTGATGTTATTCCAGATTTATTCCCTGAAATTGATGTTATGCAGGTAAAAGATTCGATGCGGTTAACACGTTTCTTTTTTAAGGGTGTAGTTGGTGACGATTACGGATTTTCAAAACTGACGTTTCATTATAATATAAACAATTCCGATTCTACAATTGCTGTTCCTTTTGTAAAATATTTGACTGATCAGGAATTCTACTTTAGTTATGATTTTAAAGATCTGCCTGATACAAAAGGAGCTGTTTCTTATTACTTTTCGGTAACTGATAACGACGTTATTAACGGCTATAAAACAACAACTTCAAACAGTTATTTATTTGAATTCCCGAATAGAGAAGAGTTGCTTGCCAATGAAGCAGAACAATTCAGAAATATTGAAAAGATGTTTGAAGAAAGTCAGACATTGGCTAAAGAAATAAATGATGATATTAAAAATCTGCAGCTCAAAAATATGGAAACTAATAATTCTGATTGGGAAAAATCGCAGATGGTTAGTGATATCGTTCAAAAGCAGAATAAACTGGAACAACTCTATAATAAAATTAAGCAGGACAACGAAAGCCTGAATAATTACATGAATTCTTTTGATCAGCATAGTGAAGAAATGATGGAAAAACAAAAGCAGATTGAAGAGCTTTTGGATGAAGTTTTTACCGATGAGCTAAGAGAATTAATGGAGGAGTTTAATAAACTGGCTGAAAATTTTGATAGTAAAAATTTAAATCAGCTGGCAAAAGATATGGATCTTACTATGGAAGATCTTCAAAAACAGCTGGATAAGAACCTTGAAATGCTGAAAAAACTCAAGATGGAGCAGAAACTTCAAAATGTTATTGATGAAGTAAATAAAATGGCTGATGAAGAAGAGAAAATGGCCAAGGAGGTTAACGAAAAGAAGAATTACGAAGAAACAAAAGAGAAAGTTGAACAACATCAGGAAGGATTAAAAGACCTTCGGAATCAGCTAAAAGAAACGCTTGAAATAAATAAGGAACATGAAAATCCAATGAATTTTGACGATTTCAGTGAAGATTTTGAAGAGATAGATAAAAGTATGGAGAACAGTAAAGAAAATCTCGATAAAAAGAACAAAAAGAAATCGAGTTCAGGTTTAAAAAATACTTCAGAACAACTACAAAATATGGCATTTGGCATGCAACAAATGCTTGATATGAATACTCAAAAACAGAACCAGGAAAATATTCAGAACCTACGACAGATCCTGAGTAATCTTATTTTACTCTCGTTTACGCAGGAAGAAGTACTGGTAGATTTGGAAAGAATTGATGCTAAAGACCCAAGTTTAATACAACTTAACCAAAAACAAAAAAGAATTGTTGATCAGAGTAAAATTGTACGCGATTCTTTGTATTCGTTAGCTATGCGGACACCTCAAATTAGTAGTATGGTAAATAACGAATTGGTTTCCATGGAATTGAATTTAAGCAAAGCGAAAGATCAAATGGAAGAGGCACTTTTTCCGAGTGCCAGGAGCAGTCAACAATTTGTAATAACAGCTGCAAATAATATGGCTTTAATATTAAATGAAGCACTCGAAAACCTTGAAAAAATGCAGGCAAACAGTAAGCCTGGTGACCAGCAATGTGAAAATCCCGGTCAGGGAAGTTCAGGAATGGGAGATATGAAAAAGCAGTCGGAAAGTATGAAGGAACAGTTGCAGAAAATGATTGATGAGATGAAAAACGGCAATCAGGGTAAAATGAGCCAACAAATGGGGCAAAGCTTAATGCAACACGAAATGATGCAGCAAATGCTTCGCGATATGATGAATAATGGAAGTGTAGGGAGTGATGCTAAGAAAGCACTGCAGCATATTGATGATTTGCTTGAACAAAACAGAAAGGAATTAATGAACAAGTCAATAAACGCACAAACAATTGCTCGTCAGAACTTAATTACCACTCGTTTGTTGGAAGCTGAAAAAGCTGAAATGGAACGGGAATTCGAAGATAAAAGGGAATCAGAAAGTGCTGAAGATTTTTACAGTAACCCTGTGAAGTTTTTCGAGTATAAAGAGAAAGAAAATTATTCGATTGAATATTTGAATAAAAACTCACATAAATTAAATAACTTTTACAATAAAAAGTACAAACAGTATCTGAACAAAATCCAAGCCAAATAGTGATAGAATCGACACCCAACATATTAGTAATTAAATCAGCTAAATCGGAACTTCACAAGGTTCAAAAGTTTATTAGCGATGTGTTTGCCAGTCATCAACTAAATAAAGAATGTTTCAATAAGGTATTTCTGTGCATTTCTGAAGCAACAATAAATTCTATTGTACACGGAAATAAAGGCGATTATAATAAGAAAGTTGAGTTATGGGTTGATTGTAAAACACACTTAATTTCTGTAAGTATCACTGACGAAGGTGATGGATTTGACGTTGACAATTTACCTAATCCTACAAAAAAGGAAAATCTGTTAAAGGAGTCGGGTAGGGGAATTCATATTATTAAAACCATTGCAAAACACATTTCATTCAATGAAAAAGGGAATAGGTTGCAATTTGACATAGAGTGTAAATGAATGAGATAGAATTTTTTTTTGAAGATCTGGAAACAATAAATTTCCATAAAAATATACTAATTACTAAGGTTAAATATCTGATAAACAGTGAAATAAAGTCAATTGGAAACATTGCTGTTATCTTTTGCTCTGATAACTATTTGTTGGATATAAATAAACAATACCTTAATCATCACTATTATACAGATATTATTACTTTCGATTATGTGGAGGAAAATGTAATTTCGGGCGATTTATTTATTAGTGTAGACCGAATAAGGGAAAACGCTAAAGAATATGAAGTAGAGATGATTAAGGAATTATATCGCGTTGTATTTCATGGAGTGTTGCATTTGGTTGGTTATAACGATAAAACCGATGAAGAACAACGAATAATGACCGATAAGGAAAATTACTATTTAAGTGAAGTTGATTTTAAGGGGATGAAATTATGATGCCAGAATATGATGTAATAGTTGTGGGAGGAGGACATGCTGGTTGTGAAGCCGCAGCCGCTGCTGCAAATTTAGGTTCTAAAACATTGCTGATTACAATGGATATGACTAAATACGGTCAAATGTCGTGTAATCCGGCAATGGGTGGAATTGCCAAAGGGCAAATCGTGCGCGAAATTGATGCCTTGGGTGGTTATTCTGGTATTATTGCCGATAAAACTACTATTCAGTTTCGAATGCTTAATCGGTCAAAAGGGCCAGCGATGTGGAGCCCACGTTCGCAGAACGACCGTTTTCGTTTTGTAGAAGAATGGCGTGATATTTTAGAAAGTATTGAAAATCTTCATCTATGGCAGGATGCAGTAACACAACTAATAATTGAAGATAAAAAAGTAAAGGGTGTAATTACAGGTATTGGAATTGAATTCAAAGCAAAAACAGTGGTTCTTACAAATGGAACGTTTTTGAATGGATTAATGCATATTGGTAAAGAAAAAATGAAAGGAGGCCGAATAGGGGAGGCTGCTTCATATAATATTTCTGAACAACTTTTAGATGAAGGTTTTAAAACCGGAAGAATGAAAACCGGGACACCGGTACGTATAGATGGAAGGAGTATTGATTTTTCGAAACTTACCGAACAAAAGGGAGATGAAGGTTACTTCAAATTTTCGTATTTACCTGGTACTGAAAGTAAGTTAAAGCAACAGTCGTGTTGGATTACGCATACAAGCACGGACGTTCATGATGAACTTGCAAAAGGTTTTGAAGAATCACCAATGTTCGACGGAACGATACAAAGTACCGGTCCACGTTATTGCCCAAGTATAGAATCGAAATTAGTGACTTTTGCTGAAAAGGAAAAACACCAATTGTTTTTGGAGCCCGAAGGGGAAAAGACGATTGAATTTTATTTAAATGGTTTTTCGTCTTCATTGCCGTGGGATGTTCAGTTAAAAGGATTACGAAAAATACGCGGTCTGGAAAATGCAAGAATATTCAGGCCGGGATATGCAATTGAATACGATTATTTTGAACCTACTCAGTTGAATCATACTTTGGAAACTAAAATAATTGAGAATTTATATTTTGCCGGACAAATTAATGGAACTACTGGTTATGAAGAAGCCGGAGCCCAGGGAATAATGGCAGGAATAAATGCCAGTTTAAAATCGATAGGTGATGAACATAACTTTATTTTAAAAAGGAACGAAGCTTACATTGGCGTTTTAATTGATGATCTGGTAACAAAAGGAGTAGACGAACCTTATCGGATGTTTACTAGCCGGGCAGAATTTAGAATTTTATTGCGTCAGGACAATGCAGACATAAGATTGACTGAAAAATCAAATAAAATTGGGCTGGCTTCTCTAGAACGTGTTAAACTGCTGGAAGAAAAAACACGCTTGATTTCTGAAATAATTATGTTCGCTAAGAATTTTTCTGTTAAGCCAAGGTTTGTAAATCAATTACTTACAGAAATGGGTACGACCGAATTAAAGCAGGGAGTTAAGCTTTTTGACTTAATTTTGCGCCCTCAGATTTCAATATTTGATTTGATAGAGATAATTACCCCATTAAAATCATTTCTAAAGAAGATTCCGGAGAACAGAAAAATGGAAATTATAGAGGGAGCAGAAATTTCGATCAAATATGATGGATATATTAATCGAGAAAAGTTGTTGGCAGAAAAACTCGATAAATTTGAAAACATAAATATTGAAAATAAATTTGAATACAGCGAGCTAAAATCAATTTCTACAGAGGCTCGTCAAAAATTAGAAAAAATTCAGCCAAAAACAATTGGGCAGGCAAAACGCATTTCAGGAGTTTCTCCTTCTGATATAAATGTACTTTTAGTTTTGCTAGGTCGATAGTGTTTCACGTGGAACAAATCAGAAAGATATGGATTTAAAAAAGGAAATAAGAGAAGTACCTGATTATCCAAAAGAAGGTATTAGTTTTAAGGATATTACTACGCTTTTTAAAAATAAGGAAGCAATGAAATATGTAACCGATGTTATTTCGGATAATTTTAAAGAGAAGGGGATAACTAAGGTAGTGGGTTTGGAAGCACGTGGGTTTATTTTAGGAGGTGCTGTTGCAAATCGTTTGGATGCAGGTTTTGTGCCTATTCGAAAAAAAGGTAAGTTACCTTGCGATATTGTAACTGAAACGTATGATCTGGAGTATGGCACAGATAGGATTGAAATGCATGTTGATGCTTTGGAAAAGGATGATGTGGTTTTAATTCACGATGATTTATTGGCTACAGGAGGAACTGCAGTTGCTGCTTTAAAGTTGGCGCAAAAATGTGGAGTGAAAAAAGTTTATTTTAGTTTTATTTGCGATCTGGAGTTTATAAGTACCCCAAACAAAGAATTACTAAAAAACTTTGAAACGCAGATATTAGTTAAATATTAAGATTTGAAATATCAAACGGTAAATAGTAGTCTCCATTATTTAAAATCGCTCATTTCGGTTTTGCCACATCAGCCGGGTATTTACCAGTTTTTCGACAATTCAAATACGATAATTTATATTGGAAAAGCGAAGGATTTGCGAAAACGTGTTTCTTCGTATTTTTCAAAAAAGCAAGAACATCGGAAAACCGCGTTATTAGTTCGGAATATAACCGATATAAAGCACATGGTTGTGGCGAGTGAACAAGATGCTTTGTTACTCGAAAATAACCTGATAAAAAAGTATCAACCCCGATACAATATTCGACTAAAAGACGATAAAAGTTATCCCTGGATTTGTATAAAAAATGAGTCTTTCCCGCGAGTGTTTAGTACCCGTAATTTAATACGCGACGGATCAAAATACTTCGGTCCATACACATCGGTTTATACCGTTCGTACATTGCTTGGTTTGTTTAAATCGGAGTATAAATTGCGTACCTGCAATTATAATTTATCGAAAGAAAATATAGAAGGCCGAAAGTATAAAGTTTGTTTGGAATACCACATTGGTAATTGTTACGGACCTTGTGAAGAGCATTATTCGGAGGAGAAGTACAATGAAGGAATTGCTGATATTACAGATATTTTGAAAGGAAATGTATCCGGAGTAATTAAACATTTAAAGCAGATAATGACAGAAATGTCAGTTAATTTGCAGTTTGAGGAGGCTATTAAAATCAAAGAAAAGTATGATTCTTTGAAACGGTATCAAAGCCGATCAACTGTTGTTTCGCCTGTAATAACTGATGTGGATGTCTTTTCGATTGAAGAAGATGAAAATTTTGCCTTTATTAATTACCTCAAAATTATAAAAGGAGCAATAATACAAACATTTACTTTGGAGATAAAAAAGGTGCTCGATGAGACTCCGGAAGAGTTGCTTTTAGCTGGTATTGTTGATATACGGCAAAAGATATTTAGCAATGCAAAAGAAATTTTGGTGCCTTTGAAACTTGAGGATGTTATAGAAAATGTGGTATTTAAAGTTCCTAAACGGGGGGAGAAAAAGGAGCTGTTGGAGTTGTCGCAACGTAATGCAAAATACTTCAGACTCGAAAAGGAAAAGCAGGCTGTAATGAAGAATCCAAAAGTGCGCACCGAGCGTATTTTAAATACATTAAAAACCGATCTTCAGTTAAAACAATTACCTGTGCATATAGAATGTTTTGATAATAGTAATTTGCAGGGAACGGAACCTGTTGCAGCCTGTGTTGTATTTAAAAATGCAAAACCTTTGAAAAAGGAATATCGTCATTTTAATATAAAAACGGTTGAAGGACCTAATGATTTTGCATCGATGGAAGAGGTAGTTTATCGTCGTTATAAAAGATTGGTTGAGGAGAAAAAGGAACTTCCGCAATTGTTAGTTGTAGATGGTGGAAAGGGACAGTTGTCATCAACCATGAAAGCTTTGGATAAACTAAATTTACGTGGAAAAATAGCAGTAATTGGAATTGCAAAACGGCTCGAGGAAATCTATTTTCCAGGAGATTCTGTTCCTATTTATATTAATAAAAATTCCGAATCACTAAAAGTAATCCAACATTTGCGTGATGAAGCACATCGATTTGGAATTACTTTTCATCGCAATAAACGATCAAAAACGTTTATTTCATCCGAATTAAATTCAATAAGTGGGGTGGGGGAAAAGACCGTCGAAAAGCTGTTAAAGGATTTTAAATCGGTAAAAAATATAAAGAGCCAAACTCTGGATACACTTTCTGATTCTATTGGAAAGGCAAAAGCATTGATTGTTTTTAATTACTTTCATTCATCGGATAATGAATAATCGTGTTTTATTAGGGATGAGTGGTGGAATCGACAGTTCGGTTTCTGCCATGGTGTTGCAAGATCAGGGGTATGAAGTAATTGGAATTACTTTTCTTTTTAGTGGAACTGATGAACAAAATCATCATTTTTTAGACGATGCAAAACAACTTGCGCTACATTTAAAAATCAAACATATTAGTGTTGACTTAAGAAATGAATTTGAAAAGGTAGTAATTCGGTATTTTGTTGATGAATATTTAAAAGGACATACTCCATTTCCATGTGCTTATTGCAATCCTATTTTAAAGTTCCGGTATCTTAATGAATATGCCGAAAAGGAAAATTGTGGTTTTATTGCAACAGGTCATTATGTAAAAACTGGTTTTTATAACGGCAAAAAATATCTTTTCCAGGGAGCAGATCCTGAAAAGGATCAATCGTTTTTTCTATGGGGATTGGAAAGAAAGATTATAGATAAATTGGTTTTCCCGTTAGGTGAATATCAAAAAACTGATATTAGAAAATTAGCCGGTGAGAGAGGCTTTATTTCTTTGTCGAATAAAAAGGATAGCCTGGGAATCTGTTTTATTGAAGGAAATGATTACCGTCAATTTTTGGAAAAGGAAGACATAAAATCTCAACCTGGTAATTTTGTCGATCAAAATGGTGTTGTTTTGGGACAACATTCGGGAATTACGAATTATACCATCGGTCAAAGACGAGGGTTAGGCATTAATCTAAATTTTCCGCTTTTTGTGGCTGAAATTCGTCCAGATTATAACGAAATAGTACTCGCAAAATACGACGATCTATACCGATCAAAAATCATCATCAAAAATCATTATATACTTGATAAAGAGATAGTTAATAGTGGTATAGACTTAATTGTAAAAGTACGTTACAGGCTACAGGAAACCCCTTGTAGATTGAATATTTTAAATGAGACAAGGGCTGAGGTCGAATTATTAAAACCTGAGGCTATGATTGCACCAGGACAAACTGCAGTCTTTTACGATCAAGAACGTTTGGTTGGCGGAGGGTTTATTGAAAGTGCGGAATAATAGAATTTATCTATATAAAAGCTAAATGTAATTTAGAAATTGCCGTTCCACGTGAAATAGAGATTGTCTATTAAAAAATTTAGAATGCAGGTCGATGTTTATCATCCGCTTCCAACATTCCCAGATAGCTAATAAATCTTGTTTGCGCTATTTTTCCATTTTTTACTGCATCTTTTACGGCGCATCCCGGTTCGTGAGTGTGTGAGCAATTATTGTACTGACAGTTTTCTGATATTTTAAATATTTCAACAAAATAATGCGATATTTCCCAGGCTTCCATTTCTAACATTCCAAATGCTTTTATCCCTGGAGTATCGATAATATATCCACCAAAGTTTAATTTAAATAATGCCGAGTAGGTGGTGGTGTGTTTTCCGGTTTTATGAATATCTGAAATTTCTTTTGTTTTAAGGTTTAATCCAGGTTCCAAAATATTTATCAAGGTTGATTTACCAACTCCGCTGTGACCATTCACCACGTTGGTTTTATCTTTTAAGGCCTTTTTTAATTCATCTAAACCATCACCGGTTTTAGCAGATGTGGTAAGACATTTATAGCCAATGTTTTGGTATGTATTCAACAGTATTTCTAAATCTTTGTTTTGCTTTTCGTTGTAACGATCAATTTTGTTGAAAACGATTAATACAGGGATTCTGTATGCTTCAGCAGATGCCAGAAACCGGTCGATAAATGTTGTAGTAGTTACCGGAAAATTTAGTGTAACAACCAATACTGCCTGGTCGATGTTAGCGGCAATTATATGTGCTTGTTTCGAAAGATTTATCGAACGGCGGATAATATAGTTCTTTCGCTCCGAAATGCTTGTTATAAGGCCCACCTGAGCCTCATTTTCATCGGCTGACACCTTTTGAAGCGTGAATCCAACACGATCTCCTACGGTAACGGGATTTGTATTCTTAATTCCTTTAATTCTGAATTTACCCTTGATTTTGCATTCAAAGGTATTACCGTTTTCATCTTCAACTGTATACCAACTACCCGTTGATTTTATTACTAAACCTTTTTTCAAATTCCAAATTTTTGACAAAGGTAGCTTTAAAACTTGTATTTTAGGAAATTTCAGTTAATGAAGGAAGATTTTTCACGTGGAACAATGTGATGCGAATTCCGATTTGTATAAATACTACTGCAAATCGGAATTCCTATCACTCTATTCCCAATCCAAAATAATTTTTCCGCAATCGCCGGCTTCCATTATTTCAAAGGCTTGCTGGTAATCGTCGGCTTTAAAACGATGTGTAATTATCGATGAAATATCCAGGCCTGAAGTCAGCATCATTTCCATGTGATACCAGGTTTCGTACATTTCGCGACCATAAATACCTTTTAAGGTTAATCCTTTAAAAATTAGTTTGCTCCAGTTAATTTGAGTGCTTTGAGGAAGCAGTCCAAGCAAACTAATCTTTCCTCCGTTGTACATGTGATTAACCATATCGTTAAAAGCAACGGGCGAACCCGAGCACTCCAAACCAATATCGAAACCACTTACCATGTGATGAACTTTCATGGCTTCTTTAATACTTTCTTTAGTGGGATCAATTACACGTGTGGCTCCCATCTTACGTGCCAGATTTCTACGGTATTTGCTTAAATCGGTGCCAATAATGTTTCGTGCACCCGAAAATTTGCAGATGGCAGCAGCCATGGCTCCAATAGGGCCTCCAATGCCCGTTATAAGGACATCCTCGCCTAATAGAGGAAAAGACAGGGCTGTATGGGTTGCATTTCCTAAAGGGTCCATAATAGCCATCATTTCGTCTGATATTTGGTTATCGATATGCAGAACATTTTTGGCGGGTACCGAAATATATTCGGCAAAACCCCCGTTACGATTTACTCCAATTCCAATGGTATTGTCACAAATATGTTGTCTTCCGCGGCGGCAGTTTCGGCAGAAACCACAGGAAATATGACCTTCAACAGTTACCCGTTCGCCAACTTTAACACGGTCTACTTCCGAGCCGACTTCAACCACTGTTCCCATGTACTCGTGGCCAATTATAACAGGTGTTTTTATCGTTTGCTGTGCCCATTCATCCCATTTGTAAATGTGCAGATCGGTGCCGCAAATTGCTGCTTTTTTTACTTTTAAAAGAATGTCATTTGGTCCAATAATCGGCATTGGAACATCTTCCATCCAAATTCCTTTTTCGGGTTTGCTTTTTACAATTGCTTTCATTCGTTCATAATTGTTTGTTCTCAACGGTAACGCATGGAACTCGCATAATCATACTCTTGAGTCATAGAAGAACTTTTTATTATGCTCGTTTCATTTTTTGAATTTGTTGCCGTAGAATTTTGGTGCAATTTATAACAAAAATAGAGGCAAAATTCTAACTAAAATCAGTTAAATGATATTTGATTCAGCCAAATGATTTGATGACATAAATTTTACGGGATACCACGATGCAGCAAAACCGATGATGAGCACGGCAAGAAATGCCAATAAAATATCGGTAAAAATAATTTGTACAGGATAGGCAGATATAATAAAGGAATTGGTAGCACCGGGAAGTTTTATAAGCTCGAAAGTAATTTGTAACCAACAAACAAAGACACCTAAAATGGTTCCAATTAGCCCACCTACAAACGAAATTAACCAACCTTCGTAAAGAAAAACACGATTAATTTTTTTAGTTGTAAGTCCCATACTTCGTAGTATCGATATGTCTTCTTTTTTATCGATATAAAGCATGGTAAGATTGCCTATCATGTTACCCGAAGCAAGTACAAGTATAAATACCAGAATAAAATAAACGGCCCATTTTTCCGATTTCATGGTTTTGAAAACCAAATCGTGTTGCTGTTCTTTGTTTTTCACGTGGAAACTTTCGCCAAGGATCGATTGTATCGTTTTTTGAATTTGCTTTGAGTTGGCGTCATTATCCAGATCGAGTTCAATGGCTGAAATCTTATTTCCACTTTCGAACAGTTCTGAAGCAAACTTATCAGATACTAAAATGTATTGTGCATCAATATCTTCCAGTACGGCAAAAACAGCTGATGGAAATAAATAATCGGTATTAAACGAACGTGCCGGATTGCTTGAAATTTGCTTCCCTTTTTTGGGAACATAGATATGAACAGGATCTAAAAAGGAAACACCCGCACCTAAGTAATTCGCTACTCCACGCCCTAACACAGCGTAATTAATGCCATCTTTTTCCAAATAATACTCGCCTTCAATTAGCAGTTTATCAATGTTTGTATAATCTGGATAATTGGCCGGAACACCCTTTATAGTTGCCGGATATTGTTGCCTTCCATATTTTAACATGGCAACTTCTTCAACAACTTCGGCATACGAAACCACACCCGGTACGGCTTTTATTTTATCTACATCAATTGTTTCAGGATCGAACATCTTTCCTTCCGTAGCCGAAATTTTAAGGTCAGGATCAAAATCGCTGTAAAACATTCCGATTAAATCGGTAAAGCCATTCAGAACCGAAACTACAATAATGATAGCCATTGTTCCTACAATAACACCAGCCATGGAAATCCCAGATATTATGTTAATAATATTTTGTTTTTTCCTGGAAATCAGGTATCGTTTTGCTATAAAAAATGGTAAATTCAATCGAGTTACATTTGACCTATTAACGTTGTAATGCCTTAATTATTTGACTTTCTAGTCCAATAATTTGTCAATTTTTTCGATGTAGTCAAGGCTGTCGTCAATATAAAATTCCAATGCAGGAATTACGCGAAGACTTTTGCCCACTTTTCTTCCTAACTCGCCACGGAGTTGTTTATTGATTGTGGTCAGTTCTTTTAAAATTTCCTCGCCATATTCCGAAGGGAAAATGCTTAAATAAACGCGGGCAATTCCCAGATCTTTGGTAACACGTACAATCGTTACACTTATTAATTTTCCTGAAAAATGTGTTTTATTTATTTTCAAAAGAATGTCAGCCATTTCGCGTTGAATGAGCCTCGCTATTTTATTCTGTCTTGTGCTGTATTGTTCCATTATTGCGTTTTATAAGCTGCAAAATTACGCAAAAACCTTCAGAGTTACATACATAACCGGATAACGTTATAAATTGAATGAAACAAATCAGTTTAACGATTCGTTTTTAAAAGCTTTGCGCAGATCTTCGGTGGGTTTTATAATGTTGTAGTTTTCCCAGTATTTTTCATCGAATTTACCCAGGTTTTCTACAAAAATATCTTGTTTTGTAAATTTTTCATCTTTTGTAAAACGCTTTAATTCAGTCGATTCTATGTTTGTTATCAATAAATCGGAAACACTATGGAATTCGGAATTCAAGCGGTCGCGTTTGCTGCGTACCTTAAATTTTACCGATGCCTGGGCCGACGCCAACTGCCATTTTCCCTGGTATTGTTGAAATGAAACGCTATAATGAACAAAGGTGGGGCCTGCTTTTACTTTGGGTGGTTTTTTCATAATCATAACCTCCCTGGCCTCTTTAAGTCCTGCTTTACTAATTTGGTAACTGGCGTGCAACAATGCAAATGTTTCACGATGAACATACATTTCTCCTTCAAAAGCCGGATAAAAAGTGGAAGAAAGCGGATGAAATTTCACCACATACACCGGATGGTTATTGTACCAAATTACACGGTCGATCTCGTAATTATACAGTTCTTCATATTTTGGATCGATAAAACTTTCTACTGTTTTAATCACATCGAGTTGGGTAATTGTAAAAGGTCCCCCCTGTAATTTAAAATTCAGCCATTTAAAAGGTTGTACGTCCGGACTTTTTCTTCCTTTTAAAAGACGCACCAAATCGATGCGTGAAGTATTTTCGTATGGCGATTTTAATATTTCCATAACCGCTTCCGAAACATTAATATAATTATTGTCCTGCTTCACTGTTTCACGGTAAAACGCCGTCATTAACTTGCTGTGCGACGAATAATTTTTGCTAAGGTTGTCGCGCATATTTTTTAATAATTGTTTTGGAGTGGTTGCGATAACTTTTACCTCTTTTATTTGGATTGAAATGGGCGAAAGAATAAATAAATCTTCGTCGAGCAGATTATAGGCTGGAATCCTTTTTTGTGCATAACCCATACTCGAAATAATAATCGTATCCAGAATATTGTCGGGGTGGATTTTTAAAAGAAATTCGCCATCGGTATTGCTAATTGTACCGATGGGTTTGTTGTGCACCGAAACCGAAGCATATATTAACGGCCGGCCTTTTCGCTGCTCAATTATTTTTCCTGAAAGAAAAAAATATTTGATCTGGATTGAATCGTTCACCGTGTTACTGGATACGGATTGCTCCTGTTTTTTAGTAATAATTATTTGGTTTTCCAGTTCATTTAAGTGGAATTTATTACTGTCGAAAAGTTGATTTAGAACGGTGTAGAGTGATTTGTTTTTGGCTTCGATGGTATATTTTTCCGTTGAATTAATAATGGATGCATCATAAGAAAAAAAGACGTTTGCCTGCCAGCTGATTTGTTCCAGAATAAAATCGAGTGTTTGATTAGGTTGGCTGATGGTGATCCGGCGTTCAAAAACAGAACCATCCTGTTGCTGGCCTATAGATACAAGCGACAGCAACAGGATAGCAGCTAATATAACTAGTTTTTTTCGATGCATTAAAACATCTTTTTCAGTTCAAAAGAAGTTTTAAATTCTTCTCCGTTTCGTAACACTTTTAATTTAATTTTTTTGTTCTCTTTACTTTGAAGCAATAAGTTTATATCATTTAATTCTAATGATGTATGATTACTACTGTTAATAGACAAAATCTGATCATTTTCGTGTAATCCGGCGAAATAGGCCGGCGAATTTTCGCGAATATTAGAAATGGTATAAACGGGTAATCCGGGCATCGGATTGGTTACTTCCATTCCACTCATATTATAGTTAAATTCTTCTTTTATTTTATGCGTTGGACGCAATGTTAATCGTGCGTTTCGATAATCGATGGTTACAAAAAAGCGGCGCAAAATTTCTGCTCCAATCGTACCATTTCTGTCGTTCGAAGAAATAAGCTGGTCGATTATTTCTGAGTTTGGATAAGCAACAATTGGTTTGGGTAAAATGAGTGGACCTACCCAAATTCCGTCAATTCTTCCTTTGGTTCCGTATAAATCACCGCTTAAACCTCTTCCTAAAAATGTTTCAATATGGTTTTGGGGCAGTTTAATGCGTTCGTCTGAGCTTTCTGAAAGCCAAAGTGCATCGCTGGCTCCCGTATCAACCAAAAGTTTTACTGGTACTTCTTTCAGGTCGTCGGTTACAATGCTGGTACGTACAAATGGTTTGTTACCGTCGAAATGCAAAGGCATGATGATGTCTTTTTTCCGATCGCGGTATTTGTAATATTCGGGTTTGTGCAGCGTAAGTTTTTCGTTTAAATAATCAATTTCAACCACATAATCTTTAAACAGGTTAAAACCAATTAAACCATGAACCGGAATACCCAACATGTGCGAAATCTGGAAATTTTCGTCAATAATCATTTGTACTTCCTGGTTTCGGGCCGTCAGTCCGTCAATTTGCATGATATTATTCCCCGAGCGGTATGCGGTTAGCGATACTCCTTCGCCCAATCCTTTCACTTCAACCGGCATCATGTAGTTTAAATTCAGCTTATTAACAAAAGGAAGCTCTGTAATAATAGGGTAACGAACTCCCGTATCCAGAATAAAATTCAAAGTGTCTGAATCATT
Source organism: Draconibacterium aestuarii (assembly GCA_026671195.1). Classification (GTDB taxonomy): domain Bacteria; phylum Bacteroidota; class Bacteroidia; order Bacteroidales; family Prolixibacteraceae; genus Draconibacterium; species Draconibacterium aestuarii. The sequence continues at coordinate 257,526 of JAPOHD010000029.1, read as the reverse complement.
AATTGTAACCGGAATAATAATTAGGTTACTGGCCGATTTAAACTTAAAAGTGATTTGTTTGTCGCGTTGATTATCGAACAGAAATCCGCGGTTGTTTCCGAAATATTGCTGCGTATTTTGTTCAAAATCAATACTTTTATCCAGTGGAACATAATCGCGAACTACCAGCAGGTTATCTTCAATTTCAAAAAGAAGGTAAAAGTCCTTCATTAATTTATCGAGTACATATTTAATAGGCTTATTCGAAATATTTAAACTGATTTTTTTGTCAGAAACCAGGTTGGAATTGTAAGAATAGTCGAGATTTAAATATTTACAGATCTTTTCTATTACATCTTCCAGTGGTTCATCTTCAGCATAAATTGTGATATTTTGATCGAGCGCCTGGCTTTTTTTATCCTGGGCATATTGTGTTATCGGAAAAAGTACCAATGCAAAAACGGCCAAAATCACAACTAAGTAAATTTTATTCAATAGTGTTTTCATGACAACAAGGCTTTATTGTTTGTTAGTACGGCTCGAAAGAGTGTAAAGTTCGTTGTCAACCGATAAATCCAGATTGAATGTGAGCCGAATTACATCCAAAACAAAATCAATCGGTTTCTGGTCGAAATGACCCTCATATAAAAGGTCATTCAGCTCTGGTTCTTTGAGGTCAATCTCAATGTGGTAAGCTTTTTCAAGTGATCTGACAACTTCAATTAACGGAACTTCGTTAAATATTAAATCATGTGTTTTCCAGGCAAGGAAATTGGGATCAGTATTTACCGATTTTTCCAGTAAATGGTTTTCGGAGAATAATGTTCCTTTTTCTCCGGGAGTTAGAAATACCTCCCGGTTTTCGGTAATCAGATCAGTATGTTTGCTGATTACCTGCACTTTACCTGTTTTTACGGTTACTTCAATGGTTTCGGTTCCCGGGTAGGCGCACACGTTAAAAGAGGTACCTAAAACTTTTATTTGTGCATCACCGGCGTTAATAAGAAACGGTTTTTCGGGATTGGGTTTTACATCGAAAAATGCCTCGCCAATAATGGTAACTTCGCGAATGTTGCCCTTAAATTTCCTGGGAAACAGAAGTTTTGAGTTGCTGTTTAAAGCAACCACTGAACCATCAGGTAAAACATACTCTTTTAAAACCTGGTTTTCAGCCGAAATGATTTCGTTGTAAACTGCCGGATTCTGGTTTCTAAAACCAATTAAATAGCCAATAGAGCCCAATAAAAGAGCAACAACAACTATTGCAGCGTATTTGTAAAATTGTGCAATTGCCTCCTTTCTTTTCTTTTTGTGCTGAATAGATTTTTCTTTCGATGGGCTTATTTGTGCATGTACATTTATCCAGGCCAAATTGGTATTAAACTTTTTAGCCTGGTAATAAGTGTCAATTTTATTGAGCATTTTTTTGGTCTGCTCCAGTTTTTTCCGGTTGTTGTCAGATTGACTCAACCAGTCCTTCACCTTCAATTTTTCTTGCGAATTACTTTCGTCACTTACCTGTTTTGCAAGTAATTCCCAATCAAATTTTTCTATGTTCTCCTTTTTCTTCATTACACTTAAATGACAGTACACAATTATTTTACCCCTAAATCTATTTTGTTTTGAACGCACATATAAAAAACAGAAAGGTGTTATAGTCTTTTAACTTATTTCGTAAAGTTTTGAGTGCCAGCCCCATTTGGGCCTCTACGGTTTTAACTGATAACTTTAATTTTTCGGCAATTTCGCGGTATTTTAATCCTTCTTCGCGACTCAATCTGAAAATTTCGCGTCGTTTTTCTGGAAGCGATTGAATACTTTCTTCAATTTTAACGGCCAAATCAATTTCAATAAAATTGTCGCGGAAATTGTTTGTTTCAGCCTCGGCAACAATTTGTTTTGCATGCTGAAGCTTTACATTATTGTGTTTGATATGATTAATACACAAGTTTTTGATCGATCGAAATAGGTAATTTTTAACCGATGTTTCAATTGAAACCTGAGCCCGCTTTTCCCATAATTTCACAAAAAAATCCTGTACGATTTCTTCAGCAGCGATTTCGTCTTCAATAATCTTCGTTGCGAATACACACAAGTTTGCATAGTAGGTTTTAAATAAATACTCGAAAGCCTTTTCATCTCCGGTTTGTATTTTTTCAAATAAGTTCTTTTCCTCGAATGGATTCATAGCGAAACAGTTCTATCGGTAGTTGCTAAGGTATGAAAAAGTAAATCACCGAAAAAGACCATGTATTATGTTTATAAAAAAAATGTCATTTTGTGGTACCGATTATGCTGTTAAATTTGTGCGCATAACGTAACAAAAAGATATAATGAGAAAAACAGGGAAAGTGAAATTTTCGCGAGCATTTTGGGTAGCTAACGTGGTAGAATTATTGGAGAGAGCTGCGTATTACGGAGTATTTATTGTAATAACGCTCTACCTGTCGCGAATTTTAGGATTTAACGATTTTCAGGCAGCCATGTTGGCCGGATCGTTTTCGGCCGGATTGTATTTGTTACCGACTTTTGCAGGTGCGATAGCCGATAAAATAGGATTCAAAAAGTCGCTTTTAATTGCTTTTTCTTTGCTTTCGATTGGTTATTTTGCCATGGGTGTGTTGCCTACCCTGTTGCAATCGGCAGGTTTGGTAGAGTATACAAAAACCACACAGTTTAGCGGTCTCCGCGAGAGTGATCTTAAATGGATTATCATCCCGATTATGTTGGTGATTATGATTGGTGGATCGTTTATTAAATCGTGTATTACCGGAACTGTTGCACGTGAAACAACACAGGAAACAAGGGCGCAAGGGTATTCTATTTTTTATATGATGGTGAATATTGGTGCGTTTTCGGGTAAAACTATTGTTAAACCTTTGCGCGATGCGCTGGGAAACGAAGGTTTGGTTACCTTAAATTATTTTGCAGCTGGTATCACATTTTTAGCAGTTATTCTGGTTTTCTTTTTTTATAAAGCAAGCAATAAACATGGTGAAGTAAAAACCTTTGAGGAGATTGTTACAGCACTTATGAAAGTGGTAACGAACCTTAGACTGGTTTTGTTAATTATTATAATAACAGGCTTTTGGATGGTACAGCAACAGTTGTATGCCACCATGCCAAAATATGTTTTACGCCTGGCAGGCGAGGGTAGTGCTATTTCGTGGTTTGCCAACGTTAACCCACTTGTTGTTTTTCTTACTGTAGGTATTGTAACACAGTTGATGCGCAAAAAAACATCGCTGTTTTCTATGACAGTTGGAATGTTTATTATGCCAGTTTCGGCACTGGCTATGGCTTCGGGAAATCTTTTTGGAGGTGAGCTTATTTTTGGTTTTCATCCGGTTGCCTTTATGATGATTGTTGGGATTGTTTTCCAGGGATTAGCAGAAACATTTATTTCTCCCCGTTATTTGGAGTATTTTTCGCTTCAAGCACCAAAAGGCGAGGAAGGACTTTATCTCGGATTTAGTCATCTGCATTCGTTTCTTTCTTCCATTCTCGGTTTTGGCCTGTCGGGTTATTTGTTAACAAAATATTGCCCCGATCCATTATTGTTCGATACGCACGAAGAATGGCAGGCAGCTGCAGTTAATGCCCATTACATCTGGTATTATTTTGTGGGAATAGCCTCGGTAGCAGCCGTGTCGTTAATTATTTACGGACAGGTTGTAAAACGAATCGATTTGAAAAAGGAAGTGGCTAAATAGCTGATTCTAACACCAAATAGAGTACCTCTCTGAGCTCATTTCAGCGAGGTATTCTTTTACACAAAAATCTTTTTCAAATTGTTTTTGCTAATTCAACTGAAATAATTAGTTTTGCAGACCAATTTTCCACAAAGGAAGTTTGCCCGGGTGGCGGAATTGGTAGACGCGCTGGATTCAAAATCCAGTTCTGGCAACGGAGTGCGGGTTCGATTCCCGCCCCGGGTACTTTAAAAGCTCTTAACTGATTGATAGTTAAGAGCTTTTGTTTTAAAGGGGGAACGAATAGGGAACGAATAGGGTTTTATGAAAACTTTTTAGGAATGAAAACCTAGAATTATTTTTGTATAAATAAATTCATGTTTGGTAAGATTTATATTCTCGTCAGAACTGATCAAAAGTGTTAGTAGTCAGTGTGTAAGTACTTTTTTGGTGGTTCCTTTATACTTTTACGGATTTGTTTTTTTTGATAAAATCAAAAATTTAAAAGAAGGACTTGCAATATTTAGTAAAAACTACCTGTCTTATAATTTCTTTTTGTAATTTAGATTCCTTAATAAGACAAGATTTAGATCTTAAAAATAGCAGCAAAGTCCAACGGTTAAATTTTCTTCTTTGAAGAAATAGAAACCCGCGGACTTTCTTATTTTAATAAATAATAGGTTGATTTATTTTTGATAAATGTAAGATAATGTTTGAGTAAACTATGTTTTATCATTTTGTGACTTTTAGGGGATAATTTATTTAAATATATAGCTCTTCTTCGAACCGTTGTATGATAAGGATCAAAATGGTCAATAATCAATGCAACTATTACTCCAAATCTAAGTACCAATTGTCTTGTTTCCTTATCACTGACTTGTTCGAGTTTGTTTTCTAAAGTTTTAACCCATTTGTGAAAAGAGGAATCAACAGTCTCGTAATTGTCCAAAAATTCGTTTAAGGTCATGATTTTAAATTTTTGGTTTTTATTTAAAATTAAACATTCACCAATAATTCTCTGGTTTGATCGATCTAAAACTCTATATTTTCTTGATTCAATAGTTTCAATAAATCGTAACAATTGTTTTCCTTTTTTATTTTTTGAGAGATCGGTATATTGACTTTCTAATCTAAGAAATTCGATGCAAGCCCAGAACTGAGAAAATAAATACAAAACGTATTTTTTATTTTGTTCTGGGTTCTTGGAGTTAGAATTAGAAGGATTTATGAAAGTTGAAAAATCTTCTTTTGCTAGTGATTCCAATTTCCCATATAGTTCGCTAGAAGATTTTAATATTGGATCTAAATTTTCATAGAAAGTTTTTTTGGCCTTAACCCTAGAATCGATATATCTTGTTACTTCCGGATAGAAGAATTTGAATCCTTCCCAAATGAAACCTCCAGATACTAATGTTATTGTCGTTGTGATAATTTCGTTCATTTAGGTATAATAAAATGTAGGTTTTGAAAAATGTAGTTATGTAATTCTTTGACAAAATAATAAATCCTTGGTTTTTTTTGCATGAATTAGATACCGATTTATAAAAAAGAATACTAGGTGAAATGAATAAAAAAAAACCGGCTCCCACAAAAGCAAGAACCGGATTATTCACCTAAAATATGCCAATAGCCCTGTTAACTTCGCAAGGCAACTAAAATAACTACTACCACAAGAATAAATGTTCCGCCAATCATAAGCATTTGTTTCTGTTCTGAAGCTTTTTCATCAAGAATTGATTGTTGTGCATTTAGGATTTGGGTTTGAGCCAACGCCTGGGCTTGTGTTTCTTCTATCCTGGATTTTGATCCAATTCCTAATGACGGTAATATTGGAGCTGCAGCACCAACCAATCCAGCGGTGCCACCTAAAATTGAACCAAGTAGATTGAAGAAACCTCCACCACTACCAAGCGAGACAGGACTACCACCGGAATTATCAGAACTGGACCCGGATTCTGATTGTCTGGCTTCTCTTTTGGCTTTCCACTTACCTTCAAATAAGCCTAGAAATGCAGACTCTTCAGGATTATTTGCCACAGAAATAAACGGTGAATCGCATTTTCTTAAATTATGCTGCGTTTTCATCTTCTACCGATTTTGAGATTTCAGATTGTTCCAGGATGAATGTTTCAATATCTTCGACTCTTACTTCTGATTCATCAAGATCATTACTAATAAGTCTAACCAGAAACATATTAATAATGAAGGCAGACATATTGTGCTTAATGGCATCTTGCCTTTCAGATTCTTCCATATTTTCGTCTAACTCTATATTTCGAATCCAAAGCTCTTGAAACTCTGGTTTGTAAACATCATTTGAAGCCCACCAGGGTTTATTCGCTAGTTTTTCGATAACTCGGTTTTGTTCTTGTGCAAAGTCCGGAGAACGGGTTACATGTTCGCGTAATACAAACTGCTGAGCTGGTGTTAACGTAATCAGAAGCTGATTGGATTTGAGTTTCTTTTCTACCTCAATCACTTTCTCAACTTCCTCAATCTCTACTGTTGGTTCATCGTCGTTTGCTTTGTCAAATAATGATTCTAAATATTCACCTTTTGAATCGAAATTTGATTCTTCAAAAGCGGTTTCAAATTTGTCATTGAATTCCGCTGTCATTCTGATGGTTTTAACCACCTTTTTTGAATTGCTCATAATATTAAAAAAATAAGTAACATTTTTGCTGGTATTCGTGCTTAGTTTCTTTGGATTACCATTACTGTATACTCTAGTTTTCTCTTTTGTATACGGGTATATTTTCAAGGAAAACTGATGGTTTATTGGGTTACTTTCAAAGAAAACCTAAGCATAATAGTTTTTGTTGGTAAGCCCAGTAAACACAATATGTTTACACCACTTACAAAGTTGTGTAAACGGTTTTCCAGAAGCGAAAACACCTTGATTTCAACCATAACTTGAAAAAACGATTTTTAAAAACCGGTATATCGAAACAGGAAAGCCAACGGTAAATAGAAACAAACCCAAAGTTCCAGAACCGTAAACCTGAAGGATATACCAGTTTAAGATCATGGTTTCCATAGATAAAAAGCACGAATCCAAAGAACTTTTATGTAAACATAGGTGATGGGAAATTGAGGGTATTATGATACGATATGATATAAACGATTAGGGATGCTTAGGTACGATAAAAACGATTAAGTACTTTTTAGTCCAAATTTTCTAGAAATTTCTTCATCTGTTTTTGGTAGCTTCAATCCAAACCAATTAACAATTTGTTTAATCTCGTTAATTTCTGATATGTTGTAAAAAGCAACAATCTTTTCTAATATCCTTTGGTGGGAGATTGTAAAATGCTCACAAATTGCTACAAACATTTCAGCTGGCACAACTTTTCCGGATTCTGAATATCTGGCAAATTTAACAGGGAATTTCTCTTTTGCCAGTTTCATTTCTACCGGAAAATCATTCTTGGAGAGTTCTAGAATGGTTCGTAAGAATCCCTTACTGTTAAGGTCGTACTTTTCAATGATACTTTTGATTTTGGCCATAGCCTAAGATTGAGGTTTTACAAATACATTAATACCGGCTTGTTTTGCAGCAAAGAAAAACGATTTAATAGAAGACCCGGACCTTTCCCCTCTTAGGCATTTGTTGAATTGCTGGTCGGTTTCGGCATAACTGTAGCCTGAATAAAAGCGACAAATACGATGAAAGTATTTCCGGCCAACTTCGCCAAATTCTGAGGCAAAAGCAAACCCAAGTTTTACCCAGTCTCCTTGATTACATGTTAAATCGAGCTGGCTCTCCTCAATTCTTTGAACCACAATTTCAACGTCGTATTCGAGGTTGTTTGAATAATTGGCCGGCACCTGTTTTTTTTGTGGTTCTGGAGCAGGATCATCTAACCATTGAGATGGATCAAACGGTTTGCGTTCTACCAACCATATTTCAGGATCGAATTTCTGTTTCATATTACCAGGTATTTCGGATTTATATAAGCATCAGGATCGTAACAAAGGAATGTTGCCCTGGAAACATCTTTACAGGCTTTATCCACCTCGATTTCGTATGTACTTTTTATATAATTGGATAATATTTGGAACCAATCGGCATGAGAATACTTTCTTGAAGTATCGATTTTGATAATCCATTTTATACCGTTGCCGTTTGGAGATATAAAAAGAAGTTCTGTATAAAAGTGGTTGTCAAGCAATAATTTGTTTTTTAGAGCTTGAACATTTTCCACATGATCGAAATCTAAAGCAATAAGCCCTGAGTGTTGAATTAAGCCTTTTTCGTTGCGTTTGCTGAAAGTACCTGAGAAAGTTACGTAAGGAAAATAAGTGGCTTTAAACTCCCTGTTTTTGGTCTTATCAGCTATTAACCTCAATTGTTGTGTATGCTCTTTTAAGAAGTTGCCGCTTAAAGCACGATATACATCTGCAAAGGTGATTGTTTTGCGCGGAATTACGTTTTTAACCGGTGCATCGTAATAGCTAAATTGTGGCTGTTTTTTCATCGATCTAATTTTTTTGGCAGAGAATCAATGGTATCTAGTTCAAAAAATGTAAATACTGTAAATGTTTTAGTCTAAATTATTGTATAACTGTATTTTATGAACGTTTTTCGATGTAAATGCAGAATAGTAGATAATGCTCTTAATATGCAGAAATTCAGTTTTTTAAGTTGCTTTACACATCATTTACAATATTTACATGCATGATTTCACTCTATTTTTTCAATGTAAATCATGTAAATGCAATGTAAATGTGTAATAAATTGATAACTAGATATTAAATAGAATATATTTACATTATTTACAATATTTACATATATAATTCTACTTCATTAACCTCAATTCCTTTTTCTTTTTGTTGAAATGCAAACTGATAACAAGAGCCGAAATTGAAATCAGTATATGCACTCCCTCTATTTTGCTGTGAACTCCTAATAAAAGATTTGTTTGCCTCTGAGGTCAATAAACTTTTCAGACTATTTTTATCTAAAAATTTGATATTGTTGCTTTTGCAATACGACACATATTTTGGATATAAATTGGGGTATTTAATCTGTAGAATTCCATCCCCGGTACTATCGTACTTCACACGAAAATCAGCTTTGCTATTATTTAATCCTTCATCGTATTGATTCACTGTTGCATTACGAATGCCATAGGCAATTGCATTCCAGAAAACAGTAACTGCATTTGATTCCTTTAATAGTTCATCTTGATTTAAGGCACGATCAATAATTTGAAGAGTAGCCTCTTTGAAGGAGAATGGAAATGTTAGTTTATCGTCTAGTATTTTTGCCGGTGCAAGTAATAAGGCAACATGATTCAACATGCGCTCGCGGAGATTTTTTGAAAGTTCAGATTGTTTTAAATTTTTCAGGTTTTCGCTATATGCCTCTTTAAAATTAGTGGCAAATAGCTCACGGTACTTCAGAATTTCGAGCAAAATATTTCCAAGTCCAAATTCAGCTTCACTTTTTAATTTTTCAAAAGCTTCTTTTTGTTCGTCCGAAAAATTTTGTTTCTCGAATGAGGCTAAAATCATCCGAGAAAAAACGGCTGATTTTTCAACCGGTAATTCATTCCCATCCAAAATAATTCCTGATTTGATTACCAGGCTTTGTGTCCGGTTATCATTTGATTTTACTCCTGTAGTTCGCCCGGCACCATCGTAGGCTGTTAAAATAAAGTCTTGGGCGCTTTCTTCGGTATCCGAAGTATATTCTTTAAAGTAGAATAAGGAATTAAGCCGGGTGGAAACTATACGGCTTAAAGCTGTAATAGTGGCATTGTTTAATGCTGTTCCTATTGTGTCTTTTCCAAAAACGGAAAGCAAACGCTCAACAAACGATGTTTTACCGGTTCCATAATCGCCATGCAAAAATAGAAAAGGGAAAAATCCAACCTGGTTAAACACAATATCACGAAAAACAGATAGGATAAGGAAAAGGATTCCGATTATTCCGTTCGATTCAAACGACTGAAAGTAGTATTGTGACCAACTTTCGAAGCTTAAGTTGCCAGCCCGAAACTTATAGAGCCGGTTTGTATCGTGGCCAGCATCGTTAATATTGGCAATGCCAAACGAAGGAAGATAATAGCTTTTGTTTTCGTTTGCATCAGTGATAATACCTAATTCGTTCACTTTTTCTACCTGGTTCGATTGTGTAATTACTGAATCTGCAAAAGCATAAATATTATGTTCCGGGATCCAGCCTAAAACGTCAATATAAAAGGCTTCGTTTTCGTCATCCATTAAGCGAGCAAATATTAAGTTGAGGTTTTCCGTACCACCAATAAAAGTACACCTGATTGATTTCAGAAATGTTTCAAAAGTTGCATGTTTCATTTCTGAAGAATAAACCTCGATAAAACTTATTTCGCCTGTATACCGCTGAATTTTTATTATGCGTTTTGAATTATTGGTACCATTATTTAAGTGAAAAATACTTTGCATAACAAAATTAGAAAGCTCCTTTTTGCGGGTTCCTCTACCTCGCGTTTCTTCCAGGAAATATTTACCACCTTCAATAAAAAATCCGTTCTTTTTCTGATCTTCCGAAGGATTCTCACTATCCGGGATTAATTCTTTATAGTCCATTAATTTAATTGGGTTTGACGATAAATTTCTTCGGCTTTAAGAAGTGCAGTACAATCGGTCATAAAATCGTTGTACTCTTCACGTAATTGGGCGATAAATACAATAGTGACCGGCGAAAGGGGTTCGCTTATAAGTTTGTTGTATTTCGCTTTAGTATTGCGTGTTTGGCACTCCATTGCCAGTTTAACAAACTTGCGGAAAACGGTTTCTTCTGCCATTAAATTATTTATTTACAACTTTAAAACCTTTATGACCTGCTTGTAAAAAAGCATGTATTGTATTCCATAGTGTAGAAATGGCGATTTGGTGTCGCTCATCTAACTCGGACATATCGGTGTAGTTACAACATATGTCATGTGCTAACATAAGGTTTACGGCATTTTCCTGGTAATCGTCAAGTAGGTACTGCAGTTCATTTTCTTTTGAAAGTTTTTCTACTAATAATTTTTCGAAAAGGTCGGGTGAATTTTTATCCATGATTGAAAAAATTAAAGATTTGTAGTTCGTAATGCTTTGAGTAATTCCGATTTAAGCAGATATCGTTTTCTGCCTAATTCGTACTCTTTGAATTTCCCAGCTCTTATTTCTTTTTTAAGCGTGGGAATTGAGATCCCGGCCAGTTTAGCGGCCTGTGGTTGTGTTAACTTGTCATCTTCAAAATCAGGAACTGAATTTGATTCTGAAATCGGATTGAAAAAATCACTAAGGACTTTTTTTAATGTTTTGCTGTCGGTTGCGATAATTACTCTTTCATTTTCCATAATTACTGAGTTTTACATTTTGTTGAAATTTGATTTCATTTCATTAATTACAACAAATATTGTAAAAAAGAAATTACAAAAACAAGAAAACTTGTAAACAAACAACAAGAATACTTGTAATAATTGTTTTTTATATCCCATAAGTCCCTAGTAAACTTGAATAAACAAACATTTCTTGCTATTTTTATCACATGAAAAATAGCGAACAGGTTATTAAAAGAGGTAAGGAGTTATTAAATCGAAGAAAATCAAAAGGATTTAGCCGTAAAGAAATGTCTAATATGATTGGCATTTCTGACACCGCTATTGCAAATATTGAGAATGGCATCACAGAAAATATTTCAATAGAACTTGGGAAAAAGTTCGCTGTTGCCTTAGGTGTATCATTCAATGAATTATTTGAAATAGAAGGTGGAAGTCATAGTTCCGAGATCACTAATTTGATAAATGAAAACGAAGAGCTTAAAAAACAAATATCAAAACTTTTAGAAGAGCAATTGAAAGATAAAAAACAGTTAATTGACGCATTAAAAACACATAATTTATTGGAAAGGTTTGCATTAGGTCTTTGGGGAAATTCGGAGGAAGTTGAGTTTGTAAAAATGAAAGCAAAAGAAATTGAAGATTCAAATGAATCCTTAAAATTTCAAATAGAAAGTAGACCTTTCGATGTAAATGACACAGAAAGCATGATGAAATTTATTGCCGAACATTTTATTTGGACTCCTAAAAAATAATCTCCTCTGCTGAAAATTTAGTTTTAAATTGATAAGACTAATGAATGCAACAGCTAAAATGTATTTATTATACAAATAGCTTAAGAGTTATTGCTTTGCTTCGATTTTTAAAACTCACAAAATAGATTCCTGTACATAGTTTTTCGATATTAATTTGTCGTTGATTTATACCATGTTTAATAACTGTATAATACACTTTTGATCATTATTATTGGTAATAACAAGTTTAGCAAAAGTATTTGGCTTGAATTTGATTGTGACCTTTTTTGCTGGGATGCTAAATGAAAAGTAAACAAACCGTTTACCTTTAGGGTTATCATAATTATTTAGTTTTGGGAGAATGCAAATTTTAGTTCTACTCATAGCCACGTATTTTATTATGCTGTTACGGTGGCGTCTGAAGAAAAGTTTTTGAAGTTTAAATTGCAGTATATTTTTAGGATACTGGAGCAATGTGTTAAATCGATTACCGATATTTTTATTGGTGTTAGCTGTGTTTTTTGCTGGAAAGTATCAGAAAAAATATTGGGGTGGGATCTTGTATCTGGATTAATTTGGGTGTGACCAGGTCATATCTTTTACATATAGGGATCGTTCAGAATCAGAATTATTTAGATACTGGAGTATTTAAAACTTAAAATATTTTGGCCGAGTGATCATACGGTTACCACTATCGTTAATTAGTGCCAGCCGGCCATTAAAAGATTCGCTCGTAAGTCGATACTTTCTGCCAACTGTCAGAACCCTTGAATTTGAACCGCCAATATATTCTACATAATCGTTTTTTCTTAGCAGTAGAAGTCTTTTTGATTTGGCCTTTTCTTCCTGGGCTTCGTAGGCTTTAATAATTTCTTCAGCTTCCCGGATTGTTGCTCTAGCCTTTTCGATTTGTCGCTTAGCTTGTTGGTATTTTTTGGGCGTGATCACGATTAAGTCAGAATCTTATGTGTGAAGAATATATCTTTTATTAGCATCCAAATATCCGCCGCAATGCTAGGTTCAAGAGCTAAAGTTATACTAAAATTTACTATTGTACCGATGAACAGAGATTTCCAGTCAAACTTTCTTAACTCATCAAGTTTATTGTCTAAATCATCAAGTTTATATTCAATAATGTTTAGTGAATCTTGAGTTATATCTAAGCTCTTTATTCGGTCTTTTAATTCATTTATATTGCTTCTTAATTGCTTCTTTTCATAATCCGAGAAAAATTCATCAAAGTCAGATTTGTTTGTGTTTAGGTAGCTGTCACTATCCATTGTTTCCCAACCAGTTGGTGTATTTAGTTCCTTTCCCAATGCTTGTGCCCAATCTGAGTACCGCTTGACAGTTTGACCCCAATTGCAAGACAATGAAAAACCATTGGTATTATCTATGGGATAGATGTTTCGCAAATATTCGTCTTGCTTCGATTTTCGAATAGAAAAAGAGTAGAAGTCATATTTGTACTTTACCTTGAATTCTTTGTACTGACCAGTTACAATAAAGTCGTTGACTTTTAGATTGCTCTTGTGGGTTAGGTCTGCTAGATACTTTTTTTGTGAATTGGTGATACGCATAATAAAAACTTATGATCTGTAATCTTATGATCAAAAATAGCTAAGTTTGATGAAAACAACTAATCTGAACGTATGAGTAAATCTGAATCCTCAAAAAAGGAAGTTTCAATTAAAAAAATTATTTGGGTGTCGGCAATTATTGTAATAATCCTATGGGCTTCCAATTTTATCTTACTTGCTTTTGATGGTAATCGTAGAGGAGTATTTGGAGATATGTTTGGTGTAGTTAATTCGCTATTCTCGGGATTGGCTTTTGCCGGTATAATCATAACCATCTTTCTTCAAAGCCGGGAATTAAAACTTCAACGAGATGAATTAGCTGAAACCAGGGAAGAGTTTAAGACTCAGAACCTAACCTTAAGGTTACAACGGTTTGAGAATACTTTCTTTAATATGCTTTCCTTGCATCATGATATTGTGAATAATATTGATTGCCAAATTGAGGAAGCTCGAATAATCGGGAAAAATATTCCTTTTAGCGAGCCAACAAGAGTAATTGAAATGATAGACTATAAGGGAAGGGATGTATTTGAGTTGCATTATTCGGCATTGCGGAAACAATTGGCAAATGATGAAACGATTATAGATATATCTAATAGCTACGGAATTGAGTATAAGAAACATCGAAATGATTTTGACCACTATTTCAGTAATTTGTATCAAATATTGACGCTGGTGGATAGTACTCAGTTTACAGAGAATACTGAATCGATAGAAGAATTTGAAGAAAAGTGCAAGTTTATAAGTTTGTTGGGGGCGCAGTTATCTGCTTATGAACTATTGTGGTTGTTTTACAATTCTTTATATATGGCCACGAATAAAAAATTTAAGCGATTAATTGAGAAATATTCCTTGTTTAACAATCTCGGATTTGATGAATTGGCAGACTTATCACATGTAACGTTTTATGAAGATTCTGCATATGTAAGAAATGAATCTGAAAAATCAGAGAGCTAAATCCGTTATTCAATTTTGACACCTGTCAACTCAATAAGTTTTTGGGCTCTATCTTCAATTCTTGCAGAATATATTTTTGAATCAATTTCAAGCAAGCTAAACACAAATATTTCGATAATCTCAACAAGATATGTTAGTACCATTGGTAAAACTGAATATATGTATTGCCAATATCTTTGAATATCCTCGTTCTCGGAAAAAGCGAAATTTAAATTCTGTTTACCCGTTTTGTTGTTTTGATTTCTTGTAGTTGATGGATGTAAGGCTTTGTTGGAAAGGTTTATTATGCTATTGGGGTTTTTTGTGTCAAAAATGAACTCATACATTTCTATTTCTGTAATAGGTTTTGTTAACGTATATTTAGTGGCTTCTTCAAGTAGAACTATTTTTTCATCCTTATTTAAACCGGTTGAGTCAAAGTCATCTTCTTCATTAAACTTCTCAATAAACCCATCTTCAAACATTAATCTTAATACAACAATTAAGTCATATACAAAGGGTTTCCTTAACAATGCAAAGGTTACAACTGTTCTTTGTTTTTTTGAACAGGTAAGAGCTTCTTGTATGAAATAACACATGTCGATAATTAATCCATGCAAAACCTGACAGGTTACCAGCTTTTCATAATAGTCTTTTCTTTTCGTGCGGATTAGAAAATCAAAAATGTGTTCATTTCTATTGGGTGTATCTTTTTCGTTTTCAAGATTTAGAGAGAAAACTTTTAAGCCAATGTATTCTTCTTTCAAAATGAATTCTTCCACTTGGCCAATGAGGTACACACACAATTCATGTTTTTTCCAGAATTGTTCTGGTAAATAGAAATAGTCTGGGTGTATCTTTTTCATTTATCTAAATAAATTCTAATATTCATCAGAAATATAAAAATGGTGTCCGGTCACTTCTAAAGAAGCTTCTAGATTTATCAGTTAGTTGATTTATCGAATCTTTTATTCAGTAATAGAGGTACTTTTTCTTTCAACCTGATCTTTGATTCTTGTAAAATGAATAGATAATTTTAACACAAAAAGATAGGCGCCGTAATCACTAAGTGTAAATATTCGTTGCGTAGTAATTTTGTTTCTATCTACCATGTTATTTGGAAAATTAATTATGCGATCAAGAAAAACTAATGATTCAGAAAGTGTGCCTGGTGACTCCGGTAGATAGAATATCTGAGTTATTTCTTGATTTTTGATTGCCTTTATATGATCTAAGATCTGTTGATTAGATTTGTTTGATTTTTCAAACAGAATAGACTGATATTTTTCAAGATTAAATATAGGGGCGTACATAATCTGAGATGGAAATAGTCTGTCGTTGGTTGGATCAATATCACACGTATTTGATAATATTATTCCTGGGGCTGGTTTTATTTCTGGATTCGGCAGATTTATAATCAATAAATCATTAATTCCATCGCCTTGATAAATAACAGGTTCCTTTTTCAGGTAATTAGTGTAAAATCTTTGGTCTAGACTATCTGGGAATTCTGAGATACTTTCAAATAATTCTTTTTCAGACAATGAAGACAAAAATTTAGGCAAGTAAATTTTAATGTCTTCTAATGTCATATCAGATCCCAAAAATTGTCATTAACAATCTCTACATATTCACTTTCAATATCCTTACTATTTGAAATTATTCTTTCAGACAAAGCGATGATTGAATTGATTTTATCAATTTCGCTATTATTTTGCCATAGAGAATATGACTCGTCAACCTGATTTATCAAATTCATATAAGGATTATTTACAGCGGTTTCGTAATGAATAGCCTTATCGGAATTGTTGATACAAACTTCTTCATAAGGCAGGGCAATTGTAGCAGCGCTAAGAGATGTCCCTAGAGCAGTAAAGAGAATTAGACTCTTGGTTGTATTAGATTGTGTTTTCATTTAATATTTAGGATTAAATTTTTCTAAAAATGCATCCTTTAAAAGGCTGAAAAATAATTCCTTTTCGTTAGAATGAGCAAGTTCAATAAAATGTTTGAAATTCCCCATAAATTCAACCAAATTATTTGTTGTAAACGTATCTATATCAATTATTGAACCACTTTTCCCGTTGTGCTCAATCTGATTTGTAATTTGAAGTGTGCTGGTATATGGATCTTGCCCAATTTCTGTTCTTAATAATGTGTTATTTTTCGGATTCAATCCTTCACCAGAAATAGAGATATTTAAATCAATATTATTGAGAATATTTTCTGGGAAAAAATTAATATATCTCAATCCTAGTCTAGTTACACTATCCATGCATCCTATTTCTATGACTTTAGAAATACTGCTGTATATTTTTGAAGAGAAAAAATTCCATCCTTGATATGGAGCTAAGGCGCTAACTGTGAATACGTTTGGGCCTACTTGTATCACGCTGTCTTCGTTAAGTATTCTATATAATGGCTTAAATCTTAATGAAGGATCACTATTTCTTACTGGTTCTGGTAACTGGGAGATTGGTAAGTTTTCAACCTTCTTGTATTCATCCTTAAATGAATTATAAATAATCCCAAAAATTGCACTTGGTGGAATACTTGATATGAATCGTATTTCAAATACCGCATCTATTATGGGGCAAGGGTCAATTTTTTCTGGTGTTCTATTTGCCATACTTGTTGAAAAGATAAAGATTTAAATTAATTAAATCAAGTCCAAAAGTCGATATTTTGTTTTACAAAAACCAAAAAAAAACAGTTTTTGTTAGAACTTGTTAGGGTATTTTAACCTTCCGTAGGTATTATCTATTTGATAATCTGTTAAATGTTTTGATAAAATCTGCTTTCTCAGGGTGTTTTCATGTTTTTCTTTGTCTGTATTCTATGAGTATAATCCTCAAACGCCTTTTTCATATCAATTTTCTTTTTTTCTGGTTCATACTTTCGGTACTTCAAAAAAGTTTCATATTCTGAATGTCCTACAATATCCATAATCAAACTTTGAGGCATATCATATTTATGTGCAAGGTTTATGAATGTTTTTCGCGCAGTATGCACTACAATAAATGCGTGTTTTGGTTTTGTAATATCGATTCGTTTGTTACCTGGATATTTAGTAATTGTGTAGGGTTGATTTATTTTTGCTTCTTTGCAGCATTCTTTTATATACTCATTCAATTTAACATCAGAATAAGTTGGTAGTGTTTTAAAAGAATTGCTGTACTTGTTTATAATGTCCTGAGTCATTGGAAGAATTGGTATTTCAACCAGTTTAGAGGTTTTTATTAATTTCTTCCTGATTAAGCCATTTTGAATGTGATCATTATTCAGTGTATTTAGATCGCTATACCGTAATCCGGTATAACACCCCAAGCAAAACACATCTCTTACTCGATCCAGTTTTTCGCTTTCAAATTTGTGCAAGTAAAGTTGATCAAGTTCATTTTCGGTTAGATATATAATATCGATATTTTGTTCAGGTGCTTTAAATTTTAAGTGTTTTGTGCCGAAATAGTACTCTCTTTCTGTAGCCCAGTTTAAGAAAGAGACAAGAACATTTTTATACTTAGCTAAAGTATTCGGCTGTAATAAAATTCTGTATTTTTTATCTGAATCGGGCTCAAGGAAATTACATCTTAGTTCATAGCTGTATTTTATAATTTCATCCCACAGTTGCATATCGATATTTTCAAAAGCTATTTTTATGCCGGTATTTTCTTGAAACTCCATATAAAAATTTTTTGCCGTTTTGTAGTTCCGATTGGTATTATATCCTTTGGTTGGTTTACCGGTTTCAAGATATTCTTCAAAAGCCCCATTAAAAGTTATTTTTGAAATCTTTTTGTTTGTTGATTTTCCTGCAAAAAAATCTTCAACCATTTTGATTGTTAAATCAATATTGTTCGCAATACAATAGCTAAATAATTCTTCGGCATTTTTCTTTAACTCAGCAATCGTTTTGTTTATCCTGGCATTATGTTCCTGATATTTTTCTGAGCCAGTCTTTACAGTTTGCTTTTTTCCCCAGTCGTCTTTTTTTATTTTTCCAATGGTTTTATACCTGGCTTTTGATTCAGCGCATATTTTTGCACGAATTGGCACAAATCCTTTTTTATCGATCTTGTTCAAGTTCAAATGAAACCTTACATTGGGCATAATTGAAAAGTTTGCTTTAGTTACAAATGTACGAAAGGGGAACGAAAAGGGGAACGAAAGGTAGTGAAAACGACTAAAAATTGTTGCAATCCAACATAATAAAAGCTTATAAATAGCTGTGTATTAGTGTTTGTGTAAAAATGAAAGAAATTGTATAAAATATGACAGTACCCCCGCCCCGGGTACGAGAAATGCCTGATTATCGACAGATAGTCAGGCATTTTATATTAATACAGGGTTCAATTCCCTGGGTTAATTTATTTTTCTGAATATTCGGCATCTAAAATCATCATCGTTGCGCTTATCATTTCTGTTTATCAGGCATAAAAGATTTTCTTCCCAATCGTCGGCCATGCTATTTTGGCAAATAACACACAGGCTGGGTACAGGAACATTTTCGGGATCTATTGTCGTTCCATCCTCATTGTAAAAACTATTTATTTCTTCGTCGAAAAATGATACCCGATTAATTTCTGCCCAAATGATTTGTTTAACATGGTTTTCGAGCCACTTTTGTTTAAAATCGAGCCAGGTTTGCTGGTAGGACGAAGTATCAATTTTCCATTTAAAGTTGGCAAATGGTTTCTCATGGTTAAGTGTTTCCAAAAGTTGCTCGCTAAACTTTTTGTCTTCCAGAGCTTCTACAAATACCTCCATTATTTTAAATGATTCATGTGATTCGAGAGGCTCAAAAACATAATACTGATTCCAGTTTTCATGCTTTAGTTTTTCATCTTCCAAAATATATCCGGGAGTCAATTTATATTTGTACATATCATCCATCAATGTTTTGGATATCTTTTCAATCTCAAGTGTTTCAGGATTAATGTAGCATATAAAGCGAGCATCGATTGATTCGGTAATTTTTGGAATGATTTTTTCAAAACGCGTAGGAATTTCCTCTTCTTCGTCCATATCACCACTACAGTTACAATAATCACCATAAGGGCAGGTTAACGGGTCTCTGGAACATAACTCAACATCCATTCCCGACAAAGGCAGATATTGCACTGGGTGTTGCCAATTTGTGGTGAGGACATCGTAAAGTATTTCGGGCGGTAATCCCGGAGGTTCATCAACTAATTCGAGATGAAGAGAATCAAAAACCTTAAAAATAGCATCATTTACTTGTTTGCATTGATTGGTATTTAAGTCCATCATATCCGGGAAAAACTCAGATTGAATTCCGACCAGCTCGGAGATAGGTTTAAACGGAACCAAGGCTAATTCCGAGATATCTGGAGTTTGTTTCATATGAGGGGGGGATTCGATGTAATGTGGCGATGGAGGATTTGTTGCAGCGTCTAATAAATCTTCCACCAATTGGTTAATGTAATTTTGCAACATTGTTTATGGTTGGTTTTTGCATTTGCGATTATTTGTCTTTAAGCGTTAGACGTAATTTGTGGGTTTCGCAATATTGTATAACGAGCTTTTAAATAGGGGATCAGCTCCTTTATGTTTGTAATTCAATTTAAAATCAGGGATTTTTTTTTCATTCTTATTCTGTGTTGTATTAAATATTGAAAATTTATGCGGGGTATCTACTATTGTTGCATGGTTAATGGACACTATCTTAGCTAAACATTCGGTGCCGGAGTTTTCTGTTCGGGTTTCTACTTTTTTGTGATAAATGGCCAGGCAACTTATCCATAATGATGAATTGCTTAGTTGATTTATGTGGTACTGTAGTAACATTCTTTACAGTTGTTTCCGTTATAAAGTGAGCAGACGACTGGAAAAATTACAGTGCTTACTGCATTGAATTAATGTTTTTGTTGATTTACGCAAGGATATAACGTTAACTTTTTTTGTTTCGTATGTATAAGGTTTTTTTATGGAAGAGTAGATGATGATTGAATAAAAGGATTGTATTTCAATTCTATCTGGAATTAATTTTGTGAAGCTCTACTTTGTTTTTTATACTAATTCCTTGTTAATACTTCAATTGCTTTGCTATAAAGTAGTTCATTCTGTAGAAAATTTCTTCGGAATTATTATATTCATCTATACTAATTAGCACAAGTGCTTTGATATGATTTTGAGTTAAGTAAAATGTGTAAAAGCTTTTATTTGCAGGTTAGTACAACTATTCAATTTTTGTTTTTCTTTGTATATGAGCTTACTCTAAAGGTCTAAACTTGAAACCGGATTTAATGGATGAATATAATTTAATAGATGGCATAAAGAAAGGTAACGAAAATGCTTATCGTGATTTGTATTCAAAATATTACATTTCGTTGTGCTATCATGCGCAAAAAATAGTTAGCGATAAGGACCAGGCAGAAGAGATCGTTCAGCTCACTTTTCTGAAATTATGGGAAAATCGAAAAAAAATCACAATTACAAGTTCGGTACATGCTTATTTGTACAAGGCGGTATTAAATAGTAGCCTCAATTTTATTAAAAGTAAATCAGCCCGGCTAGATAAACGGAATGTACAGCTCGATAATCTGAATGATTATATGGCAATCAGTCAGGATAATGGGTACTCTATTTATATTGCTACTGAACTGAGTTCGAAAATTGAAGATGCAATAAATGAGCTGCCCGAAAAATGCAGGCAGATATTTGAAATAAGTCGTTTTGAAGGAAAATCATACGATGAGATAGCAAGTTATTTGGGTATTTCAAAAAATACTGTTCAAAAACAAATTTCAATTGCATTACAAAAATTAAAGCAATCTTTAAAGGATTATGTATTAGTTCTTTTCACAATTCCAATTGTAAAAAAGTAAAAATTTTCAGTTTTTCTTTTACTGCAGCATTCTATTATTTTGTCTTTAAGGTGTAAGCCAGTAAAAAAATGACAAAAATAGACGACCTGATAATTGGATTTTTAAACAATCAGCTGAACAAATCTCAAAAAGAGGGATTAAAAAATTGGCTCGATAAAAGTTCTTCCAACAGAGAGCATTTTAAAGAATTGGAAGCATTGTACAATGCCTCTGAAATAATTGGCAATCCGAAAAAATATATTCCTGATTTTAATAATAGCCACCTCCAAACCCAAATTTTGGTTGATGAAAAAACTAGGAAAATCAAATCGCGCTACTTGTTTATTAATGTTGCCTCGGTTGCAGCAGTTGTATTGATGGCCGTTATTTTCGGTTCTGTTTTGTTGAACCCAAAATTATTTAAGTCGGAAAATACAAATATTGCCTACCAGGAAATTAGCACGCCTAAAGGATCACGTTCGCAGATTATACTTAGCGATGGGACAAAAGTTTGGTTAAATGCTGATAGTAAATTGATCTATCCCGGACAATTTGATGGTGATAAACGCGAAGTAAAGTTAATTGGAGAAGCCTATTTTGATGTTTATAAAAATAAAGATAAACCATTTTATGTGCGGGCCGGAGAAATTGATGTAAGAGTAACCGGTACTTCCTTCAATGTTAAAAATTATCCGGATGAAAACACCATTGAAACCACTTTAATTGAGGGTGAAGTGATTATACAAAAGGCAAATTATGGTAAGGGTGAACCAACACAACTGGTTACACTTAAACCCAATGAGAAAATTACCTTTATAAAAGGGGTTAAAAATGGCGTAAATGAGTTAATCCCGAGTGCAGATGAAACGGAGAATGAACTGGTTTTACCTGTAAAATCAATAAAGAACGCAGTTTTAACTAAAAATGCGAATGTAGAAAAGGCAGTGTCGTGGAAATACAATAAGGTGATTTTCGAGAAAGAATCGTTTGAGAAGATTGTGAATCAGCTTGAGCGACGTTTTGGAGTGGTATTCATATTTAACTCTGAAAGTACCAAGAACATTCAATTTACAGGAACCTTTGATGAGGTGAGTATTGAAGGGGCATTGGAAGCAATGAGTTTTGCTTCTCCTTTTGGGTACAAACTTGAAAATGATACGATTGTAATATCAAATAACTAATAATAACTAATAATTAACTAAACCAGTATGCCTATGTAAAAAATCAAAAGGCCAAAAAATGCTACCAACATCCTTTGGCCTTGAAAATCTAACAAAATGTACAAGCTCTAAATGTATCATTAGTGTTAAACTTTATCAATAACAAATTTATGAAGAAAATTGAGAAACTTATACCCTTCTCAAAAGAAAAAGGGTTTAATCAAATTTTATTAAAAATGAAACTATTAGGTTTTATCATCCTTATTTCAGTTCTACATGTTTCTGCTAAAAGTTACTCGCAACAAACCAAACTGGATCTGAATTACAAAAACTATACGATAAAGGAGATCTTGAATGAAATTGAAGATCAAAGTCAGTATAAGTTTTTGTATCCAAGTGATTTAATTGATGTAGATAAAAGAATTGACGTAAAGATTAAGGATAAAGATATCATCGAGATAATGAAAGAAATATTTAAGGATGAATCGGGTGTAATCTTTAAAGTTGTTGAAGAAAACCTAATTGTTATTTCGTCTGAAGAAGCTCAACAGAAAACGATTACCGGTAGCGTGACTGATAAAAATGGAAGCCCGTTGCCTGGAGTTACTGTAATAATTAAAGGGACCACTATCGGTACTGTATCGGAAATAGACGGTAAATTTTCATTACAAAATGTAGGTCCCGATCAAACACTGGTTTTCTCTTTTGTTGGTATGGTCAGCCAGGAGATTTTGGTTGGTGATAAAACTACTGTGGCTGTTATATTAAAAGAAGATGTTGTAGGAGTAGATGAAGTTGTGGTGGTTGGTTATGGAACTCAGAAAAAGATCAATTTAACAGGGGCCATTACTTCTGTTGATGGTGAAGAACTTGCCCGAAGGCAGGTTGCACAAACTTCAATGGTTCTGCAGGGAGTCGCCCCCGGGGTTGTTGTGACTCAGAGAAATGGTCAGCCTGGACGTGATGGAGGAACGATAAGTATTCGTGGTAAAACAACATTAGGGAATAATAACCCTTTGGTTTTGGTTGATGGGATTGAAATGGGAATTAATAATATTGATCCAACTCTTATTGAATCTGTATCGATTCTTAAAGATGCAGCTTCTGCATCAATTTATGGTTCACGTGCAGCAAATGGGGTTATACTTGTAACCACCAAAAGAGCTCAAAAGGATGTTCTTTCTGTTTCTTACAATGGCTATATAGGTGCTCAAAGACCGACTGACATTCCTAACATGGTTGGTGCGATAGACCACATGTTATTAACCAACGAAGCTTATGTAAATGTGGGTAAATCACCACTTTATTCTGATGCTTATATTGATGATTATAAGGTAAATATGTCAACCAATCCTGACAAATATCCTGATACTGACTGGTACGACAAAGTACTAACAGAAAATGCCTTAATGCAAAGTCATTTTCTCACAATGAACGGTGGTTCAGAAAAGGTTCGAGTTTTGGCTTCTTTAGGGTACCTCGATCAGAACGGTATAATGTCAAACACTGATTTTAAAAGATATACACTACGTATAAATACCGATATGCAGTTAACAAATAGTTTCTCTGCTCAGATTGATGCGCATATTAAACAGTCGCACTTGACCGAACCTTCACGAGGTACGAGTTCAGCAATTCATTGGTCAGGACGTATACCCGCCAACCAAACTGCTGTTCTTTCAGATGGTTCTTGGGGAGAAGGATGGAACGGTGATAATCCGGTGGCATTCACAAAAGATGGTGGATTAAGTAAATCTGAATCTCCATCATTTACAATGAACCTGGGTTTAAAATATAAACCGGTTAACTGGTTCTCAATGAACTTGACCTATTCACCAAACTACTGGCAATCAAATAATACAAACTTCGTAAAAGCTATTCAGACATACCGCTGGGATGGCAGTGAAAGTTATAAGGCACCACAGAAAAGTACACTAAATACAAGTCATAACAGAAATTTGCACAATAATTTTAGAAGTACTGCTACGTTTGACAAAATCTTCGGAGAGCATGGTTTTAAATTACTATTGGGATATCAGCAAGAAGATTATCGCAATGATGGATTATCTGGATATCGTGAAAGTTTTCCTTTTCCTGATTATCCGGTTCTCAATTCAGGAGGAGAAGAAAATCAAAAGTCTTATGGTTGGGCCAGTGAATGGGCATTACAATCATTCTTCGGTCGGTTAAATTATAATTTTAAGGAGAGGTACCTTTTTGAAGCGAACTATAGATATGATGGTTCATCAAGGTTTGCACAAGATCGAAAATGGGGATTTTTTCCATCATTCTCTGCCGGATGGCGTATTTCGGAGGAAAGTTTCTTTGAATCTTTAAAACCTGTTGTAAATAACCTGAAAGTACGTGCATCATGGGGGCAATTAGGAAATCAGGATATTGGAACTTACCCATTTTCTTCTGACGTAAATTTGGGATTAAAATATGTATTTGAAAAACAAGTTGCTAGTGGTGCTGGAATAACAGATCTTGCCAACACCGAAATTTCTTGGGAAACAACTACTGCATCGAACCTTGGACTTGATATTACTTTACTAGATAGAATTAATGTTGTAGCTGAATACTATTATAAAGTTACCAACGATATACTTTTAGCTTTGGATATCCCGAGAATTATCGGGATGAATGCACCCGAACAAAATGCAGGGAAAGTAGAAAATAGAGGCTGGGATCTTGGGATTAACTATGTAAATTGGGACAATGATTTCAAGTATGAAATTGGTTTTAATATATCGGATGTTAAAAACAAAGTTCTTGATTTAAAAGGAGTAAACAAGACGGGGACAACAGTAAACCATGAGGGGTACCCAATGTGGTCTATTTATGGGCTGGAAGCAGATGGATTTATTACTGAAGATGATTTTAATGCAGATGGTACTTATAAATATGCGACTCAGTATGGAACAATAGCTCCTGGAGATATAAAATATCTGGATCAAAATAATGATTCAATTATTAATTCAAGCGATTATAAAATTATTGGCGAAACAATTCCCAGGTTTACATTCGGCTTTACATTTAATGGCCAATACAAAAATTTTGATTTAGGGATTTTTATACAAGGTGTAGGTAAAGCTGATGGATTGATTCGAGATCAGGGAATTATGCCATTTTTAATGGGAGGAACAGTACAGGAACAGCACAAAGATCGTTGGACTCCGGAAAATACAGATGCAACATTCCCTCGTTTTGCTTTCAACGAAACAAATAATGAGCAGACCTCAAGTTTTTGGTTGAGAGATGCAGCTTATATGCGATTAAAGAATCTTCAAATAGGATATTCACTTCCATCATCTGCACTTAAAAAGATTAATGCTCAAAAATTACGGATTTATATTAGTGGACAAAACCTATTTACTCTTGACAATTTCTGGGATGGATATGATGTTGAAGCCCCAGTTGGCAATGGTGGTTACTATCCGCAAGTAAAAACATATAGTATTGGAGTTGATGTTAAATTCTAAAAATCAAATCTATGAAATCAAAAATAAAATATTCAACCATATTCATTTTATTGACGGTTCTTCTTATCTCTTGTGACAACTATCTTGAGAGATATCCTCTAAATAGTCCTTCTGATGCAACTTTTTTGTCTAATCAAACAGAGTTGGAGATGGCTGTAGCAGGATGTTATAATGCAATGTGGACAAAAGTCCAGAGTATGCCTTTTCATTTGGTTTTTGATCAAATATCAGATATTGGTTGGGATAGAAATGGATCGGCATTGCAAGCTGTCGGACGAGGTTCTGCTGATTCTCGGAATAGTGATATTCTTGGACTTTGGACAAATCTATATAAAGGAATTGCAAAATGTAATTACGTTTTAACAAATATGGAGCGAGGACAAGAGAATATTCCTACGGATTTATATAACCAAAGTAAAGCTGAAGTTCGTTTTCTTCGCGCATTTTATTATCATTATTTAGCCGAATTATTCGGAGGAATTCCTTTGGTTACTCAGCCACTGACTCTATCAGAAGCCAATATCCCCAGAAGTTCTAAAGCGGATGTAGTCGATTTCATTCTATCAGAGTTGGATGAATGTGCAAATGATCTTCCACAGGGAAATGACCCGATCTCAGGTCGTGCAACAAGAGGAGCGGCCTGGGCAATTATGTCGAGAGTTGCATTATATAATGAGAAATGGGATGTTGCAATTTCTTCTGCACAAAAAGTTATGGCACTTGAAGGTGTTGAATATGAGTTAAGCTCCAACTATATGGATCTGTTTCAATATGCGGGTCAAGAGTCAAAAGAAATAATATTATCTGTTCAGTTTTTAAAAGGCGAACAAATGCATTCCATGTTTAGATTTTTTGGAACTAGAAATGCCAAAGGTCATACCAATAAGAAACCGAGTTACCAAACGGCAGACTCATGGGAATGTATTGATGGATTGCAGATCGACGAATCTTCTTTATTTGATCCTCAGCATCCATACGAAAATAGAGATCCAAGGTTAGGTTATACCTTATCTCTGTCAGGATCAATTTTTCTTGGATTTCAATATGAAACTCATGGCGATAGTTTGTATTGCTGGGATTATAATCAGAACCCGCCTAAACGTATCTCTAATTTGGAAGCAACTCATGCCTATGCAACATTTTCCGGAATTGGATGGCGCAAATATGCTGATAATTTAGACAAGGATGCTGTAAATGATAGTGAATTAAATACTATTATTATTCGTTATGCCGAGGTTTTGTTGAATTATGCCGAGGCTAAGATATCCTCTGGAAGTATTGACCAAACGGTTTTGGATGCAATTAATAAAGTAAGACAAAGACCTTCGGTAGAGATGCCTCCTCTGACAACAACCAATGCAGAAGATTTGAAATATGCAGTACGAAGAGAACGAAAATATGAATTGTCTTGTGAAGGATTACGTTTGTTTGATATACGAAGGTGGGGTATAGCAGAAAATGTTATGAACCTTCCTGTACTTGGACGAATGAAAAAATCTTATCCTTTAATTTCGCCAAGAGTTGACGAATACGGAACATCATATTATGATGATATTCCGATTGCTGATCAGGGAGAGTCTGCAGATTTTAAAATGCGTGTTGTTGAAATACGTTCATTTGACAAAAATCGCGATTATTTATGGCCAATTCCATATATTGAAATGGATACAAACCCGGAAATGGTTCAAAATCCTGGATATGGAGATTAGTTCTAGTTTAGATCATCATAGGTTCTCCGAAAGGCTCGGAGAACCTATAACATAAAAAAACTGGTTATGATTTCGGAAAAGAATTTTCTACTCATTTTTATTTTTTCCTATTTCCTGTATATTCCTATCATAAGCGAACAAAACGATTACGATATCGTAATTTATGGCGGTACCTCGGCTGGAATAGCTGCATCTATTCAGGCATCTCGGATGGGAAAAACGGTAGTGTTGATTGAACCATCTAAACGAATTGGAGGATTAACAACCGGTGGTCTTGGAGCAACAGATATCGGAAATAAACAAGCCATTGGAGGAATTTCGCGTGAATTCTACCAGAATATTAAAAGATATTATGATGATCCGAACCACTGGAAATGGCAGCAAAGTATGGAATACAGGGATCGCGGACAAACCCGCACTAAAGAAGGAGAAGATGCCATGTGGACCTTTGAGCCATCGGCTGCTTTAAAAGTCTATCAGGAGATGATTGCCGGCGAAAACATCGAGTTAGTATACGAAGAAAGACTTGACCGAAAGGACGGTGTAAAGAAAAGGGGAGCAAAAATTGTTGAAATCGTGATGGAAAGCGGATATTCTTATAAAGGAAAAATGTTTATCGATGCTACATACGAAGGCGATTTAATGGCTGCTGCAGGAGTGAGTTACACTGTCGGCCGGGAGTCGAATAAACAATATGGCGAAACATTAAACGGTGTGCAGGCCAACGATATAGGTATCACACTTAGGGGAACAGTTTCGCGCAACAGTGTCCATCATAATTTTATAGATAAAGTTGATCCTTACATTGTAAAAGGAGACCCTGAAAGCGGATTATTACCATTTATAAAAGTGGGAGGTCCCGGTGTTGATGGCGATGGCGACAAAGGTATTCAGGCATATTGTTTCAGGATGACGCTGACAGATGTACCGGAGAATCGGATCCCGTTTACTAAACCGGAGAATTATGAAGAACTAGACTACGAACTTCTTTTTCGGAATTATGAAGCAGCAGAAGGGCCTATTGAAAAGATGTATTCGTATGGCGATCCCCTGGTGCCCTGGATCAATTCTGCAATGCCGAATCGAAAAACTGACACCAACAATCAAAAGGGATTTTCTACCGATTTTATCGGGCAGAATTATGACTATCCGGAAGCTTCGTACGAGGTGCGGGAAAAAATAATTGAATGCCACAGAGATTATCAAAAGGGACTCATGTGGACGCTGGCTTATCACCCTCGAATTCCCCAAAAAGTGCGCGATAATGTTTCCAAATGGGGAATGTGCAAAGATGAGTATGAACGGGAAGACGGTTGGCAACAACAACTTTATGTCAGAGAAGCCAGACGGATGATAAGCGATTGTGTGATGACTCAAAAACATTGTGAAGGTTATGAAGTAGCGATAGATCCAGTAGGACTTGCAGCTTATGGCATGGATTCTCATCAGGTTCAGCGTTATGTCGATGCCAACGGATTTGTTCAAAACGAAGGGAATGTGGAAGCTTCTGTTCCCGGACCATATCCAATCAGCTACCTCTCAGTTGTTCCGCGAAAGGAAGAATGTACAAATCTGTTAGTTCCTGTTTGTCTTAGTGCATCTCATATTGCCTTTGGATCAATCCGCATGGAACCGGTATTTATGGTTTTAGGGCAATCGGCTGCCACGGCTGCTTCCTTGGCTATTGATAACCAAACAGAAATACAAAATCTGGATTATTACCGGCTAAAAGAAAAACTTCTAAAAGACAAACAGATATTGCAGTAGGATTTATAGTACACTTGCCACCATATCTGTATTATACTAGTAATGAAAGTAAATAACCGACTTAACTTAAATAAATGAGAAATAGATTAAACATGAACATTGCAAAATCCGTTTTCTTGATAATTTTTACCGGCATTATTTTTTGGGGATGCCAACAAGTGAATAAAGCAGGCAATGAAAACACCGCTGACGTAATCATTTATGGTGGAACTTCAGCAGCGGTTACTGCTGCTGTTGAGGTGGTTCACTCCGGCAAATCGGTAATCGTTGTTTCGCCAGATATACACCTGGGCGGACTTTCTGCCGGAGGACTTGGTTTTACCGATACAGGGAACAAATCAACTATCGGAGGACTTTCGCGCGAATTTTACCATCGGGTTTGGAAACATTACAATGATTCAGCTGCCTGGATTTGGGAAAAACATTCAGAATACGGAAACAAAGGGCAGGGAACTGTTGCAATGGACGGAGAAAACCGCACTATGTGGATTTTTGAACCACATGTAGCCGAACAGGTATTCGAAGATTTTATTGTTGAAAATAATATACCGGTTGATCGCGATGAGTGGCTCGATCGTAAAAATGGCGTACAGGTTGAAGGTGGAAAAATAACTGCTATTACTACGTTGTCAGGTAAAAACTACCAAGGCAAAATTTTTATCGATGCAACTTATGAAGGGGATTTGATGGCGGCAGCAGGAATTAGTTATCATGTTGGTCGCGAATCCTGCTCGGTGTACAATGAAGAGTGGAACGGCGTTCAGGCAGGAGTGTTTCACCACGGACATCATTTTAAATCTAAAATTGATCCGTACGTAATTCCTGGCGATCCTTCCAGCGGACTACTTCCCAAAATTTCGGCAGAAAAACCTGGCGAAAATTGTACCGGAGATGATAAAGTTCAGGCCTATTGTTTTCGGCTTTGTATGAGTAATCATGCGGATAACAGGGTGCCTTTTCCAAAACCCGACAATTACGATCCAAAGGATTATGAATTACTGGTACGCGTTTTTGAAGCGGGATGGAATGAATGGTTCAATAAATTTGATATGATTCCAAACCGGAAAACGGACACCAATAACCATGGTCCTTTTAGTAGCGATAATATCGGAATGAATTACGATTATCCTGAGGCTTCGTATGAACGAAGAAAGGAAATCATAAAAGAACACGAAGATTACCAAAAAGGATTGCTCTATTTTGTTTCGAATGACGCACGCGTGCCGGATGAAGTAAGGACAGCCATGCAAAATTGGGGATTGGCAGCCGATGAATTTACCGACAACGGAAACTGGCCACATCAGTTGTATATTCGCGAAGCACGCAGAATGATAGGCGAATATGTAACCAGCGAGAATGATGTTCTGGGGAAAAGAGAGGTGCCGCAACCCATTGGAATGGGTTCGTACACAATGGACTCGCACAATATTCAACGATATGTTACAGAGGAGGGTTTTGTGCAAAACGAAGGTGATCTCGGTATTCATCCGCATCAGCCTTATCAAATTTCTTATGGATCGATCGTTCCGCAAAAAGAAGAATGCACCAACCTGCTTGTTCCGGTAGCTGTTTCATCCAGTCATATTGCTTTTGGGTCTATCCGGATGGAGCCTGTATTTATGATTTTGGGCCAATCGGCAGCGGTTGCAGCCAGTATTGCTATTGATAAAGAAAAATCCGTTCAGGACGTTCAATATGATGAATTAAAAGAAAAACTTATCAGTAAAAATCAAAAATTATCGGTCAGTCAATTGTGAAATAGAGATAACATGTCAATTCCAAAAGGAGCTAAATTTTTATTATTTTGATCCCTTTTGAAAAACCAGAACTAAACGAATTTAAAGATGATTACTTTTATTTCTTCGCTGATTATTTTACTACTGGGATATTTTTTCTACTCCAAGGTAATTGAACGGATTGCCGGGATTGATTCCAATCGGGAAACTCCGGCCTATTCAATGACAGACGGTGTGGATTATATGCCACTTCCGTGGTGGCGAATATTCCTCATTCAGTTTTTAAATATTGCCGGGCTGGGACCTATTTTCGGGGCAGTTGCAGGTGCTATGTGGGGGCCGGTAGCTTTTATCTGGATTGTACTGGGGTCTGTTTTTGCCGGGGCTGTACACGATTATTTCTCCGGAATGCTTTCGATTAAACACAAAGGTTTGAGTATAACCGAAATCGTTGGTATCTACATGGGAAAAGGTACAAAACAGTTTATGAGGGCATTTACTGTATTGCTCATGATTATTGTTGGTGCAGTGTTTATAATGGGGCCGGCAAAGATACTGGCAGGATTAACAACCGATTTTGCCTCTATGACTTTTTGGGTTTGGGTTGTCTTTTTTTATTATTTATTGGCAACGATGCTACCCATTGATAAAATTATTGGCCGCATATACCCCGTATTTGGTTTTGCGCTTGTTTTTATGGCTGTTGGATTGATTGTGGCTCTTTTTGTCAAGGGGTATCATATTCCCGAACTGAATTTTGCAAGTATTCATAATTATCACGACAGCGCTGAGAAATTTCCGATTTTCCCCATGTTGTTTATTACCATTGCCTGTGGTGCGATCTCCGGGTTTCATGCAACACAATCTCCTTTAATGGCGCGGTGTATAACCAATGAACGATATGGAAGAAGGGTGTTCTACGGTGCTATGATTACAGAAGGGGTTGTGGCTCTGATTTGGGCTGCAATAAGTATGAGTTTCTTTGGTGGAATTCGTGAATTGAATGAAGTAATGAATGCGAATAACGGCAATGCTGCATTTGTGGTTAACGAGATTTCAAATTCACTGTTAGGAACATTTGGAGGAATTCTGGCTTTGCTTGGAGTGGTTGCTGCACCTATTACTTCTGGCGATACAGCGTTCAGAAGTGCACGACTGATCGTAGCTGATTTTCTGAATTACAAACAAGGGCCAATTAAAAACCGCTTGATGGTGAGTATTCCGCTTTTTGCCATTGGATTTTTTCTTACACAAATTGATTTTAGTGTGATTTGGCGCTATTTTGCCTGGTCGAACCAAACGCTTGCCACCATTGTGCTCTGGACCATTACAATCTATTTGGCGCAGGAGAGAAAGTTTTATTGGATAACTTTAATTCCGGCAGTATTTATGACAGTGGTTATCACAACTTACCTGTTGTTTGCCCCGGAAGGATTCTCACTGTCAAAAGAGATTTCATATTCCATTGGAATACTGTTCTCCTTTGTGTCGTTTGTCGCATTTTTCTTTTACCGAAAAGCCTATTTTGACAGAGAGCTTTCAAAGGCATAATTTATTTCAGACCAAAATCAACTAAACCTAATATTTCTAAAAATGAAAAGGAGAGATTTTATTTATCAATCGGCTGCCGGAACCGCTTTTTTAACTTTGGGCGGTTTAAAGGCGTATTCGCATACTGTAATTGAGGAAAACAAACAGTTTTGCTACCAATCGGCCAGACAGATTCCAGTGGCTTACGATGTGGATGTAGTGGTTATTGGCGGTTCAACTGCGGGTGTAGCTGCTGCAGTTGAAGCAGCACGGGCCGGTGCAAAAGTCTTTCTCCTGGCGCAGGAGCCATATCTTGGAGAAGATGTATCAGGAACTTTCAGGCTTTGGACAAAAGACCCGTCGGTTTTGGAAACAGAATTGGGAACAAAAATATGGGGTGAAGGTTTGCCATCGCAATTAAAAGTGAAAAAAATGCTTGATGATGCTCTGATAGACCATAATATCAATTTCTTATATTCTTGTTTTGCTACCGATGTTTTAACTGATGAGAGTGGCAAATTGACTGGTGTGGTCATGGCAAACCGTTCGGGGCGACAGGCTATTCTTACAAAAACAATTATCGATGCCACTCCGCGTGCTTTGGTGGCTCGAATGGCAGGAGCAAACTTCGGAACTTATCCGGCCGGAAAACAGGACTTTAAGCTTACGGTAGTTGGCAACAAGTTAAAAACAGGTGCAGGCCTGAGAGGACAGGTACATGAAGAACCGGTTCAAATCAATTTTACATCATCCGGAGAATCGGCTGACGGAAGCTTCAAGGAAACCAAAATTCAGTACAAAGCGATTGAATACACCATAGATATCGATATGAAAGATGGCAGCTGGTCATCGTTTGCCAAAGCAGAACAGATTGCTCGCGACCTTACCTGGGATGCTGACCAGGTAGAAGTATCAGACTTGTTATTTCAGAATCCACCGGATAAGCTCTCCGGACAAAAACGCTGGAATAATGCGGATGTTGATTTGGAACACATCAATTTGAAAGTATTTCAACCCCGGAAAACAGAGAATCTTTTTGTTTTAAGCGGAAGTGCAAATCTGAGCAAAAAAGCTTCAGAAACACTATTGGAACCCGGTAAAATGATTCGAATAGGGGAGCGAATTGGAACAGAAGCAGCAGTTATCGCCAGTTCTATGGCAACTCCGTCAGGTTCTAAAATAAAAGGTAAAACAAATGAGGGAACTGTTTCGTGCGATGTTGGCGAATTACTGGAGGGTTTGCGTCCATCGTTGAACAGGGGAAATGTATTGGCTGAAGAAACTTCACTTCCGGTTTTAGGCAATTATGACGTTGTTGTTCTTGGTGGCGGTACTGCTGGTGCGCCTGCCGGTGTGGGGGCTGCTCAACACGGTGCAAAAACCCTTGTAATTGATTATATGCACGGTTTGGGTGGAATTGGTACGCTAGGAATGATAGGTAAATACTACCATGGTTATCGCGAAGGATATACCAATATTGTAGATCGCGGGGTAAAAAATATGGGTCCTGAAAATCCGCGGAAAAAGGACCGATTGGAATGGTGGGTGTTCGACTGGAAAACAGAGTATTTTAGAAAAGAAATTCGTAATGCTGGTGGCGAAATCTGGTTTGGCGTTATTGGTTGTGGGGCAGTGGTTGATAAGGGCCGTGTAATTGGTATTGTCGTGGCTACTCCTGCAGGAAAAGGAATTGTTTTGGGGAAAACAGTTATTGATTCGACCGGAAGTGCAGATACCGCTATTTCGGCAGGGGCGGCTTATAGTTACACCGACGGGAAATCGGTGGCTGTGCAAGGTGCCGGATTTCCGTTTAAAAATCCAAACGATTTTTATAACAACACAGACTGGACCTTTATTAACGATTCTGATATGCTGGACGTTTGGCGTGCCATGGTAGTTGCCAAAGATAAGTTCGAAGGACAATACGATATTGGTAAAATTCCGCAAACTCGCGAACGACGTAGGATGACAGGAGATTTAACCGTTTCCGTTCTTGATGTTTACAATGGACGGACCTATCCTGATACTATTTCTGTACACAAAAGTTCGTTCGATACGCACGGTTTTACCGAAGACCCTTTCTTCTCTCTTAAACCGCCAGAGCACAGCGGCGTTGATGTAATAGCCTATGTGCCTTTTCGGGCTTTACTTCCAAAAGGATTGGATGGTATCGCTGTTACCGGGCTCGGAGCGAGTGCACATCGCGATGCCATGCCGGTAATTCGTATGCAACCCTGTTTGCAGAATCAGGGATATGCAGTGGGCTGGGCTGCTGCAATGGCCGCTAAAAATGGACAGAAAATCAGGAATGTCGATATAAAATCATTACAAAAAGAACTGGTGAAAATCGGCAGTATGCCCGAATCGGTTTTAACCGATGCTGATAATTATCCGCCTGCGTTTGAAGAAATACAGAAAGCGGCTAAAAGAGTAGTAAATGATTTGGATGGTTTGGAAACGGTTTTATGGGATCAGGAAAAAGGAATCACTGCCTTAACCGATGAATATTATCTAACCAAAAATGAAACCCATAAACTGGTTTATGCACGTATTCTTGGTATGTTGGGCGTGTCGGTTGGTTGGAAGGAATTAATAAAGGCAATCGACAGTTACGAAGAATGGGATGAGGGTTGGAATTTCAGGGGAATGGGGCAGTTTGGAAGAAGTATCAGTTATCTCGATAGTCTTATTATTGCAGCAGGCCGGACAAAAAAGACGGAAGCGCTTCCTGCTATTTTCAGGTTGGCAGAAAAACTCACACCCGACAGTCATTTTTCTCATTTCAGGGCTGTGGCAATTGCGCTTGAAACCATTGCCGATCAGGACGCTGCTGAACCACTTTTTAAATTGTTGCAAATGCCTGGCGTTCGCGGAAATGCAATGCCCGATATTCAAACGGCCAAAAAACTGGCACCAAAATTCAAAAATGATGTAACTACCAGAAACAATTCTCTGCGTGAGTTAATTCTCGGGAGAGCTCTGTACAAATGCGGTGATATGAATGGAGTTGGAAATGAAATTCTGAATGAATATTCAAAAGATTTGCGAGGGCATTACTTCCGGCATGCTGATGGTGTACTCAAGATGTTTTCGAACGAAAGATTGGAGAAAATAGAACTGTAATAAGCGAACTGACGGTTTCTGATTATTTACCTTTGATGAAAGGTCCAATATTGGATTAAACATCCCTAAATGTAAAAAGGTGGCAAACGGCCACCTTTTTACAAGTATATCGTTAGAAAATCTATACTTCGAATGCATCAACCTTCCGGTAGGCTTCAATGAAAGCAATTTCGCCTTCTTTGCCTCCCAGGCTTTTCCCGTGTTCGCAGCAAAGGGTACCATCGTAACCTTTATCATAAATATGTTTGAAAATATTTTTATAGTTTATTTCGCCGGTGGTAGGTTCATTCCGTCCTGGATTATCACCTATATGGAAAGCACCAATGTGATCCCAGCATTTGTCAATGTTCGGAATAATATTTCCCTCAGTAATCTGCTGGTGGTACATGTCATTTACAATTTTACAACTTGGGTGGTTTACTGCTACACAAAGCATATAGGCTTCAGGCATTTTGGTTAAAATAAGTCCCGGATGATTCGTCCATGCATTAAGCGGTTCCATTACCAGTTTAAGATCACTTGGCCCTGCAATATCGCAACACATCCGTAAATTATCTATTATGTTTGCCATTTGATAAGCATATTCAAGACCTTCATCAAAATGACCCGGAACAATAAGTGCTGTTTTTACGCCTGTTCTTTTTTGTACTTCAAGACCTTTCTGCATGGTGTCTTTAAGCATTTCTTTTATTTCGGGTTTTTGGGTAACAAATGATTTTGTTTTAAAATCGGCATATAATACAAAGGGGCCCAGGTCCATTCCCTGACGAGCCAGTTCGTTGGCAATTTTTTCCTGCAATTCAGGTGGTTTGTTCATCAGACCATTGTCAAATATTGCCCGGAAACCCTGATCTGCAATAAATTTGATATTGTCAATAGGATCGTTTCCGGCGTGCTCGCGGAAAGTACCCAAACCCGGTGCATACTTTAGTTTAAATTTGGCTGAATTAGAAACTTTAGTTTCGGAGGCCGCAGCATTTATAACACTACTTAGGCCGGTTAAAGCAACACCACTTGCTGCGGTGTTTTTGATAAAATTCCTTCGTTTCATGGTTTGTTATTTATATAATTATTCGATTTCTCTTTTTTAAAATTAAGTAATTTCTGGTCAAATTCCCTCTTGCCGGTTTTTGAGCTGCTATTAATGTGACGATAAAAAATGCTTTTACACCTAATAACGAGCTAATTATTTCTAAAATCGAACCAGAGTTTTATCGGGTAGTTTTCGTCGCCACTGTGTCCACGGTATATTCCTTTTCGGCTTTGAGACCCCAACTTTTCGGCACTTTTAAATTTAGTACCTATTGCCGGTATTTCGTATAAAAAAGACAGATCGCCTTCAGGAAGCGGAGGATACACACCTCCCTGAACGTATTGAGGTTCGGCGGGTGTAAACAACCTGAAAAACAGGTTTGGAGTTTCAGAAATAACGGTAAAATCCGACTCTGAAGTTTCCAATGTTGCCCAATACAGATTTCCATGATATCCTTTAAATTCAGGATAGACAAGGTTCTCAAAACTTTCGCCTGTTATGGTATTGTTGTACGCTTTCTCCCAAATACCCATGTTACTGCCTTTTATCCGGTTTTTCCACACACGGTATGGTCCGCGGCCCATCCATTTAATGCCTTTCACTTTTTCTTCCGGATAGTTAAAAGTAAGCCCAATGTAGTCGATATCTTTTAACGATTGTTTTATTTGCTCTGCTTCCAGTTCCAGTAATCCGTTTTTATGCAGGGTCCAAACTGCTTTTTGCGGATATTTCGAATAGGTTATTTCAAAGTAAAATTCTCCTTTTTTATTCATATCCCATTGAGTACCGGTAACTTCTGAGTCGACTCCAACCGGCAGTGGGCCTCCGCTAAACGAAATAGCTCCCTTTTCATTTTTTACAGAAATAATGGTTCCATCTTTTTTGTTGAATGAAACAGTTATACCATCGCTTTCAGCAGATACTATATTCCCGTTTTCATTTACTTTGACTTCTGAGTCCGAATGTATTTCAGTTATAAAGTCTTGTGCTTTTTCGGTGGGCTGAACAACCGGCCAACTCCAGGTGTAAAGTTCGTAGCCTTCGTGGTTAACAGCTTTGAATTCAAAAATATCGGCCTCTTCAAGTGCGTTTCCATACTGCATTTCAACCATCGCTGTTTCGCCGGGATGTGCTTTGGGGCTGGGAGCAATTCCCGAGCCGGTAACAATTTGCTCAGTTGAGCCAACCTTTGTTTTCAAGGCTTTCCAGGTAAACACACAATCGATTAAATCGGTGTAAATAAATTTGTTTTTCAGAAAAAGACGCCCGTTCCATTTTTTATTGATGGTAACCGGCTCAACCTGCACCGGCGACCAGATTTCTTTTACGGTGTAAAAACTACCTTCTTTTTCGCGATGAGGCCCCAGTATTCCGTCGGGAGCATGATTACCATCCGCATCGAAAACGGTGCCTTCCATATCGGTACGTAAAACAGCTTCATCAACAAGCACCCAAAGAAAACCACCGGCCAACAAAGGAGTGCTCTCGTAACTTCTCCAAAAAGATTCTAAACCGGCTCCGTGTCCTCCGTCGTACAAGCCATGAAGTAATTCGGTTGCCATAAACGGATCGTTTCCATTTACTGTTCTGCCAATGGCATGTTCAAACTCCGGATAATGGTGGGTATCTGCTCCGTTGTGTAAAAGCCAGGGACAAATTACCGGACGTTTTTGAATGTCCCAGTATTGCAGCCACTTTTCGTTTTCAAAAAGCCAGCCGCCTTCGTTTCCGTGATCCCAAATAACCACACTCGGGTGATTCTCGTCTTTTAACACCGTTTCTTTTATCAGTTTCGGACCAACAATTGTATCGTAGCCATCTTGCCAGCCGGTAACTTCGTCTAACACAAAAAGTCCCATCGAATCGCATAATTCAAGAAAACGTTTGTCGGGAACGTAGTGCGAACAACGTACTGCATTCATGTTCATTTCTTTGATCAAACGAATGTCTTCCAGTAAATTCTCTTCGCTTAAACAGCGTCCGGTTTCGGGCCAGAAAGAGTGGCGGTTAACTCCTTTAAATACCACTTTTTCGTTGTTGATATAAAAACCATCGTGCTGGCGTAATTCAACTGTTCTGAATCCGATTCGCTCTGTAACTTCATGAATAACGTCCGTTCCTTTTTTAAGGCTTATTTTCAGGTCGTACAAAGTGGGCCACTCCGGATTCCACGATTTAATGTTGTTAAATTTGCCCGATACAAAAGTTTCGGTTGTGCCTTTTTTTATTTCTGCCTGAACTGTTTTACCTATTTTGTTTCCATCCAAATCGAACAGATCAACCCAAACGGAATAATCCGATTTTGACTGGTTGAGTACAATTAAAGAGTTAAAAGAACCGTCGGCTTTTGCATTGATGGCAGTTCTGGTCATGTGGACTGCCGGAAGTGCTTCTAAAAAAACCGGACGGAAAATGCCTCCAAATATCCAGAAATCGGCTTGTCGTTCGGCACGATTCACCGATTCGTTGGCCGAATGTTTGGCCACATCAACTTCCAAAGTATTGGTTTTCCCGTATTTCAGTAATTTCGAAATATCGTATTTAAAACGATAAAAGGCTCCCTGGTGCATTTCGCCGGCCAACTTTCCATTGATTTTCACGTTGGTATCTGTCATCGAACCATCGAAAACGATGTTTATCGTTTTGCCTTTCCAGTTTGCCGGAACTTCAAATTCGTATTTGTAAAGTCCGTGTTCCTTGCCAAGTTTTTTATCCTTGTTTTTCCAGTTGTGCCCGTAATTGTAAGTTCCAAAACCTTGAAGTTCCCAGTTCGAAGGCACTGGTATTTTTGTCCATTCTCCGCTGTTTCTCCCGTCGGTACATAAAAAGTCCCATTCAACCGTGTTGGCGGCGTCGGTACCTGAAAGAAAAAGTGTTTCGGTTGGCTGGGCAAAAAGATTCGGTGAAAAAAGAAATACAAGAATCGCTAACAAATGCTTTGTCATGGTTTCAGGTTTAATTGTAAGGGACTAAAATACATAAAACAAATCAAATCGAGGAATTGACTTTAAACGATAAAAAGTTGCAGCCCTTGTATGTTGTGGTTGGCTTAATGTGTTGATAGATAAAGTACTACTATTGACTTTGGGATGGGATTGGCGTATCTTTGTTAAAGATATACCATTAAATCACCCAAAATCAGGACGCTTTATGAAACCACTACGATCAAAAGCGACAAACAATTTCAGCTGGATTATTGTAATCGTATTACTAATAATTCTGTACGCTTCCTATTTTTTTCTCTTTATTCCAAAGCAGGAAATGCTGGTGAAGGAACGTGGGTTCAGGATTTTGGAAAGATACGCAGAGAACATGCATCACAAACATGATTATTACGCGTCTCATTTCAAAATTTACAGTGCATTTTACGCAATTCGGCAAGAACAGAATTTTGATTCTCTTGAGGTTTGGGTAAAAAATAGGAAGTTTATTGAAAAAGATTCACTTACAATTAGTGAAATTTTGGGTGTTGTTAACGGTTTTGATAAACAAATAAAGGCCATACCAAAAAATGCATATGAACAGGATGATTTTCAAGATACAAACAGAGTTTCGACTTATGTCAGCAAATACAAACAACATATCTTTTTTAACCTGAACAATATTACATATGAAGGGAAGCATAATGATAACCTTACTACTTTTAAAAATACGTTTAAAAAGATCTTCGAGAGAAAGAAATCAAGAGCAATTTCATTTGAAATAAAATCCTCAAATTCATTTACGATCATGGATGTTCCCGTTTCAAAGTTGATGGAAAACCTAAAGTTCGATCAACTTTTTGAAAATATAGCCTTATTAGATTCGGCCGGGATTATTTACAATTCAAACGGTAGTATCGTAAACGATATCACCAATTTAACCGCCTTAAATGATACAATCTCGAAAACGCAGGGAGGAGTTTTTCAGAATATAGAAATACAGGGAACAGAAACCAATGTATTGTTTTTGCCTATAAATTTTCTTGACCAGAAATTTTATCTGGCCGGGTTTATTCCGAATGATGAATACCGAAAAAAAACAAGAACATTTAACAGCCAGTTGCTTACCATTTTTTCAGGCATTATTTTGTTACTGCTAATTGGCATGCCCATATTAAAGATTGTTTTTATTAACCGTAAAGAAAGACTTAATGTTAGAGATGTGAACAATGCCACAGTTTCACTGATTTTAGGAGTGAGTTTGCTGATATTGCTTTTTATTGGCACCATGAAATATTATGTGGTCGACCGGCATACTTCGCGACAAAGAATTGAAACCATTTCGAGCCGGCTATGCAAAAATGTGGAAAGCGATTTTAAACACATTTTAAATCTAGCAGATACATTATTAAAGGCATCGTACGATTCAACGAGTTTCCTTACCAGAGAATTGAATTCCGTTAAAATGAATATCAGCAATAATAAGATTTTTATTGATTCTATACCGTTTAACGAAATCATTTTAATGAATGATCATGGAATGGCTCAAAAAACTATTACCCACACGCCATTTTCTGATTTAGTGCCCATTGATCTGAGTTCACGAAATTATTTCAGGAGTCTTGATGAAAATTTTAGCTGGCCCTGCAGGAGTAGTTTTAACGACAGTATTGAGGCTTTTTACATCGAATCCATTAAATCGTACAACACAAGCAAATTGGAAACAGCTGTTTCGTTCCGCTTAAAAAGCCCGGTAACAAAAGAATCAAAATACCTGGCTATTACTTCTGACGTTCCTTCGTTGTATCATCAGGTTTTACCCAGAGACGTAACCTTTTTAATAATAAACGGAGATGGAAATATTTTATATCATTCCAATGAATTGAAAAACCTGCAGGAAAACTTTTTGGTGGAAATCAACCACAATCCTAAAATTGAGGGAAGCATAAGGTACCGAACCGAAGTACTGGCTCGAATAACCTACAACGAAAAAAAATGGCTGGCAAGGATTGTTCCATTACCAGAAAAACCTTTGTATCATGTAACGCTTATCGATTTAAATTATACCGACAACAAAAACACCCGCATTTACCTGTTTACGTTTTATTTTTTGTTGTTCACCTTTGTTTGTATAGTTCTTGGTAAGCTAATTATACATCAAACAGCAGCGAGCAAACGTTTTATGAAGTCGAAGACCTGGCCCTTAAAATGGATACTTTTTCGCCCCGATAAAGAACGGGAGTATACTTCACTGCTTATTCTTCAGTCGCTTCTTTTACTGTGTCAGCTTCTGGGTGCTTTTTTACTAAAATCAGCGATTTTAATGCTTTTTTATCAGCTTGTTTTTATTGCCTTTTCCGGCGTAACTGCTTATGTAATTCTTTATAAAAAAGCCACTTTCGGCTCTGTTTTACTATTGATGTTTATTGTTGCAGTTTCTGTTGCTATGTTATTCTGGATTAGTATCCCAAACTCGATTTTAGTAATAGTATTACTTGTTGTGCTTATTTTAATTGGAACCCGGACATTCAAATTGATAGGTAATAAATACGACAGTGGATATTTTACCGTGCGGCAAAAATATATGTCGTACATGTTAATTTGGCTGCTTTGCTTGTCAGCTGTTCCTGTAACAGCTTATTATCTGAGCATCCGTTACCAGGAAGAAGTTCTGGCGCAAAAAAATGAAATGCTACATCTGGCCAGCGAAAATGTAGTGTTACATTCTTCTTATAAAGAGGCAGAAAAAGCGAAGAAATGGCTGGAGGCTGTTAACGGCAGTAAACTTGACAGCATGGATTCGCAGTTTTATTTTCCCGGTGAAACAGACAGGTTAATTGACAAACTGGAGAATTCAGCTCAGGCAGAAAGACAACTCGCAAATGCCGATATAATGTACTACGAGCTACCCAGTGTATTAACCGGAGATAATTATTTGAATTCACTGTTATACGAACGAAATACAACAAGCGATTGGGTTTTTATCAAAGATATTCAAAAGACCGACTCAGTTCTCTTGTACAGAAATGCTGAAAATAGTGGGGTGGCACAAGTCAAGTCATCTCATCTGCAAAAAATTGAGCGGCAAAAAAATTTGCTCGGGGTAATTCCGTTTGGATTAAAACCATATATGTGGGTACTGATTTTTATTTTACCGTTGTTTGTGTTGGGGATTTTAATCCTGACTACAGTTCGTTATCTGGCCGACATATTGCTTGGAACAATTACCGCAAAATGGAAAACACCCAATAATCCGCAGTGGACTGATCTGCTAAAAAATGAAGGGATAAAACATATTCTTTTGCTTTCATTCAACGGTCAGGAGTTTCTTGATCAAGCAAAATCTCTTCTTAAGAAAGGTAAAAGTACTTTGGAAGAACCCGGAATTATAACTGCCGAAAAAATAGTGGATAAGAACAGCAATGTTTTAACGCTTGTTCCCGCAGGAAATCATTTTGTTTGGATAACCGGAATGGAAGCCCAAATACTTGATTACAAAAAAGGAGATATGCTGCTTTCAAGGTTAAATGTGTTGGGGAAACATGTTAAAGCAAAACTAATATTTGAGCTGCCTTTCGACACCGATTATATAAAGGAATACTTTCAGGATTACATTGTGGAACATAAACCGGGGGTAACAGAAGAAATGGAAATTGAAAGTTATTTGAATGGTCTGCAACTTCTTTTTAAAGACTATTTTCGATTTACAGGAAAAGTGAAGAAAGAAACAATTGAGCAAACTTTGAAAACGCTTTATCCAAACATTTCATATGTTGATGTAAAGGATGAGGAGGAACAAATATTGGCCGATGCGCATCTGTTGAAGTTGCAGTTCAGCCATATTTGGAAATATTTAACGCGGATGGAAAAGTTGATTCTTTTCGATCTGGCCGACGATGGCTTGTTGAATTTTAAAAACCGGTTTCTGATCAATCGGTTACGAGTGAAAGGACTCGTGGAGTTGGAGCCTTATCCTAAAATATTTAGTTCGGCATTCCGGTATTTCCTAAAATATTCGGTAGATGAAGATGAAAAAACCGGGTTGGAACAAATGCTTGGAAGACAAGGGAAATGGAAAAATACCAAATACCTGTTGTTGTTGTTATTGATCCCACTTGCTGCATTTATGGTAATGTCGCAAGGTTTATCAATAGAAAAAGTAATTGGTATTTTAACCGGTGTTGTGGCTTTATTTTCGGGTACCATGCGCCTGATGGACACAAGCTGGTTCGGAAAAATTACAAAGCCATAAGAACTCCTGATAATTCCTTTTTTGAGGTGTTATTTAATTCACATCCATTTCTCCATTCATAACCTTTTTTACTGCTTCCAGATATCCGTATCCCCATTGCATATCGGGTAAAAGATAACTTCCTTCCACCCACTCGTTCCAGGCGTTTATGGTAATCAGTTTGGGTTGCTCGGGGTGACTGTCGACATACTTTTTTGCCTTGTACAGCAAAGTGGCAAAACTCTCGGGCGTATTGTGGTAGTGTACTACATCTTTCATTCCTTTGGCCGGGAAACGCGGTGTGTCATCCCAGCCAATCGAAACACAGGGGAATAAGGGCACATTCAGTACAGAATCCATTTGTGCTCTGATTTTGACTGAATTATCGCCGTAAATCAGATAATCTTCACTGATTCCGCCCATATTATACAAGGCCACACCATCAAAATTCATGTCTTCTATTCTTTGCGAGAATTTTGCTGCCCGTTCTTTCGATAAGATACTACCACCGCCCTGGTTCCATTGGATATACAAATCCGGGAATCCTGCTTTTTTTACTTCCGTTCTGAAATAGTCAAATGCTTTGCGGGTTTCTTCCACACTGCCGCCAAAACCTTCCAGCAGGTTATCTACACTAAAAACAGAAAAAACAGGTTTGCCATCGATTTTTAAATAATTGGGCTGCTTAAAATATTGTTTTATCACGCGGTCAACAATGATTTTGAAATTATCCCAATCTACGGCTCCATCCCAAAGTTGAGAGGTATCGTCTTTAAATTTATGAACGTTCCAGTAGTTGCGTTTTACATCGTGGTTGGCCCACATGATGTAAAAATTCATTTTTGAGTTATTTTTGGCTTTCAGAAAACCGTCGTTAAGCGAACTTTCCAGAAAAGGGCCGCCATCAAACCAGTACCAATCGAATACAAACGTATTTACCCCGTGACTTGTGGCTGCATCAATCCATTTTTCCATCACTTTCGGATCGTTATCCATTTCGTAACCCCACAGTGGCAAACGAGGTTGATAATGCCCTTCAAAACGCGGATTACCTTTTTTAATGACTTCCCATTCGCCGGTACCTTCCGGCCATAACATATCTCCAAAGCGCTCGTCGTGGTGGCACGATGGCCAGATATAAGCAG
Organism: Draconibacterium aestuarii; assembly: GCA_026671195.1. Lineage (GTDB taxonomy): Bacteria > Bacteroidota > Bacteroidia > Bacteroidales > Prolixibacteraceae > Draconibacterium > Draconibacterium aestuarii. Next base: position 212,625 of record JAPOHD010000029.1, on the reverse strand, counting down.
CTACATAGTATTCATTTTTGTCGTCAATTGCTGTAGTTGGTTTTTCGGGTTGGCTGCAATTAACCGAAATTACCAGAATCATTAAAATTGAAGAGAACAAAAAGTGCGTGGAATTCAGTTTTATTCGATTCATTATGGTTTATTTTTTAGTTGATAGTTGTGCGAAATAAGTATCTAATCCTCAACAACCATACTTCCCCACCAGTTATTTCCAGGATTAAAATCTTTTGATAAGAAATCCAATCGTTGCTTTTCCAGAGCCGGCCAACGTTTTTCAATTACATTTTTCAGATGTGCTTTTTCGCGTTCTGCTGTCCACGTCGGATCTTTTTCCGGATAACGAGCCCCCATTTCGTCGAGCATTGAAAAGAGTTTTGTGCTCATTTGTTGCACGCGTTCGGTATTAGCAGAAGCGAGGTCTGTTGTTTCTTCCAGGTCTTTTTGCAAATTATACAATTCTTCGTGTCCATCTTCGTAATAATGAATCAGTTTCCAGTCGCCTTCACGAATAACCGACGAAGGTTCACCACCCTGGTTCCCATAATGTGGATAATGCCAGATGAGTGGACGTTGGGCAATTGTTTCTCCCTTTAGCAGCGGAACCAGACTAACTCCATCGTTGTGTTCTTTCGGGTTTAAATCGGCCCCAACCAAATCTAAAATTGTTGGATAAAAATCGGTTCCGGTTACCGGAGTGCTGCATTTTTGGCCATTGCCCATTCCCGGAACTTTTATAAAATATGGTTCACGAATACCTCCTTCAAACTGGTATCCTTTTCCGCCCCGCAGTGGTTTGTTCGAAGTTGCAAATGCATCGCCGGCAGCAACACCGCCATTATCTCCTGTAAAACAAATAATGGTATTTTCATCCAGTCCCATTTCATCCAATGCATTCAACACAAAACCTACCGCATCGTCCATTGCTTCTACCAATCCTGCATAAACAGGGTTGTCCTGTGTTTGGCGGATCGGCAAAAAATGTCCCATTTCAAATCCGGTTTCGGCAATTCCCATTTTCTCGGCTTTCTCACGGAATTTGGCCCACTTTTCCTGTGTGGTTTGAATAGGGCCATGCACTGCGTAAAACGACAAGTAGGCAAAAAATGCCGTGTCTTTATTCTCTTTTATGAAGTTGACTGTTTCTTTTGCCAGACGCATCGATAGATTTTCCCCATCGGGGCCGCTTGGCAAATTGGGATTTTCCCAGGGCGAAAAGTAACCACCTTTGGGGCTTCCAACGTCCCAGCCACCTTTGTTAATGTCAAATCCATGGTCTTCGGGCCACGATCCTTTTTCGCCAATGTGCCATTTCCCGGCAAAGAAAGTTTTGTAACCAGCTTCCTTCATTGCTTCCGGGAAAGTGGTGTATTCGTGCGGGAGAAAATGTACATATTTGGGTGGCAGTAGTTGAGTTGCTCGTCCGGTTTTACTCCAGGCCTCTCCGGTTGGAGCACCAATCCAGTCGGTAATTCCATGGCGGGCAGGAAATTTACCACTCATAATACTTGCCCGCGAAGGACTGCAAACCTGGCAAGTTGCATACCCGTCGGTAAAAATCATACCTTCATGCGCAATACGATCAACGTTTGGTGTTTCGTAATATTTGCTTCCCATGACACCACAATCGGTATAACCGTAATCGTCAACCAGAATAAACAGTACATTGGGTTTTTTCTTTACTGTTTTCTCAGGTTTCTGCTGGCATGAAAGGAGTGTGATTGCAATAAATAACAGGCTCGCAACTGAAGTTGGTTGGAATTTCATTCGTCTATAATTTTTTATTTTTACGATCCGCCTACTGGTGGATATTACTCGCACGATAGTCATTCTCCTTTGTGGTAATAATTTATCGTGCTCGTTTCATCTTTTGGATTTTAGATTGAATTGGTAAAAAATGCTTTGTCGTTTTATAAGAAATCTTCTCTTACAGGACTGAAAACGTCAACCAGTATTCCTTCGGCAAAGCATACTACACCATGAACGATGTTGGGCGGGGCAAAAAAGCAATCACCCTTTTTCAAAAGTTGTTTTTTATCGCCCATTTGTACTTCAAACTCGCCACTCTCCACATAAGTGGATTGGGTATGTGGATGACTGTGTGCAGTCCCGATGGCGCCTTTCTCAAATTTTACCAGCACCATCATAATATCGTTGTTGTAACCGGTTATTTGTCGTTTCACGCCCGGCGCTACTTCTTCCCATTCATATTTTTGGCTATCGAAAAAAACGTTGTTTTCCATAATGTTTCTTGTTGATTTAATTTATCGGTTTAAAAGTAAGTGAAAATTCAATAGGCAGCGGCTTTAACAAATACTTTTCCAGAGGCTGCGGCCCGCAACTGTTTCCACCAAGGCCACCCTGACGATAATCGATGTTCCAGTAAGTTTTATCTTCTTTTTTTAGATCATAAGTATGAGTGGCATCCGATAGTGCATCGGCGCTGAAATGATGCACCGAAGTTTCAATCGGTACGTTTCCTGAAACTATCAATCCAATTCCTTTTGGGTTGGTAAGTTTTGCCCAACGCACATCTGTTTTATTCCCGTTTTCCTGCGGAACTACGTAGTAGGTAAATTGCTCGTCAACTGATCCGGAATAATTCCCGATTAACGCACCCACTTTTCTATCGTTGTAGCTTTCGTGAGGTCCGCGACCGTACCATTCAAAATTGGTAAACGAGTTGTCGAAAACCAACCTGAATCCCAAACGCGGCAGGTTTGGCAGCTCACCAAAAGGTTCAATTTTGGTATTCATTGTAAAATGTCCGTCGGCAAAAACAGTGTATTCAACACTGTAATTAAAACCTGCTGTTTTATAGCTGTTGCCGGCAAGGTAATTGGCAGTAAAAGTTGCTTTCTCCGTGTCCGAATTTTTCATTTCAAAACTTTGCAGGTTGCCTTGCATTTCTTTTAAACCTGCGTTAAGCCATAAATTACACTGGCGTTTATTTGTTCCGTCGGGCCAGTAAGAACCATCGTTGTCGGTTGGAGCACGCCACACATTAAATTGCGGTCCTTGTTGAATAATATTTTCTCCACCAATGTGATAGCTGGAAATTGTTCCTGTTTTTTTATCAAATTTAAAAACAAAATTATCTCCCGAAATCTCCACAAAATCTTCGTTCGCGGAGGTCTGCATATTGCCGGTTAAAATGTGTTGCACAGTACTAAAATCCCATTCTTTTAATATATATTGATCGAAAGCAATTTCATAACCTGCATCTGCCCAGCTGCATTTTTCATTTAATTTTGCAGAAATATTCAAAAGGTATTCACTGCCTTTATTGAGTGCAATTTCTTTTAATGGAAGCATATAATTTTCACTCAAGCCAGCCGCCACATTTGCCTTGAACTTTCCTTTTTTTACAACCTGACCATTCTCCAGTACCTGCCAAAAGAAAGTTACTCCATCCAATGCAATGTGTTGGTTTTTATTGATTAAGGTCAGACTTCCGTATTTATTATTTAGTTTAAAACCAATGTTTTGATACACTCTTTTTACTTCCACAAGTTTTGGAGTAACACCAAGGTTGGGAAGCACAATTCCGTTGAGACAGAAGTTTTTATCGTTGGGTGTGTCACCAAAATCACCGCCGTAAGCGTACCATTCTTCACCATCTTTGGTTTTTTGCAAAATTCCCTGGTCTACCCAGTCCCAGATGTGCCCGCCAATTAAACCTTCAACTTCTTCGAAAGCGTTCATATATTCCTGTAAATTTCCCATGGCATTTCCCATTGCATGGGCGTATTCATTTAAAATAAACGGCCTGGTATCATCAGAAAACTGGTATTTGTATAAGTCGCTTACTTCTAAATACCTTCCTTGCCAAATTGGGCCGGGACCGCGTTTCCAACCGCCAATTACGTCGGAAGAAATAGGCAATTCAGCAAAATGGTAATGGGTAGGCCGCGTTGGATCAAGACGGTGTGCCTCGTCGTTCATGGCCACAAAATTTACTCCGTTTCCGGCTTCGTTACCATGCGACCACAAAATTACACTCGGATGGTTTTTATCGCGCTGAATCATGGAACGCAAACGTTGTACATGTGCTTTTTCCCAGGCCGGATCTTTGGCCAGCGATTCTTCGCCGTAACGCATTCCATGCGATTCTACATTTGCCTCGTCGAGTAAAAGAATTCCATATTTATCACACAATTCGTACAAATATGGATGGTGCGGATAATGTGCTGTACGAATGGAATTGATATTGTTTTGTTTCATTAATATAACTTCTTTTTCAAGCCATTCGCGTGTGGTTTGTTTTCCAAGAGTAGGGTGGTGCTCCACCTTGTTCACTCCTTTAAACATTATGGGTTTCCCGTTCAACAGCACCTGGCGGTTTTTAATTTCTATCTCGCGGAAACCGGTGTTGCAGGCAACAACTTCGGTAACGTTTCCTTTGTCGTTTTTTAATGAAATGGCAACTTTGTAAAGGTTGGGAGTTTCGTGTGTCCACTTTAAAGGATTTGCAACTTTCCCACTCAGAATTATTTCCTCACTATCCGCTGCTTTTGGTATTGAAATGGTTTTCGAAAGGTCACCATCAACTGCAACTTCATTGCCTTGGAAATCCATTAACGTAAGTTCAACGGAACCATTTTTGAAAGTCTTTTTCGCATAGTTTTTCAGGTTGATCTTTGCCGAGATAATTGCATCGGTATAATCGTCGTCCAGATCGGTTGTTACAAAAAAGTCCTGAATCTGTGTTTTAGGAGTGGCATACAAATATACATCGCGAAAGATGCCACTTAACCGCCAGCCATCCTGATCTTCCAGATAACTTCCGTCGCACCAGCGAAATACCTGCATGGCAATCTTATTCTCACCTTTTTGTAAATATGGGGTGAGATTGAACTCCGCCGGAGTACGACTTCCCTGGCTATAACCCACTTTTTCGCCATTCACCCAAATATAAAATGCCGACGAAACTCCATCAAAATGGATAAAGATCTCGCGCCCGTCCCAATTTTCAGGAACAGTAAAAGTGCGAATGTAAGAACCTACCGGATTGCCGTTTGTACCTGCTATTTTAGGAGTATTTTTATCGAATGGGTATGTAATATTGGTGTAAATGGGTACACCGTAACCTTGCATCTGCCAATTGGAAGGTACCGGAATGTCATCCCATTTTGATGCGTCAAATCCGCTTCGGAAAAAATCCAACGGGCGGTCTTCAACATTTGGTACCCAGTTGAATTTCCAGGTACCGTTTAAAAGTTGCACCCATTCCGATTGCATTCCGTCAGAAAAAACTTCGTCAACCGAACTTAGGGGGTAAAAAGTAGCATGAACAGGTTCTTTGTTGATTCCGATAACTTGTTCATTCTCCCAATCGTTTTGGGCAAAAGTGGAAATCTGAATCACGGAAATTAGTAGCAAGGCAAAAATTAGTTTCATGTTATTATGGTTTTCGCTATTGTTTTAGTAATTAAATTTCGCTCAAATAAAGAAGAGCAGTCTTTTTAAAATGAAAACGATTCACGCGCAAATTGTACTAGTGGAACAAAAAATATACCGGCCTTTTTAAGAGTTTAGCAACTGAAAAAGTCTATTTTATCTCTGTTTTTGATTCAAACGTATAGATATCTGATTCGGTACGTGCATTTTTCATTAGTTCCAGCAGCTCTTTGATCATTTCCGGTTTTTTCGCTGCCAGGTTTTTTTCTTCTCCCGGATCGGCCACTACATTGTAAAGTTCCGTTGTAATTTTATCCGGATTGAGAACATTGTATTGTACTAACTTCCAATCGCCTTTGCGCAGTGCTTTGCGGCCGCCTTTTTCGTGAAATTCCCAATACAGGTAATCGTGTTGATTCTGGTTATCCTGACTTAACAGCGTAGGTAAAAACGAAATTCCGTCGATATTTTCTGGTGCTTCAATTCCTGCCAACTCGGCTACTGTGGGCATAATATCCCAAAATGCCGAAACATGATCGGTGCTGGTGCCGGCTTTAATTTTTCCGGGCCACCAGGCAATCATAGGTTCGCGAATTCCGCCTTCATATAAATCGCGTTTATAGCCTTTTAGGGGGCCGTTGCTGTTAAAATAATCCGGGTCGGCGCCGCCTTCCAAATGCGGACCATTATCCGAGCTAAACATCACAATGGTATTCTCGTCTAATCCAAGCTCTTTTAATTTCGAAAGCACCTCGCCCACTTGCTTATCGAGCAATGTTACCATGGCTGCAAATGCTGCATGCGCTTCAGGTTGAGTACCGTAACTTCCGGTTCGAAAACCTTTATCGCCTGGCTCGGCTCCTTTAAACTTTTTCTCGGGTAAAAACTTACCTCTGAACTCGGCCAAATTTGCTTCGGGCAATAACAACTCAGCATGTGGAATTACATTTGGATAAAACAAGAAGAAAGGTTTGTCCTTGTTCTTTTCAATAAACTGCAAAGCACGCTCATGAATCATTTCGGCAGCATAATCTTCAAATTTATCTCCGGTATTTCCTTCCAGCATTACTTTTTCCTGGTTATCCCATAAATGCGCCGGGTAATAATTGTGTGCCATACGCTGACAGTTGTAACCGTAAAATTTGTCAAAACCCTGCATGTTTGGATCTCCCTCCGAGCCGGGATATCCAAGTCCCCATTTCCCAAATCCGCCGGTAACATAACCGGCCTGCTTAAGCATTTCGGCCATGGTAAACGAAGCAGCAGGCATGGGCCACTGGCCTTCGGGTTGCCACTCTTTGTTTCCGCGAATAGGTGTGTGACCTGTTGTTTGCCCTGTCATTAATGACGAGCGCGAAGGTGCACAAACCGTACTTCCGGCATAATGTTGGGTAAACAGCATTCCTTCGGCAGCCATTTTATCAAGATGAGGCGTTTGAAAAAGGCTTTGTCCGTAACAACTTAAATCGCCATATCCCAAGTCGTCGGCCAGTATATAAACAATGTTGGGTTTTTGTTGCTTCGCTGTCTTTGCGGTTTTGTTCTCTTTTGAATTGGTACATGCGCCAAATGCAAAGAATAGAGCAAGAGATGCCGCGAATAGTTTTGTTGGTTTCATAATTCAGATATTTAGGAAGAAGAAATATCAGTGATGAAAGATTTTAGATCACCGATATTCCAATCATTCATTATTATTTCTTTTTATTCTCAAAGGTGAATACATCGGAGTGTGTTCGTGCCGATTCCATTAACGTGAGCAGTTTTTCAGTAATTTCAGGATGTTCTGCCGCCACATTGTTTTTTTCTTCAATATCGTTTGCAAGATTATAGAGCTCTGTTGTTGTTTTTTCGGGAGAGAAAACATCATATCTGACTAATTTCCAGTTGCCCTGACGAATAGCTAATCTTCCGTTTTTTTCGTGAAATTCCCAGTACATGTACTCATGTTCTTTTTGTCTGTTTTGTTTCATCAAACTTGGAAGAAAAGAAATTCCATCAATATTATCAGGGGTTTCAGCACCAATAATTTCGGTAACAGTTGGCAGGAAATCCCAAAACGCAGAAATATGATCGGATTGACTTCCGGCTTCCACTTTCCCCGGCCACCAGACAATCATTGGCATGCGAATTCCTCCCTCATATAAATCACGTTTATATCCCTGAAAAGGACCATTACTGTTAAAGTAATCAGGATCAGCGCCGCCTTCTATATGCGGACCATTATCTGAAGAAAAAATGATGAGTGTGTTATCGTCAATGCCAAGCTCTTTAAGTTTGGCAACAATCTCGCCAACCTGATCGTCCAAAAGGTTTATCATGGCGGCAAAAGCGGCGTGCGGCTCCGGCTGCGATCCATAACCTCCGGTTTTATAGCGTGGGTGCCCTTCGTCTACCCCTTTGTATTCTTTTTCGGGAAGGAATTTACTTTGATATTTCTTCAGGTATTCTTCAGGAGCAAACAATTCGGCATGTGGAATTACCGAAGGATAATACATAAAAAATGGCTTGTCTTTATTGTCGTCCAAAAATTTAAGTGCCTGTTTATGAATAGGTATAGGTGCGTAGTTTCCTTGTCCGTTTCCGGCATTGTCTTCCAACCAAACGGTATCCTGGTTGTGGTTTAAAAAATAAGGATAATAGTTGTGTGCCAAAGTTTGATCGTTGTAACCAAAAAACTCATCAAAGCCTTGTTCGTTAGGATCGCCTGTGGATTCTGGGCATCCCAGCCCCCATTTTCCAAAAGCGCCGGTAACATAGCCATTCTGTTTTAGGATTTCGGCAATCGTTACCGTTTCGGCAGGAAGCGGCCAGTTTCCGCATTCGTCGCGTTTGTTTCCGCGAATTGGCGTGTGTCCCGTGTGCTGTCCGGTTAATAATACCGAGCGCGATGGAGAACATACTGTTGATCCGGCGTAATGTTGCGTAAAAGTCATTCCTTCTTTTGCCAGCTGGTCGATATTGGGCGTTTCAAATTTTGTTTGTCCATAACAACTTAAATCGCCGTATCCTAAATCGTCGGCAAGAATGTAAATGATGTTTGGCTTTGTCAGCTGTTTTTCTTCTTGACCTGATTTTGTTTGGCATGAATAAAAAACAGAAAGGACGAAAATGAGTAAAAGAACTGATTTTTTCATAGTGTTAATTCATTGGACATTAAGGTTCAAAACTTATCTCATATAAGCTATAATTTCTCAAAATACGGAATATCGTTTATGCCTACGGGGATAATAATTTGCTTGTCCCCTTTATAAGTCTTCCCATTAAACGCTTTCCATTTTCCTTCAGGAAGATAAACTTTAAGTTCAGTAATTCCTTTTTCAACAATTGGAGCTACCAATAATTTGTCTCCAATCAGAAATTGCTGATTTATCTTTCCGTACCCACTATTGGGGTAAGCGTACTCGAGAGATCGTATTGTTGGTTCGCCGGTTTGTGCTGTTTTTTTTGCCTCATCCAGAATGTAATCCACATATTTCCTGCGTATCTCAACAGCACGTTTTACGGCCTCAAAATGAGTGTCGTCTAAAATGCGCCAGGGAGCAACAGAAAACTGCATCATTGGCATAAGTGCATGACATTGTGCCGAGCGTACAATTAATTCCTGATCAATTTTTGCACTGCGTAAAAAGGAGGTAAACTCTCCACCGCCAATTAAATCGGGGCAGTTGAAATAGTACCCCATAATTCCTTGCAATAACATTGATGGAACCAATTTTTGTAAATCGTTCCAGTTATGTGCTTTGTCGCGTAGGCGTTGTACCAGTGGTTGGCCACCCATTTTCCACATGGCACGGTATTCATTCAACGGATAACTGAGCCCGATTTCTCCAAATAAAGTTGCCTGATCATTAGCTGATGCATTTCCTTTACTTCTTCCGTTTTTGTAATAACGTGCATCTCCGGCATCAAACTTAAATCCGTCAACTCCATATTCTTTCTGAAGAAAATCGAGTTGAGATTTAAACCACTTTTCAGCTACAGGATTTGACAGATCCAGAACGGCACTGAAACCATTCCACCACGACACTATTTCGGGTTTTGCATTATTCCGTAAATCAACGGTTGGCATGGTATTGTTTTGCTTCTGGCCCAAATCATTAACTAAAAATGCACCTTTAGAGGCTAAATTGCGATAAACATCACAATCAGGACTTACAAAGGGACAAACCCAAAGCATCACTTTAAATCCAAGGTTGTGCAATTCCTCCATCATCGCTTTCGGATTTGGGAATCGTCCCGGATGAAAATTCCATTTGCCGTAATCTTCCTGCCAGTTGTCATCGATCATAAGTACTCCCGGAGGAAAACCATTATCAATTATATCATGTGCATATTTTAAAACATCCGTCTGGTTCTGATCATACATTAATTCGATCCAGGTGTTGTATTGTGGTTTAGCTATTAAAAGTTCGTTAGGTAATTTCCCCTGGGGTGGGAAGTAGGTTTCAGAGGCATACATGTAGCCACTTTTCAGTGTTGTTCCTACTTTTGTTTTAATAATTTCGCCTTTTGCCTGAAGAATGGTTACCTCGTTGTTTTCAATCTTAAACTCAAATGGTTCTTCACTCCAAATTACGTCTCCCTTATTTGATAAAAGTAGTGGTTGAGCCTGATTTCCATACGTATTGTCAATCGTATTCGCTTTATAGGTATTGCTAACAGGCATTAAATGTCCCTGCGATGTGATACCGGCCCACCAAAGTTTTTCGTCGGTATTATTTTGGGCCAACAGACCAAGGTTAAAAAACAAAACAGAAAGTAAAAGCAGTATTATTTTTTTCATACGAGTTTTTGATAATAGAATGACGACTGAGCCGTGAAAAATACTTATATAGTTTCTCTACTTATAGATAAAAGTTAAAATTATATTGACCGATGTAGATTTTTCAATGATTACATAAAAATTAGAGTAATTACTCCTGGGTTTGAATAAGCATTTTAGCAGTTTTCAAACCTTTTGATTTTACTTCGAGTTCTATTTCTTCGGCTTCTTCACCTGCCTGAACGGTAACTACCAGCTTTCCGCTAAAAGCTTTCATGGTTGGCAGATGAAACAGTTCGAGTGAAGTTGCATCACCATTGCAAACTGCTTTAAACGAACCTGCTCCGGAAACGTTAAAACTGAGTTGATTATCAGCATTCGGACAAAGGTTGCCATCCTTGTCGACCACTGAAACGGTAACATAGCTCAGGTCTTTCCCATCGGCAGAAATTGTTTCGCAGTCGGCAGATAGTTCAAGGTGATGCGGTTTTCCTGCGGTGTGGATCTCTTTTTCGGCAGCCGGTTTTCCGGTATCGTCGAAGGCCACAACTTTAACAGTTCCCGGTTCATATTTTACATCCATCCACATCAACCGGTAGCGGTGCTGTTTACTCAGGTCTTTTGTTTTGGTTTGAATACCCTGGCTCACACCATTAACAAACAATTCAGCACTGTTGTAATTGGTATATACAAAAACCGGCGTTGTTTCTCCCTCGCGACCTTCCCAGTTCCAATGTGGTAAAATGTGTAAGGTTTCATCTTCGGTATTCCATCGACTTCGGTACAAATAAAAGCGGTCTTTTGGCAGACCTGCCAAATCGCAAATTCCAAAATACGAACTGCGTGAAGGCCAGGCTTCGTTGTAGGGTGTTGGTTCGCCCAGATAGTCAAATCCTGTCCATACAAATTCTCCAATTACCCAGTCATAATCGTCCTGCCAGACAAAATCTTCGTCGGGCACATTCGACCAACGGCAAGCTTCCAGATCGTACGACGAGCTTTGAAAATCATCGTATTCTTTTTGTTTAAATTCTTGAACCGGAAATTTGTAAATCCCTCTCGAACTTACTGTTGATGCGGTTTCAGATCCTAAAATAAATCCCTGAGGGAAACGTTCGTAGGCCTCGCCGTATAAAGGAAGCCTATAATTCAGCCCGGGAATATCCATGATGGCGCCAAAACCACTTTTCATTACGTTGGCTACCTGATCCATTCCAACGGTCACCGGTCGGGTTGGATCTTCTCTGTGGAAAATATCTTGTAGCCATTTGGCGCGTTTAACTCCTTCGTTTCCCCATTGGTCGGGTACTTCGTTGCCCGAGCTCCACATTACAATGCAGGGATGATTTCGGGTGGCTCGAACCAGGTTAACCACATCTGTTTCGGCCCAATCGTTAAACCAGCGGTTGTATCCATTTTTAACTTTGGCTTTTGCCCACTCGTCGAAACTCTCGGCCAAAAACAAAAACCCCATTTCGTCGCATAATTCCAGCTGTTCGTGCGAAGGCATGTTGTGCGATGAGCGAATGGCATTGCAACCCATATCTTTTAAAATAGTAAGCTGTCGTTTTAATGCTGCTTTGTTTACGGCTGCACCTAAGGGGCCTAAATCGTGGTGCAAACAAACACCTTTAAATTTGGTTATCTTTCCGTTTAACATCAGTCCTTTGCCACGTTCATACACAACACTTCTAATTCCAAACCGGGTGGTCTGCACATCTTTTAATTCATCTCCAACATATAATTTCTGATTGGCCGTATACAAATAAGGTTTTTCAATGGTCCACAGTATTGGATTGGGCACAGCAATATTCTGTTCCACCAGTTTGCCGAATTTTTCACCAGATGTTTTGCTCGCAACCATTTTTCCGTTGGCATCCTCAATTTCGGTTATTACTTTAATGTTTTCGCCGTTTATTTCCGATTTGATATTTACTTTCGCCACTTCTTCCGAAATAAAAGGAGTGGTTATAAAAGTTCCCCATTGCTGAAAGTCTACCTCATCTTTAACAATGATCTGTACTTTCCGGTAAATGCCTGCACCCGGGTACCAACGCGATGATGAAGGAAGATTTTCCAAACGAACAGCCAGCAGGTTTTCGCCATCTTTTAAATAGTCTGAAATATCGAAATAAAAATAGGCATAACCGTAGGGATGATTACCTACTTTTTTGCCGTTAACAAAAACGTGTGCGTCGCTCATAGCTCCATCGAACACCAACAACGCTTTTTTGCCGGCTTTAAATTCGGGCAGCGTAAATGTTTTACGGTACCAACCTACTCCAATGTGCGGAAGTGCGCCGGTACGCCCCGTTCTCATTCGGGCTTCATCGTCCATATCCTGCTGAACCTTTACTTTTTGGGCATCAATTTCTTTATCAAAAGGGCCAAAGATTGCCCAATCGTGAGGCACCGAAACCGTTTCCCAATTTGTTGTGTTAGTTTCAGGTTTTTTGGCTGCTGCAACTTCTTCGTTTATAAATTTCCAGTTGCTTTCTAGCGTTTTAACCGAGCGGGTTTGTGCATTTACGCATACGCTTATAAAAAGCAAAACAATGACAATAAGGCGATAAAACAATTTCATAACATTATATTAACTGGTAGGTACTGGTATGATTCTCAATACAAATATGTAAAGATTTATTGAAAATGACAGCCTATTTTTACTTTCCTAGAACACATTTTGTTTTCAGCAATAAAAACAAGCCAGACAAAAACTTCTATTTCTGGTTGGCTTTATACCTTTGATTTGGCTTGTAATCCTGAACCACTCCACCATACGGGAATCCCGGAGTATCTGTACGGTTTTCTTCAAAAAGCACATTCATTTTCTGAACAATTTCTGGGAACTCTAAGGCCAGGTCATTTGTTTCCGAAATATCTTTCTCAAGATTGTACAGTTGTGTTTTGTTGGTAATTCCATAGCGAACACCTTTCCATTTCCCGATACGTGCCGATTGCCTGAAACCACCATCGGGCATTTTTCTACCCCAGCCATCCAATTGAAACTCCCAGTTCAGGCTTTCGTGTGCGGCTTGTTTTTCTCCCAAAAAAACCGGTAATATTGAAATCCCGTTTGTTTGCTCTGGCAGCTCAATGCCGGCCACCTTCGCCAGCGTTGGCATAACATCCTGAAATCCTGCCACGTAATCAGAAGTTACATTCGCAGCGATTTTACCTTTCCAGTAAGCAATTAACGGAACGCGAATTCCTCCTTCATACACATCACGTTTAAAACCTCTTAACACACCGTTGCTATCGAAAAATTCGTGATCGTGTCCCTCGTGGTGAGGTCCGTTGTCGCTGGTGAACAAAATCAAGGTATTTTCCAACTCTCCCATTTCCTCCAGTTTTTTCAACATTCGTCCGATTTGTTTATCGAGCAGGGTGATTTTTGCCGCATGCAGTCGTTCTTTTGCCGGCCAATCCTGATCCTTGTATAATTCCTGATTTCCAATTTCGCGCTCGTGTCCGTGAGGCGCACGGTACGACATAAACAAAAAGAACGGTTTGTCTTTTTCGATTTTGTCGAGGTAGCCGAAAGCAAGATTTGTTCTGAAATCATCTTTACATTCCCACTCATCCATATGGTAATATACTGAGTCCTGTTTCCCGTTAATCCAGTGTAATTGCTCGTCGTACTGAGTACCACCAAAACGTGAACCCCATTGTTCCTGCACCGCATAATCGAATCCACGGTTATAGGCCCAGGTTGATATGTCGTTGGGGTTATCGAGGTGCCATTTTCCGATAAAACCGGTTTGATAGCCAGCCTGTTTCAGCATCTCACCAATAGTCATTTCATCTTTTTTCAGGGCTACCCGTATCCACTGATCGTCGCTAAAACTTCCACTGTTTCCTCGAATGGTATTGAATGAAGAAGATTTGCCCGTCATTAAAACGGCACGCGATGGTGAACAAACCGCGTTTCCTGCATAAAAATCAGTAAAGCGCAAGCCTTGTTTGGCTAACTTATCAAGTTCCGGCGTTTGAATGATTTCCTGGCCGTAACAACCCAACTCTCCGTAGCCGAGATCATCGGCTAAAAGGAACAGGATGTTTGGTTTTTTATCTTTGTTAATCTTTTTGTTTTTTGAACATCCCAGAAACAATAATCCTACAATGATGAACAAACTGAATTTTGAAAAGTGAATCATAAGATTTGAGTTGAATAGTTTATAAAAGGACGAATTGCATTAAAATTACACCTATTGAAAATTTAGATTGTACGAAGTTGACTCTTTTTTTGCAGACAGACGTCTTAATACTATTCAGGATCGGAGGTTGTTTCGGGCAAAATGCGCTTTAATACTTCATTTCAATCACCCGATCCCTCAAATGACCGGAAGGATATGAAAATTGCTGTTGATGTTTGGCCCCACCGGAAACTGAGCGGCTGCGACTTTTATTTTCATCGACATCCGGAGGAAATTAAGACATTAACAAAAGTGCTTCCTTTCCGGTCATTCCTTCTTTTATGCCCATTTTTGCAGCTTCGTTGCTAACCGCCACAACTTTTGCCGAAAGCATATCGTCGGGTGTTTTCACGCCGGTTACTATGGCGCAAACGTCGTTCACCTTGTTCGCAATTTCAATGTTTAAATATCCACATCCGAGCATACCTTTTTCAGCCTCAATCAGTAATACGTTTGTATTGGTTGTAGGAATACTGTAAGCCGTAAATTCTTTTCCTTCGAAATTCATTTTTCTTTGTTGTAAATTGAGTGACTATTGTTAACTATCAACTTCAGGAAGACTAAAACTAAAGGTGCTTCCTTTGCCTGTTTCGCTTTCAACCCAAATCTCGCCACCATTTTTTTCGACAAACTCTTTGCACAAAATCAACCCCAGTCCTGTCCCTTTTTCGTTAGCAGTACCTTCATTTTGCACACTGTATTCAATTTTAAACAGTTTGTCGAGCGTGTCAGGCGATATGCCAATGCCCTGATCTTTGATGCTGATTATTGCCCTTTGTTTTTCCGAATGGGCTGAAACTTCAATTGTACTATTCTTATGCGAAAATTTTATGGCATTATTAATCAGGTTGCGAACCACAAAATTGGCCATATTGTAATCGGCATAAGCTTTTAATGTTAGATTTCCCTGAATTGATATGGTTATTTCTTTTGTTTTTGCCATTTCGTAAAACAAGCTAGCTACCGAGGCAAACAGTTCATTCAGAGGGAATACCCGAGGGTCCAGTTGAATGTTTCCGATTTGTGAACGCGACCATTGCAACAGGTTTTCAAGCAAGTCGTGTCCCGATTTTGCGGTTTGAAGCATGCCTTCCATAAATTCTTCAAAATCCTCGGTGTGTTTTATTTCGGGATTACTTATCATCAGTTCGGAAATGCCGATTAAGGTGTTGAACGGATTTTTAAGGTCGTGGGCAATAATTGAGAAGAACTTGTCTTTGGTGGCATTTAGTTTGGCCAAGCGGCTTTCGTTTTTCTTTAGCTCAGCATAACTTTTTTCTATCAAATCTTTCTGGTGGTTTATCAACTCGTTGCTCGATTCGAGCGATTTGCTGTGTTTACGTTTTATGGCATAAAGATAAAGGGCAAGTATCAATACCGAGCCCAGCAGTATGGAGAGGTTGATAGTGAAGTAGTACTTTGAGCGAATTTTTATTAACGCATTTTCATTTTTCTGATTTTCAAGTTCTTGTTTTAAACTTAAATTTGTCCTCTCTTCTTTAAGGGCTTCTTCTTTTTCAAACTTACCCAAATATTCTGCTATCTCGTTCAGTTCTGCTTTTTCTTCTTCCTTATTTGCCATTTGCAAGTATTGGTAGGCTTTGGTGTGCTCTCCCAGTGCTGAAAACGCTTCGGCTTTGTTTTCGTAAATTTCGTTCAGCGAATAAGTGGAGTTTAATTCATTGTATTTTTCAATGGCACTGTCTGAAACTGCCAGACTTTTTGTATACTTTTTTTGTTTAAGCAAAATTTCACCTTTAATAGCCAGTATATCAGCTTTAAACATGGGGTAGTCAAAAGTATCTGAAAAGGCCTGCGATTTTGCAACATAGTTGTTGGCTTTGTCTAGCTCTCCGGTTTCTTTGTAATAGTTTGCAAAGCGTTGAAATAGAATGGCTTTGTAGTAGGGGTCTTGTATTTTGTACATAAGAGCCTGAGCTTTGTCCAGGTTTTCAAGAGCATCGTGGTAACGATGAAGTTTTATATTGATATTCGCCACATCTAAATACGAAATGGCCATATCTTTTGATTCGTTGTGTTTTAAGTCAATTTCAAGAGCTTTGTTAAAGTATTTTAATGCCGAACTATACTCTTTCAAATCGACATAAAAACCGGCAACATTGCTATAGCTTTCAGCTAATGAAAATGAGTCCCGCATTGTTTCTCCGATGTTAATCGATTTGATGTAATATTCAAGGCTTTTTTTTAGGTTTAGTCCGTATGAGTATAAGACTCCAAGATTGTTATAACAACCGGTTAGATAGCTTGAATCGCCAACTTCGATAAATAGTTCCGAAGCTTTTTCGAGACTTTTGATTGCTTGTTCGTAATTTCCAAGAAGGTCGAAATAATAGGCCTGAAAAAAACCGGCTTTGGCAGCCCCTTTTTTATATGAGATTTTATCTGAAAGTTGAATGGCGGCATTGATATAATGCAAAGCACTGTCTATTTTGAGAATAGAAAATAAATCGGCAATAGCGATATAATTATCTACTATTACTGTTTTGTTGGTTTCGGTGAAGTTTTTCTGTTTAATTGAATCAATTGCATGCTGATCCTGGGCTTTGACCCAAAAACTATTTAATAGAAGGCAGGAGAGGAATACGAATGTGATAAATAGTCTTTTGTCCATAAATCTGCTAAATAGGAGCATGTATAAAGATACATTTTTTTATATATCCTGCGAATGTGTTGTGGTAAATGATAGATGGTTTAACACCGAGTGTTGCACTTTCCTATTGTGTTTTGTTGGTTTGCGGCAAAGTCGCAAGCCAACCACTCCCCAAAGCCCTGTAAGTGCTAACTCCTTGTTATCCTGAGCATAATGGAATGAAGCGAAGGATCTGTTCATAATGAATATTTTTTATCGGACAACAGTGAAATAAAATACAATGTACGCTTTGTAAACATTAAATTAGGAGGTCTGTTTCATAGAAAAGAACTTTTTGTATCTTAAGAGTATTACTTTCGCTGACATAATTAATGAATTGATATATGACAAAGCTCCATTTGAGTTATATTATTCCGATTCTGTTAACGCTTCTTATTTCCTGTAATTCTGATAAAAAAAACGATAATGATACAAGATTGCATCCTGATAGTGATGTTGTGAAGCGCGATCTTGATGATATTCGAAGAGAAGGTGTATTAAATGTTTTAACGACCTATAGCAGTACGAGTTATTTCCTGTACAAAGGCCAACCCATGGGCTATGAATATGAAATGCTTAAACATTTTTCCAAGTATTTGGGGGTTGACTTAAATATGGTTGTTTCGAATGACATTGATACCATGCACAGCGAGTTAAATTTGGGTGAAGTAGATTTAATAGCACATGGTTTAACAGTTACCCGCGAGCGTAGAAAACATATCGAGTTTTCAGATTATTTGTATTTAACGTATCAGGTTTTGGTGCAAAAAAAACCCGATAACTGGCGTACTATGCATTGGAGAGAGTTACATAATTCAACTATTCACGATCCTATTGAATTGATTGGAGATACCGTTTCAGTGCGAGCAAATTCATCGTATATTAACCGATTGGCAAACCTTAGCGACGAACTTGGAGGTGAAATTTATATAGATACTTTGCCGGGTTATCTGTCTACAAACAAAATTATTGAAATGGTAGCAAGCGGCGAAATTAAATATACCGTTGCCGACAATAATATTGCCAGTATTAACGCATCGTATTATCCTGTTCTTGACACAAGAGTACCCATTAGTTTCTCGCAACAGATTGCCTGGGCCATGCGTAAAAATTCGCCGCAATTAAAACGGGAATTGAATAAATGGTTACGAATGATGAAGAAGGAAGCCATTTACAATGTGATTTACAACAAGTATTTTGAGAATGAAAAAAACTTCAGAAGACGTGTGGATAGTGACTTTTATAGTTTGAATAACAGTAAAATAAGTGAGTACGATGATTTGATAAAAATCCATGCTCAGGATCTCGGTTGGGATTGGCGTTTAATGGCTTCGCAGATTTATCAGGAATCGAGATTTAATCCTGAATCGGAATCGTGGGCAGGGGCGCAAGGATTAATGCAAATGATGCCAACTTCTGCTAAATATTTCGATGTAGATGATCGTACCAATCCGGAGAAAAACCTTGAGGGTGGAACAAAAATGCTGAAATTATTGTGGAACCGATTTGAGGAAGTACCCGACTCTGTGCAGCGGATAAAGTTAACGCTGGCCGCCTATAATAGTGGGTACGGACATGTGGTTGATGCGCAAAAACTTGCTGACAGTATGGGAGTAAAACGTGACACATGGGATGGTAATGTGGAAGAGATGATGTTGAAATTGAGTTATCCCGAAAATTACAACAAGCCGTTTATTGATTATGGTTACGTGCGCGGAATTGAACCCGTTACTTATGTGAAGCAGATTTTCAGCCGTTACGATCATTACGTGCAGTTTATAGAGTAATACAATATTAGATTGAAATAAACCTTATTCTTTTGTTTTTTAAGTTTATACTTCGTTAAAAAACTGCACCGTAGCGTATGTTATGCCTTGGTTTTTCATTCGTCATTAATTGTTTGTTTTAACGGTGACTTATGTAGCTCGCATAGTCTACTCCTGTGTATTGAATGGATTTTGAATATGCTCGTTTCAACTTGCCTAAACTCAAAATATTCAAAAACAATTTAAGGCTCATTTTAAAATAAAATTGGTACAAACGTTAAAAATATTGGATGAGCTCCGAAAAACCATGAGATAGAAAGATACCAGCCCGGGCTAGAATACCGCTGTTTTACTACCGAATATCAATATTCTGTTCTTGTAAGCCAATATCCTTGTTTGGAAAGATAAAAAAGAGGACTTTCGTGTTTCTATCCAAAGACAGTAAGACCATATCCCTGTTTTTTAATTCAAAAAAGTCAGCTATACATTTGACGGACAACGATAGTATCTTGCCATAAAAGGATATTGTTAAGGTATTCTGGGTTTTTCCATAAAAAAACCGCTCCACTAAAGTGAAACGGTTTTTATATCTTGTTCTGAGAAAGTACTTAGTTTACGTCGATAGCATTTAAGTCTTCAAATGCTACTTTCAAACGAGCTATTAAAGCCTCTTCTGCTTTACGCACCCAAACACGTGGATCGTAGAATTTTTTGTTTGGTTTATCGTCACCGTCAGGGTTGCCGATTTGCGCTTGTAAGTAATCGCGGTTAGCAGCTTCGAAAGCACGAACACCATCCCAATATGCCCACTGAGTATCAGTATCGATGTTCATTTTAATAACACCGTACGAAATAGCTTCGCGAATTTCTTCGTGTGTAGAACCCGAGCCACCGTGGAATACAAAGTTTACTGGTTTTGAATTAGATAAACCAAGTTTTTCAACAATGTATTTTTGTGAGTTATCAAGAATTTTTGGAGTAAGTTTTACGTTACCTGGCTTGTAAACACCGTGTACATTACCAAACGATGCAGCAATTGTGAAGTTAGGAGAAACTTTACTCAACTCTTCGTAGGCAAAACAAACTTCTTCCGGCTGAGTGTAAAGTTTTGATGCATCAACGTCAGAGTTGTCAACACCATCTTCTTCACCACCTGTGATACCTAATTCAATTTCAAGAGTCATGCCCATTTTCGACATTCTCTCTAAATATTTTTTGCTGATTTCGATGTTTTCTTCAATTGGCTCTTCAGAAAGATCCAACATGTGTGAGCTGAACAATGGTTTTCCGGTTTCAGCAAAGTTTTTCTCACTTGCGTCAAGTAGCCCGTCAATCCAAGGTAATAATTTTTTAGCAGCGTGGTCAGTGTGTAGGATAACACGTACACCATAAGCTTCGGCTAAGGTGTGAATGTGTTTTGCACCGGCTACAGCACCTAAAATAGCGGCTTCTTGTCCGTCCATTTTAAGACCTTTACCTGCGTTAAAAACAGCACCACCGTTCGAAAACTGGATCATAACAGGAGCGTTTACCTGTGCTGCAGCTTCCATAATTGCGTTTACTGATGAAGAACCCACAACATTTACTGCAGGAATAGCAAATTGATTTTCTTTTGCCACTTCGAAGATGAATTGTAAGTCAGAACCGGTTACTACACCTGGTTTTACGTTTTCGGCTATTTTACCCATAACTATTTTATTTATATGATTTTAATTTAGCTTGCTGTCAAAGCCCAACAAAATTATAATTTACATTTTTTGAAAGCAAGATTGCCGCGTTAATGAAGATTAAATTCTTTATTATTTAATATATAGTGTGTAGCTTATAAACAAATGGCACCCATCAAACGATGAATGCCATTTAAAAAACCAAAAACCAACTTCTAAATTTGAAGTGTTTCCACTTAGTCCTCTCCCAAGTCCAATTTTTAAGCTGTAGCTTCCTGCATAAAAATTTCCAAATCTTTTTCAACTTCAGTAATTCCGGCAATTCCAAAGTTTTCAACCAGAACATTAACTACGTTTGGCGATAAAAATGCCGGAAGTGTAGGTCCCAAATGAATATTTTTAACACCTAAATGTAATAATGCCAACAACACAATTACTGCTTTTTGCTCATACCATGCAATGTTGTATGCAATTGGTAGCTCGTTAATATCGTTCAGTTCGAAAACCTCTTTCAATTTAAGTGCGATAACTGCCAGTGAATAGGAGTCGTTACATTGTCCGGCATCAATAACACGTGGAATTCCACCAATGTCGCCCAAAGGCAATTTGTTGTAACGGTATTTGGCACAACCTGCAGTTAAAATTACAGTGTCTTGTGGTAACTGCTCTGCAAAGTCGGTGTAATAGTCGCGGCTTTTCATACGTCCGTCGCAGCCTGCCATTACAAAGAATTTTTTTATTGCGCCGGTTTTTACGGCATCTACAATTTTATCGGCCAGGGCAAATACCTGTGCATGGGCAAATCCTCCTACAATTTCGCCTGTTTCAATTTCCTGCGGAGCTGCGCATTTTTTAGCATGCTCAATAATCGGACTGAAGTCTTTCATTTTGCTTTCTTCACGATCGGCAATGTGAATGGCGCCACTTAAACCCGATGCACCTGTTGTGTAAATTCTGTCGGTATAAGTTGCTGAACTTTTTGGAGGCACAATACAGTTTGTTGTAAACAAAATCGGGCCGTTGAAACTTTCAAATTCGGTGTTTTGTTTCCACCATGCATTTCCATAGTTTCCTGCCAAATGCTCGTACTTTTTGAAAGCAGGATAGTAGTGTGCAGGTAACATTTCGCTGTGTGTATATACATCAACGCCGGTTCCTTCGGTTTGTTTTAGCAGGTCTTCCATGTCTTTCATATCGTGACCCGAGATCAAAATTGCCGGATTATTACGAACGCCAATATTTACTTTTGTAGCTTCAGGATTTCCATATGATGATGTATTTGCTGCATCGAGTAATGCCATTACATCAACACCAAACTTGCCGGTTTCCAATGTAAGTGCAACCAATTCGTCAACTGACAAATTTTCGGTTGTTGCAACAAGCGCACGTTGCATAAATGCATAAATGCTATCTTTTTTACTGCCTAAATTGTAAGCATGTTCGGCATAAGCTGCCAATCCTTTTACACCGTAAATAATCAGTTCGCGTAACGAACGGATGTCCTCATTTTTGGTACTCAAAATACCAACTTCTTCCGCTTTGGCTTCAAATTCTTCAACCGAACTGGCGTTCCATGTGGCAATAGACGGAAGTTGGGCAGGCAATTTAATGTTTAAAGCCAAACATCTCGAATGCAATTCGTTGCGTAATTGTAATGCTTTTATAATTCGTTTTGTAAAAACATTTTTATCGAAGTTGGCATTGGTAATCGTGCTAAACAAGCCATCGAAAACAAATTTGTCCACTTTCTCCGGATTTACATTTTGCTCGCGTAACTTTTCGTTGTACCAACTAATTCCTTTTAACACATAAAGCAAAGTATCCTGAAGATTGGCTACATCACTTGGTTTACCACACACACCTGCAATTGTACAACCTGTACCTTGTGCAGCTTCCTGACATTGAAAACAAAACATGCTCATTTCTCTAATTATTTAATTTTGATTTATACTTTATGAAATTGAGTAACTGACGTGATAAAACGATTCACGATTGTTCACACAATACGTTGCAATCCTTGATGGCAGGTTATGCACGACAATTTTCGCTGTAATTTTTTTGAATTGGAAAAGGCATCCTGGGAAAGATGCCTCTTTGGGTTTTATACCCATTCTTCACTTAATACTTCTCCCCTGATACTTATCACAACTTCCTTTACGGGTACTTTTCTTGAGGCCATTTCTGTAGCCATTTTTACCATTCGCGACAATCCTCCGCAACACGGTACTTCCATTATTACTACAGTAATTGTGTTTACCTTTGAAACATCGATTAAACTTGCTGTTTTTTGAATGTAAATGTCTTGTCCCTGGTCTAGTTTTGGGCAGGCAATCACCATTTTTCTGCCTTTTATAAAATCGTTATGAAAATTACCGTAGGCAAACCCTGCACAATCGGCAGCGATTAATAAATCGGCACTGTGAAAATAAGATGCAGCCGGATTGATCAGGTGCATTTGTACGGGCCACTGAGTTAATGCCGATGGAACTTCGCTGGTTGGAGAAGCCATTTTAAATCCTCCGGCATCAAACGCCATGGGTGCCGATCCCGGACAACTTCCGGTTGCGCAACCACCCGAACCAGCCACTTCCTGTTTATTCGAACTATGCAGCAATTCGTGCACTTCGCTTATTTCGAAAGGCACAGCCTCGTGATTTGCTTTTATGTAACCCAGTGCTTGTTGCAAAAATCCGGTTTCATTATGGTCTTGCAAATGTTTTAAATGGGCAAAAACGGTAGCTTTTCCGGCTTTTATCATTTGTGCAATTACAACCACTTCATCGTAATCTTCTGCTTCGCGTTTTTCAATTGTAATGGCTCCTTCGGGGCAATGTCCCAAACAAGCTCCCAGTCCGTCACACATCAACTCGCTAATCAGGCGTGCTTTACCATCAATAATCTGCAAAGCTCCTTCGTGGCAGTTTGGAACACAAACTCCACATCCGTTACACAACTCCTCATCTATTTTTACAATCTCGCGTATCATAATTTTTCCTTTAATTTTCTGCAACAAAAGTAGAGGCTGAGCGTTTCAGGATTTGTACCAAATGTTACAAACTGCAAAAAATGATAAATTATCAACTTTTATCGCAATGCCCTGTTTTTATGGGTATCCCGGATTCGGAGAATAAAAACCTGCTGCAACAGATTCATTTTCAGGTGAAAAAGTATGAAAAAGATGAGGTGGTTGTGCATGCCGGCGACGAAGTAACTTTCCTGTATATTGTTTTGTCGGGAAGTGTTCGTGGCGAAATGATTGATTATTCGGGTAAGACCGTAAAAATTGAAGACATCGAGGCTCCCAAGCCACTGGCTTCTGCTTTCTTGTTTGGTAAGGAGAACAAATTTCCAGTAACGGTTACTGCCAATAACAATGCGAGTTTACTTGCCATTCCGGTTGCCGAATTTTTAAAATTGTTACAACTTAACACCAGGCTACTGCGAAATTACCTCAATAATATTTCCACCCGTGCACAGTTTCTTTCGCAAAAATTACATTTTCTGAGTTTTAAAACCATAAAAGAAAAAGTGGCACATTTTCTTTTAAAACAAGCAGGCGAAAAATTTCATTCTTTCGAACTTAAAAATACACAGCAGCAACTGGCCGATTTGTTTGGTGTTACACGCCCATCGCTGGCGCGGGTACTTGGCGATATGCAAAACGAGGGCCTGATAAAAATTGAAAAGAAAACGGTTACTTTGCTCGATAAGAAACGATTAAACGATTTGTTACGGAATGGATAAAAACACGCATCTTGTTCATTACAAGCTATTTGAGCCATTTAAAAATGTTTTTGCTTTTACTACCACAAAACAAACTATGGGTATCGAAAAGGTGCGATTCTCAGATTTTCCGGAGAATAAGGCGAAGCTGGCTTCAACGCTGGGTTTAAATGCAGAATCACTTGTTTTTCCCAGCCAAACACACACCAATTGTGTGGTTGAAATTTCAGAGCTTCCGGAGCGTGCCATAAACGAAACCGATGCTTTGGTAAGCAATAAAACCGGAATTTGTTTGTGCATTCAAACGGCTGATTGTGTGCCTGTTTTGCTTTTCGATCCGGTGGAGAAAGTTATCGCTGCTGTTCATGCAGGTTGGCGTGGCACTGTTGGAAAAATTGTTGAGAATGCCGTTGGTAGTATGGTTTCTAATTATGGATGTTTTCCCGAAAATATTTTGGCTGCCATAGGACCATCAATTAGTCCTGGAATATACGAAGTTGGTGTTGAGGTGGTTCGCGCTGCACAAAAAACTATCCCGAATGTTACGCAAACACTGCAAAAAAATAGTTCCGGCAACTACCAATTTAATCTTTGGGAAGCCAATCGTCAGCTGTTGATAAGCAACGGATTACTGGCCACAAATATTGAGATACTTGGTGAGTGCTCATTTCTGGCAAAAGAAAAGTGTTATTCGGCTCGACGCGATGGTGTTGAAACCGGGCGAATGGTTTCTGGAATAATGTTGAGGCCATAATTTTTCTTAATTTAGAAATTCAATCGTAGCTCTTTTCCACAAAACCCTTATCTTCGCAACTGTTAAATATTTACGTAATATTTTGTCGGCATTCAAAACCATGTCGAAGCATTCTGAAAACATTTTATAATGAAACAATACAAACTGTTTAATAACGTATTTGGCTGGGTGAGTTTTTTAATTGCAGCCATCACTTATTTATTGACTATTGAGCCCACCACGAGTTTTTGGGATTGTGGCGAGTTTATTACCACTGCATTTAAATTCGAAGTTGGACACCCGCCCGGGGCCCCTATTTTTATGATAGTAGGAAGATTTTTTACCATGTTTGGCGGTCCTGAAAATGCAGCAAAAATGATTAATGTTCTTTCTGCACTGGCCAGTGCGGGAACCATTTTGTTTTTATTTTGGAGCATTACTCATCTGGCTAAAAAGCTTCTTGTAAAAATCGATGAAGTTTCGCTGGGGCAAATCATTGCGATAATGGCCAGTGGATTGGTTGGGGCTTTGGCTTACACCTTTTCAGATACTTTTTGGTTTTCGGCTGTTGAAGGAGAAGTGTATGCCAGCTCATCGCTGTTGACAGCCCTTGTATTTTGGGCTATTTTAAAATGGGAAGACGTTGCCGATGAACCTTATGCCAATCGTTGGCTGATTTTTATCGCCTATGTTATCGGACTTTCTATTGGGGTTCACTTGTTGAACTTACTGGCAATTCCGGCCATTGTTTTTGTCTATTATTTCAGAAAACATGAGGTAACCCGAAAGGGATTTATCAGAGCCTTAATTATCTCTGTTGTTTTGCTTGGCGGAATTATGTACGGAATTATTCCTGGTTTTGTAAATATTGGATCGTGGTTTGAATTGCTGTTTGTAAACTCTTTTGGATTACCTTTCCACTCGGGTGCGCTGTTTTATGCAGTTGCGTTAACTGCAGCTTTAGCTTTTGCAATCGTTTATACGCACAAAAAACACAAGGTGGTTCTTAATACCATTTTGTTGGGTGTTGCAGTAATCTTAATCGGATATTCATCATTTGCCATCATTATAATTCGTTCGGCTGCTGCCCCGCCAATGGATCAAAACAGCCCAAACGATACGTTCTCATTGTTGGGGTATCTGAACCGGGAACAATACGGAGATCGTCCATTGTTTCACGGTCAGTATTATAGTTCACCCTTAGATGCGGGAAACAGGTTCTCCGAAGGTCGGGCGCTTTATTCGCAGATCGATGGAAAATATGTAGTTACCCATCATCGGTACAGTGCTAATTACGATCCCAAATTTACCGGAATTTTCCCGCGGATGTGGAGCACCATGGATCCAACGCATGCCGATGAGTATGTGAGTTGGGGAAAGGTAAAAGGTACACGTATTCAGCACCGCAACGAGCGTGGAGAAACAGAAGTAATTGTAAAACCTACATTTGCCGAAAACATGCGTTTCTTTTTTAACTACCAGGTAAATTTTATGTACTGGCGCTATTTTATGTGGAATTTTGTTGGTCGTCAAAACGATATTCAAGGACACGGAAGCATTTTGCACGGAAACTGGTTAAGCGGTATAAAGTTTATTGATGAGGCACGTTTGGGCGACCAGGATAATTTACCGGCACAACTGGCAAATAATAAAGCACGCAATACTTATTACTTCCTCCCCTTCTTGCTCGGAATACTGGGTCTTTTCTTCCAGTATAATAGAGGCAAAGAAGGTAAAAAAGGACTCTGGGTGGTTTTCTTACTCTTCTTTTTAACCGGGCTGGCCATTGTGGTTTATCTGAACCAGTATCCGCATCAACCACGCGAACGCGATTATGCTTATGCGGGTTCGTTTTATGCCTTTGCCATTTGGATTGGATTGGGCGTTTTAGCCATTACTGAAACTTTGAAAAAATACATTCCTGAAACAATTGCGGCAGGTGCCACCGGTGTAATTGCGCTTCTGTTGGTGCCGGGAATTATGGCAGCCGAAAACTGGGACGACCACGATCGTTCGGGGCGTTACACTGCACGCGATTTTGGATCGAATTACCTCGAAACCTGTAAGCCCAACGGTGTGATTTTTACCAATGGCGACAACGATACATTCCCGCTATGGTATAACCAGGAAGTGGAAGGAGTACGCACCGATATGCGTGTTTGTAACCTGAGTTATCTGCAAACCGATTGGTATATCGATCAGATGCGTCGCAAAGCCTACGAATCCGATCCGCTACCGTTTTCTTTGCGCTCCGAGCAGTATCGTACAGGAACACGGGATATGGTTTATGTAATCGACGATCCAAGGATAAAACGCGATTATATAGGATTAAAAGAAGCAGTTGATTTTATTGCCAACGATAATCCGGCTACCAAGTTGCAACAGGCCGATAATGCAGCATATATTCCTAAAAAGCTGATAAAATACAAGGTAGATAAGGAGGCGGTTATACGAAACAAGGTAGTCAGACCTGAAGATTACGATAAAATTGTTGATGAAATTGTAATTGATTTGTCGGGTAAAAATATGTTGTCGAAAGACGAAATGATGATTCTCGATCTTTTGGCTACCAATAATTGGGAGAGACCAATTTACTGGGCAATTACAGTGGGACGAAGCAAATACATGAACCTGCAGGACTATTTCCAGACCGAAGGTTTTGCCTACCGTTTTGTACCGATCAGATCAGAAAGTTCGCCACAACAATTGCAATTCGGAAGAGTTGAAACTGAATTGATGTACAACAACCTGATGGATAAATTCAAATGGGGCGGAATGAATAATCCGGATATTTACCTGGACGAAACCAATACGCGAATGATGACAAACATTAGGAACAGTTTTAATCGACTGGCATCGGCGCTTATTGAAGAAGGGAAAAAAGATTCGGCAATTGCAGTAGTCGATCGGTGTAACGAGTTAATTCCACACGAGATTATTTCGTACGAATATTTTGCACTGAACTTAGCCGATAATTATTTTAAAGCAGGAGCTACAGATAAAGGGGTTGAAATGATTGAAAAAGCATTCGACAACTTTAACGATGAATTAAATTACTATTTCGCATTAGATACAAAACACCGCCTTACAAAAGGAGTTGGGGAAGAAATTCAAAGAAACATGTTTTATATACAAAATATGGAACGCGTTGCCCGAACTGCAGGACAAACAGAATTGGCGCAGAAGCTCAGCGAAGCTTTGCAAGCCTATTTCCAGGCATACGGTGGCGGTAATTCGTAATACGTTTTTGATATTAATAAATTGCAAGATAATATACCGATGAATATTTTAATAGTTGGATCAGGAGGAAGAGAACACGCCTTAGGGTGGAAGATTAAACAAAGTACTAAAGTAAAAAATCTGTTTTTTGCTCCCGGTAATGCGGGAACAGCAGCGTTGGGAACAAATTTGGAAGCTGGTGTTTCCGATTTTCAGAAACTAAAAACACTGGTTTTAGAAAACCAAATCGATTTAATGTTGATTGGTCCCGAGGTGCCCTTGGTTGAAGGCCTCCACGATTTTTTTGCTGCCGATCCGGAATTGGCTTCAGTTAAAGTTGTTGGTCCTAAAATGGCGGGCGCAGCTTTGGAAGGTAGTAAAGACTTTTCGAAAGATTTTATGCTTCGTCATCATATTCCAACTGCAAAATATTTTACGGTATGTTCTGAAAATATAGCCGAAGGAGTCGATTTTCTGAAAACCATGACTGCCCCGTATGTTTTAAAAGCCGACGGTTTGGCTGCCGGGAAAGGTGTGCTGATCATCGATTCGCTGGAAGAAGCAGAAAGTTCGTTAAAAGAGATGTTGGCCGGGCAATTTGGTGCAGCCAGCAGTAAAGTTGTAATTGAAGAATTTTTAAGTGGGATTGAAGTTTCGGTATTTGCAATTACTGATGGGAAAAGCTACAAAATTCTGCCTGAAGCGAAAGATTACAAACGAATTGGCGAAGGAGATACCGGGTTGAATACCGGTGGTATGGGAGCCATTTCTCCGGTTCCGTTTGCAAACGCCGAATTCATGGAAAAAGTTGAAAAACAAATTATTCAGCCCACAGTAACAGGTTTGCAAAAAGACGGAATCGAGTACAATGGATTTATCTTTTTCGGATTGATAAAGGTGAACAATGATCCGTATGTAATTGAATACAACGTTCGCATGGGCGATCCGGAAACGGAGGCAGTTATGTTGCGCGTAAAATCAGATTTTGTTGATTTGCTGGAGGGTGCAGCAAGCGGAACTCTGGCCGAAAAAAGTGTTGAGTTCGACGATCGTACCGCTGTTACTGTAATGTTGGTTTCGGGTGGTTATCCCGGAGATTACGAAAAGGGCAAAGTAATTACCGGAACAGAAAAAGTGTCTGATAGTATTGTCTTCCATGCCGGTACCAAAGCCAATGGCAACAATGTTGTAACTGCAGGAGGACGTGTGATAGCGGTTAGTTCGTATGGATCAAATATGAAAGATGCTTTGGACACATCGTTTAAAAATGCAGCAGTTATCGACTTCGAAGGAAAATATTTCAGGAAAGATTTAGGTTTCGACCTATAGTGATGATATTAAAAAGGATAAAAACAAACAGTGGATTAAATTTATTTCTGATTCCGGTAGCAGCTCTGGTTTTCTGGATAAAAAATTTAGTACACCCTGGTATTTACGATTTTTCGGCTTATGACAGCGGAAATATCCTTTTTTCTCCCATTTTCAGGTTAATTGGAGCACATCCGTTTGTACATGTTTTGGTTAGCATGCTGCTGGTTGTAGCGCTTGGATTTTTAATGCAACTCGTAAACGACCGCTACTCGTTTATACGCATTCGGAGTAAGTTGCCATCCGTTCTGTTTGTAATTATTATGGGTGGTTTTGTCGATCTGCATACGCTGCATCCGGTTTATTTTGGAGCCTTGTTTGTATTGTTTGCCATTGACCGTTTATTTGGAATGTTCGAAAAGTCACGTCCTTATTCCATTGTTTTCGATGTTGGTTTTTTAATAAGTGTTGCTTCGCTTTTTTATTTTAACCTGGTTTTACTTTTTCCGGCCTTTTTATTCAGTATAGCGGTTTTAAGTCGCGAGAAAAAATGGCGCGAATTTGTAATTTATATTTTCGGATTTTTGTTGCCTTTTGTCTTTGCATTGTCGTATGCTTTTTGGACTGATAATTTGCTGGAATCAATAGATATGTTTGCAAGTAATATTATCAATCCGGTAAATCATTTGGCAGCAAATTATACTTTACAAGCCTATTTGGGAGTTTTGGTGTTTTTTACGGTTGTCGGAAGCATTGATATTTTGAATCAATACGATAAAAAGAAAATTAGCTCCAGAAAATATTTTTCGGCTTTCTTTTGGATCTTTCTTTTTTCGTTGATCAGTTTTATATTTATTCCAGCAGCTTCGCAGGAAATGCTTGTAATCACTGCCATCCCGGTTACTTTTCTTATTGCAAACTTTTTTGTTTTTATGAAGAAGAAGTTTTGGGGTGAACTGTTGTTTACTTTGCTGGTTGCCAGCGTTATTTTTATGCAATTTGCCGAACTGGTATTTAATGGATAACAAAAAACCAACAGTAGCAATTTATGGTATTCAGGATCGTTTCGACTACGAACATCCGTTTTATGTGCACGACCATAATCTGGCAGTAATGCAAAATGGCCGGGTGCTAAATTTCTTGCAACAGGAGCGCATTTCGCGGCGCAAAAGGGACAATACACTACATGTTCATTTAAAGCAGATTTTAAAAGAAAAAAAGCTGCTGGGAAACGATTACGACCTTGTTTTTGTTGATAATGTGGTTGGCCGGACCTTTCTGTTGCAAAATGGAGAAGCGCGGTTTGAAGCACCTTTAAATGATATTTTGGCTCTTGGTTTGGAGAAAGGGAAATGTTGGTGGTTTGGTGTAGAGAAAAGAGCCTTTGTGTTAAACCACGAGTTGGCCCACATGTTTTCATGTTTACCTTTTTTCGGGAATTTTAGGGAAAACAGCCTGCTGGTGCATTTCGATGGGGGAGCCAGTTTAAGCAACTTTTCGGCCGGCACATTTAAAAATGGAAAATTTCAATGGCTCGAATACCACTGGGATTTAAAATCGTATTCGACAATCTACAATGCCAACGCATTGGTTTTTGCGATTATAGGAGCAAAACTTTCGGAGCAAAATGCTGTGCCCGGAAAATTTATGGGCTTTGCCGGGCTTGGAATGTACAAACCTGAACTTGAAAAATGGCTGGTCCTGAATAATTTGTTTCAGGATATCTGGGGAAAAACGTCTGTGTTTTTTCAGGCTGCCAAAAAGGATTTTGGAATTGAATTAAAATCATTTAACCAGAAAGATTCCTTTATTCAGGATGTGGCAGCTACTTTACAGCAAATTTTTGTACAAAAGATTTTGAAAAAGCTAAAAGAACTTCAAATAAAAACAGGTGCCGAAAACTTGTATTATACCGGAGGTTCTGCCTTAAATATTGTAGCAAATACACAGATCATTAACAGCAATATTTTTCGAGAAGTATATATTCCTCCCTGCACCGAAGACTCGGGGTTGGCACTGGGGGCAGCAGCTTTTGCCGAGTGGAAGAAACACGGCAGGGTTGCCAAACATGCAGCCTACTTAAACAATTGGGGAATTGAACAGTATACATCGTCGTTTTCAAAAGAAACTATAAAACAGGTTGCCGGGGAACTGGTTCAGAAAAAACTGATTGGAGTTTGTAATGATAGGGGCGAAGCCGGTCCGCGTGCGCTGGGAAATCGCAGCATAATTGCATTGGCCGGTTCAAAAGCTTTATCGAAAAAACTTAGCATTGAAAAAAAAGGTCGCGAGTGGTATCGTCCGCTGGCACCAATTGCTTTGGAAAAAAACACCCGGTATTTTACCGGCCTCAATAAAATTCATCCGCTCTCAAAATACATGTTACTCGATTTTACAGTTCTTCCCGAAAGGAAAAAGGAACTGAACGGAGCTATTCATGCGGATGGAACGGCTCGTTTTCAAACTATTTTCGATCGCGCAGAAAATCCTTTTTTGTATGATTTGTTAATGTGCCTGCATAAAGAATTTGGTGTAAAGGCCTTAATAAATACATCGTTTAATGCTGGGGGCGAACCCATTGTACATACCGAAACAGATGCTTTAAAATCAGCAAAAAAGATGGGATTGGATGGTGTGGTTTTGAATGGTAAATTTGTAGACTTATAACTATTTTTGCATTCGATTGTTAACAAGATTCAGATGGCAATAATTTTAAACATAGAAACATCAACCGAAGTGTGTTCGGTATCGCTGGCAGAAAACGGGAAAACTCTTTTTCAAAAGGAGAGTAATGACGGATTAAAGCATTCGGAGTTGTTAACCGTTTTTATTCAGGACATATTCAAAGAAAACAATTTTGAGTGGAGCAAGGTTGATGCAGTGGCAGTAAGTAAAGGCCCGGGCTCGTACACCGGTTTACGAATTGGCGTTTCGGTGGCAAAGGGTTTGTGCTATGGACTTGATAAACCGTTGATTGGAATTGGCTCGATAGAAGTGATGGGCGTGCACGCTGCGAAAAACAGCAGTGAGTTTTATGCCAATGAGAAAAACGATGAATTGCTGTTTTGCCCCATGATTGATGCCCGCCGGATGGAAGTGTACACTGCTTTGTATAATTCGGATGGGGAACAAATTCTTCCGGTATCGGCCGAAATTATTGATGAGAACTCGTTTGCCGACTATTTAGAAGATAAAAAAATATTGTTTTTTGGGAATGGTGCTGAAAAATGCAAAGAGAAAATAATCCATGAAAATGCCCTGTTTTTAGGACCCTCGCAAACATCGGCACGGTTTATGCGAAATCTCTCGGAAAGTAAGTACAACAAAAAGGAATTTGAAGACGTTGCCTATTTCGAACCCTTTTATCTGAAAGATTTTGTAGCAACAATTCCTAAAAATAAAGTATTAAAATGAATCGGCTTGTAATCATAGTTTTTATTCTTTTTTTTGGTTCAAACTCAAGTATGGCCAGGGAAGAGAGAATACGATTTAATTTAAAATTTGGTTTTGTAAAAGGTGGCGAAGCCGAACTTGTAATTACCGATACTACTTTTAATGGTAAACCGGCCATTCATTATCATATGATGGGAAAAACAACCGGGTTGGCGAATAAACTTTATGGAGTTTACGATATATACGAAACTACTGTAAATGCAGAAACTCACCTTCCGCTAAAAACCATTCGTAACGTAAAAGAAGGGAGTTACCGGCGATATAACGAAACCTTGTTTTATCACGATATTGATTCCATTAACAGTCAGCGAAGTGGTTGGCGGGAAGTTCCTGAAAATCTGGTCGATATTATTTCTGTATTTTTCTACTTTATTCATCAGAATTCCTTTGAAAATCTGGACCCTGGCGACGGGGTGGTTTATCCGACTATAAATGCCGACAAAATATCGGATGTTGCCATTACCTATTTGCGCGATGAAACGATAAAAACCGATATTGGAAAAATCGACTGCCATGTTTTAACACCCACCGTTAATAAAGGAAGAGTTTTGGAGCGCTCGGATGGTGTGCGGTTTTTTATTTCGAAAGAAAAGAAGATGCCCGTTTTTATTGAGTTTGAGATGCGGGTTGGTTCGTTAAAAGCCGTTCTGAAAAGCTATACGATTGATGGAATTGAACATAGCACAACGTAGGTGGTGTTTCAGTATTCTTTTAAAAGAATTTTGAAATGCTTGATTTTTAAAGGATTTAATTATTTTTGCAGCGTTTAAAGTAAAAAATAGATTATGGCTTCTACATCAGATTTCAAAAATGGAATGTGCTTCATGTTCAAGGGAGATATTTACACTATAAAAAGTTTCCTTCATGTAAAACCGGGTAAAGGTCCGGCTTTTGTTCGCACAAAACTTAAAAATGTTAAAACAGGACGAATTATAGAAAACACGTTTAACTCAGGAGTAAAGGTTGAGGAGGTTCGGGTAGAACGTCGTCCGTATCAATTCCTTTACCGCGATGACATGGGGTTGAACGTAATGAATACCGAAACTTACGAGCAAGTTTCGATACCTGAAGATATGGTTGAAAACAACGACCTGATGAAAGAAGGTCAGGTTATTGAAATTCAGTTTCATGCCGAAGAGGAAATTCCGCTAACTGCTGAAATGCCCGAAAAAGTGGAATTAACAGTTACCAGTACAATTGAAGGTGAAAAAGGAAATACTGCAAGTTCAACTGCATTAAAACCTGCCATTGTTGAAACAGGTGCTGAACTTATGGTTCCAATGTTTATTAACGAGGGTGATGTTATTAAAGTAAGCACCAGCGACCGTTCGTACAGCGAGCGTGTAAAACAGTAAGAAAAAGAAACTTACATCATGTATAATTAACCGGCTTTGGATTTCCAGAGCCGGTTTTTTATGATAATATTTAATCTGTAAAATTACTAATATGCCCGAATGTTATTAAAACACATGAATACTGACAGCGAAAGGTTGCGAAAAGTGACAATTTGTAATAATTACTATATTTGGCTCTTGTAAGTTTTAAACAAATAGTACAAGAGATATTGAATAATTATTTTTCTTTAAAACAACAAGAACATTTTCAATTTGTCGGATAAACAATCGCATAATGATATAATTGTACGCCTGAAAAATAATGAAATCAAGGCCTTTGACGATATTTACCATAAATATTGCAACAGATTATATGGTTTTGTATTGAAGCTTATAAAACAGGAATCTGACGCAGAGGAAATCGTACAAGAAGTATTTGTTAAAATTTGGGCATCACGTCAAAAGATAGATGAGAATGCCTCGTTCGAATCATTTTTGTTCACTATTGCCTATAATAATACAATCAGTTTACTTCGAAAACGGGTAAATGAAAAAAAATACCTGGATTATCTTCAGAATCTCCAAATCGAAATTAAGTCCGACACTATTATAGACGATCTTCATTTTAAAGATTTAGATAATCAATACAGGGAATTGATAAATCAGTTGACACCACGTCAAAAGGAAATTTACTTGCTCAGTCGCGAGAATGGATTAACCTACAAAGAAATAGCAGAGAAGTTGGATATATCCAGCAATACGGTAGAAATTCACATATCCAAAGCAATACAATTTATTAAATCTCGCATTGGTAAAGCTATGTTAGTCAATGTGTTATTTATTGATCTGTTTATTTCTTAAAAATATTTGATTTTTATATAGTGGTAGTACGACTGTTAAACGTATAACTTCAAAATTGCGATAATACATCGCTCAAATTCAGTTTGGTTGAATACTCTGATATATTACTCTTTCTTAGGAGGAGAATCTTTTCTGCATTATGACAAAAGAACTTTTACATAAATTTTTAAACAATCAGTGTACTTCTGAAGAGTTGGCTGAGGTTGTTGATTGGATTAAAACCAATGGTGTGTCACCTTATTTGGAAGAGTGGGGGGTAGATCTGTTGCGAAATTCAAAAGGAGTAAAACAATACCGTTCGAAGGAGCGCTACAACTCTATGCTCAATTCAATTCATCACGAAATCATTCTTGAACAATTGGTGTCGCCGGTTAAAAAAGCTGGTAACAAAGTCTCTATACTGACCTGGTTAACCAGGGCTGCAGCTTTATTTTTATTACCCGTAATTGCCTATTTCTTTTTTACCATTTCGCAGCAAAATTTTGAAATAAATGAATTAAGCCATGCTCAAATTGATTCATTGGAAATTATTGCACCTGTAGGTTCAAAAACAATTGTTCAATTATCAGACGGAACAGAAGTTTTTTTAAATCATGGAAGCAAATTAAAATACCCACAGAAATTTGTTGGTTCTAACAGAGAGGTTATACTTTCAGGGGAAGGCTATTTTAAAGTAGCACATGATCAGGAAAAACCTTTTGTTGTAAAAACCAGTGAATTAAATGTAACTGCTTTGGGAACCGAGTTTAACGTATTGGCATATCCAAACGAAGATATTATTGAAGCCACCTTGGTAAACGGAGTAGTTTCTTTGGAAAACAGTTCTAATGGTTCAAATAACAGTCTTGGAAGACTGGAACCCTTACAGCATGTCAGGTATTATACAAAAACGAAACAAATCGTTAGTTCAATGGGAAATATTGAGAGATATATTTCGTGGAAAGAAGGCAGGCTGATTTTTAAAAATGAGCCGATTGAACAAATAGCCAAAAGACTTAACCGCTGGTATAACGTAGAAATTGAGTTTGAAAACGATATCGTTAAGGACTATACTTATACAGCAACTTTTGTAGATGAAACTCTTTTTCAGATACTGGATTTAATGGAACTGGCAACCCCTATAAAATACAAAGCAATGCCAAGGACTAAGCTTGAAGGGGGAACTTTCTCAAAACAGAAAATTATT
The DNA here is from genome assembly GCA_026671195.1 of Draconibacterium aestuarii. Taxonomy (GTDB): domain Bacteria; phylum Bacteroidota; class Bacteroidia; order Bacteroidales; family Prolixibacteraceae; genus Draconibacterium; species Draconibacterium aestuarii. The sequence continues at coordinate 176,370 of JAPOHD010000029.1, read as the reverse complement.
ATCGGATTAAAATAACAACACCTAATTATAAATCAAAACTTACTTGCCTATGTAAAATAAACAGTATAAAAAGATAACAGGGAAATGCGCCAACATCTCCCTGTTCAGTGTAAAAACACCCTCTCCAAAGGGAAATTTCTAAACTTCTAATATTTCAAAAGTATGAAAAAAATTGATTGTGAATCGATTTGGGAAATGCTATTTTCCAAAACGTTAAAACTTTTACTGGTTATGAAACTAACTGTATTTCTAACTTTTATCTCAGTGCTTAGTGTAATTGCAGGCGAGACATATTCGCAAAGCAAAAGACTAACTTTAGATATGTCTGAAGCTTCGGTTCAAGACGTTCTTGCAGAGATTGAAGAGCAAAGCGAATTCTATTTTCTTTATAGCGAAAAAATAATTGACGTTAAAAGAATAGTTTCGGTTGACATAGAGAATAAAGATATTGAAACCGTACTGAATAAAATATTTGACGGAACCGATGTCGTTCATGTAATTAAGGATAAGATAATAGTCTTGTCATCTCCTGAAATGGTAAAGGAGAGTTCTGATGGAATCGGGGAACAAAAAACAATTAAAGGAAAAGTTACAGATGCGAATGGGGAATCACTCCCTGGGGTGACCGTACTATTTAAAGGCACTACTAGCGGAACTGTAACAGATATTGATGGAAATTACACCATTCCAGCTGTTGAGGAAGGAACAATCCTTGTTTATTCATTCGTGGGAATGAAAACACAGGAAATGGAAGTTGGCAACCAAACGGTAATAAACGTAACCTTAACCGTTGATGCAATTGGTATTGAAGAGGTTGTGGCCATTGGATATGGTTACCAGAAAAAAAGCGACTTAACAGGGGCGGTGGTTTCTGTTTCAAGCGACGACATGAATATGGGAGGAACAGTAAGTAATGCAGCACAGGCCCTGCAAGGCCGCACAGCCGGTGTACTTGTTACTCAAAACTCAAAAGCTCCGGGTGGTAGTGTATCTATTCGTATTCGTGGGTCAAACTCAATAAGTAGTAATAACGAACCACTGTATGTTGTTGATGGATTCCCAACATCGAACGGAGCCGATATTAATCCAAACGATATTGAATCGATGCAAATTTTGAAAGATGCATCGGCCACTGCTATTTATGGTGCTCGTGGTGCCAACGGTGTAATTTTAATTACGACCAAACGAGGAAAAACAGGCGAAAACCAGATCACCTATAACGGTTATACCGGCACGCAAAAAGTAATTAATCCTTTCGATATGATTAATGGTAAACAATATATGGAGCTGTCAAATGCCCTATACCAGGAAATTGAAGGGCAGGAGAACCAGGAATATGCAGTGTACACACAATCTCAGTTACAATCGAACGTAAATACTAATTGGATTGAAGAAACCACACGAACCGGAATCGTTCAGGATCACAATTTACAATTCAAAGGCGGAAGCGAAAATACTAAAGTTCTGACCAGTCTTGGTTATTTCGACCAAAAAGGGGTTATGAAGAATACTGACTTTTCAAGAGTGTCTGGTCGTTTAAATGTCGATCAAGTTGTAAATAAATACATTAAAGCAGGAGCAACGGTTTTTGCACAACGCGAAAATTCCAATTTCCAGATTTACGGTGGAAATATCTTGTCACAAAACGTTTTGTTAGGAATTCTAACCTACGATCCAACTGTTCCGGCGATTAACGAAGATGGAACCTACGGAAGACCTCCGGGTGGACGCGGTGACAACCCGTTGGCAAACCTTATGGAACGCACCAATGACATGACCAAAGATAAATTCAATGGTAATGTTTTCCTGGAGATTGAGCCGGTTAAGAATTTAACTGTTCGGGTAAATGGTGGTATTGAATTAATCCACACTTTTCAGGGTAAATACCTGCCTCGTTCAACTTACCAGGGAAGCATTGACAATGGTGTGGCCAGTAGAAATGAATATTCTTCACTCAACCAACTTTTAGATGCAATAGTGAATTACAGAACTACGATAAATGATGATCATTCGTTAAGCGCAATGGGTGGTTATTCTTATCAAAAATTTGGGTACCAAAGCGAATCGATTGGTGTTAAAGGCTTTTCAACCGATTTGTTTTCATACCACAATGTAGGGGCCGCCTCAACAATTACAGGTGTTTCTTCTTACCGAAGAGAAAGCCTGTTGGTATCGTTCTTTGGTCGCTTTAATTATTCATACAAAGATAAATACCTTGCCACATTCACTTTAAGAGGTGATGGTTCATCTCGATTTGGATCTGACCAACGTTGGGGTACTTTCCCTTCAGGATCTTTGGCATGGCGTTTAGACCAGGAACCATTCATTCAGGATCTGGATTTATTCTCCAACTTAAAATTTAGAGTTGGATACGGAAAAACAGGTAACGACCAGGTTGGAGAATACGCATCATATGCACTAATGAGTAACACTCACCTTACTTTCGATGCAATGACCAATACTGCCGGTACTCACTTAAATCCAAATACTCCGGAAAATCCATCGTTGAAATGGGAAACCACCGCACAATACAACATGGGATTAGATATGGGTTTCTTTAATTCCCGACTGGGGGTTTCCATTGATGCTTATAAGAAAAATACATCTGATCTGTTGATTCGTAAAAATCTTCCTACTTATTCTGGTTTCTTTGTGGTACAAACCAATGTTGGAGAAATTGAAAACAAAGGTTTTGAGCTTGAACTGAACTCGATTAATACGACAGGAGCATTTGAGTGGGAAACACGTTTCAACTTTGCTTTAAACAGAAACAAAGTAGTTAGTCTTGGCGGAGAAAGTGAAATTTATATCACTTCTTCCAAACCTGTAGGAAATGTATCTGAAGAACAATTTGCTGTAATTCGTGAAGGTGAACCTCTGGGATCGCTGTTCGGCTATGTTTACGACGGAGTTCTTCAGGAAGGAGAAACTTATACACCACAGCCCAATGCAAAACCGGGAGATCCCAAATACCTGGATATTTCCGGGCCGGAAGGTGTTCCGGATGGAGAAATAACTTCAGACGACCGTACAATTATTGGCAGTGCCCAACCTGATTTTATTTGGGGACTAACAAATGATTTTAAATACAAGAATTTTGATTTATCCATATTTTTTCACGGATCAGTTGGAAACGATCTGTTAAACATGTCTCGCATGAATCTGGAGTGGAAACGTACTACCGATGCCTTAGATCGCTGGACACCTACAAATACAGACACAGATCTTCCTCGGAATGGATTTTATTATGCACAGTACGGTGGTTACATTAACAGCCACTTTATTGAAGATGCTTCATTTGTGCGTCTGAAAAATATTACTCTGGGATACACAGTTCCTTCAAGTTTGAAATTTGTGAATTCGTTGAGGTTATATGTTGCCGCTGAAAATTTGTTAACTATAACCGATTATTCAGGATGGGATCCGGAAGTTGATACTAAAGGATATGAGGCGAAAGGTTCGCAAACAGCAAATGCTGGTGCAGGATTGGATTTTAATTCATATCCAAGTATGAGGTCGTTTTCCGTTGGACTTAACGTTACCTTTTAAGACAGCTAATAAATTGTTAATTAAAAAACGTAAAAGAAATGAGAAATATATTAATACTATTAGCACTGGTTTTTGTTGCGAGTTGTACCGACCTGGAGCCGGAAATGTATAGCGACATGACCACATCAAATGCTTATTCTACAGAAAGCGATATTAATGCGGCCTTAGTTGGTGTTTATGCCGACTTAGCTCCATTCCCGGGCGATGGATGGATGTACTATAACGGGTACCTTATTATGACTACGGATTATACTACAGATATTGGATTCTCAACGGCTGCAGGTGATCCTACAAAACTTAGTAATTTCACTTACGATGCGAACAACCGCTATTTCAAATACAACTGGAGATACATGTATGAAGTAATCAGTAATGCAAATATGCTGATGAACAGGATTGAAAAAGTCGAAATGGATGAAACTAAAAAGAAACAGATAATTGCACAAGCTCGTTTCTTAAGAGCCCTGGCTTATCGGGATGCCACTGATGCCTGGGGACCTGTCCCTTTGATTGTTGATATAATCAATCCAACAGAAACTTACGACATGCCACTTTCTTCGGTTGGCGAAGTGGATAAAGTAATTATTGAAGATTGTAAATATGCAATAGATAATTTACCAAAAAGCTGGAGTCTTGACGATGGTTTGGCCAGAGCAACGAAAGGTGCTGCTGCAATGTTGCTGGGTAAAGTTTATATGCGTGCACATGATTACAGCAATGCAAAAACATATATTGATATGGTTCTTCAGCTAAGAAGCGAAGGAGTATATACGTTGAATCCGGATTTCAAAAATGTGTGGTCGGAAAGTAATAAAAAGGATGATGGTATGATTTTTTGTATTCTTCACGAGGCATCACAAAATGGTGGAGAAATTACAAACCACTTTGGCCCGAAAGACCATCCTGATATGGCCAAATGGCAGTACTACGCAGTATCACTCTATTTTTGGAGAAACTACAGCGATGCAGATCCTCGTAAAGAATTCTTCTACTATAATTACGAAGGACGTTCTCCAAGGGACGGTTCTACCACTCACGGATTTTATTATATGATGCCCGAGGAAGGTCAAACAGTGCCTCCAAGCGATACCGTTAAATTGCTTCAGAATGTAGCCACTAAAAAATACTCATACGAAATGGTGAATCCGTCGTACTACGATGGTCGTACAATTCCTGTATTCAGATTAGCAGATGCAATTCTGTGTAAGGCTGAAATTGAAAACGAATTAAGTGGACCAGGGGCTGCGTTACCATATCTTAACGAAGTAAGGGCAAGAGCCGGGGCTCCTGTATATGGAGATGCCGGATTCCCTGAACCAACCAGCAAAGATGAAATGGCAGATAAAATTTTAGCCGAACGTGGATACGAACTCGTTTTTGAATACAAACGACGTCCGGATTTAATTCGCTTTGGGAAATATGAGGAAATATGTAATGCATATCTGGAGTCACGTGGATTGTCTCCTGTTGTCAATCAAAATATGAAATTATTCCCGTATCCATTAGTGGATGCACAATTAAACAGCAATATGGCTTCTGAGAATTTAAGCAGATTGCCATAACCATCAAAGATGATTCATTCAGTTAAAATACTGGTGAAATTTTTAATAACCGTCGAAATTTTGATTTCGGCGGTTATTCCCAAAAATTAATTTATTAGTCATTTAATAGTATCATAACTAAAGACTAAATGGATAAGAGATATAGAATTTGGATTGCACTTGGAGTTGGGATTTTGACGTTAATTATTGGTCTGTTTGTGTTTTATCCACAAACAATAGCGATTAAAAATATTCAATTAACCTCGCCTCATAACTATGCTTTTCAGGAAGAGATTAATGTAGAACTCGATAAACCGGCAAGCATATATATACGCTACTGGCAAAAAGGCTCTTTAAATAAATTTCGAACTCAAAAGACAAAGATATCTACAAACCATAAAGTTAACTTGTTGCTGCTCGAAACCGGTGCAACCTATGAATATCAAATTGTTATTGACCGATTTGTGAATTCGAAATCTAAAATCTTATCATTTAAAACAAGAGCACAATCTCCCTGGCTAGATTTTAACTGGGTGCAGGAAAACAAACCACATGATGCAAAAGCTTTTGGCGATGGATTAATTATGCTTTGTTATGCCCGAATGCCCGGATATATAGCTTTGGTAAACGCTAAAGGAGATATTTGCTGGCATTGGCAGGTTGATGATATTGGTGTTCGCGCGGCTACACTAACTCCCCGCGGAACAATTCTGGCCATGTTACGTCCACCTAAAAAGGATGTGATTGATGATAAACCCAAAGAGCATGCGAAGATATTAGAAGAGATACAAAAACCCATGCGCAGGGGGAAACTTGGTTTTGCAGGAGGAACAGCTCTGGTTGAGATCGATATGACCGGGGAAATATTATGGAGACTCGATTTAGATAAAGAAGATGATTATAAAATCATTCATCATGATATTCGAATGGATGAAAACAATAATATCCATACCTTGTACAGAAGTACGCTACCTTATGAAATGACTGAAATTAATGGCACTGGTCTGGATACCCTGGGAGGCGATGGTATTTTGGTGATGGATACTACTGGAAAGGAGATATGGAATTGGTCGGTTTGGGATCATTGGGATATTGAGAATGACTCGCTGATGAAAGAATTTGCCTATGATCGGTTTCATATGAATGCATTAAATTTTGATACTGATGGAAATTATCTGGCTTCGGTTGCAATTGAAGATCAGATCTGGAAGATCAATTCAAAAACAGGTGAGTTAATGTGGAAATTTGGTAAAAACGGTGACTTTAAAATGGACACTGACTCGTACTTCTCTTTTCAGCATGCGATTAATATCAATCCGGAAGGCGATTATATGCTTTTCGACAACAATCTCTTTAGAGAAGAATCTCGCGCCTTATCGTTTTCGCTCGATACAATAACCATGACTGCAACGACAGAAATAAATGCACCATTACCCTCCGGGAAATATACATCGAGGATGGGGAATGCTTATCTTTTAGAAAACGGAAATATTTTACAAACAAGCTCCAAAACAGGTTCAGTTCTTATTACCAACAGAGAAGGTGATATTTTGTGGGAGCTTGATTCTCCCTTTGTTCCTTACCGCGCAGAATACATACCTGCCAGCGTTTGGGACCAATATTTTATGAAGGAGTAGTTGGAATTATAATTTGAAATAGAAATGAAACATATACGACCCATACAAATTATAGGTACCCAACGTTCGGGGTCAAATTTACTTCGGCTGATGCTCAATCAGTTTGATGAAATAACTGCGCCGCACCCACCTCATATTTTGCAGCGTTTTATTCCTTTGCTACCGGTGTATGGAGATCTCGGCATAGATCAGAATTTCTATAAACTGATAGATGATGTTTGTGCAATTGTTGAACGAAATCCGGTTGTGTGGACAGGAGTGAAATTCGATCGGGAACACATTTTTAACCTATGCAAATCAAATACCCTTTTTGAAATATTCAGGATTGTATACGATTTGAAAGCAGTACAGGACAATGCATCGTTTTGGGCATGTAAAAGTATGGCCAATATTCAGTATGCAAGCGAAATTGAGAATGCAGGAATTCGCCCGATGTATATTCATTTGTACCGCGATGGGCGCGATGTGGCGTGTTCGTTTAAAAAAGCAATTGTGGGTGAAAAACATGTCTATCATATTGCAAATCAATGGCGAAAAAATCAAGAGGCTTGTTTGGCACTTAAAGCGAAGGTTGGTGAAGAGCGTTTTATTCAGATAAGCTACGAGAAACTTATTCATTCGCCAGAGGAAGTAATGAAAAAGTTAAGTTCATTTCTGAATATAAGATTTAATCCCAAAGTATTCGATTTTTATAAATCGGAAGAGTCAAAAAATACTGCTGTGGCAGGAAAAATGTGGGCCAATGTTACCCAGCCTATTTTTAAAAGCAATTCCAATAAGTATAAAAAAGAACTTACCGAAATGGAGGTTGGGATTTTTGAAAGGCTGGCGGGTAACGTTCTTGAAACATTGGAGTATAAATTAGAGAAATCGGGAATTATTAATGGCAAGGATTTTTCACCGATTGAACTGAACCAATTTGATACAATAAACAAGCAGCTTAAAGAAGATGCATTAAAATCTGTTGATCCGGAAGGTCTTAGAATGCGTGAGCCTCAGGAACTTTTATTGAAAGAGATTCAGACCAGAAATAGACATGTGTTAGTATAGATTGCCTACCGGTTATGTAAGTTTTGAAAAAAATAAAGCTGGATGAATACATATTCAGCAAATCTAAACCATGTAATACGATAAAAATGAAAACAATCCTTTTCCTTTTATGTATACTAATTGTCTTTCCCTTGAAAGATACATTTGCGCAAAAAGCTACAATTTCAGAAGAGGTAATAAATTTTAAAACCTATCCTTATTCCGATCCGGATCCGGTTGCTCATATTACAAAATATTATCCTTATTACCGTTTTGATGGATTCACAAATACACCAAAAGAGCAGGGTTGGAAAATAATAACACTGGAAAACCAGTACATAAAAGTTTTAGTTGCTCCTGAGATTGGTGGGAAAGTGTTGGGGGCAATTGATAAAGCATCCGGAGAAGAATTTATCTACTTCAACAAAGTGGTAAAATTCCGGGATATAGCCATGCGCGGAGCATGGACATCGGGAGGAATAGAATTTAATTTTGGGTCGATCGGTCATGCGCCAACCACTGCTTCTCCGGTTAATTATCTTTTACAGGAAAATACCGACGGGAGCGTAAGTTGTTTTGTTGGTGCACCCGACATAACATCACGAACCGAATGGCGGGTGGAAGTTCGTTTGCAACCTGACAAATCGTATTTTGAAACCAAAGCAATCTGGTATAATCCATCAAATTTAAATACCTCGCTTTATAATTGGATGACAGCATCTGTTGATGCAACAGATGATCTCGAATATTATTTCCCGGGCACCATCGAAATTGGTCATGGAGGAGAAGTGTCCCCGTGGCCGGTAAATGAAAAAGGAATTGACGTTTCGTATTATAAAAACAACAACTTTGGAGGACCTAAATCCTATCATGTATTGGGGGAATATGCTGAGCATTTTCTGTGTTATTTCAGGGACAAGGATTTTGGATTAGGGCACTGGTCGGCATACGATGAAAAACCCGGACAAAAAATTTGGATATGGGGACTATCGAGGCAAGGAGAGATTTGGACCGACCTGCTTACCGACCCGGGAAATGTTCAATACACAGAAATTCAAACAGGATTATTATTTAACCAGGCAGCAGAAAAAAGTGCGGAAACTCCATATAAACATCTGTTTTTTAATGCCGGTTCGGAGTATAAATTCAACGAATTATGGTTTCCTGTTAAGGAAATTGGCGGCATGGTTAAGGCCGATGAATACGGTTCGTTAAATGTGGAACATGCAGATGGAAAGGTTAAAATTGGTTTTTGTGCCAATCAGAATATCACCGATGAACTGACAGTGTTAGCCGATGGAAAGGAAATTGTCAGGAAAAATATAAGCCTGAAACCTACCGAAGCATTTGTTGAAATGTATGAAGTTACTGCGGAAGATATACAAGTTAAAATTGGCAATATATTTTCGTACTCTACAAAGGAAAGAAAAGAAAGAGCGCTTGCGAAACCCACTGAAATAAGCAAAGATTTTAACTGGGATTCAACCGATGCGATTTTTTCGGCCGGAGTTGGGATGGAAAAACAACGAAACTATAAAGGGGCTGAAGAAAAGTATAGCAGGGTTCTCGAACAAAATCCCTTCCACACAGGTGCATTGAGTAAAATGGCCGGTTTGCTTTACCGCAAAATGGAACACCAAAAGGCTGATGAGTATGCTTTAAAAGCGCTGTCGAATGACACGTATAATCCGGAAGCCAATTATATTTTCGGACTAATCAGTTTAAAATTGGACAGAAAATATGATGCGCTCGATGCATTCAGTATGGCTGCCCGATCTATGGAGTTCCGATCGTTGGCTTACACGCAAATCTCAACTATCTTTTTTGCAGATGGCGAAACCAGCAAGAGTCTAAAATATGCCAATGAGGCACTCGATTACAATCAAAATAATATTAATGCGTTAAAACTAAAGGCACTGGATTTTGAAAGAGTTGGAAGGCAACAACAGCGAAACGAAGTGTTGGATAAAATTCTATCCATTGATCCATTAAATGCGTTTGCCCGTTTTGAAAAAGGTGAAGATTTCGCAAAAGTGTTAAACTACGAAATGCCGCATGAAATTTGTTTGGAGCAAGCCATTGCATATTTCAATCTTGGATTGAAAGAAAAGGCAGTTCAGATATTGCAACTCAACACTTCTAACCCGATTGTAAATTATTGGTTGGCCTTTCTTAAAGGCGATTCAGAATATTTAGAAAAGGCAATTCAGGCTTCACCAAATCTTGTTTATCCTTCGCGAAACGAAACAGCAGAAGTATTAAAATGGGCTTTATCAAAAAACCAGAATTGGAAGACAAACTACTATCTCGGTTTAATTTATTGGTCGAAAGGGCTTACAGATAAAGCAAAAGAGTATTTTATAGAATGCAACGATCAACCTGACTATTTTGCTTTTTACCTTACCCGCTTTAATTTATTAAAAGCAGATGCAGATTACAACGGTGAAAATGATTTACTAAAGGCCTATGAGCTGAATAATAACGAGTGGCGTTGTTATATGTCGCTGTCGAATTATTATGAGTCAGAACAAAAATTTACGGATGTATTAAGCTGGGCAGAGAAAGGGTTTTTAAAATTTCCGAACAACTATGTTCTTGCTTTTCAAAAAGCAAAAGCTTTATTAATAAACGGCAGGTATCAGGAATCTTTGAATGTGCTTATCAAAACCAACATTTTACCAAACGAAGGAGCAAGTGCAGGGCGGGTTACTTACCGGCAAGCTTGTGTAATGGATGCGATTGATAAACTGCAGAAAAATAAAAGCAAGAGTGCAATTTCAAGAATAAACCAGGCCCGTCAATGGCCCGAAAATCTCGGAGTAGGAAAACCGTACGAAACGGATGAAAGAATTGAAGACTACCTGGAAAGTTTGTACTGGCATAAAAAAGGAAATGTATCCATAGCAAATAAGCTGGAAAATAGCATTGTCGATTTTTCTTTAAATACCACGGAATTTTCTTCGGGTCAATATCTTGGGGCTGTTCTTCTAAAGAAAAACGACAGGATGAAAGAAGCGCAGGAATTACTGGCTAAATGGAAAAACAACCAACCGGAAAATTTAATTGCCCAATGGAGTTATGCGAAGTTAATGGAGGAAAATAGTAAAGCCGAAAGTATTCTGAAAGATATATTAAAAGAAAGTGGAGTAACGCTGTTCAGCCCTCAAAATAGGGATAGAGCCTTTGCTCTGGTTGTTGCTCTTTCTGAACTTGAATAATATCAAGAGCCAGTTTTAAGACAAGTCATTTATTTTTTTAACCAACTGGAAGCAAGTCGATTTCTGTTTCATTTTTTTGACTTGAAATAGTATTAGTATGAATAAACTTTTATAAAACAATAAACAAAATTATATACCATGAAGATTCTGAATCTAACACTCCTGTTTTTTTGCCTCTCAATAATTGCCGGCTTTGCACAGGAAAAATCATCTTTTGATCCACATCTCTACGGAACGGGAAACTGGGACGCAGATTCGCTGGGGAACCACAGAGTTGTAATAAATGTGGAGAATGAAGCTGATATTGTTTGGGCTCATATACCTTGGAGGAGAAGAGATTTTAATCCCGAAGAAAAGGATTTGATAATTGTTGATGTCACCTCCGGTAAACAAATTAAAAACATACATTCGGTAACTATCAACCGTGAATTTGGAGATATACTTTTTCAGCCACAAACGGTTCCCGGAGCATATGAGATCTATTATCTGAAACATAAAATGCATGGTCGCAGCAATTATCCAAAAGTTAGCTATCCTGAATTTGTTTCGACGGCAGAAAATAATTGGCTAAAACAGGCAAAGTCTGCAAGCAAAGATTTAAATAAGCTTCCAAAAGCAGAATTGTTTCAGTTTCAGGCAATCGATCCTTTTAACTCCTTTTACCCGATGGAAATTATTGCTACGCAGGAGGAAGTCGATCAGTTGTTGAGAGAAAACCGCGATGCAGAGTATTTGCTTTTTCCCGAAATTCGTGAGAATTCGATTCGGATGACTACGGATATCCCACTTAAATGGATTCAGGATGGAGTTACAAATCAGTTCTCGGGGAAAGTACAAAAGGGAGAATATTTTACTTTTCAAATTGGCTGTTTTGCAGCCCAAAAGGAGATTGAAAATATTCGTGTCGGATTCACAGGATTAAGCCGCAACGGAAAAATGGTTGTAGATGCAGACGCCTTAACCTGTTTTAATACGGAAGGCATAGACTGGGAAGGAAAACCTTTTACAAAAAATTGTCCGGTTGAAAAGGGCCATGTCCAGGCTTTGTGGATTGGAGTTCAGATTCCGTCGGAAATTGAAGCTGGAGAATACGAATGTACGTTAAAAGTAAAACCGGCAAATATGGATGAAACCCTGATCCCGGTTAAACTACAGGTTTCCGAAATTGCTGTTAGGGCTTCAGGCGATGACAACCCGGAGCGCTTGTCTCGTTTACGTTGGTTGAATTCAACCATTGCCGAAGACGATGGGATTGTTGCACCTTACTCTGCCTTGGAGATCAACGACAATACCGTGAAATGCCTGGGGCGAGACGTTACTTTTGGGGGAAATGGATTTCCGGTAAGTATAAAAAGTTATTTTTCTGAAAGTGTTACAAAAATTCAGGAGAATGGAAAGGAAATATTAGCAGCACCCATTAATCTGGTTGTTGAAACAGATGAAAAAAAGGAAGATTGGACCGCCCCTTCATTTAAACGGGTGAAACAAAAGGAAGGCGCTATTGCATGGGAAATAAAAAATGAAATGCCGGGATTGAAAATGAATGGTACAGTGCAGATGGAGTTTGATGGAAATATCAATTACAAGTTGGTTCTCACTGCCACGAAAGACATTTCCATAAAAGATATCCGTCTTGAAATTCCGTTTCAGCAAAATTCGGCGAAATACATGATGGGATTAGGAGAAAAAGGTGGTTTTCGACCTGAACATGTTGAGTGGAAATGGGCCGTTGAGAAAAATCAGGATGGTCCCTGGCTGGGTGATGTAAATGCGGGTATACAGGCGCGTTTTACCGATAACCATTATTCAAGACCCCTAAATACTAATTTCTATCTTGAGAAACCTCTTTATATGCCCGATTCATGGTATAATGATGGAAAAGGAGGAATAAATATTACGTCCGCTGGCAACGAATCAGTTCTGATTAATTCGTATTCCGGAAGCAGGGTAATAAAGAAGGGAGAACAATTGCATTATTATTTCAATCTGCTGATCACACCCTTCCGACCGGTAGATACAAAAAAGCATTGGCATAACCGCTACTATCACAGTTTTCAGCCCATTGATACGGTTCTGGCTTACGGAGCAAATACAATAAATTTGCACCATGCGAATGCTATTAATTCGTTTATCAATTATCCGTTTTTCATTCCTGAACGAATGAAACAATACATCGATGAGGCACATTCAAAAGAGGCAAAAGTTAAAATCTATTACACGGTTCGTGAGCTAACCAATAAGGCTCCCGAATTATTTATGTTACGGAGTCTGGGTGACGAAATATTCTCGAATGCTAAAGGTGGGGGATTTTCATGGTTGCAGGAACATTTGGATCAAAACTATATTGCCGCATGGTTTGTGCCTTCAATAAAAGACGCAGCAATTGTGAATACCGGAATTTCACGCTGGCACAATTTTTACATCGAAGGGTTAAACTGGCTGGTAAAGAACGTAGGTATCGACGGAGTTTATATTGATGACCTGGCATTTGACCGCACCTCGATGAAACGTATTCGTAAGGTTCTGGAACGTGGAAATCCGGGTGCTTTAATTGATCTGCACTCGGCCAATCAGTATAATCACCGTGATGGTTTCGCCAACAGTGCCAATCTTTACCTCGAACATTTTCCATACATCGACAGGCTTTGGTTTGGAGAGTATTTTGACTACAACCTGCCACCGGATTTCTGGTTGATTGAAACCTCCGGTTTGCCATTCGGTTTAATGGGAGAAATGTTGCAAGACGGTGGAAACCCGTGGCGCGGGATGATTTTCGGAATGACGGGGCGTGCACCAAGAGTAAACGTAACTCCTTTGTGGAAAGCGTGGGATGACTTCGGGATGGAGCAGAGCGAAATGATTGGTTACTGGGATTCGACAAACCCGGTGAAAACCGGCAGCAAAGATACCTATGCAACCACCTATGTTAAGAAAGGGGAACAAACGCTAATTGCAGTTGCAACATGGGCCGAAAGTGATGATGAAGTTAAACTGGATATTAACTGGGAGACCATTGGGTTAAAACGATCGAAGGCCGAACTCTATGCGCCGGCAATTGATGGCTATCAAGATGAAAACAAATGGGCTCCAAACGAAAAAATTATTGTGCCAAAAGGTAAAGGATTTTTAATTATCGTTCGCGAAAAAGAATAACATCCTATGAGAAAGACAAAGATACTGGTTTTGGTGTTGATCATTGCATGTAAGGGAATTACGCTGGCACAACAACATACCAATCAAAACATGTTCAGGCAACTGATTGAAGAGCTGCCCACTCCAAACGGTTTCAGAACAGCTACAGGTCATCCCGGCCCCGATTATTTTCAGCAACAGGTTGATTACAATATGGATATAAGGCTTGATGAAGGTTCTAAATCAGTATCAGGAATTGCAACCATAAGTTATCACAATAATTCACCGGAAACACTAAATTATTTATGGTTGCAGCTCGACCAGAATATTCGCGAACCGAATTCATTAAGAAGCAAAATTGAACAAGGTAAAATGTCGGGAAGTGTTAAAATGTCGACTTTAAAACGTATGAATAACAATTTCGATGGTGGCTTTAAAATTACATCGGTGACCGATGAGAAGGGGAATGACCTGGAAACGATAAAAAACCACACCATTTTAAAAGTTATTTTGCCGAAAAGTTTGCCTTCGGGAGCAAAAACCAATATAAATATTGAATGGCATTACAAACTGAATAACATCAAAGAGATGTGGGGACGATCAGGGTATAATGAGGCTGAAAATGGCAGTGGAAATGTTTTTGCTATTGCACAGTTTTACCCACGCCTTTGTGTTTTTAATGATATTGGCTGGCAGATCAAACAGTTTGTTGGTGCCGAATTTGCACTCGAATTTGGGAATTTCGATGTCGATATTACTGTCCCTTCCGATTTTATCGTTGCCGCAACCGGAGAACTAAAGAATGAAAAGGATGTATTAACTGCATCGCAGCAAAAAAGGTTGGAATTGGCCCGGAAATCTGAGGAACCTGTTTTAATTATTACGGCGGATGAGGCAGGGAAAAATGAAACAAAACATTCGAATGAAACAAAAACCTGGAGTTTTAAGGCTGAAAATGTCAGAGACTTTGCATTTGCATGTTCGCGTAAATTTATTTGGGATGCAATGTCGGTTCAGTTTCCCGGTAATACTGTTTTGGCCATGTCGTTTTATCCTAAAGAAGGGAATCCACTTTGGGAAAAATATTCCACAAAATCCATAGCTCATACTTTAAAAATTTATTCTAAACACACTTTTGACTTTCCTTACCCAACTGCAATATCGGTAAATGTACAGGGTATTTCAGGCATGGAATATCCGATGATTTGTTTCAATCAAGGGCAACCAAAGGCTGATAAATCGAATAGCGCAGCAGCTAAACGTGGAGTTATTGGAGTTGTTCACCACGAAGTTGGGCATAATTATTTCCCGATGATTGTAAATACAGACGAGCGGCAGTGGGCATGGATGGATGAAGGATTTAATATTTTTTTACAGGGGATTGCAGAACGCGATTGGGATCCTGAATGGACTTGGTCGGGACGTCCTGTTGAAATGCTCGGTTATATGGATGACGATAAAAGTACGATTGTACCATTAATGACCGATGCTGATGCCCTGTTGCAAGCCGGAATGAACAGCTATCGAAAACCGGCAGTCGGCTTAACAATTTTGCGCGAAACCATTCTCGGGCGTGAGCTTTTCGATCAGGCTTTTAAGGAGTATGCACAAACCTGGATGTTTAAACACCCGCAACCAGCCGATTTCTTTCGCATTATGGAAGCTGCATCGGGAATTGATTTGGATTGGTTCTGGCGGGGGTGGTATTTTTCAACCGAACATGTCGATTTAGCCATTGAAAATGTAAAAGTATATGAACCTGTTGTTGACAGAAACAAAGCTGAAGAAATTGCAAGAGAGAAAAACGCATCTAAGCCGGTTCATATTGCAGAGATAAGAGATAATGGCCATGTTACCCCTGCCATTGAGTTGGATGAGTCGCTTAAAGACATGTACAATGTGCCCAAACCATTGTTGAATAATGCGGAGCTAAAACAAATAGTTGAGTTAAGTGAGAAACTGTATGCTGAAGATCTGGCATCACTCGGGAAAGACCAAAAATTTTATGAAGTAACTTTTTCTGCTCCTGGCGGCATGTTAATGCCATTAATCGTTCAATTCGAATTTGAAGATAGCTCCAAAGATTTGCAGCGCATTCCGGCTGAGATCTGGACGAAAAACCATAAAGAGGTAACCAAGGTTTTTGCTTACTCAAAAGAACTTAAAAGTATAATCCTGGATCCGTATCTGGAAACAGCCGACGTAAATACAAAAAACAATTACTGGCCGCGTAAAACCGAACATGTTTATTTCAAAGTAGAAAAGTAAGTCAGCGGTAGATTGAAATTTAGTACCTTGTCAGAAGTTTGGATATATGAGTAAGAATCAAGATACCTCGTTAAAATACCTGTTTTTTACCTTCCTGAAAATTGGCGCAATCTCATGGGGAGGATTTATGGCTCTAATTTCTGTTGTTCAACAGCAGCTGGTCGAAAAAGATAAAAAAGTTGCGGATGGTGTGATACTGGATAGTATTTCACTGGCTTCGGTTTTACCTGGTCCGCTGGCATTTAATGTTGTGTCGTATTTAGGATACTATTTGAGAGGAATAAAAGGTGCGTTAGTTAGTATGGTTGCTATCCTTCTACCTTCCTTTTTTCTCATTCTTATTCTTACCTATGTCTATTTTGTTTACGATCAGGTTCCTGCTTTTAATAACTTCTTCCTGGGTGTATTGCCTGCGGTTGCAGCTATAATTATTAGTGTTGCAGCAAACATGTCAAAAAAGAACATCAAAGATTACCGGCAAGTAATTATTCTGGTCTTTTCAGGATTATCTCTTGTGCTTTTTCGTTCGTTTTATACTACCATGTTAATTATGGCAGTCGGTGGAATTTCAGGATATTTTTTTTATCGTAATACCATCTCAACAGATAATAAAACAGTACCTGTAAAAATAAAACTGAATTTTCGCGTTCTTATCAGCGGTGTTTTGGGAATTGCAGGTCTGGTTTTGCTTATCTGGTTATTACCCGTATTTTTTCAAGGTGAAAATTCGGGCAAGGCAACGATGGTTCGCGATATCTCATTAACTTTTTCAGGGATGAGCCTGACTTTATTTGGAGGAGGATATGTGATTATTCCTGCTATTCAGGAAATTGTTGTTGATGGACTCAATTGGCTAAACACCAATGAATTTAGCGATGCCATTGCGATGGGCCAAATCACTCCCGGTCCAATTTTTATAAGTGCAACATTTATCGGCTACAAGGTGGGAGGTCTGCTGGGAGCAATCGCAGCAACCATAGCCATTTTTTTTCCACCGGCATTTTTCATGATTTTTTGCTCGCGATTTATCGATCAAATTAAACGATCCAAAACAATATCTGCGATTTTCAAGGGATTGCGCCCTGCAGTAATTGGGATGATATTTGCCGCCGCGTTTACTATTGGCAGGGGAGTGGAACTGAACTGGCAGACTATCCTCCTTTTTGCCAGTGTTTTGGTTTTATCCATAAAATTCAAAATAAATGTAGCCTATTTGATTCCGATCTCCGGTTTGGCGGGCGTATTATTATTTGCGTGAACACCTTCTGATCCTTGACTTTTCTTTGGTTTATGTTAGCTCTTTGAATAACATGAATTTGAACAGCTGTATTGACAGAATAGTTGTTTTTATACACAACAAATAGAATTTGAGGTATTTAAGTTTGTTTTGGTATTTATGCCAAATTACGCTTGGGTATGTTCCATTCTTATTATTGCGTTTAATTTTTACATTTGTAGCGACTAGCTAAATGAAATCTGAGGAATTAAATATTGTTGCGGGGCTTCAAAATGGGAATGAAGAGACTTATATTCTGATGTTTAGAGAATATTACGTCGCACTGTGTGCCTATTCAAGAAAATATGTGGGAAGAAAAGATGTTGCCGAAGAAATTGTTTCTGAGGTATTTTTTAAAATCTGGGAAAACCGCGCAACATTAAAAATTACTTCATCTGTAAAAGCTTATCTTTTTCAGGCTGTTTGCAATAATTCGCTTTACTACCTGCGCCAATTAAAAAAGGAAGAAAGCATTGAGGACTATTTCAGCGATACTTCATTTGAAAATATTGGATTTGTAACCTCACCCGATGATGAAAAGGAAGCCAGTATTTTATTGGACGACATGAGCAATCGGATAGAAGAAGTGGTGAACCAGCTTCCTAAACAGCAGCAAATTGCCTTTCGATTGAAACGCTTCGAAGGCAAAAAAAATAAGGAGGTGGCAGAGGAAATGGGAATTTCAATCAAAACAGTTGAAATGCATCTTTCAAAAGCCATGTTTACACTTCGAAATCAGTTAAAAGACTATTTACCCACCTTTTTACTTTTTATTTTATTAAAATAATTGCAGATTTTAATTGCTTGTAATTCAGACTTTAAGTAGCATTTGTTTTTGTGTCTGTAGAAAAAATCATTCAAACATACAGGGTTTTTTAAGTTTCTGCATCTTAACTATAGATTCTATAAAATATGAATTCAGAAGATCAAATACATTTATTAATAATCCGATTGTTCACAGGTGAAGCCAATTCCGATGAAAAACAATTCATTAGGAGCTGGCTGAACCAATCGACTGAAAATCGTAAGTTTTTTAACGATTTAAAGGAAATTTGGTTGAGTAGCGGGGTAAAAGATAATGCAGATAAATATAACCTTGAACATGCAATAACTCTATTCTCGAACAAAGTAGCAAAAGCAAAAAAAGGTACAGTTCGCAAATTATTTGTAAGCCGGATTCTAAAGTATGCAGCTGTTGCCGTGCTGCTGTTGGCGCTTCCTTTTATGTATTATTTGGGAAACCAAAATGCGGCTGTTCAGGATTCGTACACAACAATAACCTGTGCTTTAGGCGATAAAACAAATATGATTTTACCCGATAGTACCAAAGTTTGTTTAAACTCAGGAAGTACTCTAAGATTCAATAACAATTTTAAAAAAGGAGTGCGTCAGGTGTACCTCGATGGGGAAGCTTATTTTTCGGTAACCAAAGACGCCGAAAATCCATTTCGTATTGAAACTTCGGAAATTAAAGTTGAAGTATTGGGAACTGAGTTTAATATGAAAGCTTATTCTGATGAAAAGGAAGTTGCTACTACCCTGGTTGAAGGAAGTGTAAAAATTAGAAGCCAGAGTCAGGAAACCGTTATTAAACCGGGACAGAAATTGGTCTATAGTGTCGATTCAAAAAAAATGGCGCTGTACGAATTGGCTGATCTTTCGCCCGAAACAGAATGGAAAGATGGTCGTTTGGTTTTCAGGAATGAGTCGCTGGGAGATTTGGAGCTTAAACTTGAAAGATGGTTTGATGTTGATATTGTTCTGGCTGACGAAGCGGTGAAAAACCGAAAATATACCGGTACCCTTGAACGAGAGAGCATTCTGGAAGTAATGTCTTATTTCAGCCTGGCACGTTCGGTTGATTACAAATTAGACGGAAATAAAATCACATTTTTCACGACAAACCAGAAGTGAAAAAAATGGTTACAGTTGATAGGGCGTTTTAACTAAAAACAAGAGATAACAACTAAAAAAATGAGATGACGTAATACAATTTTTATTAAAAAAAGGAGAAGTCTCGACCACTTCCCCTTTTTAAATTAAACCGAAGTTTAACTTTTTTAAAAGCATTCAAATTTATGAAATTAAATCGAAAACTCCTGTCCGGATTTTTAGGGCAGAAGCAAAAAGTATTTTTAATTATGAAGCTAACCTGGTTTCTAATTCTTGCACTAACTTTAAACACCACTGCATCGGTGTGGTCACAATCGTCCAAAATGGATGTAAAAGTGATTAATTCCTCTCTTCAGGAACTTTTTTTACAAATTGAGCAAAACAGTAATTACCGATTTTTTTATAACAACGATGATGTTGACGTTTCGCAGAAAATAACAGTTAACGTTAAGGATAAAACAATTGGCGATATTCTGTCTGAGGCTTTTGACGAATTGCCATATTCATATAAAGAAGTGAATAATAACCTGATTCTTATTGAAAGGTCAGAAAAAAGCGGAGAACGAACATTTGTTGCCGATCAACAAGAAGGTGTATCGGGAAAAGTAACTGACCGAACCGGTGGCGCGTTGCCCGGCTTAACGGTAATGGTGAAAGGAACTACAAACGGTACAGTTACCGACGGAAACGGAAACTACTTGCTAAGAGGTGTTAAAGCCGGAGATGTCCTGATTTTTTCGTTTGTTGGAATGGAAACAAAAGAAATTGTAGTTGGTGAGTCAGCTACTATTGATGTAACTATGAGCGACTCTTCTATTGGTTTAGAGGAAGTAATTGCAATTGGTTACGGAACCAAAAAGAAAGAATCGTTAACCGGTGCTATCTCCAATATATCTTCTGAAGATATGGAAAGGGTACATGCATCAACGGTTAGTGGTGCGTTGGCGGGAAAACTGGCAGGTGTTTCTTTCAGGATGCCTGACGGACGTCCCGGTTCGGGCGCAAATATTCAGATTCGTAACATGGGTGACCCCTTATATGTAATCGACGGAATTCAAAAAGATGCCGGACAGTTTAATAACCTATCGCCAAACGATATTGCTAGTATTTCTGTTTTGAAAGATGCATCAGCAGCTATTTATGGTGTTCGTGCTGCAAATGGTGTTGTGGTTGTTACTACCAAACGTGGAAAAAAGGGAACCAAAAACACCATTAACGTTGATGCTTACATGGGATGGCAAAACTGGTCGCGTTTTCCAGAAACAGTAAATGCATACGAATGGCAGTTGGGTAAAGCTTATGCCGATATGAACCTTGGAGGAAGTACAAACATGACTTCCGAAGAGTTGGCAAAATGGAAAGATGGAACCGAAAGAGGTTACCAAAATTTCGACTGGTACGATTTTATTATTCAGCCTAATTCGCCTCAGTCGTCCGTAAATATTAGTACTTCAGGAGGTTCCGACAAAATTAATTACTATGTGTCGCTTACCCGTTTAGATCAAAATTCGGTTTTGGGTCGTGAGTTTACATTTGGCCGTACCAACTTTCAATCGAATTTAGATGCACAAATCACTAAACGATTTAAAATAAGCACCTCGATTAACGGACGTATTGAAACACGTGAAAATCCAGGGGTTCCCGGCGGTGATGATTATTGGGCACCACGTTTTGCATTGTTCCGCAACCGTCCATACGAGCGTCCTTACGCTAACGATAATCCTGAATACATTAACAACATTGGTCACATGGCCGAGAACTGGGGTTTGCTAACCATGGAAAATTCGGGTTACGTACAAGACGACTGGCGTGTGCTTCAGATGAATTTTACCGGCGAATATGATATTCCGGTTGATGGATTAACATTTAAAGGAACCTACTCGTATTACATGGCCGATCAGGTTTACGATGGACACGAATATACCTACGATGCCTATTCGTATTTTCCTGAAACGGATGAATACAAAGTTACTTTCGCCAACCTGAACCCATGGCGCGAACGTCGTACCCGTAAATATTTCGAAAACGTAAGTCAATTGCAGTTAAACTACGACAAACAATTTGGCGAGCACAATATTTCGGCAACGTTTGTAAACGAGCGTATCGAACGTCGTGAACTGGAAGTTTGGGTACACTCTGTTCCAAAAACCAATGCACTTCCGTTATTACAGTTTGCCGATATGGATACATACAACGACAGAGACGATGAGCAGGCCCGTATTGGTTACATTGGTCGTTTTAGTTACAACTACGCCAACAAATACTACCTCGAGTTAGCTGGTCGTCAGGATGGTTCATGGAAATTCGCCGATGACAGACGTTGGGGTTTCTTCCCTTCCGGATCAGTAGGTTGGAGAATTACTGAAGAAAACTTTGCCAAAGCTTTAATTGGCGAAAGCAGTTTCGATTTAAAATTGCGTGCTTCGTATGGTGAATTAGGAGACGACAATGTAGGAATTGGTGCTTTTGATTACCGCGAAGGTTACAACTACGCTTCTTCAACCGTTATTATGGATGGTCAGATTGTTAAAGGTTCGCGCGATCGTGGTGTGCCGGTTACATCAATTAGCTGGTTTACTGCTGCCATCACCGATATTGGTGCCGATTATTCATTAATGGGTGGAAAACTGAGTGGTTCTGTTGATTATTTCCATAGAAAACGCGAAGGTCTTCGCGGACGTAAATACGACGTTTTGGTTCCGAGTGAACTGGGATACGATTTACCTGATGAAAACGTAAACAGCGACGCTACAATGGGAGCTGAAACTTCGATTAATTACGTTGATAACATTGGCGATTTTAATTATGCAATTGGCGGTAACATTTCGTACGCACGAAACAAATTTATCGAATCGTATAAACCAACATGGGGTAACTCATGGGATCATTACCGCAACTCAAGAGAAGAACGTTGGGATGGTACTTTCTGGGGCTACGAAGTAGTTGGTCAGTTTGAATCGTACGACCAGATTAACAGCTGGCAAGTTAATAACGACGGAAACAGCAACAAAGACATGATCCCGGGTGATTTAATTTACAAAGATGTAAATGGCGATGGAGTTATTAATGGTTTGGATGAGCGTCCGATTGGTTACGCAAGAGATAAAAACCCAATCTTAAACTTTGGTATTAACATTTCGGCCGAGTATAAAGGTTTCGATTTAAAAGCTGACTTCTCAGGTGGATCAATGTATTCGTACAACCAGGGTTGGGAAATGCGTTGGCCCTATCAAAATACAGGAAACCTGTTAAAACAGTTTTACGATGACAGATGGCACCGTGTTGATCCGTTTGATTTAAACAGCGAGTGGGTTGCCGGAAAATATCCTGCATTACGTTACAACACCGGATGGCACAACAACTACAACAAAAACTCTACGTTCTGGCTAACGAATGTTAGATACTTACGAATGAGAACTTTTGAAGTTGGGTACACTTTACCAACTGATTTGATTGCAAAAGTTGGAATGCAAAAATGTCGTGTGTATTTAAATACATACAACTTATTCTCTTTCGACAACTTAAAGAGTTTAGGTGTTGAACCTGAAATTATGGATCAAAATGGTTTGCAATATCCACAAAACAGTATGGTGAATATTGGTGTAAACCTTTCTTTCTAACCTTTAAAACTTTAATAAGATGAAAAAATTTGTATATATCTTCATAGTATTATTTACACTTAGTTGGGGGTGTAACGACGCCAATTTCCTTGACAGGGAGCCTACCAATATTTTAATCGACGACCAGATTTGGGGCGATAACAGTTTGATTTTATCTGTGGTTGCCGATTTATACGATCGAATTCCTGAATTTCAAACCATAAGTAACTGGTGGAATTATGCCGACTTTGATGAAGGTTTTGGTTCGGCTTTTGGTGATTACTGGCGTCATAAAAACTCCGACTGGGGTTATGGAGAATGGGCAATCAACTGGAAAGACTACTATAAGTTAATGCGCGAGGTGAATCTCTTTATTCAGAAAGCAGATTCGGAATTAACAGATGATTTACAAACTGCTGATAAAGCTCGTTTTGTTGCTGAAGGACGATTTATTCGTGCCAGTATCTATTTCGAAATGGTGAAACGAATGGGTGGAGTGCCATTAATCCTTGAACCTTTAACCTACGATTTTGGCGGCGATCCTTCTTATTTGGAATATCCTCGTTCAAAAGAATCAGAAATTTATGATTTTGTAATTAACGAGCTGGAAGCCATTAAAAACGATTTACCAAACGATGTAAATGTTAAAGGTCGCGCAACAAAAGGTTTGGTTCTGGCCATGCAGGCACGTGCAGCTATTTATGCCGGTTCTATTGCAAAATATGGTGCTACTACTCCAAATGTTTCGTTGCCGGGTGGCGAAGTTGGAATTCCTGCAAGTATGGCAGATGGCTATTATACAAAGGCCTTAAGTGCTGCCGAAGAATTAATCAATAGCGGAACTTATGCTTTGTACAACAAAAAGGAAAATCTGGCTGAAAACTTTACTAACCTGTTTTTAGACAAGAGTGGAAACACCGAAGTAATTTTTGTAAAAGATTACAAACTTCAAAGTGGAAAAGTTCAGCCGTTTACCGTTCAGAATCAACCCTGGTCGAGTGCCGAGGATTTGGAAGGGGGACGTTTAAATCCATCATTAAACCTGGTGCAATCGTTCGAACTTTTAGACAATACCTTTTCAACCTTTGAAACAAATACGAGCGAAGGCGACTATGTTTACTACAATAGTCCGAAAGATATTTTTGCCGGCCGAGATGCACGTTTGGAAGGAACTATCATTATTCCCGGATCTAAATTTAAGGGAAAAGAACTGGATATCTGGGCTGGTTATATCGATGCCGATGGCAACATTACTACCGGATCTACTTATGGTCAGCGTAAACATTTCCCAACCGAAGCCGATCCTGAAATTCCGGTAGTTGGTTACGATGGTCCGATTGATGAGTTGGAGTTTTCAGCACAAACCGGTTTTTACTGTCGCAAATTTATGGACACTGCAACCGGTTCCGGTCAACGTGGTTTAAACAGCGAAGTGTGGTGGGTACGTTACCGTTTGTCCGAAGTGTATTTAAATGCTGCCGAGGCTGCATTCGAATTGGGCAACACAACAAAAGCTGCCGATTATTTGAATGTTGTACGTCGTCGTGCCGGTTTTACTACCGATTTAACTGCGGCAGATATGTCATTCGATCGTATCGTTCATGAACGTAAAGTGGAGTTGGCTTTCGAAGGCCACATTCTTTGGGACATGAAGCGCTGGCGTTTGGCTCACATTGTTTGGAATGGCGAATCAGTTGAGTTAACAAACAATCCGGAAAAAGCGGATGAAGTGAGTAATCGTATATTTGCATTGTGGCCTTACAAATACTATGCGCCAGAAAGTCCAAATCATGGTAAATATATTTTCAAAGAAGTATTACCGCGAGTGGTGACAAATGCCGACCGCTTCCGTCTAGGAAATTACTATTCAGAGATTAACGATGAAACGGTGAACAACAACAACCTAATTATTAAGAATCCTAATCAAAACTAAAAATGAAGACAAAATTTAAACTGATAATATTAGTCGTAGCGATGGCAGGATTATTTGCTTCATGCGATTACGATAACTACGATGAGCCGGGCTCATTTCTTGAAGGAAATATTGTTTACAATGGCGAGGCCATTAATGTAAGCTCAAAAGATGTTTCTTTTCAGTTGTGGGAACCGGGATGGCAAAAAAGTTACCCAATAAATGTTGAGGTTGCTCAGGACGGATCGTATTCTTCTTTACTTTTCGATGCTCAGTACAAATTGGTAATTCCTTCAAACCAGGGACCATGGCGAACAAAGATCAATTCAGAATCTGGTTCAGACACCATTTATGTAAATCTGAATGGTAACAAGAAGCTTGATATTGAAGTTGAGCCTTATTTTATGATTCGTAATTCACAATTCTCTGTTAGTGGAAGCAATGTTACAGCAACATTTCAGGCCGAAAAGATTATTACCGATGCGGGAGCAAAAAACATCGAACGTGTTAATTTCTACATAAATAAAACACAGTTTGTTGATTTCCGTTCATCGTCGAATGTGGCAAGTGTCGAAATTGGCGGTGGCGATATTACTAATCCGGCATCAATAAGTATGACACTTACTGTTCCTGAACTCGTACCTGCTCAAAATTATGTTTACGCTCGCGTTGGTATAAAAATTCAGGGAGTTGAAGACATGATCTTCAGCCCGGTACAAAAAGTTGATTTATAAGTTTTATTACAGATAATTTGATTATTGAGGGCTATCCCGGATAGGTATAAAATTGTGGATAGCCCTTTTTTTACTTCAATTGCATTTCTAAAAAATAACCTGAACCTTAATATCCAATTAAATGATTAATAAATATTTTACTGCTCTGCTGTTAATATTGTTTGTGGTATTTTCATGCACACAAACTGAAAAAATACCTGCAACTTCTGAGGTGTCTACCGAGATGCGTGCACCTGCATATCCTTTAATAACAATCGATCCATACTCTAGTGCCTGGTCATGCACCGATCAGTTATTCGATGCACCGGTAACACACTGGACCGGCAGATCGCATCCAATAATTGGAGCATTGCGTGTTGATGGAAATGTATATCGTTTTTTAGGGAAAGAAGTAATTCCGAAAACCTATCTGCTTCATATGGCAGGTGGCGAAGCCTGGGCAGGACAATATGTAAAGGAGCAACCATCAAAAGGTTGGGAAAAAATTGATTTTGAAGCAGATTTGTGGAAAACAGGAAGCGGGGCTTTTGGAACCGACGGAATGCCCGTTTGTAATACACTCTGGGACACAGAAGATATTTGGGTGCGCCGCGAATTCAGTCTTCCTGAAAATCTGGACGAAGGTGACATCTCCCTTATCTACTCTCACGACGATATTTTTGAATTGTACTTAAATGGCAAACAACTGGTAAAGACCGAATACGAGTGGCACAATAACGTGGAGTTAAAAATCGATCGGAATTTATTATATCCGGGTAAAAAAAATGTGATTGCTGCGCATTGTCACAATCGCGTTGGTGGAGGTTATGTCGATTTTGGTATCATTCAGGATAACGAACAAACCGAAGTTTTCAGTACTTCTGCAGTACAAAACAAGGTGGCACTCACAGCCACACAAACGCATTATAACTTCACGTGCGGCCCCGTTGATTTACAAATCGAATTTGTATCGCCCTTGTTGCCCGAGAACTTAGATCTTTTGTCGCGTCCGGTAAATTATATCAACTACAAAGTTGTTGCAAACGACAAGAAAAAACACGATGTGCAAATCTATTTTGAAACAACTCCGGAATGGGCTGTTAATGAATTTAGTCAGGAAGTGGTTGTTGGAAAAGGCCAAACCAGCGGTATCAACTTTGTAAAAGCAGGAACTACCGAGCAACCAGTATTGGAGAAAAAAGGTGATAACGTGCGCATTGATTGGGGATATGTATACCTGGCTGCTGACCAAACTTCGGAATCGTTGGTGGAGATTGGCGACTATACCAATACAAAAAAGGCATTCTCTGAGAAGGGTGCTATTTCGGTTGGTGTTGATGAATATGTATCTCAAATGTCGAAGACAATGCCGGTAATGAGTTTTGTCGATCAATTGGGTGAAATATCTTCGGAGGAGAAGAAAGGGTATGTAATGATAGCATACGATGATATTGAATCGATACAATATTTTGAAGAGAACTTAAAAGGCTGGTGGACAAAAAGCGGAGAAGTAACCATTGAGGAAGCACTTCAAATGGCTACAAAAGAACATGCCGACATCCTGGCACAATGCGATTCTTTTGATAAAAAGTTATGGGATGAAACGTTACAGGCAGGAGGGAAAAGTTACGCCGATCTGTGTGTATTGGCATTTCGTCAGTCAATTGCTGCGCATAAATTAGTGAAAGACACACAGGGAAATATTCTCTTTCTTTCGAAAGAAAACTTTAGTAACGGTTCAATCGGAACAGTTGATGTAACTTATCCTTCGGCACCGTTGTATTTGAAATACAATCCTGATTTGCTAAAGGGAATGTTGAATCCGATTTTCTACTATTCAGAAAGTGGAAAGTGGACAAAACCTTTTGCAGCCCACGATGTGGGGACTTATCCAAAAGCAAACGGACAAACCTATGGAGGCGACATGCCGGTTGAAGAGTGCGGAAACATGCTGATTCTGACTACTGCCATTGCTCATACAGAAGGAAATGCCAAATATGCTCAGGAGCATTGGGATGTATTAACGGTGTGGGCCAACTACTTAATGGAAAACGGACTTGATCCTGAAAACCAACTGTGCACCGACGATTTCGCCGGACACTTTGCGCACAATACGAACTTATCGGTAAAAGCAATTATGGGAATTGCCGGTTACGGGAGGCTCGCAGAAATGCTGGGAAAAACAAAGATTGCTGAAGAGTATACTGCCAAAGCAAAATTTATGGCGCAGGAATGGATGAAAATGGCCGACGACAACGACCATTATCGTTTAACTTTTGATAAACCCGGAACCTGGAGCCAGAAATATAACCTGGTTTGGGATAAATTACTTGGCCTTGGAATTTTCCCTGCCGACGTAGCTCAAAAGGAAGTGGCCTATTACCTGACCAAACAAAATACCTATGGTTTACCACTCGATAACCGGAAAGAATATACCAAATCAGACTGGATTGTATGGACAGCTACACTGGCCGATGATAAAGCTACTTTCGAAAAGTTTATTGACCCGCTGTATGGTTTTATAACCGAAACACCCGATCGGGTGCCTATGTCAGACTGGTACCAAACAACCGATGCAACAAAGGTTGGTTTCCAGGCTCGTTCTGTTGTTGGCGGCTATTTTATAAAGCTTTTAGAAAAGTAAAAGTTTCATAACAATCCAATAATATACACAGCAGGAAAACATGGAGATGAAAAGTCAAAATAGTTTTCCTGCTGTTTTTTGAGCTAAATTGGAGCTGGAAAAGGATGTATTTCGAAGTTCTTATAAAACCGGTGTCGAGTCATTTAAAGTCAGGTACCTGGGAGCTGGATTGAGTAAAAGTTATGCTATGGACGGATTTAGCGTAATGGAAAACATTACGTTAAGTTTGGTGATCTGAGATGGAACGGTAATTATCTCTGAAATGACTGATAAGAAATAATTTTTTGCATTAAAATACAGGGTTTTGGCAAAAAAAAGCATCATATAAGAAACATGCCGCAAAATGTTGCACGAAATTCATTTTTCGCTTTCTGTTTTATACGATGTTGTATCTGAGAACTGAATAAATGAACAACATCTAAATGGAGTGATAACTATGAGATCTTTATTTTTAATACTACTAAGTTTTGTCCTTTTTGCAAGGTGCACCCGGGTTCAGGAAAAAGAAAAACCCAATATCCTACTTATTATGGTAGATGATATGGGATACTCCGACCTTGGTTGTTATGGAGGGGAGGTGCAAACTCCCAACATTGACAAATTGGCCAGCCAGGGGATTCGGTTTACGCAAATGCACAACAGTGCACGTTGTTGCCCAACCAGGGCGGCTTTGTTGACCGGGCATCATCCGCAGCAAGCCGGAATTAACGGAATGGGTGTTAACCTGAATATGAATGCAGCGACTATTGCTGAAGTCCTGAAAGAAAATGGGTACCACACCGGAATGACGGGGAAGTGGCATCTTTCGCAAACCAAACCTGTTGACGATCCAAATGAACAATTGCGCTGGATGGCACATAAGGTGGATTATGGTCCGTTTTCTCCCGTCGAAAACTATCCCTGTAATCGCGGTTTCCAAGAACATTATGGTGTGATTTGGGGAGTGGTAAATTACTTCGATCCGTTTCGCCTGGTTCATAACGAAAAGCCCATAAAAGAAGTGCCCGACGATTTTTATATGACCGATTTTATATCCGAAAAATCCATTGATTTAATCGACGAGTACAGCAAGGATGATAATCCGTTTTTCCTGTATGTTGCGCATACTGCACCGCACTGGCCGCTACATGCTTTACCTGAAGATATTGACAAGTACAAAGAGACTTTTAAAGTAGGCTGGGAAGAAATCAGGAAACAACGTTACGAGCGGATGATAAAAATGGGATTGATCGATCGGGAAACTTATCCTTTACCCGAAAATTCATCGGGAAGAAGTTGGGACGAATGCGTGGAGAAAGATTACGAGGCTGCGTGTATGGCCGTTCATGCTGCCATGATCGATCATGTTGATCAGGGCGTTGGACAAATCATTCAAAAACTAAAGGAAACCGGCCAGTATGAAAATACACTGATCCTGTTATTATCCGACAACGGAGCATCGTACGAACGGGGTTATCCACCCGGGTTCGACCGTCCCGGATTTACCCGCGATTCAACAATGATCGAGTACAATTCTCCCAATCTGGGTGCCGAAACTACCTGGAATTACCTTGGCCGGGCATGGGCAAGTGCTTCCAATACACCATTTCGATACTGGAAAATGGAGTCGTATGAAGGCGGATCGGCAACTCCTTTTATTGTACACTGGCCCAAAGGTTTGGCCGGTAAAGAAAATACGATCAATCGTGGATTGGCGCATGTTATCGATATTATGCCAACCTGTCTGGAACTTTCAGGAGCCACTTATCCAGAGATGGTGAACGGAGAAAAAACACTCCCGCCTTCCGGTATCAGTTTAATGCCATTTCTGACGGGTGAAACAACCAGTATTCACGATACACTGTGCTGGGAACATCAACGTGGGAAAGCCGTTCGTATTGGAGATTGGAAAATGTCGGCACTACCGGACAAAGATTGGGAATTATTTCGCATTACAGAGGATTATACTGAAACCAATGATTTAGCTGCACAGTTCCCGGGGAAAGTGGCTGAAATGGACAAAGCCTGGAGAGAATGGGCTGTTAAAGTTGGGATTGAATTTAAATAGATTGATAGTAGATTTTGCTGTTTTGGCATAAAATAAAAGTAAGCGTTTTTAATTATGAGCAGATTTTTTAAAGGAATGAAATTGAGGATTTTGGTGGTTCTGTTTTTGTGTTCATGGAGCATGGCCAATTGTAGCACTCCTGATGACGGATCGATACCCGATGAGGTTAAAACAACTTTTCAAAATCCGTTGTGGGACGGTGCCGATCCATGGCTGGTAAAACAGGGAGACGAATACATTTATTGCTATTCTGCCAACAATGGCATTGTACTTTCGCGCTCAAAATTCATGACCAAGCAAGGCGAGTTAAAGCAAATTTGGCGCGCACCCGAAACAGGTTGGAACAAGGCTTGTATTTGGGCTCCCGAGATTCATTTTATCGACGGGCATTGGTATGTTTATTATGCTGCAGGACAATCGGGGCCACCATTTATCCATCAGCGAACAGGGGTTTTGCGCTCAAAATCAGACGATGTTTTTAGTGAATACGAAGACATGGGAATTCTGAATACCGGTGATGTTTCGGATGATCTGTCTAAAAATATCTGGGCCATCGATATGACCGTATTTCAACACAACAATAAATTATACGCTGTTTGGTCGGGCTGGCTCGAACAAAAGGATACCGATGCTTCAGCGCAGCATTTATTTATTCAGGAAATGGAAAATCCTTATACGCTGAAGGGGAATCGTGTTTTGCTTTCATCGCCCGAAGAAAACTGGGAAACAGGTGGACCGCTGAATTTAAATGAAGGACCTGAAGTTTTACAAAATGGAGATCATGTCTTTATTGTTTATTCCTGTCGCGAATCGTGGCTGAAAGAATATCGTCAGGGAATGTTACAATTAAATAGTCCGGATGCCGATCCTTTAAATCCTGATAACTGGACAAAAAAGGGACCGGTGTTTGAAGGTAATTCAACAGTTTATGGAGTGGGACACTGTTCTTTTGTAAAATCGCCTGATAATACCGAAGACTGGATTATTTATCATTCGAAAAAAACAACCGAGCCGGGCTGGGACCGTAATGTCAGAATGCAACCTTTTGAATGGAATCCGGATGGATCGCCTGATTTTGGGCAGGCAATTCCGGCAGGAAAAGTCATAAACCGGCCGTCAGGAGAAGTGGAAATAGAAGAAAATCAAACAACTCAATAAAAATTAGAGATGAAGCAAACTATTTATCTGTTGGTGGCACTGTTAATATTGGGAGTTGCCTGCCAGTCGAAAAAAGAAACAAAAGGAGAAAAAGAACTAGTTAGCGAAAAAGCAGCAACAAAATGGACTCAGGAACAGGCCGATGCGTGGGGAGCAGAAAACAGTTGGTTGCGCGGATGCAACTTTAATCCGAGCACTGCCATTAACCAGCTGGAAACCTGGCAAGCCGAATCATTCGATTCGGAAACCATCGATCGCGAATTGGGCTGGGCCGAAGGTATTGGAATGAATTGTATGCGTGTTTATTTGCATCATGTTGCCTGGCAGGTGGATAGAGATGGATTTAAAAATCGAATGAACAACTATTTGACTATTGCCGATTCGCATGGCATAAAAACAATTTTTGTGATTTTTGACGATTGTTGGAATCCAACCTACGAGGCCGGAAAACAACCCGATCCAAAACCGGGTGTTCACAATTCAGGTTGGGTGCGCGATCCGGGAGAATTATTTTACAGTGATCCTTATCTTGTAGATACACTGGAGGTATATGTGAAGGACATTTTAACCACGTTTAAAGATGACAACCGGATTGTATTGTGGGATTTATATAACGAACCGGGTAATTCAGGTTACGGAAACAAATCAATGCGTTTACTGAAAAAAGTGTTCGACTGGGGCTGGGAAGTTCGCCCGAGTCAACCTATGTCGGCCGGTGTTTGGAATGCAAGTTTAACAGATTTGAATACATTCCAGTTAAAAAATTCCGATGTTATTACCTATCACAACTATGAAGGACCTGCACCACATCAGGTAGCAATTGATTCGTTGAAAAAGTACGAACTTCCTATGGTTTGCACCGAATACATGGCTCGCCGCAACAACAGTTTGTTCACCAACATTATGCCTATTCTGAAAAAGGAACACGTGGGTGCTATTAACTGGGGTTTGGTTGATGGAAAATCGAATACAAAATATGCCTGGGACGAGCCAATTGCCGATGGATCGGAGCCACCACTTTGGTTTCACGAGATATTCAGAAAAGACGGAACTCCATACAAACAGGAAGAAGTGGACTTAATTAAAAGTTTAACTCTGGGCGAATAGTTTGGAACAAAAGATTCTTCGGAAAAGCAATGGATAGATAAAATTGTGATTTAACTGTTTATCCTTTCACCCTTTTTGTTGGTTTTTGGGCCAATATAAAAAAGAGTTCTACACGAAATGAATTATATATAAATAGAAAGAAAACTGGTGTGAGCAAAAAAGCTCGCATCAGCTTTTCAAAACCAGTTAAATGGAACAAAAACAGGATGAAGCTTGCCTGATAAAAGCTTATTTTTGAGAAAATAATTTATACCAACTAAAATGAGATTGATAAACCGATTGACTATTTTGATTGTATTTTGTGCAATCCAATTTTCTTGTAATCAAAAAACGGAAGAACAGCTTACCTGCGGCAACTTAAAAGCTGAAGATTTTCAGACCACAGTTGATGGAAAAGAAACCAACCTGTATGTGCTGCAAAACGGAGATGTTACAGCAGCAATAACAAATTACGGAGGCCGGATTGTAAGTTTACTGGTTCCCGACAAAAATGGGAACCCGGGTGATATTGTACTTGGTTTTGGAAGTATCGATGGTTATCTGAATGCGCATGAAGTTTTTCATGGGGCATTAATTGGCCGCGTTGGAAACCGTATTGCCAAAGGTAAATTTACACTTGACGGTGTGGAATATACGCTTCCGATTAATAACGATCCCAACCATTTACACGGTGGTTCCAAAGGATTTCATAACCAGGTTTGGGATGTAAAATCGGCAAACGATACTTCCATTGTTTTAACCTATTTGTCGAAAGATGGAGAAATGGGTTACCCCGGAAATCTAAATGTTGAAGTAAAATATACACTCAAGTCAAAAAACGAATTGCTTATTAATTATCTGGCTACCACCGATAAAAGTACGCCTGTAAATCTTACCAATCACGCCTTTTTTAATATGCGTGGCGAAGATAAAGGAACCATTAACAATCACCTGCTTACCATTAATGCAGATTTAATAACTGCAGTTGACTCTACTTTAATTCCATTGGGCGAAAATGTACCCGTTGAAGGTACTCCTTTCGATTTCAGAAAATCAAAAGCTATTGGTAAAGATTTGCCACAGGAAAATGAAAACCGGCAGTTAATGAATGGTTTGGGTTACGATCATAATTTTGTGTTGAATAAAGCGAAGGCAGGAGAAATGACTCTGGCTGCAACAGTTGTTGAACCAATTAGCGGGCGTAAAATGGAAGTGTTTACCGAAGAACCTGCCCTGCAGTTTTACGGTGGTAATTTTATGGACGGATCTGATACCGGAAAATACGGGAAAACCTTTGATTTTCGTGAATCCTTTGCACTGGAAACACAACATTTACCTGATTCTCCCAATCAGCCACAATTCCCTGGTATTATTTTAAAACCCGGTCAGGAATATAAAACGATGTCTATTTACAAATTCAGCACTGTAAAATAACAAGAAGATGAGACTATCAGGAATCATAATTACAGTATTAATTTTTACTGTTGGTTTTTTGGGAACTCATGCTCAAAACTACTCTGCCAAACCGGTGCCTTTTAACAAGGTAAAAATTACCGATAGCTTTTGGGCTCCTTGTTTGGAAGCTCACGCACATACTACTTTGGAAACCTGTATTGCACAAACTCAGGATTCAACCGAACGCATTAACAATTTTGCAAAGGCTGCCGGAGTAATGGAGGGCAATCACGAAGGAATTTATTTCGATGATTCGGACGTGTACAAAGCAATGGAAGGAATTGCGTACTCTTTGATCAATAATCCAGATTCGAAAAATGAAGCTTTGCTGGATAAGTGGATCGATCTGATTGCCAAAGCGCAGCAACCCGATGGTTACCTGAATACATTTTACACCTTGAACCATCCAACCGAGCGCTGGACCGACATGGAGAAACACGAAATGTATTGCGGCGGACACATGATTGAAGCGGCTGTGGCACATCATAAAGCAACTGGAAAAACATCGCTTTTAGATGTAGCTACAAAATTTGCCGATTACCTTGGAACTGAATTTGGCCCCGGTAAAAAACACTGGGTGGCCGGTCACGAAGAAATTGAGCTGGCGCTGGTAAAATTGTACCACGAAACAGGCAATAAAAACTACCTCGATTTGAGTTACTGGATTCTCGAAGAACGCGGTCACGGACATGGCCGGGGCGAAATTTGGGACAAAGAACACTGGGGAGCAGCTTATTGCCAGGACGATGTACCGGTTTCTGAAATCTCAGATATTAAAGGACATGCGGTGCGTGCCATGTATTTGTTTACCGGAATGGCCGATGTGGCTGCCGAAAAAGATTTACCAGGATATGTTGCTGCGCTCGAACGCGTGTGGGACGATGTGGTGAACCGAAACATGTACATCACAGGAGGAATCGGTAGTTCAGGGGCGAACGAAGGATTTTCGAAGGATTACGACTTGCCTAATAAAACAGCTTATTGCGAAACCTGTGCTTCTATCGGAATGGTACTTTGGAACAACCGGATGAACCTGTTATCGAAAGATGCAAAATATGTGGATGTAATGGAGCGTGCCATGTACAATGGTGTTCTGTCGGGCGTTTCGTTGGATGGCGATTTGTTTTATTACGTAAATCCGCTCGAATCGGACGGTAATCATCATCGCCAGCGCTGGTTTGGCTGTGCCTGTTGCCCCAGTAATATATCGCGTTTTGTTCCGTCGGTTGGTAATTATATTTATCTGGCAGGTGAGAATGAATTGTATGTAAACCTGTTTATGGGAAATACTACTGAAATTGAATTGGGAGTTGCAAAATTGCAGGTAAGTCAGAAAACGGCGTATCCCTGGGATGGAGAAATTGTGATGAAGATTGATCCGGAAATTCCTGCAGAGTTTGCAGTGAATTTAAGAATTCCGGGCTGGTGCAAAGCTTTTCATCTTGCTGTAAACGGAAAACAAGTGGAAGCTGAAAAGTCTGAAAAAGGTTATGTCGCTGTAAATCGGAAATGGAAAAAAGGAGATAAAATTTCCTTAGATCTGGATATGCCGGTAGAAGTTGTCGCAGCGCATCCAAAAGTTACCGAAGATATTGGGAAGCGCGCTGTTCAACGTGGGCCTGTTGTTTTTTGTCTGGAACAAACCGATCAGAAAAACATCGATTTTGATGCTGTTGCCATCGGTTCCAATTCAACTTTCAAAACAAAGAAGGCCTCCGGGAAATTAAAGGGGATGACTCAAATTGAAAGTACTACCGGAACAGAAAAATTGATCTTCTCTCCCTATTTCTCGTGGAATAACCGCGAACCCGGGAAGATGAAAGTTTGGGTAAATTACAACGAATAGTAACCACTAACTACCAATAAAAATGAAGAAAGTTTGTTTATTGTTTATTACTTCATTGTTGCTCACTTTTTGCGCACCTCCACAAAAAAAACAGGTAGTGGCGTATTACAAAAATCCGGTTATAAAGGGCGATTTCCCCGATCCTTCGATAATCAGGGTGGGCGATACCTATTATGCGGCCGGCACCAGCTGTGATTTTGCGCCCAATTATCCAATTTACGAATCAAAAGACCTTATTAACTGGGAAAGAATAGGATCGGTTTTTAATATTCCACCGGCATGGTCGTCGGATGATTTTTGGGCCCCCGAGCTTTATTACAAAGACGGAACTTTTTTTGTGTATTACACCACTAAACGAAAAGACAACCGAATTGCCTGCATTGGAGTGGCAACCACAAAAGATATTCGCAAAGGTTTTACCGACCACGGAATTATTATAGAATGGGGCGAAGAGGCCATTGATGCCTTTATTTTTCAGGATGATGACAAAAAGCTCTACATTACGTGGAAAGCCTATGGTTTAACTCAGGGCCGCGATATAGAAATTCTGGCTTCGGAATTGAGTGACGACGGAATGCATTTAGTGGGAGAACATTTTACGCTTACCGATTTTAAAAAAGGCTGGCACGGTGCCGGCGACGAAGGGCAATGTTTGATAAAACGAAATGGATATTACTATATGTTTTATTCGGTTGGAGGTTGTTGCGACAATCGATGTGATTACCGCGTTAAAGTTTCCCGTTCTAAAAATTTAAGAACAGGCTGGGAGCAATTTCCTGAACCCATTTTGCAAGGCGGTGAAGTGTGGCGTTGTACCGGTCACGGAACTCTGGTTAGCACAGCCGACAAACGCTATTTTTACATGTATCATTCATACAATGCCACTGATTTTGAATACATCGGAAGACAGGGAATGCTCGACGAAATGTTTTGGAATGAAGAAACAGGATGGCCTTATTTTAAAAATGGTACAGCTTCGGTAAGTGCTCCGGTGCCTTTCCCAAATACCACGCAAAAAATAGATACCGTTTTCGAAGATGATTTTTTGACCGATAAAAATCTGTTTTTCTGGGCCCGGGACATCAATTATCAGGAACCAAAAATTAAGGTGGCAAATGGCGAACTAACAATAAATCCAAAACGGGATGGTGTCAGTTTTTTGGGATTGCGACCAAAAACCGGAAATTATGATTTGTCGGCAGAAGTTATTTCGGGCGATGAATGGAGTGGGATTGGAGTTTACAGTAATGAAACGAATTTCCTGACTTTGACTGTAAATAAGTCAAAACTTGTGCTGGATCAATTAAAGAATGGTGAAAAACAAATTTTGGCCGAGGAACAAATTAATGAAACCGGATCGGTATTTTTAAAATATGAAGCTGTTAACGGACGCTACTTTCAATTCTATTGGTCGGATAATGGCACAGACTGGGTTCCTGTTAAGGTAGGAGATGAATACCAGGTTGACGGTACATACATTGCTCAGTGGGGCTATTCGCCGCGTGTTGGTTTTATTGTTCAGGGAAAAGAGGACAGCTCGTTCCGCTTTTCTGAATTAAAAATAAATTATAACTATAAATAGATTAAACCTAAAAATATGGCAATCAACAAATATTTAACTTTTTTTCTGGCATTTGGTTTTGTGTGCTCGGTCTCGAACAGTTTTGCACAAAAGAGAACAGGCAATAATCACAATCCGGTTTTTGAAGGCTGGTATGCCGATCCCGAAGGAATTGTTTTTGGCGATGAATACTGGATTTACCCTACTTATTCGGCACCGTACAACGATCAGGTTTTTATGGATGCTTTCTCGTCAAAAGACCTTGTGACCTGGGAAAAGCATGAACGAATTATCGATACTACAGAAGTAAAGTGGGCGTGGCGTGCCATGTGGGCACCTGCCATTATTGAAAAAGACGGAAAATACTTCCTGTTTTTTGCGGCCAACGATATTCAGAGCGATGAGGAAGAAGGCGGTATTGGGGTTGGTGTTGCAGATACTCCGGGAGGTCCGTATAAAGATTACCTGGGAAAACCGTTAATCGATAAATTTTACAATGGCGCACAGCCTATCGACCAGTTTGTTTTTCACGATAAAGACGGCCAGTATTACATGATTTTCGGCGGATGGCGGCATTGCAATATTGTAAAAATGAAGGACGATTTTACTGGATTTGTTCCCTTTGAAGATGGTGAAACTTTCAAAGAAATTACACCCGAAGGTTATGTGGAAGGCCCGTTTATGTTTATCCGTAACGGGAAATATTATTTTATGTGGAGCGAAGGTGGCTGGACCGGCCCTGATTACAGTGTGGCCTATGCCATTGCCGATTCGCCATTCGGACCATTTGAACGTGTTGGGAAGATTCTGAAGCAGGACCCGGATGTAGCAACAGGCGCCGGACACCACTCGGTAATCCATGTTCCCGGAACCGACGAATATTACATTGTTTATCATCGCAGACCACTGGGTGAAACCGACGGAAACCACCGCGAAACCTGTATCGACAGGATGTACTTTGATGATGAAGGATTTATAAAACCGGTAAAAATTACCTTTGAAGGCGTGCAGGCCCGGCCTATAAAATAGTCAGAACTTACACCAATGAAAAAATTACCACTACTTTGCCTTGGCCTGATTCTGATCTCTTTTTCATCTTTCGGAAAAGAGAAACGAAACAGCCATTATATTACCAACCAGGCACCGTTGGTTACGCAACCCTATACTGCACTCCCTTTGGGAGCCGTAAAAGCTGAAGGATTTTTACATGAAATGTTGAAAATCCAACGTGACGGATTAACCGGTCGCCTCGACAGCATTTACGAAGTAGTGTGTGGCGATAATAACGGCTGGCTTGGCGGAACCGGCGATGGTTGGGAGCGTGGTCCCTACTGGCTCGACGGTTTGGTGCCGCTGGCTTACCTGTTAGACGATGAGGAATTGAAAGCAAAAGCTCAAAAATGGATAGAGTGGAGCATCAATAATCAACAGGAAGATGGTTATTTCGGGCCACAACCATTACCTGAAGGGTATAAGCGAATTCCCGGTACTCAGCAAGGTATGCGCAACGACTGGTGGCCAAAGATGGTGATGCTGAAAGTATTGCAACAATATTACACCGCAACCGGCGATGCACGCGTGATAACATTAATGACTAACTACTTTAAGTACCAGTTAAAAATGCTTCCTGAAAACGAGTTGGGCTATGTAACATACTGGGCTAATCGCAGGGGAGGAGACAATCTTGCTGTAGTTTACTGGCTGTACAATATTACCGGCGATAAATTTTTGCTTGATTTAGCAGAAATTATTCATGAGCAGACTTTTGACTGGACAAATGTATATGCCGGCGACATGATTCGAAAACTGAATCCATTACCCGATTTGCACTGTGTAAATGTAGCGCAGGGATTAAAAGAGCCGATCGTTTATTATCAGCAGCATCCGGAGGGAAAATACCTAGAATCGGTGAAGAAGGGACTTGCGTCATTAAAAGATGTGCACGGTTTTGTAAACGGCATGTATGGTGGCGACGAGCGTTTGCACGGTAACGATCCAACGCAGGGATCGGAATTGTGTTCGGCTGTTGAAATGATGTTTTGTTTCGAAAATAGTATTCCGATTACCGGCGATGTTTATTATGCCGACTATTTGGAGAAAATTGCTTACAACGTATTGCCTACCCAAAGCACCGACGATTATATGCGCAAACAATATTTTCAGCAGGCAAATCAAATAAAAGTAAGCGACGATGAGCGTAATTTCTTTAACGATCGTGAAGGAAGAAACGTATTTGGAACGACAACCGGTTACCCTTGTTGTTTAACAAATATGCACCAGGGCTGGCCAAAATTTGTACAAAACACCTGGTATGCAACTGCCGATAACGGAATTGCAGCGCTTGTTTACGGACCCACAAAAGTTACTGCAAAAGTAGCCGGTGGACAGCAAATTACAATCACCGAAACTACGGATTACCCGTTCAAAGAAAAGATCAACTTCAAAATTGAAACGGCCGATGAGGTGAGTTTTCCGTTTCATTTGCGCATTCCAGAGTGGTGCAAATCGGCAAAAATAACTGTTAACGGAACGGTTCAGGAAGTAATCCCTAAAAATGGCATTGTAGTTTTAGATCGTAAATGGAAATCGGGCGATAAAGTGGAATTAAATCTAAGCATGGATTTCAGGTTTTCGTACTGGCACGAAATGTCGCTGGGAATTGAGCGCGGGCCACTGGTGTATGCATTAAAAATTAAAGAAGAATGGCGTGAAGTTACAAACGATAAATACGATGATACTTTTTGGGAAGTACTACACAAATCGCCCTGGAATTATGCCATTTGGGAACAAACGGTTCGCAATTCAGATTTTAAAATTGAAGTGGCCGATAAGGTAGAAGCCAATCCGTGGAACCTGGAAAACGCACCGATTAAGCTTACTACAAAAGCCCGTCGGATGCCGCTTTGGCAGGAAGAAAAAAATATGGCTGCAAAAACTCCGTCGCCGGCGTGGCCTTATCGTCTGGTAGAAGATACCGAAGAACAAATAGAATTAATCCCTTACGGTTGCACAACTTTAAGGATTTCTCAATTCCCTGTTTATCAAAAATAAGAATAGAAAAATTTCAATCAACTAAATAACAACAGATTAAAATGAAGAGAAAATTAGCTGTCCTATTTTTAGGATTATTATTAATTAATGCCTTTGCGCAATGGAAACCGGCTGGTGAGAAAATAAAAACCGCCTGGGCCGAAAAAATAGATATAAACAATGTGTTGCCCGAATATCCACGGCCTATTATGGAGCGTGGCGATTGGCAGAATCTAAATGGACTTTGGGAGTATGCCATTATAAAAGCAGGTACAGCACAACCCGAAAAATACGAGGGCGAAATTTTGGTTCCTTTTGCTGTTGAATCGAGTCTTTCCGGAGTTCAGAAAACGGTAGGTGGCGAAAACGAATTGTGGTACAAACGTTCGTTTACTGTGCCTTCAAACTGGAAAGGAAAAAAAGTTTTACTGCACTTTGGAGCCGTTGATTGGAAATCGGAAATTTATATCAACGACATTAAAGTGGGGAAGCATAAAGGTGGTTATACCCCGTTTTCGTTTAATGTTACGCCGTTTCTAAATAAATCAGGCGAACAGGAAATTGTGGTGAAAGTATGGGATCCGTCGGATAAAGGATTTCAACCACGCGGAAAACAGGTGAGTAATCCCGAAGGAATCTGGTACACTCCTGTAACCGGAATCTGGCAAACTGTTTGGTTAGAGCCTGTTGCCGATAAATACATCGAAAACGTGCGTACTACAGCTGATATCGACAATAACCGGGTTTCAGTTGAATTGATTTCAGCAAACACAGTGTATGCCGATTTGTATGAAGTGCTTGTATTTGATGGAGACAAACAAATTGCCAGTGGAAAAGCATCTGCAACTCAGGCGCTCGAACTTTCAATTCCCAATGCCAATTTATGGGATACTGAAAATCCGTTTTTGTATGATTTGAAAATTAAACTGATGAGTAACGGGAAAGTGGTTGATGAAGTGAACAGCTACTTTGCCATGCGTAAAATTTCAACAAAACGCGATGAAAACGGCATTGTTCGTATGCAGTTAAATAACAAAGACCAGTTTCAGTTTGGACCTCTTGATCAGGGTTGGTGGCCCGATGGATTATACACAGCTCCAACTGATGAAGCTTTGAAATACGACATCCAAAAAACAAAAGACTTTGGTTTTAACATGATTCGCAAGCACGTAAAAGTTGAGCCTGCCCGCTGGTACACACATTGCGATAAAATGGGAATTCTGGTTTGGCAGGACATGCCAAGTGGCGATCGTTCTCCACGCTGGCAAAACCACCAGTATTTTAATGGAACCGAGCTGATTAGAAGTGCTGAGTCGGAAGCCAATTACCGTACCGAGTGGAAAGGAATTATGGATTATCTGTATTCGTATCCATCGATTGTGGTTTGGGTACCGTTTAACGAGGCCTGGGGACAGTTTAAAACCGAGGAAATTGCAGAGTGGACAAAAGCTTATGATCCAAGTCGTTTGGTAAATCCTGCCAGTGGTGGAAATTTTTACACTACCGGCGATATATTGGATTTACATAACTATCCCGGTCCGGAT
Organism: Draconibacterium aestuarii; assembly: GCA_026671195.1. Classification (GTDB taxonomy): domain Bacteria; phylum Bacteroidota; class Bacteroidia; order Bacteroidales; family Prolixibacteraceae; genus Draconibacterium; species Draconibacterium aestuarii. The sequence continues at coordinate 134,232 of JAPOHD010000029.1, read as the reverse complement.
ATGTATTTGTACGACGCGCAGCGTGCAACCGTTTTGGGCGAGTACGGTGGTATTGGCCTGGCTCTGGAAGGTCATTTGTGGAAAACAGATAAGAACTGGGGTTACGTTCAGTTTAAAAATTCGAAAGAAACTACCGATGAATATGTGAAATATGCAGAGCAGTTGTACAAAATGGTTAAATCGGGTTTTTCAGCTGCCGTATATACACAAACCACTGACGTGGAAGGTGAAATCAATGGTTTTTTGACCTACGACCGCAAAGTGATTAAAATGCAGGAAAACAGAATAAAGGAGATTAATCAGAAGATTGTAAATTCTCTAGAGGATTAGGAATTATTAATAAAATTGACAGAAAGGCTATATAAAACTGTCATTTCGACGACATAGGAGGAGAGATCTGTTCCATAACTGGAGGGATTTCTCCTATCGTCGAAATGACAAATCGGTCAGTGGTTAAACAGCAAGAAGTTCCTCTTTTATACCTTCTTTAGAACAAAACATGAAATACAAAATACTTCCTTTTCTCCTGATTTCGCTATTTGTTTGTAATGTTGCCAAAGCTCAGACCTGGCAAATGAAACAAGCTCCCCTAATGACGAAATTTGCCGGTGATGTGGACCCGGATAATACATTGCCCGAATACCCCCGTCCGCAAATGGAGCGTACAGAATGGATGAACCTCAATGGTGTTTGGCAATTTCAGCCCGGAACCGGACAACAGGAGCAGTTGCCCAATGGCACTTTATCGGGTTCAATATTGGTTCCTTTTCCGGTAGAATCTGCCATTTCAGGCGTAAAAGAACATTATTCAAGATTGTGGTACCGACGAAATTTTGTAGTACCGGCGAATTGGGATAATAAACGGATTTTATTGCATTTTGGCGCTGTCGATTATGAAACAGAAGTTTATGTGAATGGAGTAAGTATCGGGAAACATTTTGGAGGATACGATTCCTTTAGTTTTGATATTACAGATTATCTTACTCCTGACGGAACACAGGAACTCACTGTCCGTGTATTTGATCCAACGGATGAAAGTGGTTTTCCACGGGGTAAACAAACATTGAATCCGGAGGGGATTATGTACACTTCAAGTACCGGAATCTGGCAAACGGTTTGGATGGAGCCGGTAGCTGAAACACACATTCAATCAATAAAACTTACACCCGATATTGATGAGGCTGTTCTGAAAATTACAGTATCAACTTCATCCGAAAATAATGGAATTGTAAGTGCCAAAGTAAAAGACGGTGATAAGCTTGTTGCAACTGTTGTAGGAGCTGCAAATGAGGAATTCAGTATTCCGGTGTCGAATCAGAAATTATGGTCGCCGAGTAATCCGTTCTTATACGATCTGGAAATAACGCTTCTTCAAAACAATGAAAAACTTGATTCGGCTGGCAGCTATTTTGGAATGCGGAAAATATCGACCAATAAAGAGAATGGTATTCAGAAGTTGTATTTGAACAACGAGTTTTTATTTCAAATGGGACCTCTCGATCAGGGATTTTGGCCCGATGGATTATATACTGCCCCAACCGAGGAAGCATTGAAATTTGACATAGAAATGATAAAGGCTTTTGGCTTTAACATGGTGCGTAAACACATTAAAGTTGAGCCGCAGCGTTGGTATTACTGGGCTGATAAATTGGGTCTGATGGTGTGGCAGGATATGCCTTCAATAAATTCCTATACTTCTAATCCGCAGCCAATTGAACAGGCCGCTTTTAAAAATGAGTTAACCCAAATGGTTGAAAACCATTGGAACAGCCCGAGTATTGTAATGTGGGTGGTTTTTAATGAATTTCAGGGGCAGCACAATACGGAAGAATTGGTGAATATGGTGAAACAACTCGATCCTAGCCGGTGGGTAAACCAGGGAAGTGGAGGCGATTGGAAAGGAGCAGGGCATGTTCTCGATTTGCATAACTATCCGGCTCCTGTTTGCCCCGAAAGCAGCAGTCAGGCAATCGTATGTGGCGAATACGGCGGAATTGGTCTGGCGGTGGATGACCATAAATGGAGTAACGATTATTTTGGTTATGTAACGGTGCCCGATCCGGAAAAGTTGCTGGCAGATTACGAGAAGTATATCGACCAGCTTACATTGTATAAAACCAACCAGGGATTAAGTGCGGCTGTTTATACCGAAATAACGGATGTGGAAATCGAACTAAACGGATTAATGACCTACGACCGCCTGGCTAAAGCGGATGTTACACGCCTTTACAACGCAAACCGAAAAGTTATAGAACAAGATATTTACATGTCGCATTTACTGCCAAATGCAAAAGTTGAATGGAAAAACTGGAGATATACCATTGATACACCTCCGCAAGACTGGTATCTTGAAAATTTTGATGATTATGCCTGGAAAACAGGACTTGCAGGATTTGGAACAATGGGAACTCCGGGAGCAGTGATAAGTACAATCTGGAATTCGTCTGATATATGGATGAGGCAGAATTTTGAACTGGGCGATATTAGTTCATTGAATAAGGAAAATATTGTTCTTAATATTCATCACGACGAAGATTGTGATGTGTATATTAATGGTGAATGGGCTGCAACTTTGAGTGGATGGACCGCTGGTTATATAACGGTACCGGTAACTACTGCAGCATTTAATGCCTTAAAATCGAATAGTCAGAATACCATTGCCATCCATTGCAAACAAACTGCAGGAGGACAGTACATTGATGCAGGAATCTCAATCCTGTCTGACAATAAAATTGCAACAAGTGTGAATACAATAAAAGAAAATATTAAGCCTCCCAATTTTCTTTATCCTAATCCAGGTAACAATACCATTCATTTTTCAAAGCCGTTAAGTACACCTGCATCAGTGGCTGTTTTTAGCGCCAGTGGTCAGTTTGTGAAAATTGAGAACAATGTAAATGACCAGGTTGATATTTCAAGCCTGAATTCAGGAATGTATTATTTAAAAGTGATTGAAAAGGGAGGTGTTCAATCCTTTAAATTTTTTAAAATATAAAAAACCTCGCCTTTGTGTTACAGATAATTTCGAACCTGTATTTGCTTCTACAGTGTAATTTGAAATTAGAAAATTTTCTCTTTGGGTGAGTAAAGATATTTGGTAGCTCGTAAAGTATAAATAAATAATTCGCATTAAGACATCAATAAATTCGAAAGGAATAAGAATAACTGAATTTTTTAAAATTTGAATTTACCATTTAAAATAGTCTCCAGGTTGTTTTTGCCGGAGATTTCATTATTAATTTAAAAATACATATGAAAAAGATAAGACTTATAGTAATCGTATTTCTTTTCAGCCTTTTAATAACAAAAATTCAGGCACAAAAAACTCAACCCGTTGATTATGTCAACACTTTAATGGGAACAGATTCAGAGTTTAAACTTTCAAATGGGAATACTTATCCTGCCATTGCATTGCCCTGGGGGATGAATTTCTGGACTCCCCAAACCAACGAAATGGGCAACGGTTGGGTGTATGGTTATGACGCCGATAAAATTCAGGGTTTTAAACAAACCCACCAGCCTAGTCCGTGGATAAACGATTACGGTCAGTTTTCCCTTTTTCCCTTAACCGGCGAATTAAAAATTGAAGGAAATAAAAGAGCCAGTTGGTTTTCGCACAAAGCAGAAACGGCTAAACCTCACTATTACAGTGTTTATTTGGCCGATTACGATGTAGTTACCGAAATTACGCCAACCGAGCGGGCTGCCATGTTTCGTTTTACTTTCCCTGAAAACGATGAGTCACGCGTTTTAGTTGATGCTTTCGACCGTGGTTCGTATGTAAAAATTATTCCGGAAGAGAATAAAATTATTGGGTATACAACCCGCAACAGTGGAGGTGTTCCCGATAATTTCAAAAATTATTTTGTGGTGGTTTTCGATAAACCTTTTGTTGAAGCAAAGGTATGGAACAAAGATAAACTGGTTGAAAATGTAAGCGAATTGCAAGACGACCATGTGGGTGCTGCCATTCAGTTTAAAACCCGCAAAGGAGAAAAAATTCATGCACGTGTGGCTTCTTCGTTTATCAGTTACGAGCAGGCCGAGCGTAATTTGAAAGAATTGGGAAACGATACTTTTGATGAAGTAAAAGCAAAAGGAGCAGCAAGCTGGAACAAAGAACTTTCGAGAATTGCAGTTGAAGGCGGTACCGACGACCAGATAAAAACATTCTACTCGTGTTTGTACCGCGTATTGCTTTTCCCACGTAAATTTTACGAGTTTGATGCAAACGGAGAAGTGGTTCATTACAGTCCGTACAACGGCAAAGTGCTTCCGGGTTATATGTTTACCGACAATGGTTTTTGGGATACCTTCCGTGCTGTTTTCCCATTTTTTAACCTGATGTATCCTTCGTTAAACGAAAAAATTCAGGAAGGTTTGGCAAACACTTACAAAGAAAGTGGATTTTTACCCGAGTGGGCAAGTCCGGGTCACCGCGATTGTATGATTGGCTCAAACTCGGCAACATTAATTGCTGATGCCTACCTAAAAGGAGGTCGAGGATACGACATTGAAACCTTGTGGGATGCATTGATTAAAAACTCGGAAAACGAAGGACCGATGAGTTCGGTGGGTCGGTATGGTGTGGAGTATTACAACAAGTTAGGATATGTGCCTTACAACGTTGGTATTAACGAAAATGTAGCCCGTACACTGGAATATGCTTTTGCCGATTTTTGTATTTACAAACTCGGAAAAGAACTTGGAAAACCGGATAGTGAGATTGAAATTTTTGCAGAGCGCAGTCAGAACTACAAAAATGTTTTCGACAATGAAAGCAGTTTAATGCGTGGTAAAAACGAAGATGGTAATTTTCAGGCACCATTTAGCCCGTTTAAATGGGGCGACGCATTTACCGAAGGAAACAGCTGGCACTATACCTGGTCGGTTTTTCATGATGTTGAAGGTTTAATTGGATTAATGGGAGGCAAAAAAGAGTTTGTAAGTATGCTGGATTCAGTGTTTGTGGTTCCTCCAATTTTCGACGACAGTTATTACGGCGGAACCATCCACGAAATTCGTGAAATGCAGATTATGAATATGGGGAATTATGCACATGGAAACCAGCCTATTCAGCATATGATTTATTTGTACAACTATGCAGGAGAGCCCTGGAAAACTCAGAAATGGGTACGCGAAGTAATGAATCGTTTATACACTCCGCAGGCCGATGGATATTGTGGCGACGAAGACAACGGCCAGACTTCGGCATGGTATGTATTCAGCTCGATGGGATTTTACCCGGTTACTCCGGCCATTGACGAATATGTAATTGGGGCACCACTGTTTAAAAACATTACAGTGACTTTGGAAAATGGCAATAAGATTCAAATTAACGCACCCAAAAACAGCGCAGATAACCGTTACATTCAAAACATCGAATTAAATGGCAAAGCGTACGGTAAGAACTATTTTAAATACGATGACTTGCAAAAAGGAGCAAGCATTAATTTTGAAATGGGCGACCAACCCAATAAAAACCGAGGCACATATCAAAGCGATTTTCCTTATTCTTTTTCAAACGAAAAATAGAATAATATGCATCTGGCGCGACTTATAAAAAAAACTTTTAAGAAAGGCGAGGGAGGTTTTAAACTTTCCCTTGCCTATAATTAAACGGAATATGACTAAAACTACTATTCTCTGCATTTTATTTCTGTTTTTTGTTTTTTCAGGTTCATCACAAAAACAGCATACAAATTATGTCAACACCTTTTTGGGCACTGCTCCCTTAGCCGATAGTGTTCAGATAGGTTATAATCCTCCGAAAGATTGGCGCGTTTGGGCCGGGTTGACCTATCCGGGCTCATCGTTGCCCAATGCAATGGTTCAGTTAAGTCCGATTACCGAATGGCACAGTGGTGCCGGTTACGAATATGAGGATACCGAAATCCTCGGATTTACACATACAAACAAAGGGCACTGGAATTTGTGCCACATTCCGTTTTTGCCGGTATCCGGCGAAGTAAATCCAACCAATTTTGCCTCAAAATTCAGTCACGAAAACGAATTGGCAACTCCGGGTTACTATCAGGTTTTATTGGAACGTTACAATCTAAATGCCGAACTTACTTCAACCCTGCGTTGCGGTTATCATAAATACACATTCAAAAAAGGGGACGAACAAAAGCTGGTGGTGAATTTAAGTCAATCAAACGAACGTGTTCGCGACTGGAAAATCCAGCAGGATGGCGACTTTGTTTTTAAGGGTTTTCAGAACACAGGAAGTGTTGTTTATTTTTACGCACAGGCAAATCATAAGATCAATAAAATAGAAACTTTAAAATCGGTAAGTTCAGAAATATCGGTAGTGGATTTTGCCAATTCAGACGATGTACTTGAAATAAAAATCGGTCTTTCGTTTGTAAGCACCGAAAATGCGAAAGAGAATCTGGAAGCAGAAATTGCAGGTAAAAGTTTTGCTGAAATAAAAAATGAGGCAAACCAAACCTGGAAGAATTTGCTGTCAAAAATCAAAGTGTCGGGAGGAACAGAACGTGAAACGGAACTTTTTTATTCGTCTCTGTATCGTTCCTTTTTATGGCCTGCCTTACGTAGCGATGTAAACGGCGAATTTACCGATGAAACTGGGAAAGTGGTGAAAAAGGATTTCCGTTATTACACCAACCCGTCGTTGTGGGATACGTATCGAAACAAACTGGTTTTGTTGGGTATGTTATCCCCCGACGTGTGTAGCGATGTTATTCAGTCTTTAATCGATAAAGGCGAAAAAACAGGTTTTATGCCTACCTTTTTTCATGGCGATCACGCTGCTCCTTTTATTTCGGGTTCGTATCTGCGCGGAATCAGGGATTATGATGTAAAAAGTGCCTATCAGCTGCTTTTAAACAATGCCACAAAAGAGGGCGGAACACGACCTTATATTTCAGAATACATTGAAAAGGGATACATTTCGACACCTAATATTGAAAAACCTGAAGTTGAAACCAAAGCCAAAGCGGGAGTTACCAAAACACTGGAGTATGCCTACGACGATTATGCCGTGGCCTTGCTCGCAAAAGAATTGAACGACAGCGAAAATTATAAAATGTTACTGCCAAGAACGCACAATTACAAGAACCTTTTTAACCAACCAACTGGCTTAATGTGCGGACGTACGGAAAATGGGGATTGGGTGAAAAATTTTAATCCCGAATATCCTTATTACGAATACATGTATCGTGAAGCTAATGCATGGCAATCAACCTTTTTTGTTCCTCACGACACGAAAGGTTTGATTGCCCTTTATAACAGCGAACAGGAGTTTGAAAATAAACTCGATTCCTTGTACTCAATTCCCTGGAATCCCAATTACATTGCACGAAATGTTTCGTCTTTTATAGGACAATATTGCCACGGCAATCAACCCGATCACAGTGTGCCATTTCTTTATCATTTTGTAGGAAAGCCGGAGAAATCGCAGGTGATTCTGGACAGTATTATGACTCGATTTTACGGAATGGGAGAAACAGGTTTGGCTCTTTGCGGAATGGATGATGCAGGCGAAATGTCGGCATGGTATGTTTTTACTGCAATGGGAATTTACCCGTATTCTCCTGCCGATGCAGAATATATTGTTTCGGTGCCTGTTTTCAAAAAAGTTGAATTGAGTTTAAATGGTGATAAAAAACTTTTAATCCTGAAAAAGAATTCTACGAATAAAATCACAAATATTACTTTTAATAATCAGAAAGTTGATGGATTTTTTATTTCACATCAGGATTTTTCGGGCATTTCTAATTTGCTTGTGGAAACTGAATAAGTGAGAGAAATTTTTAAAAAAGACAGTAATAAAATCATATATAACAAATGACTAATAGAAGAGATTTTATAAAAAAAGGAACATTGGCCGTTGGAGGATTAACACTCGCAGGCACTAGTGGTGTTTTTGCTTCGGTGAGTACAAAAGCATATGTAAGCAACCGGCCATCTGCGGGAGCCAGGAATTTTACATCGACGGCAGTTGAAAAAACCATTGCAGCAACAAAAGCAAAATTGAAAGATCCAAAGCTATCGTGGATGTTTGAAAACTGTTTCCCGAATACTTTGGATACCACTGTTGAATTTGGCAGTAAAAATGGTAAACCCGATACTTTTGTAATTACCGGCGATATTCATGCCATGTGGTTGCGTGATTCAACAGCGCAGGTGTGGCCATATTTGCCTCTGGCAAACGATGATAAAGAGTTGCAAACCCTGCTTGCCGGAGTTGTAAATCGTCAAACGCAGTGTGTTTTGCTCGATCGATACGCCAATGCATTTAATAAAACAAAAGAAGAGGAAGTGCACTGGATGAGTGATCTAACCGATATGAAACCGGGATTACACGAGCGCAAATGGGAAATTGATTCTTTGTGTTATACGGTTCGTTTGGCCTACAATTACTGGCTTACAACAGGAGATGAGAGCATTTTTGATGCTGACTGGCAGCAGGCAGCCGCTTTAATTGTAAAAACGTTTAAAGAGCAGCAACGCAAAGACGGTTTGGGACCTTATAAATTTCAACGTGAAACTCCGCAGCAATTGGATACTGTATCAAATCACGGATACGGTCGCCCTTTAAAACCTGTTGGTTTAATAAACTCATCTTTCCGTCCTTCGGATGATGCAGCAACCTATGGATTTCTGATTCCTTCGAACCTGTTTGCGGTGAGCTCGCTCAATCAACTGGCCGAAATCAGTACAAAAGTTACCGGCGACAAAACCTTTGCAAAGGAGTGTACCGATTTGGCAAATGAAGTAAATGCTGCCATTAAAAAATATGCCATTGTTGAACATCTAAAATACGGAAAAGTGTACGCATTTGAAGCGGATGGTTTTGGCAATACCACTTTTATGGACGATGCCAATGTTCCGAGTTTACTTGCACTTCCTTACTTAGGTTGTGTCGATAAAAAGGATAAAATTTATCAGAATACACGCAGCCTGGTTTGGAGCGAAGACAATCCTTATTTCTTTAAAGGGAAAGCGGCTGAAGGAATTGGCGGTCCACATGTTGGTTACGACATGGTTTGGCCAATGAGTATTATTATGCGTGCCATGACAAGTTCGGACGACAAAGAAATTGCCTGGTGTATTACAACGCTTCGTAATACCGATGCCGACACCGGTTTTATGCACGAAACTTTTCACAAAGACGATCCGAAAAACTTTACCCGATCGTGGTTTGCCTGGGCAAACACTTTGTTTGGCGAACTGGTATTAAAATTAGTGAACGAAGGAAAAGAGGATCTTTTAAACTCCGTAGGATAGATATAAATAAACGAAAGTTTACCATTAACGAGCTTTTAAGTGATTCACTTAAAAGCTCGTTTTGTTTTGACTAAATACTATAAACAAATAGATTCTTGATTTTGGGTCGAACAATGTAAATCGAAAGATAGCTAGCAACAGTTTTTACCTTGTTGAATAGGAGGACAAGCAACTGTTCCATACGAACAGTACACACAACAATCGCCTTCTTTTGGTTTTAGAATTGTATGGCAGTTTGTGCATTCATAAAAAAAACTGCAGGCATCTTCAGGCATTGTTTCTTCCTTTTTAACACCGCATTCAGGACAAGTAATAACAGATTTTAGTAGTACTGGTTTTAAATTTTGAAAATCAATTGGATTCATAACTCTTTCGTTATTTTAAATAACACGAATTGTTCTCAAAGATAATAAAGGTTACTGTACTGGTGATTCGTGATTCACCAAAGAAATTAGTTGTAAAATCGTAAAATAAAAAAGCCGATAGAAACTCTATCGGCTTTGAATGTAGCGGGAGCAGGACTCGAACCTACGACCTTTGGGTTATGAGCCCAACGAGCTACCAACTGCTCCATCCCGCACTATATTGTTATTTCAAATAAAATGTCTTTGTGAACGCGGGTGCAAATATAATACCTTTTTTTTAATCTGCAAGAACTATGTTTTTTTTTGTAAAAAAAATGAACGGCTCTTCAGCGAAGAACCGTTCCATGGCGTATTATAAATACTTCCCCCGGAATTAAATTCCGAAAGCTTTTTTAACTTCACTTACAAAGTCGAGTTTTTCCCAGGTAAACAATTCCAGTTCTTTGGTAACCTTTCCATTGTATGGCGATTCAAAGGTTTTGGTAATGGTTACAGGAGTTCTTCCCATGTGTCCGTATGCTGCCGAATCAACATAAATAGGATTACGCAACTTTAAACGTTCTTCAATAGCTGCCGGGCGCAAATCGAAAATAGTTTTTACTTTTTCAGCAATTTCACCATCCGAAATTTTAACATTTTTACGGCCATAGGTATTTACAAAAACCCCCACCGGTTCGGCAACACCAATTGCATAAGCCAACTGTACCAAAATTTCGTCGGCAATACCTGCTGCAACCAGGTTTTTGGCAATGTGGCGCGAAGCATAAGCTGCCGAGCGGTCCACTTTCGATGGATCTTTACCCGAAAAGGCACCACCACCGTGTGCACCGCGGCCACCATAAGTATCTACAATAATTTTACGTCCGGTTAGGCCGGTATCTCCGTGTGGTCCACCAATTACAAATTTACCGGTTGGATTAACGTGATAAATAATATCGTCGCCAAACAAAGCCTGAACTCGTTCGGGTAACAATGCTTTTACACGCGGAATAAGAATGTTGATCACATCTTCTTTGATTTTTGCAAGCATAGGCTCGTCGTCATCAAACTCGTCGTGTTGTGTTGATACTACTATCGTGTGTACCTTTACCGGTTCGTTTGCTTCAGTATATTCAATGGTTACCTGCGATTTTGAGTCAGGACGCAAATAGGTCATTTCTTTTCCTTCACGACGAATGGCTGCCAGTTCCAACAAAATAAAGTGTGAAAGCTCCAGCGAAAGCGGCATGTAGTTATCGGTGTCTTTGCACGCGTAACCAAACATCATTCCCTGATCGCCCGCACCCTGTTCATTTTTATCTTCCTTGTCAACACCACGGTTAATATCGTCACTTTGTTCGTGAATGGCTGTCAACACTCCACACGAATCGCCATCGAAACGATAGGCAGCTTTTGTATACCCAATTTTATTAATTACACTTCGTGTTACTTCCTGCACGTCAACATACGCGCTCGATTTTACTTCTCCTGCAACAACAACTTGTCCGGTGGTTACCAGGGTTTCAATTGCTACTTTCGAGTTGGGATCAAATGCCAGAAACTGGTCCAGCAATGCATCTGAAATTTGGTCGGAAACCTTGTCTGGATGGCCTTCCGAAACCGATTCACTTGTAAATAAATAATTCATAACAATGTTTATTTAAACCGAAATTCGGTATAAGTTAATAATTAGCAGGAATTACTTGTTTTTGCAGCCGATTATCGATATAAATCGAAAATACGAACGTTACAAAATAAGTATCCTATAAAAATTAACTACCTGAAAAAAGTTTGAGAAACTGCAAAACAGCGACTGCTTTAGCATTTTTTTAAAGTGGTTGCAATCAATCTCAAATCTATCCACGTAGTGGGTGCAAATGTAATAGGTTTATTTTGAATAAAAAAGAACTTATTTAGAATTGTTTTAAATCAGTTTAGGCGTACGATTTTGTTTTACCCCATCAAAATAAAATCAACCCCTTCTGAATAATTTTTGCTCAGTAAAAACTTGCGAATATTTTCACCGGCTCCGGTGTTGTTTACCATTGAAACTACAAATAGTTTTCCCGGTCCGGGAATGTCTTCATAAAAGAGAGCATCGTCTTTTGACTCTTTAATATCTATTCGTCCTTTAATTTTTAATCCCTGTTCTTCCAGGAAAACAGATCGTTGCCGTGTTTTTCGTCCGGCACCCCACACCCAAATAACCGGGTGAAACAGATTATTTTTTTCAGACCATTTTTTAAAATAGGCTGCCTTGGTTTTAAAAAAGGCTTTTGTTGAATAGCGTTTGTCGGTGCGGGTTAAACGCGTGGAATAGTCGTGCCATTCCAAAAGCGGTTCCGGCAATTTTGCCATCTTAACTCCTGCTTCCAAATAGCGCAGCTGCATTTCGTAATCTTCAGGAAAATTGCCGTCAAGGCAAGCACCGTATTTTTCAAACAGCTTGCGGCGAAAAAATAGAGTTGGATTTATAATTGGTATTTCTATGAAACGCTTGCGTTCAATTTCTTCAGAAGTGTGAAACGAATTTGCCCGGGCAACAAATCGCCTGAATCCCGCTGTGTTTTTGCTGTGTGCAATGTACTTTACTTCCGATCCTGCAAAATCGATTTCCGGGTTTTTATTTAAAAACTGAAGTTGCTTTTCAAGTCGGGTTGGAAGCGAAATATCATCGGCGTCCATTCGTGCCAGAAACCTGCCCCGGGCATTTTGTAATCCAAAGTTCATGGCGTTTGCCACACCTTGTTTTGTTTCATTCAGGAGTATTATTCTTGAATCGCTTGCCGCTAATCTTCTGGCAATTTCATAACTATTATCGTTTGAATTATTGTCGATCAGCAGCAATTCAAAATTTTTGAAACTTTGATTGAGAATACTTTTAATAGCCGCTTGTAACGTATTTTCGGCATTATAAAACGGGAGAATAACAGATACTTCAGGATTTGTTTTCTCACTACTCATAACTTAGGTTTCAGTTATGATTTTGTGTGAGCTGATGAAATACGTTTTCCAGATTTTGTTGTCTTTCCTGCAGAGTTAGCAGAGTAAGTTGGTTTTTTACGGCAAAGTCAAAAATAGCCGGGCGAATATCGGCTGAAGTTTCGGCTTCAATTTCCCAGGTTTTGTGCTGAAGAACTGCAGTTTTGACTCCCGAAATTGAAAGTAATTGCTCAGCTGCCACGTCTGAATTAAATTCGGCAATTACCACCTGGTTGCGTTTGAAACTTTGGTTTTTAATCTCCGAAATTCCGCCGTCGGCAACAATTTTTCCCCGGTTTATAATAATCACACGGTTACACACGGCTTCCACCTCCTGCATAATGTGTGAAGATAAAATCACCGTTTTTTCTTTACTTATTTCTCGAATCAAATTCCTGATTTCTTCCAGCTGGTTGGGGTCGAGTCCTGTTGTGGGTTCATCTAAAATAAGAATCGACGGGTTGTGAATAAGTGCCTGTGCCAATCCAACACGTTGCCGGTAGCCTTTCGATAGTGCTCTTATTTTTTTGTGTTGTTCTAATCCTAGTCCGGTAAGTTCAACCATTTCTGCAACACGTTGTTTTTTATTTCTCAGTTTGTAAAAACCGGCTGTAATTTCCAGAAATTCTTTTACGTACAAATCAGTATAAAGCGGATTGTGTTCAGGTAAATAGCCAATTTCTTGTTTGTAGTCCAGATTTTTTATCGAAATTTTGTCTCCATGAATCAAAACTTCACCAGAATTCTGGGGTAAATAGCCTGTAATAATTTTCATCATTGTAGACTTTCCGGCTCCATTTGGACCTAAAAAACCGACTAATTCGCCTTTTTTTATCGAAAAGCTAACATTATCAAGGGCTTTCTGTTTGCCAAACAATTTGATTATCTTCCTTGTTTCTACTGTCATAGGTGTTGATTCTTGCAAACAAAAATAGCCGATTCTTTTTATTTTAGAAGCATTAGCTTAAATTTGCAGCTCAGTATAACAGATTCAGTACATGAAAGACCAGCATTTCAATTACATAAAGGACTTAACGAAATACGAAAGACAAGAGACAACGGAAGTAGTTATTGGGGGTGTTCCTGTTGGAGGAAAGAATCCGATTCGGATTCAGACCATGACCGACACCAGCACACAAGATACCGAGGCGATCGTAGAACAGATCATTCGGGTTGTGAAGGAGGGAGCCGACTATGTTCGGGTGACCGTAAAAGGTATGGGCGATGCCGAAAACCTGAAAGTTATTAAAAAAGAATTGGTAGAGCGGGGTTACAATACTCCATTGATTGCTGATATTCATTTTAATCCGAAATTGGCGGAAGTAGCGGCAAAGTATGTTTCTAAAGTACGTATAAATCCGGGCAATTTTTACGATAAAAGGGCACAGTTTCATAATAAAATTTATACCGATCAGGAATATAAAAAGGAGTTGGAAAAGATTGAACAGCAATTTATTCCTTTTCTTAATTTGTTAAAAGAAACCAAAACTGCGCTTCGAATTGGTGCAAACCACGGGTCGCTTTCCGATAGGGTAATGAGTCGTTTTGGCGATACTCCTGCCGGTATTGCCGAGTCGGTTATGGAATTTCTGAGAATCTGTAAAAAAGAGGATTTCAACAATGTTGTTGTATCTATAAAATCGAGCAATACACGCGTAATGGTTTACACGGTTCGTTTGCTGAATTTTAAAATGCGTCTTGAGGATATGGCTTTCCCCATACATCTTGGTGTTACCGAAGCTGGCGAAGGCGAAGATGGACGAATTAAATCGGCAGTTGGAATGGGAGCACTTTTAGCCGATGGAATTGGCGATACTGTGCGCGTTTCGTTAACTGAAAAACCCATTAACGAAATTCCGGTGGCATTAAAACTGGTTAATCATTTTAAAACTTACCAGAATCACGAGCCAATTACTGCACCAATGATAGCTCAAACCAATCCGTTTGAGTACGAACGTCGCGATACCCGTCCTGTACTTAATATGGGGGGAAAACAGTTGCCCGTAGTTGTTGCTGATTTAGGCGAACGAAGTCTTCGCGAAATGATTCCAATTCGTGGTAAGCTTATTCCCGACTATTTCTTATCCGGGAATAAGGTGTTGGACATAACAGGAGAGGAATATCCGATAATTACACTGGAAGAATATTTGTTTGAAAGTACCCGTTGGGGAAGGATGAAATTTATCAGAACCAGTAAAGCCGATTTTGACCGTTTTATGGATATGCATCCTGAAATTATTATGAAACTGAAACAAACGCGTAAAACCGTTTTGATTCTTGAAAGTTTCAATGCAAATCCAATGGCCGAGTTACGTGCTTTTTTTATGGCATTGGACACTCATATTTGGAAAGTGCCGGTAATCCTTTATCGCAAATACGATACAGATCGTTTGGAAGATATGCATATCAAAGCTTCTGCCGATTTGGGCGGACTGCTGATTGACGGATACGGAGATGGAATTTGTTTGGCAAACGACAGTGAGAACATTACATTTACCGAGCTGAAAGACTTGAGTTTTGGAATTCTTCAGGCAAGCCGGATGCGTGTTTCAAAAACAGAATTTATTTCGTGCCCCGGGTGTGGAAGAACTTTATTCGACCTGCATGAAACAACCAAAAATATAAAAGAACATTTTAAACATCTCGACCACCTGAAAATTGGTATTATGGGCTGCGTAGTGAATGGTCCGGGCGAGATGGGTGATGTGGATTATGGTTTTGTGGGCGCCGGAAACAACAAGGTAAATCTTTACAAAGGACTAAAGCCGGTGAAACGTCATATCAATTACGAAAATGCTGTGGAAGAATTAGAACAACTTATCCGCGAGTATGGCGATTGGAAAGATCCGGTTGACTAATTCCGTTTCTGATTGATGGTAAACTCCTTTTTGTTTTTTAAAAGATCAATTCCTTAGATGAGATTCTGAAATGGTTTTGGAATTACCACAATCTCCGGACCATCAAAGAATTTGTATCTTTAAGTCTGTTTATGTATAATCAAAAATCAGAATCAATGGCTAGAACATATTGGAAACCAGGAACTATTATTTATCCGCTTCCGGCGGTTATGGTTAGTTGTGGGGAAAATCCCGAAGAATATAATATTATAACTATTGCATGGACTGGTACGATAAACAGTGATCCACCAATGTGTTACATCTCGGTTCGTCCGGGGCGACATTCGTACGATATTATTAAACGCACCGGCGAATATGTAATAAATCTTACCACCGAAAAACTGGCGAAAGCAACCGACTGGTGTGGCTGTCGATCGGGGCGTAAATTCAATAAATGGAAAGAGATGAACCTCACTCCGGCTCGTGCAAAGTATGTGAAGGCACCCATTATTGAAGAGTCGCCGGTGAATATCGAATGCCGGGTAAAAGAGATAGTGGAATTAGGCACTCATCACATGTTTATTTCCGATGTGGTTGGCGTTTCGGTCGACGATGCTTATTTAAACGAAAACGAGGCCTTTAGTTTTTCAAAAGCAAATCCGCTGGTTTATAGTCATGGCCATTATTTTGGTATGGGCGATAAAATCGGCAAATTTGGCTGGTCGGTTGAAAAAAAGAAGAAAAAGAAAAAATAGTCCCTTTTTTGAACAAACCAAATCTGTATTTGTAATTATTGAGACTGAAAGGAGACTACTTTCAGGTAAATCTATAATTGTTATAAAATGAAGAATATTAATGTATTTGTAGTAATATTTTTAATGAGTTTAGGAATGGTAAATGCACAAAATAATCCGCTTTTAGGCGATTTTAAAACGCCACACCAGGCGGCACCTTTTGATAAAATTGAGAACCAAGATTATTTACCTGCTTTTAAAGAAGCCATAAAACAAGGTAAAACCGAGGTAGAAGCTATAAAAAACAATACGGAAGCTCCAACCTTTGAAAATACCGTGCTTACTCTTGAAGAAACGGGTCGTTTGCTGGGAAGAACTGCAGGCATATTTTTTAACCTTCTCAGCTCCCAGACAAACGATGAACTGCAAAATATTGCTCAGGAAGTTTCGCCTTTGCTTACTAATTTCCAAAACGATATTTCGTTAGATCCTGTTCTGTTTGAAAGGGTAAAAGCGGTTTATGCTCAGAAAGACCAACTGGATTTAACTACCGAACAAAACACACTTCTCGAAAACAGTTATATCGGTTTTGTTCGAAAAGGAGCTAACCTTTCTGATGCCGACAAAGAAAAGTTCAGGGAAATAAGCACCGAGCTTTCGAAACTAACTTTAACTTTTGGCGAGAATGTTTTGAAAGAAACAAACAGTTACGAGTTACATATTTCCAATAAAGAAGATCTGGCAGGTTTACCCGATGGAGCAATTGAAGCGGCAGCAGGAAAAGCTAAAGCAAAAGGTAAAGAGGGGTGGGTATTCGATATTTCAATGCCCAGTTATCTTCCGTTTATGAAATACGCCGATAACCGTGAGTTGCGCAAGGAGCTGCACCTGGCCTACGGATCAAAATCGTTTAAAGGAAATGAATACGACAACAACGAAAATGTAAAACGTATTGCCGAACTTCGCCTTGAAACTGCAAAATTGTTGGGGTACAGCAATTATGGCGATTATGTTTTGGAGCGCCGTATGGCTATGAATCCTGGTGGTGTTTATGGTTTACTCAATGATTTATATGATGCTTCGTACAAAGTAGCCTTAGAAGAAAAAGCGGAGATTCAGAAATATGCAGAGAAGAGTGGTTTCGAAGGTGGAATTATGCCGTGGGACTGGAGTTATTACAGCGAAAAACTAAAGGTTGAAAAGTTTGACTTAAACGACGAAATGCTAAAACCGTATTTCGAGTTAAGTAATGTAGTTGACGGAGTATTTGGTCTGGCTACCGAATTGTACGGAATTACGTTTAGAGAGAACAACGATATTCCTGTATACAACAAAGAAGTTACTGCTTATGAAGTTTTCGATGGGGATGGGACATTCCTTTCGGTGTTTTATACTGATTTTCACCCGCGCGAGAGTAAACAGGGAGGTGCGTGGATGAACGATTTTAAGAGCCAGTGGATAGAAAACGGAATTGATTCGCGGCCACATATTACAATTGTAATGAATTTTACAC
This sequence comes from Draconibacterium aestuarii, assembly GCA_026671195.1. Taxonomy (GTDB): domain Bacteria; phylum Bacteroidota; class Bacteroidia; order Bacteroidales; family Prolixibacteraceae; genus Draconibacterium; species Draconibacterium aestuarii. The sequence goes on along the minus strand of JAPOHD010000029.1, from coordinate 116,567 downwards.
GCCCAACTGAAACCAAACCTGCACTTTTAACTTTTGATGAGGTTGAAACTTTTTTGCACGAGTTTGGTCATGCCTTACACGGAATGTTGGCAAAATCAACGTATTCAAGTCTTTCTGGAACCAGCGTTTACCGCGACTTTGTTGAGTTGCCTTCTCAAATTATGGAAAACTGGGCTGTTGAAAAAGAATTCCTCGACCGTTTTGCAAAACATTATAAAACCGGTGAAACCATTCCTGCAGAGTTGGTAGAGAAGATTGTTGCTTCTCAAAATTATCTGGCAGGTTATCTTTCTGTTCGTCAGTTAAGTTTTGGTTACCTTGATATGGCCTGGCATACTTTGGAAAAACCATACACTGGAAGTGTAAAAGACTTTGAAGAAAAGGCCTGGAAGAAAACTCAAATTTTTCCTGAGATAGATGAAGTATGTATGAGCACTCAGTTTGGACACTTGTTTGCGGGTGGTTATGCCGCAGGTTATTACGGGTACAAATGGGCCGAGGTTTTAGACGCCGACGCATTTAGTGTTTTTAAAGAAAGAGGTTTATTCAGCAAAGAAGTAGCTGCTTCATTCCGTGAAAATATTTTGGAAAAAGGAGGTACTGAGCACCCAATGATTTTATATAAACGTTTCCGTGGGCAGGAGCCTACTGTTAATGCGCTTCTAAAACGAAGTGGATTAAACCTGTAAAACTGTTCTACGAGATAAAAGATTAATAATAAAAAAAACCGGTTCTGCTAAGAACCGGTTTTTTTGCTTTTGCCTATACTTCATCAGGAACAAAATAGGGTCTGCGATACACACGGGTAAGCATCATATCTGCCTCCGGATCGTTTGCAAATTTTTCGTAACTACCTCGGAAAGTAAGTTGTCGTTTTAAACGATACGCAATATTTGCCAGTTCAGGAAGATCGGATGACATTACACCTTCGCGAACGTCGCAGTGTAAATCGTGACTATCGCCCGAACGAATGGCATCGATAAAATTGGCATAATGTTCTGAACCTCCCGGAGGAGCCAGGAAAGTTGGATCTGTTGGAATTTCTGAAGTCGCCATGCCAGAGCCAGCAAATGGTTCTTTTTCCCGTTCGCGGAATGCTTTCCATCTGCTGCCATTAATTTCCATGTACCCTTCGGTACCATAAAACATATTTCCGATTTTTATATTCAGACTCGATTCAGCATTGGTGTACCGTCCGCGAGTTTCAAATTCCAGAACTTTACCGTCTTCGTAAGTAAACAACGAAGTTTGCGTATTTGGTGTCTCCTGTGAACATTCTTTCGGATCGATACCAAAAATTCCTCCTGTAGAAGCGATGGTAACAGGATGTTCATTTTTGTTCAGTCCCCAGCGGGCAACGTCAAACTGGTGTGGTCCCTGATTTCCTGTATCACCATTTCCGGTATTCCAGTGCCAGTGCCAGTTGTAGTGGCCCCGTTTTTCGTTGTAGGCTCTCCATTGTGCAGGCCCCAGCCACATATCGTAATGCAGTCCATCAGGAGGCAGGCTGTCTTCGGCAATTCCAAACGAATCGCGGGGTTTGTAGCAATTCCCTTTGGCCATATATACATCGCCAATTCCACCATTGTGCAAAAATTCTATAGCCTCCATAACATTGGCAATCGAACGGTTTTGAAAACCAATTTGTACGCGAACATTATATTTGCGCGCTGCTTCAATCATTTTTTTGCCTTCCCAAACATTGTGGTTCGAAGGTTTTTCGCAGTAAGCATGTTTGCCGGCCTGAGCGGCCCAAATTGTAGCCAGTGCGTGCCAGTGATTTGGTGTTGCAATTGAAACGGCATCAATTTCCTTGTCGTCGTATACTTTGCGCATATCCCATTCGGTATTCGGTCGCGTTCCGATTGCCTCTTCCACTTTTTTTATTCGCTCGGGATATAGATTTTCATCCACATCGCAAATGGTTTTTAAAAATACATTGCGATTTTCTTTAAGCGAACACCATTTTCCAATGTGTCCGTTTCCCTGGCCACGAATTCCTATTACCGCCATTGTGATTCGTTCGTTCGAACCTAAAATGGAACCATACGATTTGGCTGTAAAACCCATACCTCCAATAGCGATACCGGCAGTCCCCACCAAACTTTTTTTAATAAAATCTCGTCGTTGTGTCATTTTGACTTAAATTTAAATGGTTTAGATTAATGGCTTCAATTTAGCAAAACCATTGTAATTGAGGAAGTAAAAATGACTATGATTTTTTTCTTTGAGAATTCAGCAATGACTTATGCGTCCACATCAAACGTTTAAGATGTTCTCAAAAGCTAATGAAGATGATTGCTGGTTGATTTGATGAAAGCCTTTTAGGAATAAAAAAATCACCCGAAGATCATTGATCAACGGGTGAATGTTAAGACTTGTTATTTTGTTTTCTGTTTTATTTAAATTCAACCGGCAGCATATATTTTACACGCACGGCTTTCCCTCTTTGTTTTCCGGGAGTCCAGTCTTCCATCGAGCTGGCAATGGCGTAAGCTCCCTTTGCAGCCATATCGTTGTCTTTTTCAACTACTTTAATATCGCTTACTTTTCCTTTGGTATCAACAGTAAATGAAACCTTGGCTTTACCCGTAACCTTCTTTTGCACCGCAAGTTTCTTTTGCATTTTTTCAATGTGGCTGTTTAACGCCTCAAAACCTCCCGGATATTGAGGCATATTTTCAACAACAAAGAAAACTTCCTTTTCTGCATTTGCAGGTGGCGGCGGCGGAGGTGGTGGAGTTTTTCCATTTGCAGGCACAGCTTTTTTTGCAGCTGGTGGTGGAGGTGGTGGCGGCGGAATTAGTTGTTCGCCTGAATAAGAACGGTTATAAATAATCTGAACGGCTTCTTCCATTTCGAAGGTGTACTTCGCCTTGTCAACTGCTGAGCCGGAGGCAATAATCGTATTCATAACTGTTTTTAGCCCAACAAACGAAACCACAATGTCAGAACTTAAGCTGCCATTGCTTTGTATCTTTGGATTTGGATCAACCAGGGTAAAAGTACCGTCGCGATCAGAAACACATCCAATGGCTGAACCTTTAATTAAAACCGAAGCTCCCGGAATTGCTTTACCGCTTTGTTTATCAACTACCTTACCGTGAATGGTGAGTTCTTTTTCACCCGGAATCTCCCGGATTGAAGTGTTGCCAATCAATTCAGGTTCTTCGTACCTGTATTGTGGTTCGGCAAATGCAAACAGCAGCGCAGCTAAAACAGGCAGAGCCCATGTAAATCGTATCCACCTTTTGGCAGATGTTTTCTTTTTCGTCATCATTTTTAATCGATTTGTGTTAAGGGCAAAATTCAGGTTGTTGGTAATTCCAATAATCTGCATGCCCATTAACTGGTTTACTAATAAAGCCTGGTAGCGGCCTACAGTGTGTCCCTGCGCAAGAACACCTTTGTCGGCCAGATACTCATGGTTTTGTTTAATTGATCGTTCAAAGAACCAAATAAATGGGTTGAACCAAAAGATGACTGTTAACAGTTCTATAAAAAGCAGGTCGAACCAGTGATTCTCACGAATGTGCACTTTTTCGTGAGCCAGAATTTCCGGCAGGTCGTCCTGTGTATGAAATTTCGGATTTATAAATACAACATTAAAAAACGAAAAGGGTAATCCGTATTTTTCGTTTTCTACAATGCGTACACCGTTAAACGATTTTACCCGGTATTTTATCATTAAATGAATGAGCACCGAAGTTTGCGTTAACAAACGAAATAAAAATATACTTGCCCCGGTAATATAAACCAGCAAAACAGTTTGTTGCCAGCCAAAATCTGTGCTTGTTTCTGCATGATCTGAAAAAACCGGGATGTTTTTAAAAGTATCTGAAATGGTACGCAAGGTGGTTCGTTTGTTTTCAATTTCAACAAAAACTGAATAATGAATTGGGAAAAGGGGTAATAAAGTTGCAGAAATAAGGCCGGCAAGCAGAAATGTCCGGTTGGCGGTGTGAAATGTTTCGTTACGCAAAAACAGCCAGTACACCATATAGAAAAGAACAATTCCGACTGATGCATTAACTAAATAAAGGAGAAGTGTTTCCATGGCTAATCTTTGGTTACGTTATCCAGTTCCGATTCTGTAGTTTTCAACATTTCTTCCAGTTCGTTAATGCTGAGGTTATTCTCCCTGGCAAAAAAGGTGGCCATTTTCGGGAACGAGCCGTTAAAATAGTTTTTAAGCAGCGAACGAAACTGGAAACCGGTGTAGTCCTTCTTACTTATTTTAGGCGAAAAAAGATTCACGTTTCCAACTTTTCTGCTGCCCACAAAACCTTTCTTTTCGAGCACTTTTAAAACGGTAGCAACCGTTGTGTAAGCAGGTTTGTTATCATTAAAACCATCAACTACCTGTTTTACCACACCCTCTTTTAAATCCCACAGGATTTGCATGATTTGTTCTTCCGCTTTTGTTAATGTCTTCATAATTGTAAAATCTGATAGTTGTATGAATCTCAGTATGCAAAAATTATACAAACAATTTATCTACTACAAATATAGTACTAGTTTTTTAGAATTAAAACTATTTTGATAATAAAACTACTATTAAAATAGTATCTCAGTGTTTGGGCATAAAAAAACCACCTGCCAAACAAGTGGTTAATAATATTTTAAGGATATAGTAGTTATTCCCAGGTAATTTCTTGTTCGCTTATCGCTATTTCCTGAATATTGTATTCCTGGTCGTTTATAGTCGATCCTTCTTCGAATACTATCGCATGAAGTTCCATTGTTAATACATCTCCAATATTTGGATATCCGGATGGCCAGGATCCGGCACTGGAAGTGTTGACTTCATATTTTGAATTGATAGTAGGTAGCAATGGTCCTTTGAAAATATAATCACCGTCCTGGTTAATTAAATAAATACGGTGACTTTCTGCTTCTGATGTTTCCTTGTCCCACTCTACAGTTAAGGTTTCACTTGCCATTTCAACATTTGTAATAGTAGTAAAATCAATATCGTTGTATAGAACTATATCATTTGTCTGATGAGGAACATCTTCGTGAAGAACAGTAAATATATAGTTTCCTGCCATGGGAGGAGTTTTGCTATACCCGGTAATTGCAGCGTATACTTTTGAAGTGTTGTCGATGGCTTCAAGGACAAATTCGGCGCTGGTTGGCGGATTTACTTTGGCAATCATCATTGGTTGGTTTCCGAATGCGTAGTATGCCGTAGCATACATTATAGAAGTTTCACCATCTGCAGCAACCATTTTTTTGCTTACAAAAACATCGCCATTTACTTCGAATGGTACCGTATTAGAGTCGTCGTTACATGAAATTAGCCCGGTAATCATTAAAAACAGGGCCAGGAATGTTCCAAATTTCTGAAGTTTAATCATCTGTGTTGGATTTTTTGTTTGTACAAATTAAAATATTTTTTTCGAATAATAGCAACTATTCTATAAATGACACAGTTTGGATACTTTTGTTCTGTTGATAGTTACAGAATAAAATAAATTGTTTGTTTTTAATGAAAGAACTTATTTTTTTAGTTCATCCACTATTTCTTTCAGAATATAATCTGCTGTTTCAACATTCGGAATATTTGAAAAAGTGAGGGTGAGTTTTCCTTTTGATTCTTTCATTTGACCCTTGTTGGTCCCTTTTTGGATAAACTGCACAATTTTCATGAATTCGGCAGTTTGGTAGAATGCTGATTTTTGATCGGAAATGAAATAGCAAATCATTTTTTTATTTTTCAAAATGATTTTTTCCAGACTCAAATCTAATGCTTTCCATCGTAAGGGGAGTATGTCCAGTAACTCGCGGCTTTCTTTGGGAAGTTTGCCAAAACGGTCTTCCAGTCCTTTTTTGAATGTTTCTAGCTGCTCCTGGTCTTCGATATTATCCAGTTCGCGGTATAGCATCATTCGCTCCGAGTTTCCGGGTATATAATCGGTTGGAAAGAGCAGTTCCATGTCCGTGTCGATTACGCAGTCGTTTACGTATTTAATGTTTAAAAAGGCCTGCGATTGTTGTTTGTCTTCGTCTTCAAACAGTTCTTTAAATTCACCTTGTTTTAATTCCTGAATAGCTTCGTTTAAAATACGGTGATAGGTTTCGAATCCGATATCGGCAATAAATCCGCTCTGTTCGGCTCCAAGCATATTGCCTGCCCCGCGAATATCCAAATCCTGCATGGCAATGTTAAAGCCGCTTCCCAGTTCAGAGAATTGCTCAATAGCTTCCAGCCGCCGGCGTGCTTCGGTGCTTACAGTTGAAAGCGGAGGAGCAAGCAGGTAACAGAAAGCTTTTTTGTTTGAACGGCCAACTCTTCCGCGCAACTGATGTAAATCGCTTAATCCAAAGTTTTGCGCCTGATTTATAATAATGGTATTGGCATTTGGAATATCGAGCCCCGATTCGATAATGGTTGTAGCGATTAATACATCAAACTTTCCGTTTATAAAGTCGAGCATTACTTTTTCCAGTTTTGGACCTTCCATTTGTCCGTGCCCAACAACAGTTTTTGCTCCCGGAACAATACGTTTTATGGTATCCTCAACATCAAAAATATTTTGTATGCGGTTATGAATAAAAAATACCTGGCCGTTTCTGTCGATTTCATACTGGATGGCTTCTTTAATCAGCTGGTCGTTAAAGCCATGCACTTCGGTAACAATGGGGTAGCGGTTAGGTGGTGGCGTTTGAATAATGGAAAGGTCGCGTGCTCCCATTAACGAAAATTGCAATGTTCGTGGAATGGGAGTGGCTGTTAGTGTTAAAGTATCAACATTCACTTTAAACTGTTTTAGCTTTTCTTTTACCGAAACCCCGAATTTCTGTTCTTCGTCGATAATCAGCAGTCCCAGGTCTTTAAACTTTACATCCTTACTCACCAAACGGTGTGTCCCGATAATTATATCCACTTTCCCATCGGCAACTTCTTTAAGTTCTGATTTGATTTCGGCAGTTGATTTCAGGCGGCTTACATAGCCAATTTTTACCGGGAAATCTTTCAATCGTTCCGAAAAAGTTTTAAAATGTTGCAGTGCCAAAATGGTAGTGGGCACTAAAACGGCCACCTGTTTGCTGTCGGTAACCGCTTTAAATGCTGCGCGAATGGCAATCTCTGTTTTTCCAAAACCTACATCGCCACACACAAGGCGGTCCATCGGAATGGTTTTCTCCATGTCGCTTTTAACGGCAGCAGTCGATTTTTCCTGGTCGGGTGTATCTTCGTAAATAAACGATGCTTCCAATTCGGTTTGCAGGTACGAATCGTGCGAAAAGGCATATCCTTTTTCGGAGCGGCGTTTGGCATACAAAGCAATCAATTCCTTTGCAATGTCTTTAACTTTTGCCTTGGTGCGGCTTTTCATTTTTTGCCATGCACCCGAGCCCAGCTTACTGATATTGGGTTCGCTGCCGTCTTTGCCTTTGTATTTCGAAATGCGGTGCAGCGAGTGGATGCTCACCAAAAGCGAGTCGTTGTTTTTATACACCAAACGAATGGCTTCCTGAATTTTTCCGTTTACCTCGGTTTTTGCAAGGCCTGCAAATTTTCCAATTCCATGGTCGATGTGTACCACATAATCGCCCGGGTGTAATTTATTTAGCTCTTTCAGCGAAATGGCTTCTTTCTGGGCTTTCCGACTTTTAAGTTTGAAGCGGTGATACCGCTCAAAAATCTGGTGGTCGGTGTAAAAACAGGCTTTTAGTTTATGATCGATAAATCCTTCGTGCAATATAAAATTTACCGGGTTGAAATTTACTTTAAAATCGGCGTCCTTAAAAATCGATTGCAGACGTTCTATCTGTTTTTCCTGATTTGAAAGGATAAACAATTCGTATCCGGTTTCCTGATGTTCAATGAGGTTGGTGGCAAGCAGTTCGAAGTTTTTATTAAAAACAGGTTGCGATGATGTTGAAAAATTGATGTTCTGATTGCTTTCAAAAGCCTGATCGTTTCCAAAATCAAATACTGTTTTGTTGCTCAGCTGGTTTTGAAGTTCATTCCCCGCAATTATCCGCTCACTCATGTTCTCATCTTCACGGTCAACAATAGTGTGTCGGTATATTTCTGATACGCGATCGATAAACTGGTTCAGATTATTTCCAAAATACAGACTGTCGGTTTTTAAAAACTCGATCAACGAAACACGGGTTCCTGCAACTGAATTATTTTGAATGTTTGGAATAATTGTAATGTTTGTGAACCGCTCTTTCGATAGTTGATTCTCAATGTCAAAACTTCGTATGGAGTCTATTTCGTCTCCAAAAAAATCGAGGCGATAGGGATCTTCATGCGAAAACGAAAATATATCGACAATACTTCCACGAACTGAAAACTGCCCGGGTTCGTATACAAAATCAACCCGTTCAAAACCATATTCATGTAAAAATTCGTTGATGAATTCAATCGAAATTTTATCGTTTGTTTTAATCTGAAGCGTATTGCTTTCGAGATTTGAGTGCGATATTACCTTTTCGATAACTGCTTCGGGATACGTAACTATCAGGTAGCTCTTTTCGTTTTTCGAGAGCAGGTTTAACACCTCGGTGCGTTGTACAATATTTTCCTGCTCGGGTTGATCAAACTGAACGGATCTTTTGTAGGATGACGGGAAGAACAGAATGTTTTCCTTAAATCCAAGGTTGTTAAAATCGTCGAAAAAATAGGCTGCTTCTTCCCGGTCGTTCAGCAAAACAACCATATTGTTTTGCGACTTTACAAGGAGCTTTGCTAACACAATTGTTTTGGATGAGCCAATAAGCCCGTGCAGGTGAATTTTTTCACCCGGGGGGGCAGCAATTATCTTTGCAAGCACTGCAAATTCGGGATGCCCCTCAAAATATTTTAGAAACGCAGTTGTTTCCAAACCTGAAAATTTTTGGCAAAGATAGTTTTTAAGCCAGAGATGAAAATAAAAAAGGGAGCTAATTTGTGCTCCCTTGTCCTATTGATAATATTGTTTTACCAACCCAGTGGCAGGTAAGTGCCGGCTCCGTTCAAATGGAACTGTATAGTCATGTTACCACTTTTATTCAGTTTTGCTATTCCATCCGTTAGCAAAACATCGCCGTCTTCTTTGTTGTATTCTCCATCATTTCCAATGTCAATGAACAGGTAATTAAACTCGAACCATCGGTTGGGGAATCCGCCAAAGTGTTGCATAAGCACATGGGTCTTATCTACTTTTATTCTTAATGATTTCAGAAAGTTCCCGCCTGGAGTTATAATTTCATTGGCAGGAGCATCAAATTCATATTCAATTCCAGAGTCGCTGTCAGTAATAGAAAAACTGGCTGTATAATGCTTCACTTCGGCTTGTGCAAAAACCGATTGATGAGAAACTCCAAGCCATAATGCCAGAATGAGGCCAAAAATGTATAACTTTTTCATATTCTTAATTTTATGGGTTTGTAATTACCCGCTAATTTAAGAATTGTTTTTGATGAATTCCAAAATTTCCCGGGTGTCTTTGCTTGCATCCACTTCAGTATTTTTGTAAACAATGTTTCCTTTTTTATCGATTATAAAGGTCCAGCGGCTGGCAGTGTTACCTCTAATAAGGTTGTAGTTCTGCCCATCTATTTCGCGTGTAATAGTACCACCGTCGCGCAAAGGAACGCCAAATTTTCGTGCAATTTCACCCGATTCATCGGAAAGCAAAGGGAAATTCAGATCGTGTGCTTTTTTGAAAAGTTTCAGGCCCTGTACATTGTCGCCGCTTATGCCAACCACAATGGCGTCGGTCGATTCAATTTCTGTTTTCAAATCGCGGTAGGCACAGGCTTGTTTTGTACATCCACCCGTCATGGCAGCCGGGTAAAAGTATACTACAATGTAATTACCGCCCACATGTTTGCTAATGTCCCAGGTGGAACCGTCGTCGGCCAGTGTTTTAAACACAGGGGCTTTGTCGCCCACATTTAATTCCTGCGAGAAAGTGTTCATTCCAATTCCAAGGACCAATGCCAGTAATGCTAGTTTTATTTTCATTTTTTATGCTTTTGGTATTCTATAACTAAAATACAATTTTCAGACCGGATTGTTTGAAACTCGTTAATATTTAAAGGTGTAAGAAGTTCCTATTGAGGTTGAATTTGCTTAAATTTAAAGGAATGTTAAACAATGGGACATGCTTATACATATAGTTGCGAACACTGTGGTTTCCAGGAAAACTTTAATCAGGGACATGGATTTTTGGTGCATTCGCAATCGGTTGCCGAATATTTGAAGCAACGAACAAAGATATTTCATTACAAAACACATAATTTACTTCTAAGGCTTTCGGATAAAAACGATGAGTTATTTTTAAAAGCCGGATTTCAAATCTATAAATGTCCCAAATGCCGGACTTTATATGACAAAGTAGAAGTATCGGTTTTTAATGAAAAGAAGGTGGTTCATAAAAGCGAGTTCCGCTGTAAAGATTGTAAAAGCCGTTTAAAACTCACTAATATTCATCGTTTGAAAAAAGCAATTTGTCCGAAATGCCATCACCGAACATTTCATCGCGATTATACCCAACACGAACTCTGGGATTAAAAAAGGATTCAAATTTTTGCTTCGCATTCCTTCTGGTACTCGTTAAATGTTTTGTTGGTTGGGAATTGTGTTGTTAAAATCTTAAAATGACTTAAGCCTGTTTCCGGCTCTCCTTCAATTTTTTGATACATGCGCGCCAGGAAAAAATGAGCAACAGTATTTAGAATAACACTGTCTTCTGTCGTAAATTTTTCCATTCGGTTGAGTTTTTTCAGACGTTCTGACGATTTTTTTTCGTTGGCGAAAAAGTTAATGTTTTCAATGTATTGATACATAATAACAAAGGTCTCAAATAACTTTTGCTCGTCGCCCGAAAAGGGTGGTTCTTCGTTTTCGATTTCGCGAATCAGATCTCTGATTGTGGAGCGGGCCGAAAGCATACCAAATAGGTTGAATTTCTTTTTTGCGTAACGCAATTGGTATGATTTTACAATTATTTGCCGCATTTTTTTTTCGTAGGTGCCGGTTTCGTTTAATACTGACTTCTGAATAAGTTCGTCCAGTTTGTCAGAATTCTCTTTCGAGTAGGTTGTCCGATACTTCCACCAGTGTAAGTCCAGATTTAAATACAACTTGTAAAAATCGTTGAGTTGATTGTTTCCGGCTTTTAAAGTCGATTCAGCCTCATTCAGGTTTTGGTCGTAAATTAAGGTGAACACGCGATTGGCAATGCTGTCGTTGTCACTGGCCCGCAAAGAAAAATGAACTGAAAGTAGCAGTGTGGATATTATTAATAGTCGTATTGTCATCTCGATAAATTTATATAAAGAAACGAGTTTCTCTTAATTTAGCTACTTGCTACCATTAATTTTTTAACATGTTTTAATCTGAATAATTCCCCTTGGCCTTGCCTCGGGGTTCCGCTTTTTCTCCCCTGCCAAGGGGTATTACGCCAACTTCAAGAATTTTCTTTATTTGAGTTTCTCTTCGCATTCACCAATTAGTTCCGGAAATTTTTTATTGCCCGGATACAATTCTGCCAATATTCTAAAATACGAAATTCCCTTTTCAGGTGCATCTTCATATTTTAAATACGTTCTTCCCAATGAATAACTTGCTATGGTTTTAGTGACTAGATTTTCGGAATTGGCCAGACTCTCTATTTCCTGCAAGGCCTGTTTGCAGCTTTCTTTTTTACTTTTCCCGCCAAAAGGTTTTAGGTAATTACTAAAATACAAAAACATGGCATTGTAAAGTTGAAAAAGTTCAGGATCGCCTACGTTTTGCATTTCAGAATCGGTTTTTAACTGACCGAAAAGTGTTGTGGTTTTGTTGTGTGTAAAAACGGCATCGATTAACTTAAAACGCTTTAATTCATATCGAAGTTTGTAGGATAGCTGAATGAGCTGAATTCCTTTTTGATTGAAGGTTTCGGGAGATTCGGTTTCGTACAAACTTAACGTGTTTTCAAAAGCCTTGTAATTGGGGTCGTGGGTTCCGGTTACATTTTTCCAGTAGCTCATATCAATTTCCAGAACAGCAAAATAGAGTGCGTCGATGTTTGTTTTATTCTTCTGCAAAAGTGTTTCGGCCGCTTCGTATTGTTGATTATAGGCCAGATTGAAAATTCGGTTTACCAGGCTGTCTTTTTCACTGGCTTTACCGGCAATTGCAAGAATGAGAAACGTTATGAGAAAAACTGTGCGCATGTGAATTTGTGATAAAGTCAATACTATTTTCTTTCGAACAACATTCCAAAATGCGGAATGCCATCTTCCAGATATTCTTCTGTAACCACTTTAAAACCTAAATCTTCGTAGAACTTTCGCAGATATTTCTGTGCACTTATTTTAATTTTTACGGCTTGCCATTCGTTTAAAATAAATGATTTTGCTTCTTCCATCATTTGGATGCCAAGCCCGGTACCGCGTTCGGTTTCTTTTATTACAACACGACCGATTGAATAATCGGGGAAACGTGTGCCGGGTTTTAACAGGCGCGAGTAGGCTACAATTTTACCGTTTTTCTTCAGGAATTGGTGTGTCGCATCTTTGTCCAGGTCATCCAAATCGTTGTACACGCAATCCTGTTCCACCACAAATATTTCGGCCCGAAGCTGAAGAATATCGTAGAGTTCTGTTGTTGTTAACTCTGAAAAATGTTTGAAAACGAAGTTCATCTGATTTGCTTTGCGTCTTACGCTATGCGCTCGACGATTTCTGCAAAATTAGAAGAATAAACTGGCCAACAAAGTAAATGCCAAACCACAAATTGCAATTATCGATTCCATTACGGTCCAGGTTTGCAGCGTTTGTTTTTCGGTCATTCCAAAATATTTACCTACCAGCCAAAAGCCGCTGTCGTTAACATGCGAAAGTAAAGTTGCTCCCGATGCAATCGACAAAACTACCAATGCACGCTGCGGATCGTTTAGATCAAACTCGGTTAATACCGGGGCAATAATTCCGGCAGCCGTAATCATGGCCACGGTAGCCGAACCTTGCGTAACCCGAACAACGGCAGCCAAAAGCCAGGCCAGTAAAATAGGAGGCAAGGCCGAATTGGCCATCGATTCGGCCATGATTTTTCCAATGCCGCTATCCACCAGCATTTCTTTTAAAACGCCACCGGCACCTGTAATCAGAATAATTATTCCTGCAGGGCCAAGTGCCTTTGTCGATAAGTCGAGTACCTTTTGTTTGTCCATTCCCCGCCTTATGCATAAAAAGTAGGTGGCAATAAGTGTGGCAATTATCAGTGCCGAAAACGGGTGCCCTATAAATTCAAAAGTATCGGTCCAAATCGATTGTGAAACCAACTCGCGGTCGACGGCCAGCCCGGTAAACGTGTTCAACAGTATCAGAAACAAGGGAATGGCAATGATGAGGGCGATCAGTTGAAACGATGGTCGGTTGTTTTCGTCGAAGGTTTGTTCCGAAGTTTTGTCAAATTCAAGGGGAGGAACGATGTATATTTTTTTTGAAATATATTTTCCCCAAACAGGCCCGGCAATAATAGCGGTTGGGAAACCAAGAATTATTCCCAGTAGTATTACCCAGCCCAGTTGCACATTAATGATATTGGCCACGGCAACCGGTCCCGGTGTTGGCGGAATAAAACTGTGGGTTACAGCCAGCCCGGCCAAAAGAGGAATTCCGTAGTACAACAGCGAACGTTTTGAGTCTCGTGCCAGTGCGTATAGTATCGGAACCAAAATAATAAATCCCACATCGAGAAAAACCGGGATCGCCACAATAAAGCCGGTAATTACCATTGCCCACGAAGCTTTGTCGGTTCCAAATTTTTTGATGAGGTAGTGTGCCAGCGATTCTGCTCCGCCCGAGCTTTCCAGCATTTGTCCGAAAATGGCCCCCAACCCAACTACTGTAGCTACAAAACCAAGTGTGCCTGCCATTCCGTCCTGTATGGCGGTTGTTACTTCTTTTAGAGGCATTCCGGAAATTATTCCCACGTAAATTGCGGTGATCAACAGTGCAATAAAGGCGCTTATTTTTAATTTCAACACCATAAAAAGAAGCAGAACGACAGCCGAAATAACAATGAAGATCAGGAAGGGTGTACTCATTTGGTTTAGATTATAGTTGGTGTTAAAGTTAGGATTTGCAACGATTTATTCAAACAGAATCGTTTGAATTGTTGGGATTCGGGTTGTTCTGAAAAAGTATTGTGCAGTAAAAACTGAGCAGGTTTCTTTTCTGCTGTCGACAGAGTGGAACAATAAGGTTGATTGCAGAACCGGGTGCAACCATTCAATAACTAAATGGTACCAATTGATGACTGACAGGCACCAATCACTCACCAAATGGTACCAATCAATGATCCACTGGCACCAATCAATCACTAAATGGTGCCATTTGATGACTAAATGGTGCTGATCATTAAGCTATTTGCTAAAATACCGGGAGATTTTGATCCGGAGAATGTCGGTTTTCAGGATTAATTGAATGAGGTTTTTTGCAAAAACGAATGGTTTTCAGTTGCACATATCGAAAGTTCTTTTCTATCTTTATTTTTTATAAATGCCACATCTATTAACGGTTTTCAACAAAAATATAAGGTATTGAAGTACGTAGTTTTTTGCATGTTTCTAATGTTTTTTTCACTTCTGAGTTCGGCTCAGGAAAATGTTGTTGTACGAAAGGTAAAATTTCGTGGCAATAAACACTTTCCCAATTCCCGCTTGAAAGATGAAATTACGCTTGAGTCCAGCAATTGGTTCAAACAAAAAATATTGGGGAAAGAACCGGTTTCCTACAATTCGAAACTCTACTACGATGATATAAAACGACTAAAGGTGTTTTATCAAAAAGCGGGCTACTATCATGTAAGGTTTGAGAAACCCGGAGTTGTTGTCACTAAAAATAAAAAAGTAAAATTAACATTGTATGTAACAGAGGGCGAGCCAATTGTTATTTCAGGCATTTCGTATCAGGTTGATTCTGTTTATCGTTTAGGTGAGGTGCTTGGTTCGGGTGAGCAAAGGAATATCTTATTTCGATCTGAGGCTTCGGAATCAAAAATATTTCGCGATGAAGATATCTCGAAAGACAGGCTCACCATTGCCGAAGTTTTTTACGATGAAGGGTATCCGTTTGCGGTTGTGGATCCGAAATTAGATGTGGATACCGTTAAGAATACAACAAAACTGAATTGGGATATCAACCGCGGGCCATTGACTTATTTTGGGCCGACAAACGTGGTTGGCAACAGTAGAATTCGTACTGAAAGTATTCTTCGGCAGTTGGCTTACGAAGAAGGGGAAATATGGTCGAAAAAGAAAATTGACCAGTCGCAGAAAAACATTTACAGCCAGGGAAACTACAGGGTTGCATCTGTAAAAACGCAGATTGAACAACAACCCGTTGATACCTTACCCATGCAAATTCTTATTAACGAAGCTCCGCGTTGGTCGGCCCGATTTGGTGCAGGTTACGGGCGCGAAGATAAACTCAGGGCTTTTACTGATTTTCAGTACCTGAGTTTTATTACCAATACCGGGCGGCTTAATTTTTATGCCAAACACTCGGGGCTGGAGCCGTACAATGTGTATGTAAAATTTTCGCAACCTTCGTTTCTGTTTCCTATGAATACGCTTACGCTTCATCCGTTTGCACAGCAACAGGACGAGCCAGGATATAAGCTGGACAAAGTGGGATATAATGTTACTTTCCTTCAGAATTTTTCGAAAGAATTAAATACCTCAATCGGAATCATTTTTGAGGATGTTAGCGTTGATACAAGTGGTTTTTCCGAAAGTAATACTTCGCAGGAAGTGGAATCGTATTATAAAAAAAGGGGCATTGTAATTGGAGGTATTTATAACAATGCCGATCCCATTTTAGATCCTGTTCAGGGATTTGCCATTTCGTTTAATACAAAAACCAACGATATTATTTGGGGTAGTGAAATGCCGTTTTTTAGATTATTGGGCGAGTTTAAAACATATTTAGGAATTAGAAGAGGAGTGGTTTTGGGTTTAAAAGGAAAAATTGGAGGAATAAAAAGAACCGATGACAATACGTTTATTCCTTATGAAGAACGATTTTTTGCGGGTGGAAGTCATTCGGTAAGAGGATGGTCGAGGAGTAACCTGGGGCCACACGACGAAAACGAAACGCCCATTGGAGGAAACAGTCTTTTGGAATCGAGTGTTGAATTTCGGTTTGATGTAGGCCGGAAAATGAAACTGGCATTGTTTGCTGATGCCGGAAATGTGTGGGCGAAATCATTTTCATATCGAATAAACGACTTGCATTATGCTGCCGGAGCCGGTTTTAAAATAAAAACCGCCATTGGGCCGGCCGGGCTCGATTTTGCCCGCCCTGTTTTTGATGATGCAAAAAACTGGCAGGTTCATTTTAACATCGGTCATACATTTTAAAAAGAATGAGCAAAATATGGAAATATACCTTGATTTTTGTTGCAGGATTTATTCTGCTGCTTATTTCTTTGCTGCTACTTACGCAAACGTCCTTCTTTAAAGAAAAGGCAAAAATACAGATTGTAAAGCTGGTAGGGAATCAACTGAATGTAAACTTTGAGATAGGTAAAATTGAAGGAAACTGGTACAACGAATTAGTTATTACCGACATTGAACTTGCCGACAAAGACACTTTAGTTGCCTCGCTTTCGAAAGTAAAGCTGAACTATCACTTGTTGCCTTTGTTGAAACAAATAATAAGCATAGACTCGGTAATTATTGAAAAACCGGCAATAGTTCTTAAACAGGAAACAGATGGCAGCTGGAACATTCATTCGTTTGTAAAACAAAAACCGGCAGCTAAAACAGAGAAGAAAGGGGCATTTAATTTTACAGTAAAGGCTGAAAATATAATTTTAAAGGATGGAAGTGTTACCGTTTCTGCATTTTCAGAAATTATTCCCTCAAAAACTTCAGCTATTCATTTAATTGCGCGTGGAGAATACAGTAGCGATCGAACCCTGGTAGAGTTGAATACTTTTAGCCTGAATACAGAAAATCCAACCATTGAATTAAAAAACCTGAGCGGAATTTATAAGATGAATCAGCATGGAATGCAGGTAGACAGTCTGCTTTTGCTCGCCGGCAGTTCATCAATCGATTTTAATGGGGAGTATCAATCGATAGAAAACAGCAAGGGAACCATTAGCGAAGGGAAGATCGATAAAAACGATCTCGAAATTTTTGTCCCTTCTTTTAGGTTGTTGTGTTCGCCTTTAGTAAAAATTGATTTTACTACACACAACGATTCGGTTTCTGCCGTGGCTAAATTAAACCACAACAATCAATCGGTTTGGGCCGAATTATCGGTTCATTCACTTTCCGGTCTTCTTGCCAAAAGGGCGCCTGTCCCTTATTCATCAGCGGTTGTATTCACTAATTTTAAAGTGAACGATTGGATTGAAAGTAAAGATCATCAGGGAGTAATTAACGGAAATATTCAGGCAGAAGGAAAGAATCTTTTGGACTTTAAAACAAGCACCCGGGTTTCGGGGCACCTGGATAATTCGATTTACAACAGTGTTTTAATCGATACGCTTATGCTGTCTGGAATAGTAGAGGGAGACAGCGTGGTAGCTGACATTTCCCTAAAATCGGACTTTGGAGATGTCGCGGTTAAAGGGAACTTAACAAATTGGGAGAAACTGCCTGAATATAAAGCTCAATTACTTTGCGAAGAGGTGAATTTAACCAGATTTATCCCGCAACTGATTGGTACGACAATAAATGGATTTGTAAACGCTGAAGGAAAGGGTTTTAATATCGATGCTATTTTTGCCAATGCAAACCTGAATTTGACGAATAGTTCGGTGTATAATTTTCCGCTCGATAGTTTGCAGGCTTATGTCGAAATTAGAGAGAATGAGTTATCGATTGATTCTTTAAGCGTAAATTCTCCGGGTGCAGTTGCTTTCGGCGTGGGCACTCTTTCGCTTGATTCCCTTTATCTTGAATCATTGCTTTATGCAGATATAAAATCGTTGGAGGTTATTAAATCACTGGTTGAATTGCCCGTTAAATTTGATTCAGCAGCAACGGTTGCCAGAATTTACGGGCCGGTTAATACATTAAAAATTGGTGGTGATGTAACTATTTATAATGCCGAAGGTTACTCTTCGGAAATTGAAACAGCAAAGGGCCACTATTTGGTTTCGGTTGAGGAGGATTCGTTGCATGTAAATGTAAATACCACGGCTCATAAAGTAAAAGCCGGGCCCTCTGTGATGGACTCTGCTGTTGTTGACTTTTACTATTCAGAGGATAAAATGGACATTGCAGCAACCCTGGTTTGGGATGACAATTTTAGTGCTTTGTTAAAAACACAAATCGTTACGGGAGATACGTTATCGATTGAAGTTCCAAAATTTGAGGTGAAAACTGTTTTGTCTGATTTTTATTTGCCCGACACCATGAGGTCACGTCTTTATGAAAGTGAAAAATTGGAAATTGAAAACCTAAGAATCAGAGATAAAAACCGGGAAGATTTTGTGTTGGCTGCAAACGGAATGATATCCGGTTCCGATTCCAATTATTTTCATGTAGAAGTCAGTCAGTTTGACCTCAGTCAACTCAATCGTTATTTTGATGAGAAGGATTCTTTAAAAGGATACTTTAACGGAGACATTACAATCTTAGGAACTTCGTCCGATCCGCAGGTAAAAGGCATACTTGAATTGCAAGAACCGGAGTACGGAGTGTACGCAGTATCATCGCTGGTATCAGAATTTGGATATAAAGACCAAACGGGATTTGCGCAGTTGGAAATTCCCGAACTGGGCGATTCGTTTATTGCCCGTTTGAATGTTCCGTTTAAGGCGTATCTCGATTCGCTAAAATTTGTTTACACTCCTCCCGAAAATTTTACTGCCGACATGGTTGTCAATTCGCTCGATATTTCAGAAATAGTAACATCGTTTGTTACCGACGACAGTATAAAAGGAGTGTTAAATGGTGCGGTTAAGGCCAGTGGAGAGATTACTAATCCGCTTTTTTATGGAAATTTGAACGTAGACAACGGGCAGTATATTAGTAATAACCTGGGCATTAGCTACGACGATATTCGTACAAACATCGTATTCGATGGTAACCTGATTCGGGTTGATACCTTTTTGGTAAAACAAAATAACGGATTGATTTCTGTAGCCGGAGAAATAGCGTTTGACTCAACAATTATAAAAGGCAACATTACTAGTTCGTCGTTACAACTCGATGCCAATAAGTTTTTTATTACAAAACATCGAAACTATGAAGTTTTAATCGATGCCAATACTTTTATTAAAACAGGTAAGCAGCATCCTGAGTTTGGAGGAAAAATTAAAGTAATCCGCTCCGATGTATTTTTACCTGCACTAATGTCGGACGATAAAACCGATGCTGAGTACGATATCCCAATGCTTGTTGAGGCATTGGAAGCGCCAGGTGATTCAACTTTGTTAAATCGTATTACAGAAGTAAATAAAGACAAAAATAAAAAGCAGGCCAATAAATTTACGGAACAATTAACGGGAAGATTATTTGTTGAGATTCCTAAAAATACCTGGATAAGAAGTAACGATATGCGGGTTGAACTGAACGGAGAATTGGAAATAGTGAAAACCGGGCCCTACTTTGAATTATTTGGGAATATAGATATTGTAAGAGGGTATTATGTGTTGTATGGGCGAAAACTGAATATAACCGATAGTCAAATAATTTTCCAGGGAGGTGAAGAACTGGATCCGACTTTAAACATTGAGACCGAATACGTGTATAGAGGAAGGGATAAGGAAAAACGTTACCTCAAGATGATGGTTGCAGGCGAACTCTCGGAACCCGATATTACTTTTATTCTGGATGGAAACGAGATTACTGAAACAGATGGAATATCTATTCTGGTATTTGGAGCCACAAGCGATGAAATTGGTTACGGTGCACAAAATGGATTGTTAGGCTCGGTTGGGTCAAACGCTGTAACCAACCTTGTTACTTCTCAGTTGAGCCGAACCATTGGATCGCAGTTTAATCTTGATATGATTGAAGTAACTGCAACCGAAAATTGGCAAAGTGCCGCTTTTGTGGTCGGGAAATACATTACCAACGATCTTTTTGTGATCTACCAGCGCGGTTTTGGTGAGGTGGATGGTGATGAAATCACTCCTGAAACCATAACGCTTGAGTATGAATTAAACGATAAACTGTTTCTGCGGCTTCAAAGCGGGAGTTCAAAAGAATCGGGGATGGATGTGATTTTAAAATTTGAGCAGGAACTGGACAGGTCGGGTCAGGGCACAAAAAAGGAATAAAGTATCGTCACTCCATTCCTTTAATTTTTTTTATGCGACTCTGTTTTGCCACGAGTCGATGATTCAAAATAGTTTATTCTCCAAATCTGTATCTGATATTAAATCCAAATCCATTGCCATGAAATTCTGTTTCTTCAATAATACTTATCGAAGGCCGATAATCTATTCCCAGGGCAACAGGTATTCCATTAAAGCGGTATTCCAGTCCAATTTCACCTGCAACTCCCAACCAAAATGGATCGTCAATTTGGATATAAGGTCCAACACCAACATACCAATTAAAGGCTTCGTCGCCCAAAGGTCGATACAAAAAATCCCAAAGTACATCTATGCCAACTCCATCGCCAAACGATACATCCGCATGAATTCTGCTAAAATCGCCGGTAGAGAATATTCCATCAATAGCTACGTTTCCGCCCGAAACATCTCCAAAACGCACCCCGAGTTCCTGGGCATTACTAAATGAAACAGAGGCAAATACAACTGCCATTACCATAAAAACCTTTTTCATAATCTTTGATTTAATATTTGTATTAATTTGAATTTATTACAAAACCAGTCTTGAACATAAATTATTTATTCAGTCAGTATTTGGATTGCTGGTGGGAAATTTACGCCAATTTTAGGATTCTCACAAAATATTTTTAACAACTATTAGAAATGTATAGCGATACTTAAAGTTTGGCGTAGATTTCGCATTTCTCCTGAGTTCTAATTAACTCTGTTTCTGTAATTTCTTGGCGACAGTCCCATTTTCTTGGTAAAATCTTTCGTAAAGTAATAGGGGTCGGTGTAACCTAAGTTAAATGAAATTTCTTTCACCTTCATTTTTGTATAGTCGAGAAATTCGCAGGCTTTCAGGATTTTTAAATGTGAAAAGTAACTCATTGGCGAGTAGTTTGTTTCTCGCGTAAAAATGGTGGTGAGATAGGTGGGCGAGTAGCCAACTTCTGCAGCCACTTCGTTTAGCGAGAGTTTTTTATCGAGGTTTTTATTCAGGAAATTAATGGCGCGGCTAACTACAGGGTTGGCTTCAGTCTCAGCCTCTTCTTTGGTGCGGCTGGCGTAAATGAAGGTAGCGAGTAAATGCCCAAAACAAAAATTGATGTATTGCATGTTCTCGTCATGAAATCCTTTCGAAAGATTATTGAATATCTCATCGAATAGCATTTCGCGGTTCGCAACCATATTGTTTACCGATGGAATTAAGTTGCGCACCAGTGCGAATTCTTTGCCCAATCGCATGGCTTTCCATCCATCAAAGTAGGCAATTAAAAGTTTGGAATTCACATCAAGTACCGAATAAAACTTAAACGACATTCCTTTGGGTATGATAAAAAACTGGTCGTTCGAAACCAGAATTTGTTCACCCTCAATTACTACAAAACCATTTCCTTTTGTGCAGTACACAAGCAAGTATTTCTCTAGTTTATTTTGCGAACCCCAAATTGTGCCCTGTTCTACTTCAATTTCGCCTGTTTCGCTAATAAATAAATCGAGTACCAAAGGATTTTTGCGTTGTTCATTTACCAAAGGCGAAGGAATAGTGAAGTATCTGTTTTTCTTAATCATTGACAATAAAACTAAACGTGTTTATAAAATTGCTAAATAATTGTTGAAAGACAGTAATATATTCCATCTTTTTCAAAGAAAATACTATTTTTTCAAGAATAAGACATGGGTAAATTTGTCCGTATCATAATCATAAAAAAATCAAGATTTAAACCATGAGTGAATTATTAGCACAAATTGCAGAGTGTATAGAGTTTGGGAAAATTAATAAAGCGGCTCCGTTTCCTCCACAAATGAAAGGGCAGGACGGAGCGGATGAATTGACAAAACAAGCCATTGAGGAGGGAGTAATTGCCCAGGATATTTTAACCGAAGGATTGATGGTTGGAATGCAAAAAGTAGGCGTTAAGTTCCGCGAAAACAAAGTGTTTGTTCCGCAGGTATTAATGTCGGCAAAAGCAATGAGTACTGCAATGGTGCATCTCAAACCATTCTTTCTGTCGGGTGAGGTAAAACAAAAAGGTACATTTATTATTGGTACAGTTGAAGGCGACCTTCACGATATTGGTAAAAACCTGGTTTCGATGATGGTTGAAGGAAACGGTTGGAAAGTGGTTGATTTAGGTACCGATGTAAAAGCAGAACAGTTTGTGGCTGCTATGAAAGAACATGAAAATGCCTTTGTTGGATTGTCGGCACTGCTTACAACAACCATGGTTAACATGGAAAAAATTACAAAAGCAATTAAAGAGGAACTGCCGAATGCAAAAGTTGCGGTTGGAGGAGCGCCTGTTACAGCCGATTTCTGTGCAAAAATTGGTGCCGACGCTTATTCTGCCGACCCACAGGGTTTGGTTGAATATTTAAATTCGCAGGTAGCATAAACAGATGTAAGATTTTTGGTTGTGAGTAGTAAGAATGCTACCTGAAACTAACTTTCTCTGAAAAAATATACTGTTAATTTGCTGAAATTAAGTTGATTGGAAATACGTAGTTTTCTGAAATGAGACAGGTATGCCCAACCAATAAATAAAAATTATCATTTCGCTTTGTCAAGTTAAAGAATTAAATGACTGAGTTAAACTGGTTGTACTATTCACTACTAAAAATTTAAATACTCAAATAAAATGAAAGGACTTGAATTAATAAAAAAAGCATTTGCTCTTGAAGAAGTAGAACGCATACCATGGGTGCCATTTGTTGGGGTTCACGGCGGGTATTTGACAGGTGTTGATGCAGAAACCTATCTGAAATCGACTGACGAGGTTGTAAAAGGAGTTAGTAAGGCAATTGAAGAATACAACCCCGATGGTGTACCGGTAGTCTTTGATTTGCAGATTGAAGCCGAAATTTTAGGATGCAACCTGCAATGGGCACCACATAATCCGCCTGCAGTAATCACTCACCCGCTGGCAAACGGAACTAGTTTGGCGGATTTAAAAGTTCCGGAAATTTCAGATGGTCGTATACCTGTGGCTGTTGAGGCAACAAAAATTTTACGCGAAAAGCACCCTGATGTAGCTTTGTATGGTTTAATTACCGGACCATTTACATTGGCACTTCATCTAATGGGTACCGATATATTTATGAAATTGTTTGAAGCTCCTGAAGAGGTTAATGCTGTAATGGAGTTTTGCACAAAAGTGGGTGTAAAAATGTCAGAATATCTTTTAGATGCCGGCTGTGATATTATTGCTGTTGTTGATCCGATGACCAGTCAGATTGACCCGATGACTTTTGAAACTTTTGTTACACCGTACTGTACCGAAATTTTCGACTTTGTACGAAAAAAGGAAAAACTAAGTTCGTTTTTTGTTTGCGGTCACGCGCAACAAAACATTGAGGCCATGTGCAATTGTAAACCCGACAATGTTTCAATCGACGAAAATATACCACTTGATTTTGTAAAAGAAATTGCCCTTAAAAAAGGGATCAGTTTTGGTGGAAACATGAAGCTGACTGTGGTTCTGTTAATGGGTAACGAAGATGATTCGCGCGAAAATGCAATGGAATGTTTGGATATGGGTGGCAAAAAAGGATTTATTCTTGCACCGGGTTGCGACTTACCAATGGATACTCCTCCTGCAAATATAAAGGCGGTTAGCGACTTGGTTCACGATCCGTACAAACAAGATGTGGTGCGTGCCCTGGAGAAAAAAGAAAGTACGCTCGAAATCTTTAATATGAAAGATTACGGGCAGGCCGATAAAGTAATTGTTGACATTATTACCCTCGATTCGGAATCGTGTGCACCTTGCCAGTATATGGTTGAAGCAGTTAAAAAAGTGGCACCACAATTTGAAGGAGTTGTGGAGTGGCGCGAACATGCCATTAAAAAAATGGACGCAGTTACTTTTATGTCATCGTTAATGGTGAAAAATATTCCAACCATTTGTATCGATGGGAAAATTGCTTTTGTTTCGCAGATTCCACCAAAGTCTGAACTGGTTGCAGCTATTCAGAAACGCATTAATGCAAAGCTAAAGCTGAAAATTCAACAAAGGAAAAGTAAAATATTATTGCTCTGTAGCGAAGAGGCTGAATGTACAGGTATAAAACAAAATATACATCGTGCCATTACCGAATTGGGTAAGGATATTGAGGTAAAAGTAATTTCCGATAAAGAAAAAATGGCAAAATATGGTGTGGCAAAAGGGCCCGCTGTTGTTACTGTAAATTACAAACTAAAATCGGAAGGAATAGAGCCATCTCTGGATGTAATGAAAGAATGGATTAAAGAACTCTGAAATTGATATTTAAAATCCTTTGTGTTACTTTGCAGGTGCACTTTGTGCTCCTTGTGGTTTATTGGTTTTACCACAAAGTTACACGAAGGAAACAATGCAAAGTTTCACAAAGGATTTATTCGTTATGGGAAAAATTATCGATCAAATAAAACAAGGGAAAATATTGGTGTCTGATGGCGCCTGGGGAACATTTTTACAGAAAAAAGGAATGCAACCCGGCGAGTGCCCGGAAGAATGGAACCTGACACATGCTGATGATGTGCTTGATATTGCAAAAAGTTACATTGAGTCGGGTGCCGATATGATTGAAACCAACAGTTTTGGTGGCACAGTTTATAAGGTTGAAAAATATGGATTGGCAGATAAAGTTTTTGAGCTGAATAAGGCTGCTGCGGAAATCAGTCGTAAAGCTGCCGGCGATAAATTTGTGCTGGGTTCGGTTGGCCCAACAGGTAAACTACTAATGATGGGCGAGGTGACAGAAGGCGAATTGTATGAGGCTTTTAAAACACAGGTACAAGGGTTGGAAGCCGGTGGTGTAGATGCCATTATGATTGAAACCATGACCGATTTGGATGAAGCCCGCCTGGCCATTAAAGCGGCAAAGGAAAATACCAGCTGCGAAGTATTCTGTACCATGACGTTTGACAAAACCGTTGACGGGGAATTTCGTTCAATGATGGGCATTGCACCAACCGATATGGTAAATACCTTAATTGACGCCGGAGCCGAGTTAATTGGGGCCAATTGCGGGAATGGCATTGCTGATATGATTGGAATTGTAAAAGAAATAAGAAAAGCGAATGCCGAAATTCCGATATTGGTGCATGCCAATGCCGGGATGCCGGTGTATCAGGATGGCGAAACCGTTTTCCCTGAAACGCCGGATGAAATGGCTACCCTGGTTCCAAAAATTATTGCAGCCGGTGCCAATATAATTGGTGGTTGCTGTGGCACTACACCGGGGCATATTTGTAAAGTGCGCGAGGCGGTTGATAAGAAATAACTGTAATTCCGAAGAAGAAACGACTGAGGAATCTTTTACATTGAAATAGATTTCTCCTCATTCATCGTCGAAATGACATTAATAGGTGAAGGAAAATGCAAAAAATACCATTTCATATTATTTCCGGTTTTTTGGGAAGCGGCAAAACTACGTTCCTGAAACAAATTATAGAGCAGTATTCTGCTGAAAAGAAAATAGGGATAATTCAGAATGAATTTGCACCTTCGAATATCGATGGTGCAGAGCTAAAAAAAATGGGCGAGGATTTTAACCTGCTGGAGATTAATAACGGGTCGGTGTTTTGTGTTTGTTTGTTGGGCGATTTTGTGCGCTCGCTCGAAAAATTTATCCACCAGTTTCATCCCGATATTTTAATTATAGAAGCTTCCGGATTGTCGGATACCACCTCCATTTCGGAAGTTATTTCTGCAGGCTCGCTGGCCGAAAAAATTTACCTGGCCTCCAACTGGTGTATTGTGGATGCTCAGAACTTTGCCAAAGTGGGTTTAATGAAACAACGCGTTTCGCACCAGCTACGTATGGCTGATGTGGTGGTTGTGAATAAAACCGATTTGGTTGATAGTGGGTTAGAGCAGATTGAGCAGGAAATCAGAAAGATTAATCCTTTCACCGAAATAAAACAAACCTCGTTTTGTAAAATTGATTTTGAGCTTGGGAATTCGGCAATAAATAAATTTTACTTTGGCGAAGTAAAAAGCATGTCTCGCCCCGATGTAAATTCCATGGTTATAAAAAGTGCTCGTCAGGTTTCGTTGCAGTCGCTTCAATTGTTTTTAAGCGAGTGGGCTCCCAAAGCTTATCGCATTAAAGGTTTTGTCAAATTAAAAGATAACAAAACGGTAGCTGTTCAGTGTACGTTTGATTCGGTTGATGTTCTTGATGTTGACGATGCTTTTCATCCAACAGAACTGGTGGCGTTAACCGACCGGTTTACGCTGCGCGAGTGGACCCGGGCGTTTAAGGAGCTTTTCTGATTCTGATGGAATAAAAGCTCTGTTTTTTAATGTGAGTCATTTGAAACTTACGAATTCCAAAATTAATTCAGAGGTAGGTATCCGTTGTAATAAACGCATATTTTCACCAAAACAATACTAAAATCTTAGCGCAAAAACCCCCAATATAAAGCCAAAATTAAATTGTTTGTAGAAACATTTTAAATTAGCTAATTTGCATCACCTTTTTTGCGAGTGAAAACACGTTCGTCTACATTTGTGCGACTCAAAAAATGAATTCAAATACAACCAAAATAAATAATAGATTATGAGCAAATTTTTAACAGCCTCAATTGGAAGAAAGTTTGTGATGAGCCTTTCGGGATTGTTCCTGATGGTTTTTATCGCCGTCCACTTGGGTCTCAACTTATTACTGATTTTTGACAACAGTGGTGAATTGTTTAATCAGGGAGCTCACTTTATGGCTACTAACCCATTGATTAAAGTGATGGAACCTATCCTGGGATTGGGTTTTGTTATTCACATTGTATGGTCGTTTTTTCTTGAATTTGTAAACTGGAAAGCACGCCCTGTAAAGTATGCGCAAAAGAACATGAGCGGAGCAAGCACGTGGGCATCGCGCAACATGCTTGTTTTGGGTGCTCTGGTACTGGTTTTCCTTATTATTCACATGATTAACTTCTTTGTGAAAATGAAGTTTACAGGAGATCCGCTTCTTACAGAAGTAACTATTAACGGAACACACATGCATAACGCTTATGCATTGGTTTCGGCAACTTTCATTAACAGTACTGTCTTGGGAATTCTTCACATTCTTGGTGGAGTTTTATTAGGTATTCACCTTTCACATGGTTTTTGGTCGTCTTTCCAAACTTTAGGATTGAACAACAAAAACTGGTTACAAAGATGGAAAGCGATTGGTAACATTTATGCAGTACTTATTGCTGTAGGTTATGCGGTTATTCCACTTTATTTTATGTTGGGAATGTATAAATAAGAAAGGAAAAAGATTATGAGCATATTAGAATCAAAAATACCTGCAGGTCCGTTAGCCGAAAAGTGGAATAACCACAAATCGGCCATTAAGGTGGTTAGCCCTGCTAACAAGCGTAAATTAGAGATAATTGTTGTTGGAACCGGATTAGGTGGTGCCTCTGCAGCTGCGTCGTTGGCAGAATTAGGATATAACGTAAAAGCATTTTGTTACCAGGATAGCCCGCGTCGTGCTCACTCGATTGCTGCACAGGGTGGTATTAATGCTGCAAAAAACTATCAGAACGATAACGACTCGGTTTTCCGGTTGTTTTACGATACAATTAAGGGAGGTGACTACCGTGCACGCGAAGCAAACGTATATCGTTTGGCTGAGGTTTCACCAAATATTATCGACCAATGTGTGGCTCAGGGTGTACCATTCGGTCGCGAATACGGCGGTTTGTTAGATAACCGTTCGTTTGGTGGTGTATTGGTAAGTCGTACTTTTTATGCCCGTGGGCAAACTGGCCAACAGTTGTTAATTGGTGCTTATCAGGCTTTAAATCGTCAGATTTCGAAAGGGAATGTTGAAATGTTCAACCGCCACGAAATGTTGGACGTTGTTAAAATCGATGGAAAAGCCCGCGGAATTATTGCCCGCGACATGGTTTCAGGAGAAATCAAACGTTTTGGAGCACATGCGGTAGTTGTTGCAACCGGTGGATACGGAAACGTATTCTTCCTTTCAACCAATGCAATGGGAAGTAACGGATCGGCAGCATGGCAATGTTACAAACAAGGTGCTTTAATGTCGAATCCTTGTTTCGTACAAATTCACCCGACTTGTATTCCTGTTCATGGCGATCAGCAGTCGAAACTGACCTTGATGTCAGAATCGCTTCGTAACGATGGTCGTGTTTGGGTCCCAAAGAAAAAAGAGGATGCAGTAAAACTGCAAAAAGGTGAAATTCGTGCAAACGACATTCCTGATGAAGATCGCGATTTTTATCTGGAAAGAAGATATCCTTCTTATGGTAACCTTGTGCCTCGTGATGTTGCATCGCGTGCTGCAAAAGAACGTTGCGATGAAGGTTTTGGTGTGAACGGCGAAGGAAAAGCAGTTTTCCTTGACTTTAAATATTCGATTGAACGTTTGGGTAAAGACGTAATTGAAGCACGTTATGGAAACTTGTTCCAGATGTACGAAAAAATTACCGATGTTGACCCTTACAAAGAGCCAATGATGATTTACCCTGCCATCCACTATTCAATGGGTGGAACCTGGGTTGATTATAACTTAATGACTACCGTACCTGGTTTATACTCGATTGGTGAGGCAAACTTCTCCGATCACGGAGCTAACCGATTGGGTGCTTCTGCCTTGATGCAAGGTTTGGCTGATGGATATTTCATTCTTCCATATACCATTGGTGATTACCTGGCAGATGAGATCATGACTCCAAAGATTGATGTAAAAGCTCCGGAATTTGATGCTGCTGAAAGAGCGGTAAGCGGTCGTATTGAAAAACTATTCAATATTAAGGGGTCGAAACCAGTTGATTACTTCCACAAAAAATTGGGTCAAACCATGTGGGACAACGTTGGTATGGCTCGTAATGCTGAAGGTTTGAAAAAAGCAATTACTGACATTAAAGAGATTCGTGCTGAATTCTGGAAAGATGTTCGTATTCCTGGCGAATTGAACAACCTGAACCCAGAGCTTGAAAAAGCAGGACGTGTTGCTGATTTCCTTGATATTGGTGAACTGATGGCTCGCGACGCACTGGATAGAAACGAATCGTGTGGTGGACACTTCCGCGAAGAGTCGGCTACAGAAGAAGGTGAAGCAAAACGTAACGACGAAAAATTCACCTACGTTTCGTGCTGGGAGTACAAAGGAGAAGGCGAAGAGCCAACATTACATAAAGAAGACTTGGTGTTTGAAAACGTGAAGCTGACACAGCGCTCGTACAAATAATCAGGTAAAATTATAAATCATAAATCTGTAAGATTATGGCTGATAAAATTTTGAAAAAACTCAAAATAAAAGTTTGGAGGCAAAACAACGCCAAGTCCAAAGGAAAATTTGAAACATATACAATCGAGAATATTTCTACCGGGTCTTCTTTCCTTGAAATGATGGATATTTTAAATAACCAGCTTATTGAAGAAGGAATCGATCCTATTGCTTTCGACCACGATTGTCGCGAAGGTATTTGCGGAACCTGTAGTTTGTATATCAATGGTCGTCCACATGGGCCAGACACTGAAGTTACAACTTGCCAGTTGCACATGCGCAAATTCAAAGACGGCGAAACAATTACTATTGAACCATGGCGTGCACGTGCATTCCCGGTAATCAAAGATTTGGTAGTTGATCGTACTGCTTTTGAAAAAATACTTCAGGCAGGTGGTTTTGTGTCGGTAAATACCGGTGGAGTTCCCGATGCAAATACGATTCCAATTAATCGCGACGATGCTGAAGAATCGATGGATGCGGCAGCTTGTATTGGTTGTGGTGCTTGTGTTGCAGCTTGTAAAAACTCGTCGGCTATGTTATTTGTTTCGGCAAAAGTTTCGCACCTGGCAAAATTGCCACAAGGTAAAGTGGAAGCAAAAAGCCGTGCAAAAAATATGGTATCGAAAATGGACGAGCTGGGTTTTGGTGGTTGTACAAACACCCAGGCCTGTGAAGCCGAATGTCCCAAAAGTATTTCTATTACCAACATTGCACGCTTAAACCGCGAGTATTTGGTAGCCAGAATTAGCGAATAAAAGTAGTTGACTACAATATCTAAAGGCCTTTCCAAAATTTTGGGAAGGCCTTTTTTTGCTTCTGTGGGGAAATGAGTGAGAGAAACCTGCGAATGGGATTGTTAATTACTTGCGCAATCAAGGCTTCTCAGGAGTATAAACTGTTAAAATTTGGCTGTTAATGCACAGCAGTGTGTGCATAAGTCGGTTTGCGAACAAATCATTCAACGTGGCCTATTCCGTATCTTCGCATAAACACTTTGAAGATTATGCCATACAGACGTTTGCCAACTACGGACAAAGCAAGGATTCGCGCTTTAAATGCAGCGCTTGGGAAGGTGATTAAACAGGATGGTAAAAAGTTAGCATTCTCGAATCATTCAGTTGAAGAACTTCAGAATGTAAAAAACAATTTTGAAAACCACCTTACGCAATACGAACTCGATACCAAACTTCAAACTGAAAATATTAAAGAGTACAAAACTGTTTTTGATAGGGCTAAAATGTACGTATCGCACTTTATACAGGTTTTGCTTTTTGCTTCTGAAAGAGGTGAAATAAACGGTGGTATTAAGTATTACGACGGGCTTGATGCGTACGAGGGGAAAGTACCTCCGCTAAATACCGAGGCGGAAGTTTTGGAATGGGGCAATAAAATGGTAAAGGGTGAGCAGCAACGCATGCAACACGGTGGAAGTGCTATATACAATCCTTCGATTGCTCTTGTAAAATTTAAGGTTGCCGAGTTGCACGATGCGGCTGTTTTTCAGCAAACGTTAAAACGAAATACGCTTCGTTCGTTTGATAAAATGCAAAATCTGCGAAAGCTAACAAACGAATTTATCAGCAAGTTGTGGACCGAAATAGAAGAAACTATTGAAGCCGAAACACCAAAACAGAAACGGCAAATCGCGCAAGAATACGGTATTGTTTATGTTTTCAGAAGAAACGAAAAGAAAACGCTTACTGCACAAGAATTACAAACCGATTTGTTATTCGAATTTGCTTAGTACCGGGCTTTCAAGTTCTATTTGATTTCCGGCATTTTGCCTTTTAAGCATCAGCATAAAAAGTAAAACCAACCCCAGACTTATGGCGGCCATATAATAACTGTCGCTGGTTGAGCCAATTTCCTCAAAATCAGGACTGATTAGCTCGTTATTTATCATGTACATCCCAATTACGGCAAGGGCGTTGTTTAAAAAGTGCCCGACAATTGGCAACCACATCGAGCCACTCCAAACCAGCATATATCCAAACATCGCGCCTAAAAGAACCCGGGGGACAAAACCATAAAATTGCATGTGCAGCGTACTAAAAAGGATGGCAGAAATCCAGATTCCCCAGTGGTAATTTTTGGTCATGTTGGTAAAAATACGTTGAACTACACCTCGAAACAGCAATTCTTCCCCAATAGCCGGTAAAAAAGCAATCATAAAAATATTAAATGTCAGTCCGGGAATTGTTTTTACATCGAGAAAAGCTTTGGTTATTATCGCTGCATTTTCCTCCGATTCCTTCATCCACTTTTCAATTCCCGACATCCAATCCGGAAACGACATGTTATTATTTATTTCGCCAATAAAATTGATAAAAGGTCCGGCAAAAAGCATCAGCACTACTACCAATAAAAGCGATGAGTTATTAACCGCTTTGTTCAGATGGAGGTACTCCTTAATTTTTCCATGAAAGAGATACCCAAGAATAACGGGCGGAATTATGAATAAACCAATGGCTTGCACTGTTTGAAAATACTTCAGGATGGCAATACTTTCAGGATTTTCGAAATTACCGAGCGACGAAATGTTCATTACTGAATCTATACCAAATAAGGGCCAGGCAATAAGTAGTGACAGAACTGTAAAGGCTAAAAAGCAAACCAGAATTACAAAGGCCGAGAATATTAATTGAGAGAAGGGTTTGGTGTCCCTGAACGCAGTAAATGCCATATTTGAAAAAATTATTTGAAGCAAAGATAGGTATTTGGATGAATGTTGGAAACCATGAGCCAAACATGTTAATCCTTAGCTGTGCGATTTCAGCGGAAGTTGATATTATACGATTTTAGAACGGTAAAGACAGGGCATGCCCTGTCCTTCTTGCTTACACATATTTAATTCGTTATAATTCCCGAATCTTCATGTTTCGAAACATGGTTAATCCGCCGTGGTCTTGTAGCCCGATATGACCTGTTTTTGACATTCCGTAATGAGGTGCCTCTGCCCACTTGCTTTTGGATTTTATTGCTTCCCATTCGTTGGTCCAAAGTTCGTATTGAACTACTTTTGTTCCATTTAGCCAATGTTCAACATGAGGTCCATTCACAATAATTTTGGTAGTGTTCCATTCATCAATTGGAGCCACTTTTGCGTTTTGGGGAACATGCATGGCGTAGTTTGCTCCCGAGTATTGGTGAGCTTCAAGTTGTGTCGGCCATCCCTTGTCGTCGATAAGTTGGTATTCGGGACCCGATTCGTAAATCGCATTTGTAAGTCCTTCCTGGACATGGATGAAAACGCCTGAATTGCTTTCCGGAGCTACTTTCCATTCCATGTATAATTCAAAATTTGTATACTGTTTTTTGGAAATGATGTCTCCACCATGATCTGAGCCAACACCGGAGTTGTTCAAAATGCCGTCAATAATTTTCCAGCCGGTTACTTCTCCTCCGTTAAATGTTTTCCAATTGTTTAGCGATTTTCCATCAAAAAGTAATTCCCACCCTTCGTTTATTTCTTTTTTTGTGAGCGTATTTGTTTGTGATTTTCGATTTGGCGCACACGAAAAAAGTAGTACTGTACTGCAAATAATAAAAATAGAGGTAAAGTTTTTCATGTAATAGAAGATTTAGATTTTTAAGATTTGTAAATGTACAAATTCACAGGGTAAAATTCTAAATAAAAGGATTTTGTGATGTTATAATAAAGATCGGGCTGTGTTTTTTGGACCGCCTGTTTACCTGAAAATTATTGTTTAACTTTAAAGAATAAGTAAGCGATACAAAAATGAATTTACAAAAAAGTATAATCGGGATGGTGCATGTTGGAGCTTTGGCAGGCACTCCTAAGAATAATCAATCTGTTGAAACGATTATTGCGAATGCGGTTGTTGAATCAAAAATTTTGCAGCAAGAAGGTGTTGATGCGATAATGATTGAGAATATGCACGATCGTCCGTACCTGAATCGTGTTGTAGGGCCCGAAATCATTTCTGTTATGACGGCTGTTGCCTGCGAATTGCGAAAAGTGATTTCATTACCTCTTGGAATTCAGATTTTGGCTGGTGCCAACAAAGAAGCACTCGCAGTTGCCTTGGCTGCAGGATTTGATTTTGTGCGTAGCGAAGGTTTTGTGTTTGGTCATTTAGCCGACGAAGGGATGATGAATAGTGATGCAGGAGAATTGTTGCGTTATCGGAAACAAATTGGTGCCGGGCACATTCGGATTTTTACCGATATAAAAAAGAAACATTCGTCGCATGCTGTTTCAGGCGATATTTCAATACAAGAAATGGCTAAAGCCGCTGAATTCTTTTTATCCGATGGTGTAATTGTCACTGGAAATTCAACAGGTGAAAAGGCATCGGTTGAAGATGTGAAAGTGGTTAAAGAAGCCATAAAAGTTCCGGTGTTGATTGGATCGGGAATTGATGAACAAAATATTCAGGATTACTGGCCTTTTGCCGATGGTTTTATTATTGGTTCATCGTTTAAAAGAAATGGAATCTGGGAAAATGAGTTGGATAAAAATAGAGTTCGTGAATTTATTCGAAAAGTAAATTCGTTTAAAAAGTAGTTGTTTTTACTGAGTCGGTTAGCTGGTTTGGGCATTCGAAAACGTTATTTTTTATGAATTCTGGCACTTGTTGTCACTTCCAAAATGTTATAATTGGGGTTGGTATGGCGACTTTTTTGTACAAAAAGCAATAAAAAGGATCAAAAATAATCTTATCTGTGTGTTAAATATCTGGTAGTTTTGCAGATAAGCAGTTGTTAATTAATGTTAAAGACATACTTTTGACACGGAAACCATAAAACAATCACAGAATCCCAAAAGGGTACACTAAAACTTCAAAAAATTTAGATTGAATAAAAAATGATTCAGATTAGTACTGTTGAATTGGCAATGATATGATAAATTATTGATAGCCAACAGGCGCCGGTTGGTAATCAGTATTTATAGTTTATTGGTTTTTATGCCCTTTGGTGTATAAGGAGAAGACCGATGACGGTTTCAGAAAATTGACTTTACAACAAATATATTTGGGTCCAAAAAAATGAATTATGAGTATAAAAAAACAGTATTTGAAAAGCGAACCAGTATGTAAATTGTCTTTCAGAGTTACAAAAGAACAATCACAAGATGCTGATACAGTAAAAATTGTTGGTGAATTTAACGATTGGAGTACTGATGTTGAGCCAATGAAAAAACTTAAAAACGGTGATTTCACTCAAACGTTAAAGTTGGATGCTGAAAAAGAATACCAATTTAAGTACGTGATTAACGATAAGATTTGGATTAACGAAGAAGAAGCTGATAAAATGGTACCAAACGGTTTGGTAGAAGGTGAATTTAATTCAGCACTAGTATTGTAAGAGAAATAATTATCCTTCGGGACTCATTAATAATATTTAAACCAGTTTGAAAAAGGAATGCTGAGGTATTTCGTTCGACTAAATTTGTGGTTCTGTTACACCTGAAATCCCATTAGGATGCAGAAGCAGAGGTTTAGGTGCGATACAAACTGAGAAAAAATTTACCCAGTCCGGAGTTTCAACAATCCGGCATTAGCAAAATATTCCCACTAATAAACCGCTCTTTCGAAGATCGAAGGAGCGGTTTCGTTTTTTCAATCAGGGTCTATTTCTCCTGCAAGTCCGAATCGTAATCGCTTTTGTTTACCCAGCCGGCATTTATTATTTCGCCAGCCATATAGCGGTTGTAGTAATTTTGTACTGCCCCTGAATATTTGTAATTATCAAAAATATCGCCATCCCCTATAATTCGAGGATCGCCTTGTTGGGTAAGTTTATTATTCATCTCATCGATCATGTGGGCTTTTGTTGCTGCAAAGTTTTTATTGTCAGCCAAGTTATTCAGACAAAAAGGATCGGTTTTAATATTGTAAAGTTCTTCTTCAACACGTTTCCCAAAGTTGAGCTGCCAGTATTTCATTTGTCTTTTGTACCGTCGTGTATCTAAAACATAGGTTTTTGTGGGGCTGCCATCACAATTCAGGTATCCAGTTTCAGGATTTCCCGAAGGCCAACGTTCCGGCTTAAAATTTCGCAAGTACAGAAAATCGTTTTTAATTAATCCACGTACCGGATATCCCTGATCGTCTGGACGCCCAACGTCGTGCCGTTCTTTTCCAACGAGTACAAAGTCTCGCTCAGGATTTATAATGCCTTCTTTTTCTGACTTAAAAATAGTGGTCAAACTAGTTCCGGTTACTTTTTGCATACCTGATTGTTTGGCTGTCAGTCCTGATATTTCAAGAAACGTAGGTGCAAAGTCTATAAAATTCACAAAATCATCAACTATTCTTCCCGGATTATTAATTCCTTTGGGCCACATAATTGCCAGTGGTAAATGGTTCGAGTATTCATAAAATTGCCCTTTTATTCTAGGGAAAGGCATTCCATTATCGGCTGTTACAATTACTAACGTATTTTCCAGTTCGCCTATTTCATCAAGTTTTTTGAGCATCTTTTGGAGGTGGCTGTCAAAATATTCGATTTCAAATGCATAATCAAGTAGGTCTGTTCTGATGGTATCAACATCTGGCCAAAAAGCAGGAACTTCATTTACGTCATTTAAATTTTTGCCACCATATTTTATGCCCGCTCCAAATTCATAGGCACGATGCGGTTCCGTACTTCC
Source organism: Draconibacterium aestuarii (assembly GCA_026671195.1). Taxonomy (GTDB): domain Bacteria; phylum Bacteroidota; class Bacteroidia; order Bacteroidales; family Prolixibacteraceae; genus Draconibacterium; species Draconibacterium aestuarii. The sequence continues at coordinate 80,478 of JAPOHD010000029.1, read as the reverse complement.
ATACCAGAAACAAAACGGCTGCCCTTCGGGTCGTACTTTTAAAAATGATTCAAAGTTGCGGGCGTAGTCGTTATTCGAAATTGCTTTTGCCGGGGGCGTAGTTTTGAATTCATCGAATTTCGGCCCGGTTAGTTGGCGTATTTTTCCGTTTATTTTACCCGGATCACCCGGAGCCCAACCTTTTGCTACACTTCCTACCCAATAACCGTTTTCGCCCAACGCCTCGGCATAGGTTTTAAATTTTGCAGGGAAGTGGGGAGAGTGGTTTGCTGCCTCTTCCAACTGCCAACTGTTACGTCCGGTTAATATACACGAACGCGATGGTGCACATTTGGCATTTGGCGTATAAGCCCGCGTAAATAAGATGCCGCTTGCAGCTACCCGATCGAAGCCCGGAGTTTTTACCCACTTGCAACCGTAAGCTCCCCAATGTTTCCACGATGCATCATCGGCAATGGCAAATAAAATGTTGGGTTTTTGTGGCGTTTCCTGTTTTGTTGTACATGCAGAAAATACTGCGATAACAATAAGAACAATTGCACTTCTAAATAAATTTTTCATAGGTTTAAGCCTGTTGGTTTTTTATGTTACAAATGAAAGATCAGATTATGAGTCTGCCTGTTTCATCCTTAAGTTCTAATTTTATTGATAGAGTATAATAGTCAGTTGCAATAAAAATAGTTGAAAATTTTAGAATGTAGTTGTTGGAATGACCTCTAAATTGCCGTTAAGCAGGTTTATTTTTAAAAAATTACTGCGGTGTTTTTCTGAAAAATTCCGGATTACAACAGATTTACGTCTATTTAACTCTAATGATTTTAAAGAAGTTGAATCTCCGTCACCTCTAAAAAATTTCTATATTTGCATATTTTTTAAAATCAGAAGATTATAGCATATTCTCATGAGTAATAAGTTTCAGGAATACAAGCAATTAGATTTAGCACAGATAAACAAAGACGTGTTAAAAAGATGGGAAGAAGACGATACTTTTCACAAAAGTATTTCTACCAGAGAAGGGCACGAAACATTTGTATTTTACGAAGGGCCGCCTTCGGCAAACGGAATGCCGGGAATTCACCACGTTATGGCGCGGGCCATTAAAGATATTTTCTGTCGTTACAAAACCATGAAAGGTTTTCGTGTACACCGAAAGGCTGGATGGGATACACACGGTTTACCTGTGGAATTGAGTGTAGAAAAAGCTCTGAACATTACCAAAGACGATATTGGCAAAAAAATCACTGTTGAGGAATACAACCAGGCTTGTAAAACCGAGGTGATGAAATATACCCGCGAGTGGGAAGATCTTACCCGAAAAATGGGGTATTGGGTAAATATGGACGATCCGTATGTTACTTACGATAACCGTTACATTGAATCGGTTTGGTGGTTGTTAAGCCAGATCTACAAAAAAGGTTTGCTGTACAAAGGATACACAATTCAACCTTACTCGCCGGCGGCAGGAACAGGTTTAAGCTCGCACGAGTTGAACCAGCCGGGTTGTTACCGCGATGTAAAAGATACCACCGCAATTGCACAATTTAAAGCAATCCGAAATGAAAAATCGGAGTTCCTTTACGAAGGATTGGATACCGATTTATACTTTTTAGCCTGGACGACTACTCCATGGACATTGCCATCGAACACCGCACTTTGCGTGGGGCCAAATATTAAATATGTAAAAGTTCGTACGTTCAATCCATACACCGGAATTCCGGTAACTTTAATTTTGGCAAAGGATTTATTCCCGGTTTATTTTAGCGCGAAAAACAAAGATTTATCTTTTGATGAGTACAACCCGGGAGATAAAAATATCCCTTATAAAATACTTGCCGAATATACCGGCGAAGAATTAAAAGGTGTTCAGTACGAACAACTTATTGATTGGGTAAAACCAAAAGGGAAGGCCTTTGAAGTAATTACCGGCGATTTTGTTACCATTGAAGATGGTACGGGAATAGTGCACATCGCTCCTACTTTTGGTGCCGACGATGACCGGGTTGCAAAACAACACGGAATATCTCCTCTGATTGTTGAAGATACCGAGGGAAAAATGCAGGCTCTGGTTGATAAAAAAGGTAAATTCTATCTTACAAATGAATTGGATAGTGCCTTTGTTGAAAAATACGTAAATAAAGCAAGTTACCACGATTTTGCAGGTCGATCGGTAAAAAATGAATACGACGATAAGCTTGAAGATGATGCTCCAACGGTTGATGTAGATATTGCCGTTATGTTGAAGCAGGACAACAAAGCGTTCAAAATTGAGAAGCACGTTCACAGTTATCCACATTGCTGGCGTACCGACAAACCGGTGCTTTATTATCCTCTCGATTCGTGGTTTATAAAATCAACTGCCGTTAAAGACAAAATGGTGGAGCTGAACAATACCATCAATTGGAAACCGCAATCAACCGGAACAGGTCGTTTTGGAAACTGGTTGGAAAACCTGGTTGACTGGAACCTGAGTCGTTCGCGTTTTTGGGGGACGCCACTACCGATCTGGCGTACCGAAGATGGTTCAGAGGAAATTTGTATTGGTTCAACGCAGGAATTAATGGCTGAAATTGAGAAATCGATTGAAGCAGGTTTTGTGACTGAAAATCCTTACAAAGGTTTTGAGGTTGGAAATAATTCAAAAGAGAATTATGACCTGATTGATTTACACAAGTCGTTTGTAGATCGTATTGTTTTGGTTTCTCCAAAAGGCGAAAAAATGTTCCGCGAGTCAGATCTGATTGATGTTTGGTTCGATTCGGGTGCAATGCCATTTGCACAACGTCATTATCCTTTCGAATGGAAGGAGAATTTTAAAGATGTTTTTCCGGCCGACTTTATTGCAGAGGGAGTTGATCAAACCCGTGGCTGGTTTTTTACTCTTCATGCTATTGCAACCATGATCGATGAATCGGTTGCATTTAAAAATATTATTTCAAACGGATTGGTACTCGACAAAAACGGCGTGAAAATGTCGAAACGACTGGGTAATGCTGTTGATCCTTTTGAAACCATCGACAAGTATGGCTCTGATCCATTGCGTTGGTACATGATAACCAACTCGCAACCCTGGGATAACCTGAAATTTGATATTGCCGGCGTTGAAGAGGTAAAACGTAAATTCTTCGGAACGCTATACAATACCTATAATTTCTTCGCTTTATACGCCAATGTTGATGGCTTTACATACGATGAAGATGAAATTCCAATGGAGCAGCGGCCGGAAATTGACCGCTGGATTATTTCTTTGCTGAATTCATTGATAAAAGAGGTAGGCGAAAGCTACGAAAATTACGAACCAACCCGTGCCGGGCGTGCTATTCAGGATTTTGTGTCAGAAAACCTGAGCAACTGGTTTGTACGTTTGAGTCGTAAAAGATACTGGGGTGGCGAATATTCGGCAGATAAAATTTCGGCTTATCAAACGCTGTACACCTGTTTAACAACAATTGCCAGGTTGATGTCGCCAATTGCGCCATTTTATGCTGATTTGCTTTATTCCGATCTGAATAGAGCCACCGGAAAAGAAACTGATCAAAGTATTCATTTGGCTGAGTTTCCTGCTTTCGATGAGAAACTGATCGATAAAGATCTGGAAGAAAAAATGGCTATTGCGCAAAAAGCTTCTTCCATGATTCTGGCACTTCGCCGCAAGGAAAAACTAAAAGTACGCCAGCCGCTTGGAAAAATAATGGTCCCGGTGTTAAATCCTCATTTTAAGGAACATTTTGAGGCGGTGGCAAATATTATTCTGGCCGAAGTAAACGTTAAGGAGGTAGAGTTTTTAACCGATACTGCCGGTGTGATCAGCAAAAAGATTAAACCCAATTTTAAAACATTGGGCCCGAAATATGGTAAAATGATGAAGCAGATTGCCGGGGCTGTAAATCAGTTGGGGCAAGATGCAATTTCTGCCTTTGAAAGCGCCGGAGAATACGAAATTTTGGCCGGTGATGAGAAAGTAATGCTGGCACTGGAAGACGTTGAAATTCAGACTGAAGATATTCCCGGCTGGATAGTGGCAACCGAAGGACAAATGACCATTGCCCTTGATATTGATGTGACCGAGGAATTAAAGCAGGAAGGAATTGCCCGAGAATTTATTAATAAAATTCAAAACCTTAGGAAAGAGAGCGATTTTGAAGTTACCGACAGAATAAAACTTTCTATTGCCAAACACGTAGGGTTTAATGATGCTGTTGAAAAACATAAGGAATATATCTGTACACAAACATTGGCCGACTCATTAATTTTGGTTGAAAATGTAGATGTTGAGAAGGCAAATGCGGTAGAAATCGACAAGGATGTAACGGCACAAATAGAAATTGAGAAGGTATAAGAAATATTTGTTAACAGTCAGGATCAATGATGATGTTTTTTTATTATTTTAGGGCCTTCATGAAACAAGCTAATAAAAAAATCTTGTAATAAGACAGAGGTTTTTAAGCAAGTTACATATGTTTCGAACATAAATAGACTGACGAAATTTAACGATTGATTTAAAACCCTTGCATTATGGGAGAGAAAAATAGATATTCGGATGAGGAATTGATGGAATTCAGAATCTTGATTACCGGGAAACTTGAAAAAGCCCAGGAGGATTATCAGATGTATAGAAATTCCATTAATCAGAGCGATGGAAATGATATTGCAGACACATCGCCAACATTTAAAGTATTGGAAGAGGGAGCTGCTACGCTCTCAAAAGAAGAAGCTGGAAAATTGGCGCAACGTCAATTAAAATTTATACAGCATTTGCAGGCTGCTTTAGTGCGTATTGAAAATAAAACTTACGGAATTTGCCGCGAAACAGGTAAGCTTATTTCGAAGGAAAGATTACGTGCAGTGCCGCATGCAACACTAAGTATCGATGCGAAAAACAGTCAGAAGTAAGTAGAAGTTAAACACTTGAAATTGCTCTTCGAAACCTAATGAAATGGAATTTCGGAGAGCATTTTTATTTTAAAGGATAGGATATGTCGCGTAGTGTAAAGTCGCTGATTATAATTTTTCTGATTCTGATTGTGGATCAGGTTTTAAAAATATGGATTAAGACGAATTTCGCAATTGGCGATGAAATTGTAGTTTTCAAAAATTGGTTTATTCTGCATTTTGTCGAAAACAATGGGATGGCGTTTGGTTTCGAGTTTGCCGGTGAGTATGGAAAGATCTTTTTAAGCGTTTTTCGAATTTTGGCGGTGGTTGTAATTGGCTGGTATTTGTTTAAACTTGCCAAACAAAAAGAAATCCCATTTGGATTTATTGTAAGTATATCGCTGATTTTTGCAGGAGCCATCGGAAATATTATCGATAGCTTGTTTTATGGAATGATTTTTAACGACAGTTATGGCCAAATAGCCACTCTTTTTCCGGAAGGTGGTGGTTATGAAACTTTTCTTCATGGTCGTGTGGTAGATATGTTCTACTTTCCTTTAATCGAAGGTAGATATCCAGAGTGGATTCCAAAAGTTGGAGGCAATCCATTTATCTTTTTCCGTCCCGTTTTTAATGTCGCCGACTCTGCAATTACTGTTGGGATCTTCTCTATTTTACTCTTTTATCGTAAGCATTTTAATAAGGTAGAAGAGAAAGAGAAGGAAGTTGTTGAGACTGAAAATTCAACAGAAGTATAAATCGGCGAAGGGATTAGATTAAGCCCTAAAATACATCATTTTATTTTACCTTTGTCAACTCGATTTCATAGTGAAAAGTTATGGGAAATCAACTAGTAATATATAATACATTAAGCCGCAAAAAAGAAGTGTTTACGCCTTTGGTTGAAGGCAAAGTCGGACTTTACGTATGCGGACCGACGGTTTACAGCAATTCGCATTTAGGACATGCCAGACCTTATGTAACGTTCGATTTACTGTATCGGTATCTAACGTTTTTAGGAAACACCGTTCGTTATGTGCGAAACATAACCGACGTTGGTCATTTGGAAGATGAAGTGGAAGGTGCAGGCGAAGACCGTATTACAAAAAAAGCCAGGTTGGAGCAATTGGAGCCCATGGAAGTAGTTCAGAAGTACATGAATACATTCCACCGTAATATGGATGATTTAAATATTACCCGTCCGAGTATTGAGCCACGTGCATCGGGTCATATTATCGAACAGATGGAGGTTGTTGATTCAATACTTAAAAATGGCTATGCCTACGAGGCAAACGGTTCGGTTTATTTCGATGTTGAAAAATACAACCAGGATTATAACTACGGAAAACTTTCGGGCAGAAACCTCGAAGATATAAAAACAAATACCCGCCAGCTTGACGGACAAAGTGAAAAGAAAAATTCGTTTGATTTTGCTTTGTGGAAAAAAGCAGCGCCGGAACATATTATGCGCTGGCCATCAAAATGGAGTGACGGATTTCCGGGTTGGCATCTCGAGTGTTCAGCAATGAGCACCAAGTATTTAGGTGAAGAGTTTGATATTCATGGTGGCGGAATGGATTTAACCTTTCCGCATCACGAATGTGAAATTGCACAAAACACAGCCTGTCGTGGTAAAGAAAGTGTACGTTACTGGATGCACAACAACATGATTACCATCAACGGGCAGAAAATGGCACGTTCGCTGGGTAATTTTATCACATTGGATGAGTTATTTACTGGTTCTCACGAAATATTGGAACAGGCCTATTCGCCAATGACCATTCGTTTTTTCATTTTGCAGGCACATTACCGAAGTACCATTAACTTCTCGAACGAAGCGCTTCAGGCGTCAGAAAAGGGGCTTGAACGTTTGATGAACGCGATAAAAACATTGGATGAGTTAACGGCTTCAGAAAGCTCCAGTGTTGAAATTCTGCCTTTAAAAGAAAAATGTTTTGAAGCACTGAACGACGACTTAAACAGTCCGATTGCAATAGCACATCTTTTTGATGGCGTTAAATTGATTAATTCGATTAAAGCAGGAACAGAAAAGATTTCGTCCCACGATTTGGAAGAACTGAAGTCGTTCTACAAAACAATGGCCTTTGATATTTTGGGACTAAAAGTTGAGGAAGCTGGCGAGTCGGGAGAAAATGCTGTTTTAGCCGGAGCTGTTGAGTTGTTAATTCAACTTCGTAAAGATGCAAAGGCAAACAAAGATTGGGGAACTGCCGATAAAATACGCGACGAATTAAATGCTATTGGCATTGAATTAAAGGATACCAAAGAAGGTGTTGATTGGAACTTGAAATAATAGAATCAAATTTGAAGAATTATGTTTTCAGGAATTGTAGAAGAATACGGAACGGTTGTAGAAATTGGAAAAGACCAGGAAAATGTACATTTTACGTTGACTTGCTCGTTTGCCGACGAATTAAAAGTTGACCAGAGTTTGTCGCACAATGGTGTGTGTTTAACAGTGGTTTGGGTAGATAAGGAGAAAAAGTTATACAAGGTTACAGCCATAAAAGAAACGTTAATTAAATCGAATCTGGGTTTGTTGGAGGTAGGATCAAAAGTAAATCTTGAACGCAGTATGATGATGAATGGCCGTTTGGACGGGCACATTGTTCAGGGGCACGTCGATCAAACTGCGGTTTGTAAAAAGGTGGAAGAAGCCGATGGAAGCTGGTATTATACATTTGAGTACGAGTTTAGCCTGGAAGCTGCTCAAAAGGGTTATATGACCGTTGAAAAAGGGTCTGTAACTGTTAATGGGGTGAGCCTTACAGTGGTGAATTCAAAAGACAATTCTTTCCAGGTAGCAATTATTCCATTTACCCATGAAATGACGAATTTCCATACCTTCAAAGAGGGAACAGTTATCAATCTTGAGTTCGATATTATCGGAAAATACTTGAGTAAACTGAATTCGTTCAACAGGTAAAAAACATTATCAATTGAATATATAATAAAGGCTCGCAGATTACGGGCCTTTATTGTTTTTATAGATTTAGTGCAGTTATTTTATCCCCGAAATTAGATCTTTTACCACTCCTTAAAGCGGTTTGCCCCACAATATGTCGACGTGGCCCATTAATTTGGAACTCCCGTATTTGCTTACAACATTTGTGATAAAACAACAAAAGGCTCAAAATATAATTTTGTGCACGGTCTTTTTAAACTAAATCAATTATGTATATGAAACAGTTATCTGCAATTTTTATTCTTGTTCTTTTTGCCATAAATCTTTCTGCCGAAGAGAATCCGAAACCAAAAAAGAAACCCTATCGGAAAGATGCAATTAATGTGTACATGGATGCAGATAGTTATATGAAAAAGGAAGTTCCTTTTATAAATTATGTGAGAGATATTCAGGATGCCGATTTAGTAGTGCTTGGTACTTATCAATCTACAGGATCGGGAGGAGGAGAATATACTTTTTTTGTTGATGGACGGAATCGTTTTGACGGGGCAAAAGATACCGTGAAATTTAATACCTATCCCGACGAAACGGATGAAGAGGCCAGGCAAAAAGGTGTTCGCACTTTAAAAATGGGTATGATGAAATACATGATAAACTCTCCGCTGGCAGATTTTATTGATATCCAGTTTACCGAGCCCATTGCCGAAGAAATTTCAACTGATAAATGGAACAACTGGATATTTACCACTCGTTTAAGCGGAACCTTACAAGGGCAACAGGCAGCTAATGGCAGGGCCATTCAAAGTACGTTTAGTGCTGCCCGAACAACCCAAGTGTGGCGACTAAATACGGGGATCTACTACAATACTTCTACTACCGATTACGATTATGCAGATATAGTAGCTACCGACAAAAGAGAAGATAGCAGGGTTTATGGTGATGTCGTAAAAAGTATTGGAGAACACTGGGCAGTTGGAGTTTCATCCGATGTGTTTAAGTCGATTTATTCGAACTACGATTTGGGATTTGTGGCCGGACCCGCCATTGAATACGATGTCTATCCTTACTCAGAATCTACCCAACGAATTTTCCGTTTCTACTATATTTTAAACTATGGCTTTAACAACTATGCCGATACAACAGTATTTTTAAAGACAAAAGAATCGTTATGGTCGCATAAATTAAATGCTTCATATACTAATTTTCAAAATTGGGGAACAATCAATTGTTCAGCCGGTTGGAGTAATTATTTACAGGATTTTGCACTAAATCGGTTTTCGTTAGGAGCATATGTAAATGTTAAAATAGCAAAAGGATTAACCTTTAATATGCAAGGCGGGTATGCTTTTATTCACGACCAGATTTCTTTGCGAAAGGGAGATGCATCGGTTGAAGATATCTTGTTAAGCCGGAAGGAATTGTCAACTACCTATTCGTACCAAACCAGTATTGGAATAACATATCGCTTTGGTTCAATTTACAATAATGTTGTAAATCCAAGATTAGATGTGCTTTTTTAGATAACATAGAAGAATAAATTCTTGAACTTTCGAAAAGTATGCTTGTTTATCTAAATATTGGCTAACTTTTCAGAATGGAACAAACCGCTCTTATAACGGGTGCATCAAAACGAATAGGAAAAGAGATTGCAAAGCATCTGGCAGCTGCCGGATGGCATGTTTTTATTCATTATAACACCTCGGGGAAAGCTGCTGAAGCATTTGTCTCAGAACTTTCAAAAAAGTATCCTGGGCAACGTTTTGAAGCCATTCAGGCAGATTTATCACAAATTAATGAAGTGGTTAGCCTAATTCCGAATAGCGTTTCAGCTTTTGGTAAGTTTAATTTGCTGGTTAATAACGCTTCGGTTTTTGACAAGGGATATTTGCAGGAAACATCAACCGAGCTGTTCGATAGTCAGATAAATGTAAATCTAAAAGCTCCCTTTTTTTTGATGCGCGATTTTGCCAACTATTGCATCAATGGCAACATCATTAATTTTGTTGATACACGTGTAACGGAAAACAAGTCTAACTTTGCAGCATATTCGCTTTCAAAAAAAGGCCTTTGGGATGTAACACAAATGGCTGCTTTGGAATTTGCTCCTGATGTAAGGGTGAATGCGATCGCTCCCGGTGTTACCTTGCCTCCTGAAGACGAGGATGAAACCTACCTGGAGAATCTGGCAAAAAATATTCCGATGAAACGACCGGGCGGACTAGACCCAATATTAAAAAGTATTGATTATATTTTGGAAAATAATTATTTAACTGGCCAGCTTTTATTTGCTGACGGTGGCGAAAACTTAGGAATAAACCGATAAACTATGGCACGAATACGCGTAAAAAATCTATTAATCAGAACCTACATTGGTTTTAATCCTGATGAGTTGATAAACAAGCAGGATGTGATTATAAATCTGGAGCTGGAAACCGAAATCCCACATTCGGCACTTGAGGTGGATGAGCCGCTTGATATTTTAGACTATAAAACCATCACCAAAAAGGTAATTACTTTTGTACAGGAAGGCCGGTTTAAATTGTTGGAGGCACTCACCAAAAATATCCTCGATATCATTATGGAAGATGAGCGGATTAGTTGGGCGAGGGTAGAAGTGGATAAACCACATGCCCTGCGTTTTGCCGAGTCGGTTTCGCTGGAGATGGAGGCTTCCAGATGAATCAGGCAATTATTGGCATTGGCTCGAACATCGAAGCGGAAAAGAACATTGAAATAATGCTCGCAATCTTAAAGTCCAAAGTTGATGTCATAAAAGTATCATCATTGGTAAAGACCAAACCAATTGGAATTAAAGACCAATCTGATTTTACAAACGGTGCAGTAAAAGTGCAAACAGGATTGCGAAAGCAGGATCTGAAACAAATATTAAAAATCATTGAAGATCAGATGGGGCGCGACAGAAGTGTCCCCAAATTCGGGCCTCGTTGCATTGATCTTGATATTGTTGTTTGGAACGATGAAATTGTTGATGAAGACTATTACTCCCGCGATTTTCTTCAAAAAAGTGTGAAGGAGCTTATTGGCTGAACTTTATAAACAGCTCATTTAATCCCTTAATTCCGCCAACTTTTTCAAGATCGGTAACCACAAAATCAGCCCCGTTTTCGGCAAGTTCTTTTTCGTTATCCTCGCGTGCAATACCCAAAGTTAGTGCGAAATTGCCTTTTGCTCCGGCCTGAACACCCGAAACGGCATCTTCTACAACAATCGATTTTGAAGGTGTTGATCCCAGCATTTCGCAGGCAGTTGTAAAAATATCAGGCTCAGGTTTTCCGCTCAAACCCAATTCTGCCGACACAACACCATCAACACGGGCACCAAAAGTTTTTAGCAGATTAACGGCTTCCAGAACCGGTGCGCAGTTTTTACTCGACGAAGCCACACCCAGTTTTATGCCTGCAGCAGTCAGGTCTTCCAACATTTTTGCAGTCGATTCATAAACTTCAACGCCATCGCGGGCAATTACTTCATTAAAAGCTTCATTCTTACGATTTCCCAGTCCGCACACGGTTTCTTTCCCTGGTTCGTCAGAAGTTTCACCAAACTTTATAGAGATATTACGCGATTCTAAAAATGAAGCGACACCTTTGTATCTTGGTTTTCCATCTACATAAGCCAGGTAATCAGCCTGCGTAAATTCAACGAATTCTTCGCCTTGCTCTTTAGCTCTTTTCTGTAAAAACTCATCAAACATCTTTTTCCATGCAGCTGCGTGTGTAATTGCTGTTTTGGTTATTACACCATCCATGTCAAAAATTACCGCTTCAAATGCCAGATTTCCCATTTTAAATTTCTTTACCGTTTGTTTCCTGAACAAAGGTAAGGCATTTCTGTTTGCAAAATATAAAAATGAATAAAACTGACATTTGTCAAGCAATAGTTAATCATAAGCTAATTAACTTTACAGCGTCTTTAAAAGAGAATCGTTATGATTAAGTTTTTTATGGCAATTTACCTCCACAATAGAAGTTTCCTGAATATCAAAAATCGGGACGCTTATTCATTTGTGTAATTCTTTCTGGCCGGAAGATTCGTTTCGGCAAACTCAATTTTTATTTAATCAATTTTTGAAGGATGTGGTCTGGTGCAAACAAGTCTGCTGTTCTTTCAATTAAAAAAATAGCATTATGGAATTACCATTTGCAGAATCGTATAAAATTAAAATGGTTGAACCCATTTATCGAAGTACGCGTGAACAACGCGAAGAATGGATTAAAGAAGCCAATTATAACTTATTTAACCTCAAAAGCGAGCAGGTGTATATTGATCTGTTAACCGATAGCGGCACCGGTGCCATGAGCGATAAACAGTGGGCCGCTTTAATGACCGGTGATGAAAGTTATGCCGGTTCGTCGTCGTATTACAATCTTAAGAATGCCATTAGAAACATTTTTGGGTTTGAGTATTTTTTACCTACCCACCAGGGACGTGCAGCCGAAAACGTACTTTTTTCAGTATTGGTAAAAGAGGGAAATGTAGTTCCCGGAAATAGTCATTTTGATACCACAAAAGGTCACATTGAATTCAGAAAAGCGAAAGCAATTGATTGTACTGTTGATGAGGCTTTTGATACGGAATCCTTGCATCCGTTCAAAGGAAATATCGATTTGGTAAAGCTGGAAAGTGTATACTCGTCATACAATCGGGAGCAAATTCCGATGGTGATTGTAACGCTTACCTGCAATACCTCGGGAGGGCAGCCAGTATCGATGCAAAATCTTCGAGATGTTACTGCCTTGTCGCAAAAATATGGTGTGAAAGTCGTATTTGATTCAGCACGCTTTGCAGAAAATGCCTGGTTTATTAAGGAGCGGGAAGACGATTACAGAAACAGTTCGATAAAAGATATTGTTGCTGAAATGTTTTCGTTTGCCGATGCAATGACCATGAGCAGTAAAAAGGATGGCATCGTTAATATTGGCGGTTTTATGGCCATGAAAACCGAAGAGCTTTATAAACAGGCTTCGGTTTTTAATATTATGTACGAAGGATTTAATACCTACGGAGGAATGGCCGGTCGCGACATGAATGCCCTATCGGTGGGGCTGGATGAGGTTACTAACGAACATTACCTGAAAAACCGGATTCAGCAAGTGGCTTATTTGGGCAATAGATTAATTGAGTGGGGAATACCGGTTCAGAAACCCATTGGAGGACACGCCGTTTTTATCGATGCAAAACATTTTTTAAGTCATGTGCCCAAAGAGGAATATATTGCGCAAACTCTGGCCATTGAGCTGTATTTAGAGGCTGGTGTGCGTGGTGTGGAAGTGGGAACCTTGCTGGCCGACCGCGATCCGGAAACCAAAGAAAACCGCTATCCGAAGTTAGAGATGTTACGATTGGCTATTCCTCGTCGTACATATACAAATAATCACATGGATGTGGTCGCAGTGGCTTTAAAAAATATTTTTGACAGAAGAGAGAAGATTGTTCGCGGCTATAAAATTAAAAGCGAAGCACCTATAATGCGACACTTTTCCGTGGAGTTGGAACACGTATAATTTAGATCAGGGTACAGTGAGTTGAAACTCTCTGTGCCCCTACAGTTTCTCAGCGTAAAACCGTGTAAATTCCTGAAAATTCATGGTGTAGGGTTCTCCAATGTTTTTCGCGTATTTCGAGCAAAAAGACTTAAAATTGAATTTCGCCAAATGCGAATTTTGGGCTTTCTGGAGTGCCCATATCTGAAGATAAATGGCTTCTTCATTCAGGTCGTCATAATCCAAAATTCGTTGAGCCACTTTTTCAACTTCTTTTAGTCGGCTCTCCTTTTTATAATCTGAAGCCAGCATTAATAGGTTGTCAATTACCTGGTTCCCCATGATGCCTCGTATTTCGTCCAGCCAGTTCCAAAAAACTCCTTTTAGTAAACGACCTCCTTTTACAAGGTGAAAAAATCTTTCAAGTTGCAGATGTGTCATCCCTTTCGGATTCTGACATAATCTGTAGGTCTCTATATAATCGCAAAAGAACGATTCAGAGAATTTTAATTGTAAATAGCCATTTCCGGAGATGATTTCTATTTTATCAAATTGAACCAGAATTTTTCGAAGTTTATTAAGGGTAACTGCCCGGTTGTTGGCTACCTTTTTAGCTTCGATACCATACCAGAGAGTTTCATTAACATCGGGAATTGGTGCGCCAATTTCATTTCTTAATGTTTCGATAATTACAAATATGAGTAACTCTTTTATTTTGGGAGTAAATAGTTCCGACACATCAACACTGTCGGCATTTATAGCTTTAAACTCACCAAAAAGCTGTATCCTGTTTTTCTCAGGAACGGCAATATTTTCCCTGGGGAATCCTTCTTTTTTTAAAATAATTTTGCGAAAAATAAACCATAATAGTATCACAAGAATCAATAGTCCTCCTGCGACCATTGCAATTGTTTTGGCATCAACTGAAAATAATTGTTTTGGTTTTTCGTGTATTTCAAGTTGAATTTCTTCATCTGATGAAAGCCGCGTAATATCTTCATTTCCAAGTGGCCGATTCCAAATGTGCAGGTTGTCAATATAGCCGCGAAGACTGGCTCCGGCAGAAAGAGCACTTCCAATGTGCAGGTCGCTGGTTCCGGAATATGGAGGGTGCCCGTCGGAACCACCTACAAATTTGCCATTTACAAAAATGGACTGTTCTCCTGTTTCAATAATATAGCGCCAGACTAAATGATACCAAACGTTGTTCTCCAAGGTAGCATCCGACATAAAATCGTTAGCATATAATCCGAAATATGGATGACCTGATCGCAGAACAAGGTGCATTCCACGTCGGTAACCTGTTTCAGCATTTCCCAAAATTGCATTGTCTCCAAATTCGAGGATATCGGTAAATTTTACAAAACAGCTTACCGTAAAACTGCTGTTTGGAAGTCCGTATCTAATCGGATTTCCAATACTTATACTTGCATTTTCTGGAAGCCGTAAAACATTTCCTCTGTCGATGTCCTGTATAAATGAAAAACCCTGTCCTTCAAAAATCCTTTCCGGATTTACGGCATCTTTTAATTCTCCATTGAATCGAAAACTGGCCTTAATCCCTTCTCCTAACTTTAGTGGACTGGCCAGAATTGAATAGTTATCGGCCATTACCATTTCGTTGGTGATAATTAACTGCGATGGAGTCATACTATAACCGGGAGCAAACGGCGATAGGATTACTTCTTCACCGCCACGTATTGGGAAACTGAACTTACCTCCAGAGATTAGAACTTCCGGATTTTTCCAGTAAACACGTTCAAGGTTTTTTGCAGAAGTTCTTACTAATCCTTTAATTGCAGGGAATGAGTTTAGGTGACTTACGATAAAATCGAATTTGTATATACTGTTTTCAACATAAATAAAATTGGGTTTTTTCCCAAATTTTGTCCAGGTATCCAATAAATAATTGATGTAATCGGGATACAAGCTGGAGTTTAATTTATTGGGATCGATTCCTGTTGGGAGACGATGAAAATTATTGATTTTAAAAAGCTCACGGTTAATATTTGATTCCTTACTCAGGATAGTTGATGTTGGTGTTAGCTGACTTGCACTTATCTGAAGAGCATATTCATTTAAATGGTGGAGAATTCGGCTTTCTTCGGTGATTTCACCTTGTGCAAAAAAGATTATCCTTCTATTCGCCTGAACCAGATATTCAATTGATGGCCAGGTTTCTCCCTGGGGTAAATAAAAAATTTGAGAGGAGATGGTTGAACTGTTAATAATTGAATCGAGCAGATGAATATTGCCGGAATAATTTATAAATACAGGAATGATTCGGGAATCATCATCTTTTGCTACAAGCTCGATTTTTTCAAGAACCGAAGAGAATGTATATGAGCTATTTCTCAAAACGGCATCGTTGGCAAAACTGTCAATGTCAAGTTCAAGACCTGTCCAGTTGTTGTCCTTTATAAAATTCCAAAGACGCTCGCTGTTGTATTCGTTCGAATTTACTTTGGCAATAATAAATGTATTGTCTGAAAAATCGGAAGCTTGTATTGCAACTTGCGCGATGATGAGGAACAATCCAATCAGCGGAATACTATATGTTATCTTTTTATACACTCGTCGTTTCAAAATTAATTTCAGATATCACCTTAATTGAATATTATTTTGTTTTCAAATATATCAAATATGAAATTAATATAAACTTTTTTTAAGAATTTTTATTGGAATGAAAGTACTTTTTATTCAAATAGTTAGGTAAAAAAATAAGATTAAAATAAGTAGTTGTTAAGGGGTTATTGTCTATCCTGTTAAGTTAGTGATAATTACACGTGCGTATACTTGTGGCTTTAATTAACTTAAAGGATGACTGAGAAAACAATTAAACGAAAACACTACCTGTTGTTTATTGCCGGAGGATTAAGTGTAATTCTCTTTTTGCTTTTGTTTAACAAGACAATTCATTATACTTCAACCAACGAATTTTGTAATTCGTGCCATGTACACCCACATGCCGAAACAAGCTGGAAACTTTCAGTACATCATAATACTCCCAGTGGCGTTTCCATTAATTGTGTTGACTGTCATCTTCCGCCTGAAGATCAAACAGCCAGGTTTTTAACTCGTAAAGCCTATCATGGATTTCATGATTTGTATGCTTATCTCACAATGGATTTGGAAGAGATTGATTGGGCTGCAAAAAGATCTACCGAAGTGGCTCAGCGTTTTGTTTACGAAGATGGTTGTATTAAATGCCATACAAACATGTTCCCTTCTACGTTAAACGAGCAAGGTTGTCAACAGCACTTAAAATACATACAGGACCCGGATAACAATTCGTGTTTAAAGTGTCACCATAATGTTGGTCACGACCGTGGCGAAGTAAGTTTAATAATGGAGGAAGAATCCATCGGGCCAAAAGAGATTTTTACGGAGTTAACAAAAGTTAGCACCTTTGAAACATTCGAAGAGAAATTGCCTGGAACTTCTGTTTCTTTTAAAATGGTTGCCGTACCTGGTGGACAGTTTAAGATGGGAAGTCCTACTGATGAACCATATCGCAGAAGTGATGAAGGACCTGTGCGTGATGTAGAAGTTGATGATTTCTGGATGGCTGAAATAGAGGTTTCGTGGAATGAGTATCTTGCATTCTTTACAGCAACCAGTTCGCAGGGGCGAAAAGAAGCCGTTGAAGTTGATGAAGAAACCGATGGTGTTTCCGGAGCTACTCCTCCATGGGGGGCACCAGACCAGGGATGGGGAAAGGGAGATCGTCCGGCCATTACAATGAGCCATCACGCGGCACAAACCTATTGTCGCTGGTTGTCGCAGGTTACCGGGCGTAACTATCGTTTGCCAACCGAGGCCGAATGGGAATATGCAGCACGCGGTGGAACAACTACACCCTACTTCTTTGAAGGCTCTCCAAAAGATTTCGAAAGTGATGGATTTCTTAAAAAATTGTTTGGATCGAATACAGAGGTTATAAACCAATATGTTGTTTCGCAGCTGAATAGCCCGAATAAAACACAGGCACCAGAATCAGTTGAGGCAAATCCGCTTGGACTTAAAAACATGTTGGGGAACGTTGCCGAGTTCTGTTTCGATTATTACGATCCGAAAGTATACGGGAAATACCCTAAAGGTGTGGTTAAAAATCCAAGAGGTCCGCGCAATGGAGAGGAACATGTTGTTCGTGGAGGATCATTCAGAAATACACCAAAAGATTTACGTGTAGCGCGTCGTGATTTCACAAAAACCGAAGCCTGGCTGGTTACTGATCCACAAATTCCAAAAAGTATTTGGTGGTACTCCGATACGAAAAGTGTTGGTTTTAGGGTGGTTTGTGAGTATGATGAAAAAAACAATTAATCAGTAAAAAATAAAAACTATAATATTATGAACAAGAATCAACTATCACGCAGGAATTTTCTTGAAAAAACCGCTCTTGTTGGCGCAGCAGGAGTTGTTGGCCTGAGCGCTTTAAGTTCTTGCAATAAAAAGACACAAGAAGTTGATTATGAATTTCCTCCTTTGTTGGATTTAGCGCCCGATGGTAAAACATTACGTGCCGGACTGGTTGGTTGCGGAAATCGCGGAACCGGAGCTGCACTTAACTTTTTGGCTGCCGGCAACGATTTGCATTTGGTAGCACTTGCCGATGTATTTGAAGATAAAGTTTGGGACTGCAGAGATAAATTACTGAAACAACGTATCGATATTCCTGAAAAGAATTGTTTTTGGGGATTTGATGCCTATAAAAGTTTACTGGAAGCCGACTTGGATGTTGTGATTTTGGCGACACCGCCACATTTCCGTCCAATGCATTTCGATGCAGCAGTCCAGGCAAAAAAACACGTTTTTCTTGAAAAGCCGGTTTGCGTTGATCCCGTTGGAGCTCGTCAAATTATGGCTACTTCCAAAAAAGCTGAAAACATGGGTTTAACTGTAATTACAGGAACGCAGCGTCGTCATCAACGCGATTACATTGAAACATACAGGCAGGTGGCGTCGGGAGCAATTGGCGAACTCACTTCGGCGAAAGCTTTCTGGATGCAATCGCATGTTTGGTTCCGTACGCGTGAAGAGGGTTGGAGCGACATGGAATATATGTTGCGTAACTGGAACAGTTTCTGTTGGTTAGGTGGCGACTTTATTTTAGATACGCATGTTCATAACATCGATGTTGTAAACTGGTTTATGGGAAAACACCCGGTTGAAGCAGTTGGATTTGGCGGGCGTGCACGCAGATTAACCGGTGACCAGTACGATTTTTTCAGCGTAGATTTTGAATTTGATAAGGGTGAGTTCTCTCATAGTTTTGCACGGCAAATAGACGGTTGCGCCAACCAATTGGGTGAGCGTATAATGGGAACGGAAGGTTATACCAACTGTAAAAACACGATTTATAACTTGGACGGTTCTGTAAAATGGACTTACGATTATCCGAAAAATAAAGATGGTCGTTCAACTGGTGTTGTAAAAGTTTCACCTTATGTTCAGGAACATATTCATCTGGTTACCGCTATTCGTACAAACAAACCGGTTGTGGAGGCCGAGCGTACAGCCATTTCTACACTTACAGCAATTATGGGCAGAACAGCAGCTTATACAGGACAAAAAGTAACTTGGGAAGAAATGATGAAATCGACTGAGAAATTAGGTCCGGACACATACGAAATGGGACCTGTTGATATGGAATTCCCGATACCGGTTCCAGGAACGCAACATAAAGCATAATAAGAAAAATGATTTCCGTAGTAATACCATTATTAAACGAAAGTGTCTTGGTTGGCCGCCTTTTAAAAGAGGTGAGTAAAAACCTGAGAGTTACAGGCGAGGCTTTTGAAATGGTCTGTGTTGACGACGGAAGTACAGATGATACTGTTGAAAAACTCCTTCAGTTTAAAAAAGAAAACCCGGAGTTGAAAGTGGTATCTCTTTCACGGAATTTTGGGTTACAGCCTGCTTTAACTGCAGGGCTCGATTATGCAAAAGGCGATTTTGTGGTAATTATGGATGGCGATTTTCAGGATCCACCGGAATTGATTCCACAACTATTTGCAAAAATGAAAGAAACCAATGCTGATGTGGTTTCAGCTGTTCGCAGCGAACGAAACGAAAAGTATAGCAAACGTTTTTACATCAATCTTTTTCATAAGGTTTTCAAAAATGTTTCGGAAGGAAACCAGCTTGAACAAACCGGAAACTTTGGTATTCTGAGCCGAAAGGCTGTTAATGCTATTTTGAAGTTTTCGGAGCATAACCGTTATTATCCGGGGATACGGAATTTTATTGGATTTAAGCACGAATTCATCGTGTATGATCGTCCCGATCGATTGGAAGGAGACGCGAAAATGGGAACAAGAAAATTGTTTTCATTAGCAGCTGATGCAATTTACTCTTTTTCAAAATGGCCTATAAAATTGTGTTTGTATTTAGGTCTTTTGGGAGTAGTGGTATTTTTGGCAGCAATTGTCTATACACTGGTTTCCAAGTTTACCGGGCTGGCTCCGTTTGGATGGTCTTCAACATTTTTGGCTATCAGTTTTTTTGGTTCGGTTCAGCTAACCTTTTTAGGATTAATTGGAGAATACATATACCGCATTTATAAAGAGGTGCAAAAGCGCCCCATTTATCTGGTAAAAGAAATATATGAATAAAATAGTTGACATATTAACCGCACGAAATGTGTTTGTCGCAAGCCTGATTTTGGCTGCCATACTACTTGCATTTTTAGCACCCAAAGCTGCGGTAAATGTCGACGAAATGTTGCATTACCCTCATGCAAAAAAAGTGGTGAACTGGTATTTTTCCGGTGGGAAGGATGCATCATGTATAGATTCGCCCGATAACCTGCAATATTACGGGCAGTCGGTTGATAATTTTACCGCACTGGTTAACCGCATATTTTCTATTGAAAACGAATTTATTACCCGCCATTTTACAGGCGCTTTCTTTTTTCTTGTACTATTATTTTTTAGCGGTTTAATTGGAAATCAACTTACCGGAAGCTATTGGGTTTCTGCAATTGTTGTAGTTTCTTTAATGCTTACACCCCGCTTGTTTGGGCAGGCTTTTGGTAATTTGAAAGATATTCCGTTTGCTGCAGGATACGTGGCAGGCGTTTACTATATCTTAAAACTATTAAAGGAAATGCCCAATGTTAAATGGACAACCGCATTGTGTTTGGGATTGGCAATTGCATTTACCAATTCGTTGCGTATTGGGGGACTGATTCTGTTTGCCTACCTCGGATTGGGATTGATAGCACTAATAATTTTGAAGCCTTTTTTACTTAAATATATCATTTCAACTAAACTTTGTTTTGTAAGGTTATTGGGCCAGGGATTTTTAATAGCAATTGTAGGGTATTTTGCCGCTTTGCTATTTTGGCCCTATGCCTTGCAGGACGTGGTGCACCATCCGCTCGAAAGCCTTTCGGTGATGGAGCATTACAAAGTAAGTATCAAGCAAATTTTCGAAGGCAATGTTATCTGGAGTTCCAACTTACCTTGGGACTACCTGCTGAAATGGATTGCAATATCTACCCCGGAATTTTTAATTCTTGGGTTTATATTCTTTCTGGCCTTTTTAACCTATAAATTTTCTAAACCGATGAGCGAACAACTCTTTTTAGAGTTGTTCCTTATTTTTACGTTTTTATTTCCCATTGTTTATGTAATGGCAATCGGGTCGAACCTGTACAGCGGAATCAGGCAAATGCTGTTTGTGATTCCAGTTCTGGTTGTTTTGGCGTCTGTAGGATTTTATGGGATTTTAAAATTGAACGCGAAACGGAACATTAAATGGTTTGCCACCGCTTCGGTAATGGTTTTAATGCTTCTGCCACTATCGCATCAGGCAAGTACTTTCCCGGCCGATTATATTTATTTTAATGCCATTTCGGGAGGAAATAAGGGGGCCTGGAGCAATTACGAATACGACTATTATTTTCACGGTATAAAAGAAGCATCGGAGTATCTGATAAACGAAATAGGAGAAGAAAAAGCTGTGGTGGCGATGAACGCTCAGCTGCCAAATTATTTCGAGAAAATACCAAATATCAATTTTAAATATACTCGTTATTTAGAAAGAAGTGCAGCCGATTGGGATTATGGGTTATTTGGAGTGAATTACATTCATCCCTGGCAGCTGAAACATGATACCTGGCAATCGACAAAAATTGTAAAAACATTTTATCACAAAGGAAATCCCTTGGTAGTTTTAATGAAAAGAGGGGATAAAAATGATTTGGAAGGTATTAAGCAAATTCAAACCAAAAATTGGGAACAGGGAGAAAAAAATCTTCAAAATGAATTAAAAAATGATCCGAATAATGTTTGGTTATTTGTAAATTTGGCGATTTTGAAATTGGCGGAGAATAATTTTTCGGAGTTTGATTCCCTTTTGGCTGAGGGAAGGGAAATACATCCTAAGTACGAGCCTTTTTATTTGCTAGAAGCGCAAAAATATTATAATCAGGGAAACTATGAGGAGTCGTATACTGTATTGAATGAATTAGTAAAGGTGAATCCGCGATATAAAAATGCTGCTCCGCTTTTAAAAGAGGTGAAACAAAAATTAGGGAAATAAATTGGAATTTAAATTTTAGAAAGATGAAATGACCATAGCAGATTTATGCCACAAAAAGGCATGATTTAATAAATGGGAATTCCATCGAATACATTTGAGAACTATTAATTTTAATGAGATGAAAAGAGTTATTGCATTAATCGGACTGTTTATCATGAGTTTGCCAACCCTGTTAATGGCGCAAGACCAGGGAACATATATTGATAATCTTGGTGCTCAGGACAGTTCGTACATGGATGAAGATTTGTTAGCTGATGTAGGACAACAATCGGGATCGAATTCAACAGTTATTATTATTGTTGTTGCCGTTGTTGTGATTGCTGCTGCTGCTTTCTTTTTCATGAAAAAGAAGAAAAAGTAACCATTTGTAATATGGTGGATACCAAGCTTTATTGGTTGGTATAATTTGATTTTTCAATCAAATAAAAAACCCGGCTATTCGCCGGGTTTTTTGTATCTCTTTATTTCTGTGATTATCCAATCTTTTCAATCGCCAGCTTCATTCTCGAAACCGTTTCTTCTTTGCCTAAAAGTTCACAAATAACAAACAAATCGGGCCCTACATTTCCACCTACAAGACTCAGGCGAAGCGGATTCATAATAACTCCAAAACCCCATTCCTTTTCATTCATAAATGTTGAAAAGGCTTCTTTTATCGAATCGGCTTTCCAGTCTTCAATCGTTTCGAAAAGGTTTGCGATTTCTGTTAATTGACCGGGTGTATTTTCTTTCCAGCGCTTTTTTACGGTTTTGGCATCGTATTCTGTTGGAGCCTCAAAAAAGTAGGTGCCTTGCTCCCAAATATCGGAAACAAACTCGCAACGTTCTTTAATTTCGGCAACAACAGCATTTATTTTTTCATCAGAAGCTTCCACTCCTTTTTCGGCTAAAACGACTTTAAACAAGCCTGAAAGTTCTTCAACCGATTTTTGCTGAAAGTAATGTTTATTAAACCACTTTGCTTTTTCAGGATCAAAACGCGAACCCGATTTTACAACACGCTCAAGACTGAAAATCTCAGTCAGTTCATCCAGTGTGAAAAATTCCTGTTCAGTACCCGGATTCCAACCCAGCAAGGCCAGCAGGTTCATAAACGCTTCAGGGAAATAACCGTCTTCGCGGTAGCCGCGCGACACATCGCCCGTTTTGGGATCTGTCCATTCCAGTGGGAAAACCGGAAAGCCCAGTTTGTCGCCATCGCGTTTGCTTAGTTTTCCTTTTCCAACAGGTTTTAATATCAGCGGCAAATGTGCAAAACGTGGTTTTGTTTCTTCCCAACCCAGAGCTTTGTACAGCAACACGTGCAGTGGCATCGATGGCAACCATTCTTCGCCACGAATTACGTGCGAAATTTCCATTAAGTGGTCGTCAACTACATTTGCCAAATGGTAAGTCGGCATGCCGTCTGATTTGAAAAGTACCTTGTCGTCTAAACTTTTTGTGGTATTAAAAGTTACGCTGCCACGAATTAAATCTTCCTCGGTAACGTCAGTATCTTCAGGCATCTTAAAACGAATTACATAGGCGTCGCCTGCTGCAATTTTTTGCTGAACTTCTTCTTCCGAAAGATTTAGCGAGTTGTTTAATTTATCGCGTGTGCCAATTCCGTACGAAAATGTTTCTTTGTTGACTTCGGCTGCTTTCCTTAACGCATCAATCTCGTTCGGAGTGTCAAAAGCATAATAAGCCCAGCCGGTTTCTACCAGTTGACCGGCGTATTTTTTGTAAAGTTCTTTTCGTTCGCTTTGACGATATGGTCCAAATTCGCCTCCAATTCCGGGGCCTTCAACCGGGCTTAAACCACACCAGTTTAAACTTTCAATAATATATTCCTCCGCCCCCGGAACAAAACGGGTTTGGTCGGTATCCTCAATTCGTAGAATAAAATCGCCCCCGTGTTTTTTGGCAAAAAGGTAGTTAAACAAAGCTGTTCTAACACCTCCCATATGCAAAGGTCCTGTCGGACTTGGGGCAAATCGTACCCTCACTTTTTTGTTGCTCATTGATCTGTTTTTAATTCGCTGCAAAGATAGAAGAAAATAGCGATTGAGTGAATGAGTGTTGAGTAAATGAATTGTATGAGAATAGGACAATTAGAACTTCTACGAACCAAAAACAAAGTTCTCTATCGCAACCGGATGCAAAACGCGCTTCAAACGAAGACTGAATATTAAAGAATTCTGTTTTTTATCAATGTTTTATTCTTTGTATTTCCCTTAATTTGTAAGTTCTAATAAGCAAAAATAAATACCATGTACGGAAAAATAAAACAAGACCTGAAAAATACTCTCGAAGAATTAAAAGAACAAGGTTTATATAAATCGGAGCGGATTATCACGTCATCGCAAAGTTCTGATATTTCTGTTTCAACAGGCGAATCTGTGTTGAATTTTTGTGCCAACAATTATCTTGGCCTGGCCAATAATCCTGAAGTCGTAAAGGCGGCCCAGGATATTATGAATGAATGGGGTTTCGGACTATCTTCGGTGCGTTTTATTTGCGGAACACAGCAAATTCATAAACAACTTGAGGAAAAGGTTTCTAAATTTTTAGGAACGGAAGATACGATTTTGTATTGTGCCTGCTTTGATGCCAACGGAGGTGTTTTCGAGCCTCTTTTAGGAGATGATTCAGCCATAATCTCCGACGAATTAAACCATGCATCAATAATTGATGGAGTGCGTTTGTGTAAAGCGCAACGTTTCCGTTACAAACACTCGAACATGGAAGAGTTGGAGCAGTGTTTAAACGATTCGGCCGATGCAAAATACCGTATCATTGTTACCGATGGTGTTTTCTCGATGGACGGTGATTTAGCCAAACTACCTGAGATTGTAGCCTTAGCTGAAAAATATGATGCGCTGTTTATGGTCGACGATTCGCATGCAACAGGTTACATTGGGAAAACAGGGCGTGGAACTGCTGAACATTTCGATGTACTTGGTAAAATCGATATCATCACTACTACTTTCGGTAAAGCCATGGGGGGTGGAAACGGCGGTTGTACTTCGGGTCGTAAAGAAATTATTGACATGTTGCGTCAGCGCTCGCGCCCTTATTTATTCTCGAATACTTTGGCGCCAGCAACTGTTGGAGCAACGTTAAAAGTTATCGATATGCTTTCGGGTTCCGACCAGCTGCCGGCAAAGACCATGGCCAACGCCAATCATTTCCGTACAAAAATGGAAGCTGCCGGTTTTGATTTGGTAAAAGGAGATACTGCTATTGTTCCGGTTATGATTTACGACGAACCGCTTGCTGTAAAATTTGCCGATGAATTGCTGAAAGAAGGTGTTTACGTTATCGGTTTTTGTTTTCCGGTTGTACCACGCGGAAAAGCACGGATCCGTGTTCAGCTTTCGGCTGCACATACAGCCGAACAAATTGATAAAGCTGTTGAGGCCTTTATTAAAGTTGGAAAGCAGTTGGAGATAATTTCATAGTTTCTGTCATTGTAAAGGATGCGATCCGTATAAATTATTTATATACGGATCGCATCCTTTTATCTGGAGAACCCTTAAATTACAGATTTCTCACTTTGTTCGAAATCGCATTTTCTACTTTATGCCTTGAATAGATTGGGTTGAAATGTCGTGTCCAATTTTATTGGTTGCTTTTTTGAATTGTGCGGCAGTAATTGCTTTTACTGAAAGCGAAATGGATGCCCCGTTTTTGTGGGCGCCAAATTCTGCGATCACAGCAAAGTTCCCTTCTTCATCATGGTCTTCCTTAAAAGTGGCCAGAAAATTCTCGTTCTTAATTCGTGTAATATCTGAAAACTTAATGGCAAAATAGCCTTCTTCCCCCTGGTAATAGTACGTTTTATTTTTTTGATTATATGAGGCTTTTGTCATGGTTTGGTGTTTGGATTTTTGTTCCATAAGCTTGCCTGCTTGTTGTGGGAAAACAATAAGCACGCGATAAGTGGCGGCATCGAGGTGCCTGAATACAACCTGCCCTTTTATCCCGGTTTTCTTAAAAGCAACTACTTCGCGATGCGCTCCTTTTTCAATATAAACATTGGCATTTGCTGCCGATTTACCCGCAAAGAGTGAAAAAAGAGAATAAAATAATAGTACAAACAAATTCATCATTACTTCATTTTGGTATAAAAATGAGAATATTTATGGTTAATGGAATTAAAGAGTGCGAAGTGTTCTGAACGGAAGGTTATTGGAAGTTTAAAGGTAGTCGTCACCCTATTTGATCACGAGTGACGACTAGTATTATTTAAAACGCATCATTTAAAGTACGTATGGTCAGTACTTCATTTAGCTTTTCTTCAGAAATATCTGTTTTCAGATGAATGGTCACTTTCTCGTTGGGTAATAAATCAAAATAGTTATCTGAGAAAAATCCATCTTCAACGGCAATTTGCAGGTAAACATTTTTAGCCAGTTTGTTGGTCGAAACTGTAATGTTATAACCGTCGTCAATTTTCGAAATGGAATGCTCAACGATTGGTTTTGGCACATTCAGGTTTTTATATGGAAGGAAATAGTAGTAGTTTTTCGAAAGTACTTTTCCGTTTTCTACCAGTTCAGCCGTAAATACCATATCCTTAATGTTTTTACGGTATTTGAAACGGAACTCGTTTTTATTCACATCGTAATAATCGTCGCTCGAATTTGCAGGAATATCCACCAGGTGGGCTTCTTCCCAAATAACCTTACCGTTAAAATCAACCAATCGAAGTCGCATCTCTGCATTGATTGGTTCAAGACGGTCGTTGACAATGCCAACCTTCAATTTAATTCCTTCTTCGTATGGGCTCACCAAAACTTGCTCAAAGCCTTTTTTAACGTAATACTGCAAGGCTTTCCATTTCTGATAATAATCGGTTGAACTCCACGATGCAACTGGCCAGCAATCGTTTATTTGCCAGTACAAACTTCCCATACAGTAAGGCATGGCACGGCGGTGGCCTTCAACTCCAAACTTAATCCCTTCGGCTTGCAGCACATGGTTTACATACAAGAACGATTCAAAATCTTTGGGCTTTTTGTATTCTTTCAGCATGTAATATTCAATGGTTCCGTTACCGATCGATGATCGTTGGTGCGATTTCATTACATCCGAAAAGATGTCGTAATCTTCGGGAGTTGCATATTTGCGAACCGATTCGATTTCTGGAAAACTCTGGAATCCGTATTCACTCATAAAACGTGCTAAATGTGTTGCATAGGTTTCGAAAGGTTCTTTGCCCCACCAAACACCCCAATAATGTTCGTCGCCGTTTACAAGGTCGGCATCAACGCCTGGTCCTGATGACGGACTTGAGCCCCAGTAACTACGTTGCGGATCGTACTGTTCAACCACGTCGGGCAATGTTTTATGAAAAATATCGACATAAGCCTCCCAGATTTTGTCGGCATTTTCTTTGCTTTTGGCCTCTTCAGTTTTTCTCCATCCCCAACCGTTCCAGGCAGCCAGAATTTCGTTGTTGCCACACCACATGGCAATACTTGGGTGGTTGCGCAAACGTTTTACATTATCAATTGCTTCTTGTTTTACATTTTCAAGAAAAGCTTCATCGCCGGGGAACATAGCACAGGCAAACATAAAATCCTGCCAAACCAAAATCCCGTTTTCGTCACACAAGTCGTAAAAAATATCGTTTTCGTAAATACCGCCACCCCAAATGCGTAACATGTTGTTGTTCGAATTTTTGGCCGTTTCAACAACTGTTTTGTAGTTTTCGTCGGTAACGCGTGGAAGAAAAACATCGTTTGGAATATAGTTAGCACCTTTCATAAATACTGGATGACCGTTCAACTCGAAGTAGAACGAAGTTCCATGCTCATCTTTTTCGCGTACGAGTTTCAGAGTGCGAATTCCAATCCGTGTGTTTTCAGTCATTTTTCTTCCGGCAATAGCTAATACTCCGGAAATGTTATACAAATGAGGTTCTCCTAAACCTACTGTCCACCAAAGTTCTGGATTTTCAATTTCAAAATCGACTGAATATTTTCCAACTCCTTTGGTTAAATTCACTACAGCTGCTGCCAATTGTTTTCCGTCGTTATCAATCGAAATCGTTGCTTTTTCATTTTTTGCTGCATCAACTTCAAAAATGGCTGTAAAAGTAGCTTTGTCTTCGGCAACTTCGTTTTGAACAATTTGCAGATTTTCGATTTTCGCTTTGTCCCAGGCTTTTAGGAATACCGGGCGCCATACTCCGCTGGTTACCAAACGTGGACCCCAGTCCCAACCAAAATGATAACCGGCTTTTCGGGTATAAATACTTACTCTTTTCCCGCCTTCCACTTCTCCGTTTTCCGCCTGGTCGTTATCGGAAGCAGGAATTACATATCCTTGGGCATCGTATTTTTTTATGCCTTCAATTACTGGCGAACGAAAAACAATATGCAACTCGTTTTGGCCTTCTTTCAGGTATTCTTTTACATCCATCTGGTACTCGCGGAACATGTTGTCGGTTGAGGCCACTTTCTTATCATTTACCATCACGTCGGCGCAGGTATCGAGACCCTTAAAGTCGAGTTCTACACGATCGCGGTCAAGTGTTGGCTCATCCACAATAAAAGTTGTTTTATATTCCCAGTCCACTTTATCAATCCATTGCAGATTGTGTTCGTTCAACCTGTAAAAAGGATCTTCAATCTTTTTATTATCTATCAGATCGGTATGAACCGTTCCGGGAACAGTAGCAGGAAGCCACTCGTTTTTTCCAACCTGGTTAAAAGTCCAGTTGGAGCTTAATTCCTTCTCGATCATAAGATTTGGATCTT
This sequence comes from Draconibacterium aestuarii, assembly GCA_026671195.1. GTDB lineage: Bacteria > Bacteroidota > Bacteroidia > Bacteroidales > Prolixibacteraceae > Draconibacterium > Draconibacterium aestuarii. The sequence continues at coordinate 51,877 of JAPOHD010000029.1, read as the reverse complement.
TTGGGGTTTGCTTACAGGCAACTGTAAAAAGTAAAAAAACTGCAGCCATTAAAGGTGCACGAGAAATCAAATTCATAGTATTAATGTTTTTAGCAAGACCAAAGTTGTAAAATTCGAGAGGAAATACCTAGCAGCCGAATATAAAATTGCTTAATTTCCTTTGTTTTGAACTCTTCATTATGTAAAAAGTACAAAATGCTTGCCCCGGACACGTTTTTCAATCAGATTTTTTGCATTGATCCACGCATAATTATTGAATTAAGTAATCCAATAATTTCAGTTTTAGAACTGCTCTGATATTATTAATACTATAGGGAGTTATTCATTTTAAAAAATGACTTGTTAACCGAGTCGATTTTTGTAAAATTGGAATATGTGTTGAATTATTTTTTTACGGTAGAAATTTTTAGAGGTAAATACAACGGGCAAAAGTTTAACAAACCTGTGGCAAGCGGAATGATTCCAATTAAACCCCACCAGCTATCGAAAACAACTCCGAGTATTGCAATAATTAAACCGATAACAATACGCACCAAACGGTCAACAGAACCTACATTACGTTTCATTTTTTTATTTTTTAAGTATTTGAATATGAAACAATCGGATTCGAAATGAGTTCAAAAATGTTTTTCGAGAATATCGCAAGCGGTTTTTATAAGCTGCAGACACTTGTTCGCGAAAACTCCTGAGTTATTTGCAGCAGCAGCTCCTTCTTCGGTTGATATGTCGTATCCTGTAAGTTCTTTACAGATCAGACTGCTGTGTTCTGCTTTAAATTTCTCGTTGAATTGCTGAATTTTTTGTTTTGTAGCCGCTTTTGCTTCAGGATCAGAAGTGAAATGTCCGTGTTTCATTCCAATTACCATGTACGCACCGGTAACTGCACCGCATGTTTCGGCGCATGCCATCCCTCCTCCAAATCCGCTGGCAATTTTAAAGGCGGTTTCTTTATTCAATTCAAGCTCTTCGGCATGGAGGCCAAAAACAGTTTGTGCACAATTTAACTGTGAAAACAGTTCTTCAACGAGGTCGGCTTTTATTGTCATTTTTTGTTTTAAAGATACAGAAAATGAAGCGAATTCCGGGAGATGAAATATAGGTAGTAGTGGTATAAGCATAAAAGGAGAATGGGGTAGACCAGAAATAACTTAGGCGTTTTTTTCAATAAACCAGAGCAGAGGCATGCGGACAATTTTCCTTTATTAAAGGAGGTGGTTTACGGAGGAATCCGTAATATTAATGGAGTTGAGTGTGCTTTAACGGTAGTGACTTTCAGAAAAAAGGCCCGATTTGCTATTTGACAAATCGGACCTTTGAAAATATATTTGATTTTTTGTTTCTCCTATTCAGAAAATTAAGAAGCCTGAATTATTCGCCGCGAACAGCAGCAACACCAGGGAGAGTTTTTCCTTCCAAATATTCCAGCAATGCACCACCTGCAGTTGAGATGTACGAAACACCATCAGCAAAACCAAACTGGTTTACACATGCAACTGAGTCGCCACCACCAACAAGCGAGAAAGCACCTTTCTTAGTTGCTTCAACAATGGCAGAACCTATGGCCTTTGAGCCTGCAGCGAAATTTTCCATCTCAAAAACACCAACAGGACCGTTCCACAGAATAGTGCCTGAGGTTTCAATTACCTTTTTAAAACTTTCAATACTATCCGGACCGGCATCTAATCCCAACCATCCATCAGGAATCTCGTTTGCAGGAATAACCTTAATGTTTGCGTCGTTACTAAACGCATCGGCAGCAACAACGTCGCTGGCCATATATAAATTTACGCCTTTTTCTTTGGCTAATTTTTCAATGTTTAATGCTGTTTCCAGATAGTCGTCTTCACAAATTGAGCTGCCAACTTTTCCGCCGTGTGCTTTTATGAAAGTAAATTTCATTCCACCTCCTAAAATCAGGTTGTCAACTTTGTCGAGCAAGTTTTCGATGATTGTAATTTTTGACGAAACTTTAGCACCACCCATAATTGCAGTAAGCGGACGTTGTGGATCTTTCACAACTTTGTCAAGGCTTTTTACTTCGCTCTCAATTAAATAACCAAACATTTTATCGTTCGGGAAAAATTTAGCAATAATTGCTGTTGAAGCGTGCGCACGATGAGCCGTACCAAAAGCATCGTTTACCCAACAGTCACCATTCTCAGCTAATTTGGCAGCAAAATCTTCGTCGCCGGCAGTTTCTTCTTTATAAAAACGAAGGTTTTCAAGAATCAGAACTTCACCTGGTTTTACATTAGCAGCCATGGTTTTTACCTCGTCGCCAATACAGTCAGGAGCAATTTTTACTGTTGCACCACCCAATAATTCCGACAAATGGTTTACCAATGGTTTTAAGGAGAATTTTTTCTCAGGTCCGTTTTTCGGACGTCCAAGGTGCGACATGATTACAGGAGAACCACCACCTTCGATAATTTTTTTAATGGTTGGCAACGCTGCACGCATACGTGTGTCATCAGTAATCTCAAAATTTTCGTTTAAAGGAACATTAAAGTCAACACGAATAAGTGCTCTTTTCCCTTTAAAATCATAACTGCTAATAGTTTGCATAATATTGTATTTTAAAATATTTTTGAAAAAATCAACCAAAGTTAAAAATTATTGAATCCAAAAAACAGGGGCTATTTCAGGAATGCTATAATTTAATGTTCGGGTAAACTACAAAATTCCAAAAAACAAGCATCGAAAAGCAGGGAAACGCAAGGCGAAGACTTCAAAGTGCCAATTCCATGGTTATTTATACGAACTAAAAAATCTGTGTGTTTTTATTGGAGATTTCTCATCCGTTCCTCCTTCGAAACGGCAGAAAGTACTATTTTTGACCTATGTTTTTTAAAGATGTAGTAGGACAAGACGAGATAAAAAAGCGCCTTATCCGTTCGGTGCAGGAAGAACGAATAAGTCATGCTCAGTTGTTTTCGGGTCACTCGGGAACGGGCAAGTTACCCATGGCGCTAGCCTATGCGCAATACATTTCGTGCAAAAATCGCAGCGATGAAGATTCGTGTGGTGTTTGCCCCAGTTGCCATAAGTATCAAAAACTGGCTCACCCCGATCTGCATTTTGTATTCCCTATTTTTAACGCAAAGCAGTTTAATAAACCGGTTAGCGACGATTTTCTTCCGAAGTGGCGGACCATGGTAAGTGCAAATCCGTATTTTGAGTTAAGTCAGTGGTTAAGCCATATTGATGCCGGAAATGCACAAGGCGAAATTTATGAGCGCGAAAGTGAATCAATACTCCGAAAGCTGAACCTGAAATCGTTTGAGGCAGAGTTTAAAGTAATGATTATTTGGTTGCCTGAAAAAATGAATCAGGCCTGCTCGAACAAACTGCTGAAAATGATTGAAGAGCCGCCCAGTAAAACACTTTTTTTGTTAATCACCGAAAACGAAGAAGGAGTAATTGGTACAATCCGGTCGCGGGCGCAGCTGGTTAAATTTCCGTTTATAAATAACACGGCTTTAGAGCAAGCACTTTTGAAACTTGAGGGAGTTGATCCGGCCATTGTTCCGGATGCAGTTCATTTGGCTGCAGGAAGTTATATAAAAGCCCTGGAATACCTGACTCCCGGCGACGATGAGCAGTTTTATTTCCAAAAATTCCAGGAAATGATGCGTTTTGCTTACGCCCGAAAAGTAAGCGAGTTAATTGTGTGGGCCGACGAAATGGCAAAAATTGGCCGCGATAAACAAAAAGCCTACTTTGCCGCAGCCCTTCGTTTGGTGCGCGAATACTTTGTTTCGAACCTAAAAAGAAGCGAAATTACATACATGAACCTTGACGAAAAAGAGTGGGCTAAAAAGTTTGCTCCCTTTATTAACGAAAGGAACATTGTGGCTTTTGCCGATGAATTTGAACTGGCCATTAAACACATCTCAATGAACGGAAATCCACGTATTATTTTTATGGATACCGGACTTCGGATGGTGCGGCTGATAAAAAGGTAGTTTTAAAATCTATTACAGAAATATCATTATTGTCAATAGAAAGGTTAATATTCGTTTAGGGATAATTTCAGCAACTTTTTTTAGATTCAATTTAAAAATCAATCCATTAACTATCATTTTGGCATTAATCATTACTTTTGTGAGTTAAATGTTTATCTTAACAGACGAAGATAAATTGCTAAAACAAACTATGCAGGAAGTTGATACTACAGATAGAGGAATATGTACCAAGGGGTGGGGAGGCTGCGCCAAGTTGCATGTTACCGATTGGTTAAACGATATAAAAACAGCGATACCGGGCGACGATATTGTGGAAGTCCGTTTTAAAAACACACGCAAAGATTACTATCGAAACGTAAATAACCTAAACATCAGTGTTGGCGATTTGGTGGCCGTAGAAGGAAGTCCGGGGCACGATATTGGAATAATTTCGTTAAAAGGCGAGCTGGTTTTCGAACAAATGAAACGGCATAAGGTAACCCTCAATAATGGTGAGTTCCGTAAAGTGTACCGCAAAGCCAAAACGGTAGACATTGACAAATGGAAAGAAGCTATTTCGCTGGAACACGAAACCATGATTAAGTCGAGACAGATTGTACAAGACCTTGGTTTAGATATGAAAATTGGCGATGTGGAGTACCAGGGCGACCGCACAAAAGCCATATTTTATTACATCGCCGATGGTCGTGTTGACTTTCGTCAGTTGATTAAAGTACTGGCCGAAAGCTTTCGTATTCGTATCGAAATGAAACAGATTGGTGCCCGCCAGGAAGCCGGGAGAATTGGCGGAATCGGGCCTTGCGGACGCGAACTCTGCTGTTCAACCTGGATGTCTAATTTTGTTTCGGTAACAACCAATGCGGCCCGTTACCAGGAAATTTCGCTGAATCCTCAAAAACTGGCAGGACAGTGCGGAAAGCTAAAATGCTGTTTGAATTTTGAGGTGGATTCCTATATTGATGCACAAAAAGATTTCCCACCAAGCAATATTCCGCTACATTCCGAAAATTTAACGTATCATTTTTTAAAAGCAGATATTTTTGGTGGAATTTATTGGTATGCACTACAGGGCAACGGGCCATCGAATTTAGTTCCTGTTCCTGTTCGCAGGGTTAAAGAAGTTCAGCGAATGAACCGCAACGGGAAAAAGCCCGAAAAACTGGTTACTGAAAGTTTTGATGTTACTGCTAAAAATGCAGAATCGTTCCAGAATGTAGTAGGACAAGATGATTTGCATCGTTTTGACCAGCCCAAAAGACAAATGCGGAAAAAGAGCCGGAGTAAACGCCGCAACCCAAATCAAGCGCACGAGGAAAATAAAACACAAAACCAGGGGCAACGTCAGTCCAGACCTCAACAAGGACAGCGAAATAATGAAGGACAGGCATCGCGCAATAATTCAAATCGTAAATCAAGAAGAAGATAAATGAAGAACGTTTTTCAATGGATAATTGTTGGATGTTTTCTAACTGTGCTTTCTGCCTGCGACACAAACCGTGTTTTTGATCAATATCAGCCCATTCCGGAAGATGGCTGGCAAAAAGATTCGCTGGTGGTCTTCCATATTCCAATAGTCGATACCATTCAAAACCATAATTTATATATCAATATCAGAAACGATATTAATTACCAATATAGTAATGTTTGGTTGTTTGTAACAATTGAACAGCCTGGTGGAATTGCCATTCGCGATACATTTGAAATGGTGGTGGCCGACGCATCGGGGAAATGGTTGGGCGAAGGTTTTGGCGGTATAAAAACCCGTGAGGTTATTTACCGAAGAAATGTATATTTTCCTAATTCAGGAATTTATAAGATAGTAATCCAGCACGGAATGCGTGAGAATAATTTGGAAGGAATTAGTGACATAGGATTTCGGGTTGAAGAAGTAAAATAGCAACTTATATAATTTTGGTCATTCTGTTTGCCGTTGGCTGCGCAGTTTCTAATGAATCAAAGCTGTTCAGCTGCGATTCTGATCTGTAGGTAAGCGAACGAATGACGTGTTAACTATAGTAGAGAAAGGTGGGAAAAGGGAAGCTAAAAAAATTTGATGAAATGAAGAACTTTGAACATGTGGTTCAGGTTCCTTATCATGCAATAGAAAACAATAATTTTTATTTACGAGGAAAGTGGGCAAAGGATTTTTTCAAAAATGAGAATCCCATTGTTCTTGAATTGGGTTGTGGCAAAGGAGAATACACTGTAGAACTGGCAGCCATGCATCCAGACATTAACTATATTGGTGTTGATATTAAGGGTGCCCGACTGTGGAAAGGGGCAAAGCAGGCAAAAGAACGGGGACTCAAAAATGTGGGATTTTTACGTACCAACATCGAATTAATTGCCCAGTTTTTTACAGAAAATGAGGTGGAAGAGATCTGGCTTACTTTTCCCGATCCACAAATGAAAAGGGTGCGGAAACGTTTAACATCTACTTTTTTTCTGAACAGGTATCGAAAATTTCTGAACCCGGAAGGAATTATTCATCTGAAATGTGACAGTAATTTTCAGTTTACCTACACCAAAACATTGGTCGAGCTAAATAATTTTGAGGTGTTGGCCGAAACCGATAATTTGTACGAATGGGAGCATCTAACCGATGTGTTACGTATTAAAACTTTTTACGAAAAACAGTGGCTCGATCGCGGAATTACCAGTAAATACCTGGCATTTATTCCGCACAATGGAGAATATATTGAACCGAATATTGAGATTGAACGTGACGAGTACCGCAGTTTTGGGCGCAGTGCACGCGACCTTTAATTAACTTGTCATTCCGAACATGGTGAGGAATCTGCAACTATTCTATTCAAAAGCCACAGATTTAGTTTCGCTGATTTTCAATTCTCAGTCTCGCTTCTTAGAAATAACAGATTGCTGATTTTATGAGTGACTTTTTTAAACAGGTTTACGAAGTGGTTAAACTCATCCCGCCGGGACGAGTAACTTCGTATGGAGCCATTGCTAAATATCTTGGAACCGCAGGATCGGCGCGAATGGTGGGCTGGGCAATGAATGCTTCTCACTCGCACAAAGAATATGTACCGGCACACCGGGTGGTTAATCGCAATGGTTTGTTAACCGGAAAACACCACTTCGATAATCCAACTGCTATGCAGGAATTGCTGGAAGCCGAAGGCTTAAAGCTGGATGGTGATCAAATTATCGATTTTAATGAAAAGTTTTGGGACCCGGCAAAAGAATTGGCATGAGTTAGTAAACAAATGTTTGATAGAGATCCTCAGAACAATTCACACTAAAAAGTGTTTTTATAAAAGCAATTATTACATTTGCATGCTAATAATCAATAGTAAACAGACAATAATCAAAAGAATATGGCTGATAGTCAAAGAAAATTAATAGTTCCGAAGGATGTAACCGATGCTCTTCGTACGGTAAAATATCCAGGGAGTGAGGAGGATGTGGTTAAGCTTGAAATGCCACAGGAAATTCGTATTGCAGGGCAACGAATCAGTTTTTCGCTGGTTTTTCAGAAAAGCAACGACCCAAATATTGAAACATTGGTAGTAGCTTGCGAAGAAGCGATAAAAAAATATGTGGGTGCCGAAGTTGAAATTGAAGACAACATTGCGGTAAAATTTATTCACGACATGGAACGCCCCGTTTTACCAAACGTGAAAAATATTATTGCCGTGGCGTCGGGAAAAGGTGGCGTTGGAAAATCGACAGTTGCAGTTAACCTGGCCGTTGCTTTGGCTAATTCCGGAGCAAAAGTGGGTTTGTTGGATGCCGACATTTTTGGCCCTTCAATTCCTAAAATGTTTGGGGCAGAAGGCGATCGTCCGGCCGGAATAAAAATCGATGATCGTGAAATGATCAATCCACTCGAAAAATACGGGGTTAAATTTTTGTCGGTAGGTTTTTTTGTTGACACCGATAGTGCAATTATTTGGCGTGGACCAATGGCATCGAATGCTTTAAAGCAGCTAATTTCTGAAGGCAATTGGGGTGAACTGGATTATTTGCTTATCGACCTTCCACCCGGGACAAGTGATATTCATTTAACATTGGTACAGTCGGTTCCGGTAACCGGAGCAGTTATTGTAACTACACCACAAGATGTTGCTTTGGCCGATGTAGTAAGAGGTGCAAGCATGTTTCAAAGTAAATCGATTGATGTTCCGGTGTTGGGTTTGATCGAGAATATGGCATGGTTTACTCCTGCCGAACTTCCTGAAAATAAGTACTATATATTTGGGAAAAATGGTGGAAAGAACTTGGCAGATAAACTTGGCTTACCGCTTCTGGGGCAAATTCCAATCGTTCAAAGTATTCGGGAGGGTGGCGATAATGGAAATCCAATTGCCAACGAAAGTGAATCGGTTACAGGAGTTTCTTTTGCCGAGGTTGCTGCGGCAGTAAAACACAGGGTGCATATCCGAAATATACAAATGGCACCCACTAAGAAAGTGAAAATCAGCAGAAAATAATAATTGTACCATTTTGAATGAAGCGGGAAATCTGTTTCATTTGGGATGGTATATTTTATTCTTTTCCGTACATTTTATTGCTTAAAAATCCCTTCAGAAAATTTAATCTCAATCCACATTCATTTTTTCTTATTTTTGCACCATTTATAATCCGATAAATTCAACGAAAACAAACAATATTCTTGTGATTATTGAGTTTATCCATTGAGCTAATAGTATACCTAATTGAAGAGACTGCTTTTACATACCATATTTTTCTTTTCCTTGGTTCTGATTTTTGCAGGATGTTCTACTGAAAAAAACACAGGTGCTTCGCGTGCATTTCATAATGTTACATCGAAGTATAATGTTTATTTTAATGCAAATGAAAGTGTTAAGGAAGGCGTTCTGACAATTAACGAACGGATAGAAGACGATTTTACACGTTTGTTGCCTATTTACAAAGAATCTGATCCATCTTCGGTTCGAATGGTGAAATCAGATATGGAATATGCTGTAATAAAATGTTCCAAACTGGTGGAGATTCATTCGATTACAAAAAAGCCAAAACGGAAGAGAAAACGTACACGGAAATACCAGGAGTTTGCCAGCCAGGAGGAATTTAATAAATGGATAGACGACAGCTATCTGTTAATGGGTAAAGCTTACTATTATCAGCAAAATTATTACGCGGCCATCGATAATTTCTCGTACGTCGTACGAAAATATCCTACGGAAGAAACTGCTTCCGAAGCGCAGGTTTGGTTGATAAAAGCCTATACCGAAATGGAAAGGTTTATTGAAGCCAATGAGGTTATACAAGCCATTCAGGGATACGATGATTTTCCGAAAAAACTGGAACGCGAACTGGCAGTTGCAACAGCAAATTACTACGTAAAACAGCAAGAGTACGGAGATGCCGTTCGTATGCTTGATATCGCCATAAAAAAAACATTCTGGAAAAAAGACAAAGCTCGTTTGCAATATATTATCGCTCAGTTGTTTCAGGAAATGGGTCAGAATGCAGAAGCTTCAAATGCTTTTAAGGCAGTAATCAAAATGAATCCGGGATACAAAATGGCGTTTAATGCACGGATTAATTCGGCTGGTGTTTTTTCTGGAGAAGGCAGCACCGATGAACAAAAGAAGGAGCTTAATAAATTGCTGCGCGACAATAAAAACACGGATTTCCTGGATCAGATCTATTACGCTTTGGGCAATGTGTTTTTTCGTGAGGGTAATAGAGATGTGGCAAAGGAAAATTACAAAAAGTCTGTTGCAAGCAGTTTTAAAAATCCTTATCAGCGAGCCTTGTCGTCCATCACATTGGCCGATCTGTACTACGAAGATTTAAATTACAGGGGAGCACAATCGTATTACGACAGTGCTATGATCATTATCGACGGAACCTACCCGAACTATGCAAATGTTTCGGACCGGTACGGCAGCCTTACCAGTCTGGTTGATAATTTATTAATTGTAGAGCGCGAAGATAGTCTGCAGAAAGTGGCGCTTATGCCTGAAAAGGAAAGGGAAGCTTTAATTGCAAATTTGATGAAGGAAGAGCAGGAAAGGCAGCGAAACATGGAAAATGTAGCCATGCAGGGAGCAACCGGTCAGGGCTATTATCGTTCCAACCGATACCGAATGGGAATGGGTAGCAGTGGTGGTGCCGGATGGTACTTCTACAATCCGCAAACCGTAACTTACGGTAAGGTTACTTTTCAACAACAATGGGGGAAACGACAATTAGAGGATGATTGGAGGCGTTCGAACAAAAATACGATATCGGCTGAAGAATATGACGAAATTGCGGAAGATCTGCCACCTGAAGAGCAACGGGTAGAAGATCCGTTAAAGAAAGAGTTTTATACCCAGGATTTACCACTTACCGATTCGTTAATGAACGTTTCGCACGAAAAGATTCGTGATGCCTTGTACAATGCCGGGAAGATATTTAAATCGGAGTTTGAAGATTATCCGCGCTCGAATGAACGATTTGAAGAGTTGATTGAACGATATGCTGAAAATATCTACCTTTTATCTGCTTATTTCGACCTCTATGATTCATATGAATTGTTAGGCGACCAGCCGAAATCGAATTACTACCGAAACCTGATTATCTCTGGTTATCCCGAGAGTAAATTTGCTCAGTACCTTCTAAATCCGAATTTCTTTATCGAAATGGAAGCCCGGTTAGACAGTCTGAACCGTTTATACCAGGAGACATACCGAAATTACAAAGGAGGAAGATATACTAATGTTCTTGCTCTAACGGGCGAAATGAAACAAATGAAACCCGACAGTGTGGTCATCCCGAAAATTGATTTTATGGAAGTGGTTGCCAATGGCGTACTAACCGATGTCCATAATTTCGAAGCACTATTAAAAACCTATCTCGAAAAATATCCGAAAAAGGAACCATCACCTCTTGCTCAGGAAATATTGGCCCTGATTCAGGACAGTACATTGGCCGATTATGAGAAACTGGTGGCTATGGGGTACATAAACGAAGAAATTCAGAATGAGGAGTTACTTCCCGAAAATTTCCTTTCCGACGACGAATTTGGTGGAAAGTTTACCTATGACGAGGATTTGCTTCATTACTTTGTGATAGCCTATCCGCGTGAAGATGAAAACAAAATTGATTTGAACCGTTTGAAGTTTGATATTGCCAATTACAATATCGATCATTATACAAAAATCGATTACGACATTGAAACGGAAAACTTTGATGATAATATTGCATTTGTGCTTGTACGATCTATGACAAACAAAGAAAATGCACTGATTTATCATGGAGCAATTATTCGACGGGCCCAGGTATTTAAAACTTTGCATGATGTTGATTACATGAATTTTGTAATCTCGTCAACCAACTATCGGGCCATCCGCGAGGAGAGATCAACAGCTGATTACCTGAAATTCTTTGTTAAAAATTACAGCCGCTTTATTCGTTCAAACTTTAGCGATGATGGTCCGGATATTTCACCGGAAGAATTAATGGCACGAGCCGAAGCCGAAGATAACGCACTAAAAGAAAAAGGACGATTTGTGTCTGTTACTACAGGTGCCACGGGTTTGTTTTCTTCCGAAATCGACACTTCTCAGAGTTTTGTGATTGCAGTGAAAGACAAAGGACTGTCAACGCGGCAGATTTTGCGCGAATTCGCAGATTTTAACCGAAAAGAATTCAGGGCATGGAATCTGGCTCTTCAAGTAAAACAAACCAATGAGTATCAGTTAATTGTTGTAAACGGAATCCCATCCTTAAACGAATCTATGTCGTATTTCCGAAAGGTAGTTACAACACGTAGTTTGTTTGCGCCACTTGGGCAGGCAACTTATCGTAACTTCCTGATTACACGTGAAAACCTGGAAACGTTAATCGATGAAAATAAAGTTGATGATTATATTACTTTCTTCCGCAATAACTATATTCAGCGAAGAAGTACTTCGGGTACCGGTTCAACTACAACACAAACTACTGTACAACCCGAAGCTACGGCAGATCAGCAGCCAGCTGTAACGGCTGAGGTTATTGTTTCCGATGACAATCCGTACGATGTAAATATCGAAGGAGAACACAGTGTAGTATTTGTAATTCCATTAGAAGGTGTAAATAAGGATGCTTTTGTTAGAGGAATTGAAAACTTTAACACTACAAATTTTGCAAACTCATCGTTTGTAATTGAAGAACAGAAGCTTGATGCCATCCGCCAACTGGTAATTGTAAAAGGACTGGGTGATAAAGAAACGGCACGTCAGTATTTTAGTAATGTGGTACGTAAACGTGATTTATTTGCTCTCCTTGGTGATGCCCAATACCGTAATTTCCTAATTACAAATACCAACTTCGATATCTTCCTGCAAGAAAAAAACATTACCGAGTACATGGATTTTTACAAAAAAGTGTATCTGGGAAAATAGACCGAAAGAAAGGATCTAATCACAGTTTTTGTGATTCGAAAATTACAGAAATACACAGGACGCTAAATTATTAATCCGCGCGTTATACACTTATCTTAAAAATATGCTGGTTAAAGTTTGTTAACCACATACCATAACGGCACTTTTTTTGTTTCTATCTTTGAAACAAAAGTATTACCACACGCAGAATAGCTGCATAAAAATAGAGAAATGACGAAACCAAGGATACTTTGGACAGATGATGAGATAGATTTATTGCGGGCCCACATTATATTTTTGCAGGAAAAGGGTTATGAAGTAGAAACCGCTAATAATGGTTTGGATGCGGTTGAAAAGGTGTCGAAGAGTTATTTTGATATCATTTTTCTGGACGAAAATATGCCTGGAATGACCGGTTTGGAAACACTGACGCAGATAAAAGCGCTTTCACCAAACGTACCAGTGGTAATGATTACCAAAAGCGAAGAGGAGAATATAATGGATGAGGCTGTCGGTGCAAAAATTGCTGATTATCTGATTAAACCGGTAAATCCAAAACAGATTCTGCTGACGCTTAAAAAGAATATCGATCAGAAGCGATTGGTAACCGAAAAAACAACATCGAAATACCAAATGCAATTTACTCAAATTGGTATGCAGATAAACGATCGCTTAACTTTTGACGAATGGAAAGAAATTTATAAAAAGCTTGTATACTGGGAGCTTGAATTAAGCGAATCGGAAGATTCGGGCATGGATCAGATTTTAGAAATGCAAAAAAACGATGCGAATAATGCCTTTTTTCGTTTTATAAAAGAGAATTACGAAGAGTGGTTTCAAAGTGGAAATAAAGACCGTCCGCTTATGTCGCCCGATATTTTTAAGCACCGCATTTTTCCCCATCTCGATGAAGGTAAAAAAACATTTGTACTCGTGGTTGATAATCTGCGATACGACCAATGGCGAACTTTAAGTCCGGTTTTTAACGAATATTTCCATACCAAAAGCGAAGAGCTGTATTGTGGTATATTACCGGCAGCTACAATGTATGCGCGTAACAGTATGTTTGCCGGTTTAATGCCCTCCGAAATTGAACGGATTTATCCGCAATATTGGGAAGATGATGATAACGAAGGGCACAAAAATCAACATGAAATGGAACTGCTAGCCACCCAAATGAAACGGTTTGGCAGAAAAGAAAGTGTATATTTCGAGAAAGGTACAGGAATTAAAAAGGACCGGTGGGTAACGGATAATTTAAACAACATTTTAGAGAACGACCTTTCCGTTATGGTTGTAAATTTTGTGGATATGATTTCTCATGCGCGCACCGAAATGGAAATGATTCGTGAACTTGCCAATAACGAAAAAGCATATCGTTCGTTAACCTTGAGTTGGTTTAAAAATTCAGCATTACTTGAACTGTTGAAAGGATTGGCTGAGAATAATATCAGGGTGGTTGTTACCACCGACCACGGTTCAATTCGGGTGGATAATCCGGTTAAGATTATTGGCGACAGAGAGACAAATACAAACTTACGTTATAAATTAGGAAAAAATCTGAATTACAAATCGAAGCACATATATGAAGTGCGCGATCCACGACGAATTTTCCTACCATCGAGAAATGTAAGTACCAGCTATGTTTTTGCTGCAAATGCCGACTTTTTTGCTTATCCGAACAACTATAACTATTACGCAAATTATTATAAAGATACTTTTCAGCACGGAGGTATTTCTATGGAAGAATTAATCATTCCGGTGGTTACTCTGGTTCCAAAGAAGTAATTCATCTGGTCTGGCGTTCTACAGCGTAAAGTAAAATCAGTTATGCGCTCAGGATTAATTAAATTCTGGGCGCATACTATTAAACAGTACATCTTTTTACCACAAAATCTCCTTTGTTAGCACCCACATTGTTGCCAATAACCTGGCATTTAATCATCAGCATATAAAATAATCGGGGGTCGGTTTCATCCATCAATCCTTCGAAGTTACCCATGCCTTTAGCAATAATTAAATCGGCCGTTTTGTAAATATCCAGAAACTCTTTACTCACACGGTGAAGCAATGTTGAAGGCGCATCGTCGCCATTCGAAATTAGGGTGGCAACTTCCGGAATTCCAACTTCAATGGCTTCTTTTTGAGTAGCATCGTTCAAAATGGGGTTTTCTCGAACAGCAAATACTACGTTAGTATGGTTTATGGTTTCAATAAACAGCTTATCCAGTACAATCTCGCCACAATTGTCGCCAAGGTACAGTATGGTTTTTGCCTTTCTTATTTCGGCTCTTAATTGCTTCGAATCATTAATGGCCAGGTCGCTGGTAAATACTTTTTCAATGGTTTCCGAAATATCGAATTTATGACTGGGACCAAAGTCGATAATGTTTCCGGCAATTGCCAGTCGCAGGGCCGTGTCAAATTTATCATTCGAATTCTGTATTCTTTGTTTGAACTCATCATATCTCTCCAAAAGTTCTTTATTGCTTTGCTGTTTTTCCTTGTCGTACGGATCGGTAATTGTTGAATTCTGTTTTAATTTTTCAAGCAGATTTCGGGTAATTTCGGGCGAATAGGCGTTATCAAGATCGATGGTCGCAATTTCTTTGAGCATTTTTCGAACCAGACTGTTTCGTTTTTCTTTTGCAATTTCGAATTTATCCATTCTTTTTTGCAGCGCTTTTACCTGGCAAATAAGACATTCGTAGTTCATACTTCATTTATTGTTAGAAGCCCGGCGGGTACGAATTTCTGTTTTTTCATTAAAAGTAAAAATAATAATTGAGACACTACATTTGGAACTTATGATCAGACTGTGGCGAAATTATTTCCCTTTCATTTGTGCATACAACTTATTGGCAAAAATAAAATCATCCAGTTTTTGGTTGCCGGAGTCTAATATTTCGTGTTTGGTGCCCACCCATTCTTTATGGCCTTTGCTTATAAAAAGAACCGACTCACCAATTTCAATCACCGAATTCATATCGTGGGTGTTGATAATGGTTGTCATTTGAAATTCTTTTGTAAGAGCTTGAATCAATTTATCTATTACGGTTGCAGTTTCCGGATCAAGACCGGAGTTCGGCTCATCGCAAAACAGGTATTTGGGATTTAAAGCAATGGCACGGGCAATGGCCACACGTTTTTGCATTCCACCGCTAATTTCGCTGGGTGAGAGTTTAAATGCTTGCTTTTCAATATTTACATGGTCGAGACAGAATTCCACACGTTTATTCTTTTCGGCGCTGCTCATTTCGGTAAACATATCAAGAGGGAAACGAACATTTCCTTCAACATTTATACTGTCGAAAAGTGCTCCCCCCTGGAAAACCATTCCGATTTCTTTACGAAGGAATTTTCGTTCTTTCTCACTAATTTTTGTAAAATCCCGATCGTTGTACCAAATTTCACCTCTGTCAACCTCAAAAAGCCCCAATATCGATTTCAATAAAACGGTTTTTCCTGAACCACTCCGTCCAATTATAAGGTTGGTTTTTCCCGGTTCAAACGAGGTTGAAATATCTTTTAAAACCTCGTTGCCATCAAATGATTTATATACGTTTTTAAGTGTGATCATGTTAACAACAAACGGGTTAAAATTAAATCAAAAAACAGTACCAAAATATTGGTATTCACTACAGCCTTTGTACTGGCTTTGCCAACTTCGAGGGCTCCTCCCTGCACGTAGTAGCCAAAATAGGCGGGCACCGATGCCACCAAAAAACCAAATACCAGCGATTTTATGATGGAGAAGGTGATGTAATACGGTACAAAAGCAAATTTCAAACCTTGTATAAACTCAGGTACCGTTACTACTCCGGCAAGCGGGCCGGTAAACAATCCGCCAAGAATCCCAAAAAACACACTCATAATAAACAGGAACGGAAAAATCAGAACCACTGCCACAATTTTTGGAAGGATGAGGTAACTGGCCGAATTTACGCCCATTATTTCAAGCGAATCGATTTGTTCGGTAACGCGCATGGTTCCAATTTCAGAAGTAATGTTTGATCCCATTTTACCGGCCATAATCAGCGCCAGCATGGTCGATGAAAATTCCAGGATTAATGTATCGCGTGTACCAAAACCGATGAGGTCGCGGGGGTAAATCGGGTTCGACATGGAATAGGCAAACTGGATAGTCATAATTCCACCAATAAATACCGAAATAATAACCACAATCCACACAGAATTCACCCCAAGACTATCGATCTCGTGAAATAATTGCCTGAAGTACATTTTGTGTTTTTCAGGTTTGGCAAACACCCGCTTTAGTAAGGCGAAATAGCGTCCTATGTGAAAGAAAAACCCCATCTCTTTTCGTTAAAATACTTTCATTGTTTCGCTAAAATTACAACTTAAAAAACGTAAACAAAATTTTTGTCAAATAGATTGGCGCAAGGCAACATTCCTCAAATTATTGCGTAGTTTTTATAGAAACTTTCTTATTTTAGATATTTTTGCGCCCGAAATAAAAGATAATCAAATGACTAACAACTTTTGTGTAATAATGGCAGGAGGTATTGGTAGCCGTTTTTGGCCGCTTAGCCGTACTGCAAAACCGAAACAATTCTTAGATATTTTAGGAACAGGCAGATCTTTTCTTCAACAAACTTTCGACAGATTTGTAAAAATTATCCCTCCTGAAAATTTTTTGGTGGTTACCAGTGTGAATTACAAAGACCTTGTAAAAGAGCAACTTCCTGAATTAAAAGATGAGCAGATTTTACTTGAACCATTACGTCGGAATACTGCGCCCTGTTTGGCTTATGCTGCCAATAAAATAAGATCGCGAGTGGATGATGCAAATGTGATTGTCACGCCTTCAGACCATTTAATTGTAAAGGAAGAAGAGTTTATTAATCAGTTGAAAAATGCACTTGATATTAGTTCAGAAAAAGATAAGCTTGTAACTTTGGGTATTAAACCCAGCCGCCCGGAAACCGGCTATGGCTATATTCAGGTAAAAAAGCGGAAAGAATTTAAGGAGTTGGATAACCTGTACAAGGTAAAAACCTTTACTGAAAAACCGAACGAAGAAATGGCCACTATTTTTGTTGAAAGTGGTGAGTTTTACTGGAACTCAGGAATTTTTATTTCTTCATTGCACACTATTCTGGAAGCTTTTCAGCAACATTTAACTGAGATTGCCATTAAATTTGAAAAGGGACGGAAGCTGCTAAACTCAAGTAGTGAAGAACCTTTTATTAAGAAAACATATTCTGAATGCCCTTCCATCTCCATTGATTATGGTATTATGGAGAAAGCTACCAATGTGTATGTGTTAACCGCCGATTTTGGTTGGAGCGATCTGGGAACCTGGGGATCGTTGTACGAAAACAAGGAAAAAGATTTGGAAGGGAATTTGATTGGGGGAGATAATATACTTACTTACGATACCTCGAATTGTATTGTTGATATTTCGAGAGGAAAGGTGGCGGTTATTCAGGGGCTCGACGGTTATATTGTAGCAGAGTCGAACGATACATTAATGATTTGTCGCCGCGAAGACGAAATCCAAATAAAGAAATTTGTTACCGATGTGAGAATCAAAAAAGGTGATTCGCTGGTATAAAAAATTGAAATAAAAAAGAAGAATGGGCTGCAAATTTTGCAGCCCATTCTTCTTATCGTAAAAACGTTTATTCCGAAATTTCAGATTTTACCGGAATATTATCTTTGGGCAAATTGCCCGTCCATTTTTTTAGTGTATAATTTATACGAATGGTAAGCATATACATTACCGGCGAAATCAATAGGGTTAAGAATGTTGCAAATGTTAATCCGAAAATTACTGTCCAAGACATTGGTCCCCAGAATGCCACACTTTCTCCTCCTAATGAAATCTGTGGATCGAAACGAGTGTAAAGTGTCAGGAAATTGAAGTTTAACCCAATGGCAAGGGGAAGCAGGCCAAGTACCGTTGTAATTGCAGTTAATAAAACCGGTCGTAAACGTGTTTTACCGGCTTCAACCAGAGCGTCAATTTGTACGGTTTTAGGTAAAAATGCACCCTCCGGGTAGCCCAATTCTTCTCGTTTGCGTTTTCGGGTAAGGTCAATATAGTCGATCAATACAATCCCGTTGTTCACCACAATTCCTGCCAGCGAAATTATTCCAATACCGGTCATAATTACCACAAACTCCATTTTGAAGATTCCAAGTCCAAGGAAAACACCGATAGTACTGAAAAGAACGGTGGCGATAATAATGGCCGGGCGAATAAACGAATTAAACTGTGTAACCATAATGACCATGATCATGGCTATGGCAATTAGCAAGGCATACACCAGAAATTCCATACTTTCTGCTTGTTCTTTTTGCTCTCCGGTAAACGAATAGCTGTAGCCATTAGGCATTTCGTAATCTTCCAGAATTTGTGCAATTCGCTCATTTATTTCGTTTGCATTGTACCCGTCAACTATTTGCGACGAAATAGTTATTACGCGCTTGTTGTCAATCCGGCTTATTTTATCGTAAGATGTTGAATACTTAAAGCTGGCTACCGAAGAAATTGGAATTTTGTTATCATTTATCGGTATTTTTTGGTTCATCAAGGTTGAAACATCGTTTCGGTATTGTTCTTCCAGACGTACAAAAATATCGTACTCGTCTTCGCCATCTTTATACTGGCTGGCTTCGTATCCATAAATTGCATTACGGAAAGCCAATGCAACTTGCTGCGTTGAGAGCTCGTACAAACGAGCCTGTTCGCGGTCAACCTCTATCAACATCTCGGGTTGGTTGGTATTGATATTTAATTTTAATTCGTCAATTCCCGGAATATTATCTGCTTCAATAAGTTTCAGAAAATCATCGGTAATTGTAATTAACTGGTCGAATTCGTCACCCGAGACATCAATATTTACCGGAGCTCCGGTTGGTGGTCCGTCCTCTTCTTTTTCAACATAAATTTTTGCACCAACAAAACCATCCAGATTTTTTGCAATATCCTGCATTATCAAACTGGTATTAATGCCTTCGCGAAGTTTGTATTCAACAAACGAAATTGAGGTTAACGACTTATTTGGACTTGATTCGTTTTCGAACATGCCCCCTTTACCCACACCAACATTAGTAGTTACCGATTTTACAATGTGGTTAATTGGTTTGATGGTTTTTTTAATGATGTTCTCGACTTCTCGTGAAACTTCGTCGGTTTTTTCGATCGATGTACCCAGTGGTAATTCCATGGTAACAAAAACGGTTGTCGGGTCGGTACTGGGGAAGAATACTACTTTGGGATTGCTGCCAAAGTAAAATCCCATGGAGAAAATCAACAGAATTACCGTACCGCCAAAGTAGATATATGGCCACGGACCGCTTAATGCATGTCGTAACTGGCGGGTGTAAAAATGTTCGAGCCAAACCAAAAACTTCGTTTGAAACCAGCGTGCAAGCGGACGTAAAACGAAAAGATTGAGTAACATGATTAATGCAACCGTTACCAGAAGGTTTCCGAGTAAAAATATTTTTGAGATGTAAAAAAGGATTGACACACCGGCAAAGAGCGCTGCATTTCTTAATATTCGTTTGGCTTTTAGTTTTTGGTTAATATCCTCAACTCGCATAAATGTGGCAATAAATGCCGGATTCAGAATAAGTGCCACAAACAACGACGAGGCCAGTACCACGATTAAGGTCTGGGGCAGAATTTTCATAAACTCGCCCACAATCCCTTCCCAGGCGAGCAGCGGGAAAAACGCAGCAAGCGTTGTAAGAGTTGACGAAATAATCGGGAATGCAATTTCGCTAACTCCTCTTTTGGTGGCCTTTAACAAAGGAACACCTTCGCTTAACAGCCGGTATACATTTTCAACCACAACAATGGCATTGTCTACTAGCATACCGAGGGCGAGAATTAAGGCGTAAAGTACCATTGAGTTAAGCGTGATTCCTCGTTGCTGAAGAATAATAAACGAGAGGAACATCGATAACGGAATGGCCAGGCCTGCAAAAAGTGCATTTCGAAAACCCAGGAAGAGAAACAACACGAACGTTACCAAAATCATTCCCAGAATAATACTGTTTTCAAGGTTTGAAATAGTATCCTCAATGTAGGTGGTCATGTCGTCGGTAACAATTACATCCAGATCTTGTGGAATTTGTCCACGAGCCTTTAACTGATCAATCCCTTTGAAGATATTTTCAGACGCGGAAAGAATATTTTCACCCGATTTTTTTGTGATTGAAAGTGTTACAACCGGTTGGTTGTTCAGCCTTGCAATTGTAGCCTGCTCTTTATATCCGTCAACAACGGTAGCAATATCGCGAATGTAAACGGGTTTCCCCATATTAACCTTAACAATGGTATTGGCAATCTGATCGATATTGGTGTAATTGGCATCGGTTCGGATGGTGCGGCGGGTTTGGTCGGCAGTAAACTGACCGGCGCCCATACTTATATTCTCAAACTGAATGGCAAATGCAACATCTTCGAACGACAGTCCAACTGCATCCAGTTTGTAAGGATCGACATTGATTTGAATTTCTCTTTCTTCTACCCCGCGAATGTTTGCTTCCGAAATTTCGTTATAGCCTTCAAATTCGTCCTGCATGGTTTCTGCAAATTTTTTAAGGTCGCGCATGTTGTAGGCTCCTGATATGTTTACATTCATAATCGGGAATTCGGAGAGATCGAAATCGGTAACATACGGATCGCTTGGCAGGTCGGTTGGCAGTTCAGATTTCGCTTTGTCAACACGGTCTTTTGTATCTTGAAGTGCCTGTTTAATGGTGTAAGTTGTGTTGTATTCAACAATAATTGTACTTACATCCTGAAACGATGCCGATGAAACTTTTTTTACGCCCTTTAATCCTTTTAATTCTTTTTCAATAGGGCGGGTAACCAGGTTTTCGATATCTACAGGGGAGTTCCCGGGGTATAGCGTTTGAATAAAAATGTATGGAATTACAATTTCGGGCATCGCTTCTCGCGGCATTTGCATGTACGAAAACAGACCAAAGAAAACCAGGAGTACAGTAAAAATATATACCGTGGTTTTATTTTTTAGCGCAATATAAGTGGGCTTAAATTTGCGTGTTATTTCAGTAAAGTTCTTTTTGTTCTCATTCTCCATTGTGAAGAGTTTTTGGGTAGTAAGTTTAATTTATTTGTACAAAAGTACCGTCGGTAATCTGGTTATATCCTTGCGAAACCACTTTCATTCCGGCCGAAAGTCCTTCCACTATTTCTGTAATATTATTGTTGGTAACGCCTGGCGTAACATAGATTTTGCGAGCTACATTTTTAGTGCCTTCATTTTGTACAATGTAGGTGTAATGTCCTTTAAAATCTTCTTTAATGAATAACGATGGAACAACAATTGCTTCTTCGTTTACATAGTCGCGCATGCTTAATATTGAAATCAGGTTAGGCTTAATTCTTTCGTTTACATTGTTCAGGTTAACGCGAATTCTGAATGTACGGTTATTTGGGTCAATAGTATTTCCAATTTGGTTAATGGTTGCATTAATTGTTTCGTTTAACGCCGGGAATCTTACTTTTACCTTATCTCCTTTATGTATTTTAGTGATATAGCTCTCAGAAATATCGCCGTAAATTTTTATTTTATTGATATTGATGACCTTTGCAAAAGGTACTTGAGGGCTTCCAATATTCCCTTTCTTTTGGTACACAATGTCAACAACGCCGCTAACCGGTGACCTAATTTCGGCTAAAGCAATTTGGGCATTAATACTGTTAATGCGTTTTTCAAGGCTTTCCTTATTGTTTTTTGCCTGAAGGTATTGCATTTCTGAGCCAATGTTCTGATCCCATAAATTCTTCTGACGTTCGTAATTTGTTCGTGCTAAATCGAGCTGAATTTCCATTTCTTCCAACGAACTGTTCAGCATATCCGTATTTAGTTTAGCCATTAAATCGCCCTTGTTTACTAATTCGCCTTCAGTTACAAAAACCTCTTTAATAATTCCTGCTGATTCCGGGCTTACGTCCACATCTAATTCCGCTTCAACTTTACCGGTAACCTCAATAAAATTCTCGAATTTTTGTGGGCTAACTTCTGTTGCTTTAACTTTAATTACTTCTTCTTTTTCTGCCGAATTAAGTTCTTTTTCCAGCGCAGTAATCTGTTGCTCCAAAGTGTGCAGGTCTTGTTTGTATTGCTGAAGTTGTTTTCGTTTAGCCGTTTCGTCGTTTACGGTTGTGTTGCCACATGCTGTAAGGAGAACAGCCGCTGTTAATATGATTAGAATCTTTTTCATATGATGTTTTTTTTGTTTGTGATTTATAAAGCACCAACCGCTTTTTTAAGTTTTAAATCGGCTTGCAGCAATTGCATTGTAGAGCTCACCAATGCCTGAAAAGCATTTATATATTGCGTTTCTTGTTGTGAAAGCTCGGCACTGCTTATCATTCCGTTGTTGAACTTAATATGGGTCTTGTCTAAAATACTTCTTGCCAGGTCACGACTTTCCTGGTCGTTTTTAAATTTGTCAATGGCTGTTTCCATTTCGGCCGTAGCAGTTATGTAATCTTTTTGAAGTGTAATTTCGGCATACTTAAGATCGGTTTCGGCTTTTTCAAGCTCAATTTTGGCTTGCTGCACCTTCGAGTGTTTTTCTCCCGAGTTAAAAATTGGAATCGATGCCTGAAGTCCCACGAGAGAAGATGGATACCATTCTTCTTTAAACAGGTTTGCCTCGTTGCTATACGATGTTTTTGTATACGAGTAAAATGCACTTACCCGAGGCAGAAAAGTCGATTTCTCTAGTTTTAAAAGTTTTTCTGAAACCTGAAAATTAGAAATGGCCAACTTGTAATCGATGTGCTGGTTGTAGTCGAACGCAACGGGGCTTTCTTCTTTTACCAAAGGCAAAACAAAAATATCAAGATTGTCTGTTAACGAAATCTTTTTCTCTAATTGGTAGCCCATGGTATATTTTAAAACGGTGTTGGCAATTTTTAATTCCCGTTCCGAGCGAGATACTTCGTTTTCTGCTGTTTTTAAGAGAATTTTAAGTTGGTCAACATCTTGTTGTTCACGGAATCCATTTTCGTAGTAAACTTTGGTTTCATCGTATAATTTCTGCGTGTTGGCCAGATTTTCTTCCATTACAATTTTATATCGTTCGCTAATAAGAACCATATAATATGCTTGCGAAACCGCATCGCGAATATCGATTTCCGTTTTTTCGTGGGCTTGGCGTGCAAGGTTAACATACAACTCGGCCGAACTTACGCCAACTATCCACGATCCATCGAAAATTTGCTGTGAAACGCTTAATCCGAAATCGGAATTGTAATCTTGTCCGAATTTTACCGGGATATAAGTTCCTGGTTCACCTCCTACAAACTCGGCCGGTATTAACGAAACGGGTAAGTTTAGGAACATGTTGTAATTTGCAGTTCCTGATACTTGTGGCAGCCCCGTTGATATGGTTTCCCATACCTTTTTCCGGGCGGTAGTAATGTCCTTGTTCGTATTTTGCAATATGTATGAATGCTCCATTGCAAATTGTGTTGCTTCGTACAGCGAAAATGCCATTGGCTCAGTCTGTGCTTTTATGACCAATGAGCAAAATACAATTGTTAAAAGCAACAAATACTTTTTAATCTTTATCTCCATTCTGAACTGTTGTTAGTTGTTTTTTATAATATTCCAGCCCTTTGGCCGTGCAAATAGCATGCATATGGTAGTTCATCATACTATCGAAAAATGCCAGTGTGTTTACTTCGTATTCCTCAAAAACATTAAAATGAGGATTTAATGTGTATAATAATCTTCCAACTTGTAGTTTAGCTATAAAATAGGTTTCTAATCCTTCGCGGTATAATCCCTCTGCAATTCCCTGGTTTAAATTTTCAATGGTGCCGGAAAAAATCCGCTGACGTTTTGTTTCATGTACTTTTTTATACAAACGGGGATAAGTCTTTTCCAGATCCTGTTCAATATGACTATTGTAAATTTTTAGAATAAAAGCAACGTGTTCACGTATTTTAAACATTCTATCAATGGCATTGTCATTCCCCCGTGAAATTTTTTGCAGGTTCTTCCCAAGGTCTTCCAAAAAATAGTCAACCACATGTGAAACCAGGTCTTCTTTGTCGGAAAAATATTGGTAAAGCGTTTTTTTCGAAATGGCAAATTCTGTAGCAACATTGTCCATTGTTACATTCCGTATCCCAACTTTCAGGTACATACGGCCTGCTTCTTTGATTATATTTCTTTTCTTTTCCTCCACTTTTGCAAATGTAGTTTTTTACAAGCAGGAAACTTTCATCGTGCTTAAAGTTTACGTTGTGTTATGTTGGCATTTTGTTTAAATTCTAGGCTTTTATGGAATTGTAAAATGCATCATAAAACTAAGGGAACTTAAAAAGTTTCCATATGGGGAATCGGTAAATGGCGAAATAACACCAATTAAACACGAATTATTTATTGTGGGAAAAGAAATGATCTTGCAACAAACAAATCTTGTGGCCAGGTTATTTTTATGTTTTCACGGTTGCCCTCAACCAGGTGAATAGTTTTTCCGCTATTTTCCAGCACCGTAGCATCGTCAGTAAAATTCTCATGACTGGCCAGGTTGTATGCTTCTTTTATCTCGCTTACCCAAAAAGTTTGTGGGGTTTGCACCAGAAAATATTTGGAACGATCAACTGCGTTATTTTTATTTTCGAAAGAATAGCGGATGGATTCGGAGGGAGGAATTACGGGGAGGGCATTTCCTTTACTTGTAGCCGTATTGTAACAATTGTGCAAGGTTTGCTCAGAAACCAGCGGGCGAACTCCATCGTGTATAAAAATTATTCCATCATCGTCGATTAAATTCAGCCCATTTTTAACTGATTGAAAACGATTTTCGCCCCCAAAAGCCAGCCTGTAGTTGTATTTAAACTGATGTTGTTTACACAATAATTCCCAATAACTGCATTGGCTTTCAGGTAATACGAGGATGAATTCGATGGTGGGGTCGAAGCTGGCAAAAGCTTCAAAAGTGTACATTAATAGAGGCTTTTCATTAATTTCAAGAAATTGTTTAGGAACTGAATTTTTCATTCGGTTGCCGCTGCCTCCTGCAACAATTAATGCAAACTTTTTTACCATGATTAGTGTTAAAGTTGTAATTTTCGTACGGTAAAAATAACTCAAAAAAATTCCACAATGGACAAGGTGCTGCAATTTTTAAAAGAACTCGCCGAAAACAATAACCGCGAGTGGTTTAATGATAATCGAAAAAGGTTTGAGGAGAGTCGGGATNTCGGGATAAGGTCGTTTTTCTTACTGATGTTTTAATAAATGAAATTGGCAAATTTGATTCGGACGTACGAGGTTTGAGCCCTAAAGATTGCGTGTTCCGTATATTTCGCGATGTTAGGTTTTCGAAAGATAAACGGCCGTATAAAACCAATTTTGGCAGTTTTATTTGTAAAGGCGGTCGCAAAAGTATGAATCCGGGCTATTATTTTCATATTGAACCTGGGAGTAGTTTTATTGGAGGTGGTATTTATATGCCTCCTGCAGAGCCCTTAAAACAGATTCGGAATTATATGGCAGAGAACGCTGAAGAATTTTTGGAGATTACAAATGACGGTAATTTCAAAAAAATATTTCCTGAAATGTATGATGATAAGCTAAAAACAGCACCCAAAGGATTTCCCAAGGATCATGAGTTTATTGACATTTTAAGGTACAAATCATTTATTTTTTCGAGAGAAATGGAAGATGAAGTTGTGGTTAGCGATAAATACATACAACATGTGTTGGAGTTATTTGAGCAACTACATCCCGTAAATGCGTTTTTAAATGAGGCTTTAACTTAGAATGAAAGAATAACGGATTAAAAATTAGTGTTAAGCAGGGTTACTTTTTTGGGATTTAAGGAACTTTATTGTACAAACCCTTATTTTTTATCTTCCCGATTACAATGAATGCCCTGGTAGTCCTTACCGGGGTTTTTTATGATTTTAATCTGAATCGCAACCTAATACTGAAGCATATATTTTCGGTTCTGTTGTGAATTCCTTCTTTGACGGTTATTTTCAACATAAGCTTTTATTGGCTGGGTGGCAACAGTTTAAAATGTGTGTGAATTGCAAAATTTAGTTTTATAACATCTCCAACACATTAATAAAAAACTATTTTTGCATCTTAATTACACATAAATTTATACTATGAAAAGAGTTCTTTTATTGTTCTTATTTATTGGATTTGTGGCTTCGTTGAGTGCACAAAATGTTCAACTTCACTATGATATGGGTAAAGATCGTAAGTTACTTACCTCAACAGTGGAGATGTTTAAACCCGACAAATATGGATCCACGTTCTTCTTTATTGACATGGATTACAGTTCGGATCCCCGTAATGTTGACAATGGAATTTCGTTGGCCTACTGGGAAATTGCCCGCGCTTTTAAGTGGAACGAGAATCAAAAGTTTATGCCACGCGTTGAATATAATGGTGGTGTGCTAAAACTGAATGGAGAAGATACTCCTTTTATCCCGATTGAAAACTGTTATTTGGCGGGTGTTGAACGTACTTGGGCTTCTGCCGATTTCTCAAAAATATTCACGCTTCAGGCAAACTATAAAAACATTAAAGGGAAACTTGAAGACGGTGATAAAAACCAAAATTCATTTCAGGTAACTGCTGTCTGGACGATTCAAATGTTGGAAGGGAAGATGACCTTTACCGGATTTGCCGATTTTTGGAAAGAAGAGATGTTTTGGGGAACTGATTACAGATTCTTGTCGGAACCACAATTATGGTATAATCCATGCAAAAATTTCTCAGTAGGTACAGAAGTTGAATTTAGCAATAACTTCGTTGGTGATGAATTTGCGGTTAAACCAACCTTAGGTGTAAAATATACATTCTAAAAATATAAATTATGCTCGATACATTCTTTAACATTACAGGACGTGGGTCTTCCTACAAAAAGGAGATTATTGGAGGTGCCACTACTTTCTTAACAATGGCTTACATCATTTTTGTAAACCCGGCAATTCTGGGCGATGCAGGAATGGATAAAAGTGCATTAATTACCGTTACAATTATTGCATCCGTAATTGGAACTGTTCTTGCCGGTGTTTGGGCAAAAGTACCTTATGCGATGGCTCCGGGAATGGGACTCAACGCTTTTTTTACTTATACATTGGTTATTGGAGCAGGAGTTGAATGGCAAACTGCCCTGGGAGTAGTATTTATTTCCGGAGTAGTATTTCTAGCTCTAACAGTTACAGGGATCAGAACAAAAATTATTCACACTATACCGCTTGCCTTACGTTTGGCAACGGGTGCCGGTATTGGTTTATTCATTTCGTTTATTGGATTTAAAAATATGGGACTGGTAGTTGCCAATCCTGCAACCTTTGTGGGTTTGGGTAAATTTACTCCAACGCTTTTAATTGGTATTGCCGGTTTGATTATTACCGCAATTCTTGAGGTAAAAAAGGTTCGGGGGGGTATTTTCTACGGAATTATAATTACCACAATTATCGCTTTAATTGCAGGCGAAGTAAAAGCACCCGATGTTTTTGTTTCGATGCCGCCGTCAATTAGTCCATTGGCTTTTAAACTTGACATTATGTCGGCACTAAGTTTTGGATTAATTGGTGCTATTTTCTCATTTATGTTCGTTGATTTATTCGATTCGGTGGGTACCATTGTTGCCTGCTCGTACGAAGCTGGTTTTGTTGATAAAGACGGCAAAGTACAACACGTCGACCGTATTCTGGAAGCTGATGCGATAGCAACAGTTGCAGGATCTTTATTAGGAACCAGTACTACAACTACATATATTGAGTCGGCATCGGGAATTGCAAATGGTGCAAAAACAGGATTCGCTTCTATAATTACGGCAGCACTGTTTATTCTGGCTCTGTTTTTTGCTCCGTTAATTGGAATCGTTCCAGGTTATGCAACTGCTCCGGCATTAATTATTGTTGGGGTTTACATGTTCAAAAATATCAAGGAAATAACTTTTTCAGATTTTTCAGAAGGAATACCGGCATTTCTAACTATTGTGCTAATGCCTTTAACTTATAGTATTTCAATTGGATTATCATTCGGATTCATTTCCTATGTTGTCCTGAAAACTGTTGCTGGTAAATACAACGAAGTTTCATGGCTGATGTGGATAATTGCTGTGTTGTCAGTTGTTAATCTTTGGTTAGGAGTATAATAATCACACAGACTAAAATATTGAAAGGGGTGCAGTAATGTGCCTCTTTTTTTATTATTTTTGTGGCCTCCTTATTGGGACTGTTAGTTTAGTTGGTTTAATCCGTCGGCTGACGGATGACAGACATGAGGCATTAGCTCAGTTGGTTTAGAGCACTACCTTGACAGGGTAGGGGTCACTGGTTCGAATCCAGTATGCCTCACATAAAAACGCCATACTCAGTCAGTAGTACCCGAAAATGCAGGCTATTATAAAAAAGATCCTTTAGATTCATTTCATTGTGTTCTGCTGGTATAACACCTCGCCCCAAAGCAAAATCCTTAAAAAAATCTGTCATCCCGAGTGGTTACCCATTTTTTTGAAAGGGTCTAATGAGGAAATGAAAGAGATTCTGAAACAAGTTCAGTATGACGTTTTAGAAGTTACTTTTTGCTACGTTAAGAGCGTTGCCCTGAAGTCTTTTAAGGATCTAACAGAGAAATCTGTCATCCCGATCCGTAGGTTGCCGGAAAGGAATCTTTTCGAATTCACGCGGATTCTGTATTAAATTGATGTGGCAAGAAAATAATTGCCTTTTTATCCGAAGCAGATGCTGTATTACAATGATTTTTACTTCGCGCGGTTTTTAACCATTTAATGCATTTGCGCCACTTACAATTTCAAGAATTTCTGCGGTAATGGCAGTCTGACGGGCTTTGTTGTACTGCAGTGAAAGTTCATTTAACATTTCGCTGGCATTGTCGGTTGCCTGGTGCATGGCTGTCATGCGGGCACCGTGTTCCGACGCATGCGAATCGAGAAGTGATTTGTAAAACTGGATTTTTAACGAACGCGGGATTAATTCCTGAATTATATGTTCTTGCGTAGGTTCGTATATAAAATCCAGGTTGCCGAAATCAGGTGTTTGCTCTTCCATTTTTACAGGTAAAAACTGTTCGGTAGTTTGCACTTGAACAGCTGCATTTTTAAATTGATTGTACACCAATACAACCCTGTCGTAATGTTTATCGGCAAAAGCTTTCATGGCTTCTTCAGCCACTACCGATACATTATCAAATGTCAGCGAATCAAATAATTCGTTTTCGTTGGCAACCACATTCATTCCACGGTGTTTCAACTGACGCTCGCCTTGTTTTCCAATACACATAAAATCAAGCTTCCCCAGTTTTAACTGTGTTTTATATTCGATATTGGCTAGTTCAATTGCTTTTTTGGTAATGTTGGTATTGAATCCACCACATAAGCCGCGGTTCGACGTTACCAGAATTAGTAAAATATTTTCCGGTGAACGTGCCTGTGTATAAACCGAATCTTCAATGTTTTCGAGGCTGGCACTCAGCGATGTTAAAATCTGGTGCAATTTATCAGCATAAGGCCTAATTTGCAGAATAGCATCCTGCGCCTTTTTAAGCTTGGCAGCCGAAACCATTTTCATGGCACTTGTTACCTGCCTTGTGGTTTTTACCGATGCAATCCGGTTTCGTATATCTTTTAATCCAGCCATGTTTTTATGAATGTGTGATGGAGTGATTGAGTAATAGAGGCCATCCTAATTTTACTCATTCACCCATTTGCTCAGTTACTTATAATTTGAACTTTTCTGCCGTTTCAGCAGCCACTTTTCTGATTGTATCTTCAATTTCAGGAGTTAAATTACCCGTTTTTAATTCATCTAATACAGGTCGGTGCGATATCTCCATGATTTCGAGGAAATCAGCTTCAAATTCTTTTACTTTTTCAACAGGAACATCACGTAGTAATTCCTTTGTTCCGCAATAAATAATCGCAGCCTGGTGTTCAATTTTTACTGGAGAATACTGTCCTTGCTTTAATATTTCAACGTTTTTTCTTCCTTTATCCAGTACACGCATCGTTGCCGCATCCAGGTCGGAACCAAACTTGGAAAATGCTTCCAGTTCGCGGAATTGTGCCTGGTCGAGTTTTAAGGTTCCCGAGATTTTTTTCATCGACTTTATTTGCGCGTTACCACCCACACGCGACACCGAAATACCTACGTTAATTGCGGGTCGGATACCCGAATTAAACAGGTTCGATTCAAGGAAAATCTGTCCGTCGGTAATTGAAATTACGTTGGTTGGAATATATGCCGAAACATCACCGGCCTGTGTTTCAATAATTGGCAGTGCCGTTAACGAACCACCCCCTTTAACTTTGTCTTTTAAACACTCGGGCAGGTCGTTCATGTTTTTTGCTATCTTGTCAGAGTCAATCACTTTTGCAGCACGTTCCAACAAACGCGAGTGCAAATAGAATACATCTCCAGGATATGCTTCGCGGCCGGGTGGGCGACGAAGCAGCAATGAAACTTCGCGGTACGAAACCGCTTGTTTCGAAAGATCGTCGTAGATAATTAAAGCATCGCGGCCTGTATCGCGGAAATACTCGCCAATGGCTGCACCTGCATACGGCGCATAAAATTGTAGAGCAGCAGGATCGGATGCGGTTGCCATTACAATGGTGGTGTAGTCCATGGCACCTGCCTTGGTTAGTGTGTTGGCAATGTTGGCAACGGTTGATCCTTTTTGTCCAACAGCCACATAAATACAATAAACGGGTGTGCCTTTTTCAAAGTTTTCGCGTTGATTAATAATGGTATCGATGGCCACAGCAGTTTTTCCTGTTTGGCGATCGCCAATAATTAATTCGCGCTGGCCACGTCCAATCGGAATCATGGCATCAATTGCTTTTAAACCTGTTTGCAGCGGTTGTTTTACCGGTTGACGGAATATTACACCGGGAGCTTTTCTTTCCAGAGGCATTTCAAAAAGTTCGCCTGAAATGACGCCTTTCCCATCGACTGGTTCGCCAATGGTATTTACAACACGTCCGAGTAATCCTTCGCCTACATCAATGGATGCAATCCGACGTAAACGTTTTACGGTGTCTCCTTCTTTTATTTCTGAAGAAAGTCCTAAAAGTACCACCCCAACATTGTCTTCCTCAAGGTTCAGTACAATTGCTTTCATACCCCCCTCGAATTCAACCATTTCGTTTACTTCAACGTTCGAAAGTCCATAAATACGGGCAATTCCATCGCCAACTTGTAATACGGTGCCAACTTCTTCAAGTTCTGCTTCCGACTTAAATCCTTCCAGTTGTTGTTTTAGAATTGCAGATACTTCAGCAGGTTTTATATTAGCCATGTTCTCTATTTTTTCTCGTAATGATTACAATTTTATAATTCAGTTTCCAGCAAGTTTTGCTCTATTTTTTTCAGCTGAGTTGCCACACTGGCATCGTACTGTTTATCGTCGAGGCGCAAAACCAAGCCTCCCAAAATATCTGGGTTTATCTGGGTCGACAGTTCAATGGTTGCCTTTAGTTCTTTCCCCAGCATTTCTTCCACTTTTTTTATGGTTTCCGAATTTATTTCGGAGGCGGTAGTAAGTACAGCCGATTTTATATTCTGGTCTTTTCGGGTTAATTCTAAAAAATTGCGGCAAATGCCCGGAATATGGACTTCGCGTTTGTTTTGCGTGATCAGCAACAAAAAGTTCATGGTAAGTTGATTCACCTTACCTTTAAAAATGGCTGCTATTAATGCCGATTTTTTTGAGGTTTTTACAACGGGGCTTTCCAGTAAAAGGATTAACTCTTGCGAGTTATGGCAAATATCAGAAACCAGTTCGATATCTGCTTTTAAAACATCGAGCAGATTTTTTTCTTTTGCTGTAGAAAAGAAAGCTTTGGCGTATCTCACTGTTATTGTACTCTGGTCCATACTATTAATTCAACTTGATATCGTCAACCAAACCGTCAACCATTTTCTTTTGTTCGCCTTTGTTGCTGAGCTCTTTTTTAATTACCTTTTCAGCAATAACGACTGACAGTTCTGCTACCTGCTTTTTAATCTCGTTGATGGCAGCAGTTTTTTCGGCATTTATTTGCTGACGTGCCTGGTCGATTGTTTTTTGAGCTTCTTCAGCTGCTTTTCCTTTCGCTTCGGCTACTATTTTTGCTTTTATCTCCTTGGCCTCTTTAAGAATTACATCTCTTTCTTTTCGGGCTTCGGCTATAACTTTTTCGTTGTCAGCTTTTAAACCGGCTACTTCTCTTTTTGCTTCTTCGGCAGAATTTAATGCATTGGCAATCGAAGTTTCGCGTTCTTTTAATGCATCAAGAATTGGTCTCCATGCAAATTTTTTCAGAACGTAGACTACGATTCCGAAGATGATAAGCATCCAGATAACCGTACCTGGATTCGGCATTACTAAACCCATAATTCAATTTTTTAGTCAGGTAATGCATCCCGGGCAATCCCCGGGATGGCTACCCAATGTTTTTTGCTAAACGAAAATAACCAGTGCACAAATAATAACAGC
This sequence comes from Draconibacterium aestuarii, assembly GCA_026671195.1. GTDB lineage: Bacteria > Bacteroidota > Bacteroidia > Bacteroidales > Prolixibacteraceae > Draconibacterium > Draconibacterium aestuarii. The sequence continues at coordinate 19,075 of JAPOHD010000029.1, read as the reverse complement.
AAAGAAGGCTACCCCTTCAATTAGTGCTGCCGACACAATCATGTTCGAGCGGATGTCGCCGCTTGCTTCAGGTTGACGGGCAATGGCTTCCATGGCGCTGGCACCGATTTTACCGATACCCATACCTGCTCCAATTGCAGCTAATCCGGCTCCCAAAGCAGCGCCCATTTTACCGACAGATGCGCCGGCGGCCGCTTGTAGCAATACAGTTAAAATTGCTGATAACATAGCATTTAGTTTTAATTATTAATAAACTTCAATATCAGTGATGCTCGGCTGTCGCCATTCCGAAATAGAGTGCCGACAGGAGCGTAAAAACGTAGGCCTGAATAAATGAAACCAAAACATCGAGCAGTACAATAAATACTGAAAATGCTACCGAAACAGGACTGATCCCGAACCCGGCTGCAGGGCCCATTATACTTGTAAAAATAAATATTAAACTAACGAACACACTTACAATCATGTGGCCTGCCATCATGTTGGCAAAAAGCCGGACCATGAGTACAAATGGTTTTGTAATTACACCCGAAAGCTCAACAATTGGCATTAAGGGGATGGGGAATTTTAACCACCAGGGAACATCGGGGTTGTAAATCTCTTTCCAGTAATGTTTGTTCCCGTTAATAGTGGTAATACCAAAGGTAAACAGTGCCAAAACCATTGTAACGGCAATGTTTCCTGTTACGTTGGCTCCGAAAGGTGGAAACGGTATCAGCCCAACAAAGTTGTTCAGCAGAATAAAAAAGAATACCGATAGCAGGTAGGGCATAAACTTTTCATATTTTTTATCACCAATAGCCGGTTTGGCCACTTCGTCGCGAATAAAAATAATGATTGGTTCCAGCAGGTTTTGTAATCCACTAGGTGCTTTCCCCGTGTTTCTTTTTGCCGCCTTAGCAATCGAAATCAGAACAACGATCATCAGAATTACTGAAATAATCGCTTCGGCTATGGTTTTGGTAACAGAAATATCAAATGGACGACCCAGTTCATTGCCGTGCACATCCAATTCAACAATCTTTCCATCATATTCTTCGCTTTCCGACACTCTGAATCCCAGGTAGTCGTCGTGTTGGTGATGAAATTTTGATGACATAAAAACATGGAACTTCTTGCCTCCATGTAACTCAGGATGTTTGCTGTACAAAATTACCGGTAAGGGGAAACTAATGTGATGGTCTCTTCCCCACGATGTGATGTGCCAGTCGTAAGAATCAGAAACGTGTTCCAATACATATTCTCCGGCATTAAATTCTTTTGTACTTTGTGATTCTGAAGCATGATTGGAGGTAGAATGTTCTTCCTCCTGACCGTGTTGTGCCAAAAGCGGGCTAAAACCTAAAAGCGAAAAAACGAACAGTAATAATATTACTTTAGAGAGTTTCAGCATGGTTAATTAAGTTTTTCGTTTTGTTTGAAAAGTTTGCTTCATTTAGAAACAAACGAACTTTCCCGACAATTGTTCGTGGTTTTTGTAACAATTTTGTTGGATCGTTTCAAACATTCACAAATTTAGAATATTTTTTAAACCACCGAAGAAAAAACCGGATTTTCAGACTAGAATTAACAATGTTTAAAAACCTGTTTTTAAGTATAAAACCAGCAAGAATGATTTAATCTTAAAATTAAAATCGATCTTTTGTTTGTTCGTAAAGAATGAGTTGTACATCGGATTTTGCCGATTAAAATGTACCGACTATGATTTGGAACTCAAATTGTAAGTAAATCAATATTTGGTTTTAAACATTGTTTAAAAGCCTTGGGTTATCCCTTTTTCGATCTTGAAATTTTGCTTATTTCACTCACCTCAATAAAAGTAAAAATCAGGTAAAGCAGCATTAAACAAACTACAAACGGAATTGCATTTTCCGAATCGATGGCAATGTAAATTACGGTAACCACCGAGTAGATAATAAGTTTGAAGAAAGTAATTAACATGTTGCTACGCGCAAATTTGCCTATGTCTTTTTTTGCCAAGCCTAGCTGATATGCGTGTATTAGCAAGGTTACGATGAAAAAAAATAGAAGCAGAAATGGCAATACCGGCAAATAGTACTCGGGCAGAAAAAGTGAAAATACCAACCAGCCAATTAAAGCAATACCAAGTGAGATTGCTGTCAGTTTTACGATAAAGCCTTTCATTGTAGTTTTAATTAGAACGTCAATCCAAACCTAATTCGGAATCTGTTTGACGAGATGCGGTCCGTTAAATTACGGACTGCATCTCGTTCAAATGATTCGTTATTTCTTTTTCAACAAGTTTTTTGTGCCGTAAACAATGGCGATTATAACTGATAAAACCATGAAGCCAAAGGTGAATCCTTTAAATTCGTTATTCATCCATTGGTCGATTTTAAAGCCCAGAAAAGTAAAGCCTCCAATAATCGCCATCATTTCGAACCCCAGGCCCGAATACCTAATAAACGAATTAACTTTTTTTGGTATATAAGGTTTTTTCTTTTTCATTGTTTGTTACTGTGCCCGAACCGCCCATGGCACAAGTTCCGGTGAAATCAGCTCCGGGTTCAACCGATAATTTTCCGGCAATAATATCGCCTTCAATTTTCGACGACGATTTCATAATAAGCAATTCAGCCACGGTTACTTTCCCCTTTATAAGGCCCGAAACCTCAACATTTGTACATTTAATTTCACCTGCAATCGTCCCTTTTGGCCCAACTACCAGTTTCCCTTTCGATGTAATATTGCCAATTAATTCTCCATCGATACGGGTGTCGCTGTTTGCATTTATATCTCCTTTGATAGAAGTGCCTTCGCTAATAATATTGATAGAAGAGTTTGAGGTTTCTGTGTACGTTTGTTTTGCCATTTGCTCTGTGCTTTTATTTTTTTTGTTACTAAAAATTGAACTCATTATGTTCTGTTGATTTAATGGGCCTTGAAAATACAACTTTTTGTAACTTCAGCAAAGGGAAAATGATGTATTCATCTTTTTTAAAATTTTAAAACTAAAAAAGGTGAAGCCGGGGGTTAAAATGATTATTGACAATTATTACTGATTTTTTCTTACACAGTGTCGTAAGCCCATTTTAGATAAACACTTCCCCAGGTAAAACCAGCACCAAAGGCTGCAAGAATAATATTATCCCCTTTTTTTAATTGTTTTTCGTAGTCCCATAAGCAAAGTGGAATAGTTGCAGCAGTTGTATTTCCGTACTTTTGGATATTAATCATCACTTGTTTTTTGCTGATTTTCATCCGTTTTGCAGTGGCCTGAATAATGCGCATGTTGGCCTGGTGTGGAACCAGCCATGCAATGTCGTCGGAGGTAATGTTGTTTTTTCCCATTATTTCAACAGCAACGTCGGCCATGCTCGATACAGCAGCTTTAAAAACTGCCTGTCCTTCCTGATATAGAAAATGTTCTTTGTTTTTAACTGTTTCTTCGCTTGCCGGTTTTAACGAACCACCGGCTTTTATATGCAGGTGGTGCCTGCCAAGTCCGTCAACACGGTTAATGTAATCGTAAACTCCCAGGTCTTCGGAGTTGGGCTCAATTAATACGGCCGATGCCGCATCCCCAAAAAGCGGGCAGGTCGAGCGGTCTTCGTAATTTATAATCGACGACATTTTTTCGGCAGCAACAATAACTACCTTCTTATACCTTCCCGATTCGATAAACTGGGTGGCAGTAGCCAGTGCAAAAATAAATCCTGAACATGCGGCATTTAAATCGAAACTCCAGGCATTGTGGATACCCACTTTGTGGGCAATGATATTTGCGGTGGCTGGCAGGCTCATGTCGGGCGTTATAGTGGCACAAATCAGCATGTCTACCTCGTCTGCTTTGGTTCCTGTTTTTTCCAGGAGGTTTTCAACTGCCCAGGCTCCCATGTCGCTGGTTGCTTTGCCTTCTTCTTTCAGAATGCGTCTTTCCTTAATCCCAATACGTTGCATAATCCATTCATCGGATGTGTCAACCATTGTGCTTATCTCTTCGTTTGTCAACCGGTATTCCGGCAGATAAGCGCCTACTCCTGTTATTGCAGCTCTAATATTAGCCATTGTTCAAAATTCCTATTTTATACTTATTCTTTAAATGTATTAATAAGTGAAGGTAAAAACAGGTGGTGAATATAGACTGAAAAAAAGGTAAATTCAAAGAATTGGATAGAGATTGTCCCTGAGTTTAACAATTTCTAACGGATGATATGAATAATTAATAACGATGTTCGAAAAGTCTGAAAATTGAAAGGGTTGAGGGAAAATTCGGGCAAAAAAAATTCCATCTCCAATAGTATCAGAGATGGAATTTTAATTAGTAGGCCAGCTGTAATTACCGGCAGACTCAGTTTGAATTAAACTGCAATTTCTTTTTCAATTACTTGTTTGCCTCTGTAGTATCCACATTCCGGACAAACGGTGTGGTATTTTACAGTAGTTCCGCAATTTGAACAAGTAGCCAGAGTAGGAGCCGTAGCTTTGTAATGTGTACGTCTTTTATCTCTTCTCGATTTCGATGTTTTATGCTTCGGATGTGCCATTGTAATATATTTTAATTATTATTTTTTAAATTTTTTAATGCTGTCCAACGCGGGTCGATTTCCTTTTCTTCCTCTGAGTCTTCAGCATGTGTAATATTTTCTAATCTGTTAAGCATTTCCTGATTGCAGCTGTTATCTCCTGTTTCGTTGGGATGAACATGGCGCAAAGGAATGCTTAATGCAATGTATTCGTAAATAACCTGGGCCAGGCTTATGTAATGTTCTTCGGGTAAAACCCAAATTACATTGTCGCCTTCGTCAAACTCTTTTTCTTCGCCATACTTTACAAATAGCTCGGTTTCGAGTTCAACATTCTGTGGATAATTTTCTAAACAGCGATCGCAAGTAAGCTCAAGCCACCCCGAAATTAATAGGTGCAATTTTAGAAATGCACTACGCTTTTCGAGTTTAACTATTATTGTTACCTCGCCATTTTCAACCAGACCCTCGTTAAAATGTTCAAAGAACTTATCGTTAATCTCAAATTCGTATTCGTGAAGACCTTCTTTAAGGCCTTTAAACTCAATGTTGTATTTTGTTTTCCAGCTCACGATTCGAAAAAGTGGATGCAAAAGTATAAATTTTTTATTAACAGATGAAGTGTGAGGCTAATTTTTTTATATTGAGATAGATAATTAATTTCTAATCCACATCTTATGTCTTAATGAACAGGCCATTTCAGTATACCGGAATATTTTGCTTAAGAACGGTAATACTGCAGAATGGTTTATTTATTCAATAGTATTCTGAAGGTAGTGCCCTTGCCCAATTCGGAATATTTAATAAAAATTTTTCCTTTATGGTAAATTTCAACAATGCGTCTGGCCAGTGAAAGTCCCAGGCCCCATCCACGTTTTTTTGTAGAATAACCTGGTTGGAAAATGGTTTTGTAATGATTTTTTGGAACGCCAACTCCGGTATCGGTAATGTCGATGCATACCTGTCCGTTTTTCTCTTTAAGACTTATAGTAATTGTTCCGTTGTTGCCCATTGCATCAATGGCGTTTTTGCAAATGTTTTCAATTACCCACGAAAAGAGGGCTGCATTTAACGGAGCTTCTACATGTTTTTCTTTATCGTACGATGTTTCAAATTTTACTTTATCAGATGAACGGCGTTTCAGATAATCAACAGAAGAATTTAGCACTTCAACAACATCTAAGTGCATCAGCTCGGGTTTTGATCCGATTTTTGAGAAACGCTCTGTAATGCGTTCCAGACGGCTGGTATCCTGTTCCAGTTCTTTTATCAGGTTTTCGTCAACATTTTTTAATTTCAGTAGCTCTATCCATGCCATTAACGACGAAATTGGCGTTCCCAACTGGTGGGCAGTTTCTTTCGACATACCTACCCAAACCTGATTTTGTTCGGCCTGGTTGGTTGCGTTAAACGCAAAGTAGGCCACAATTATAAAAATTACAATTACAAAAAGCTGCACCAGCGGATAAAGGCGAAGGTTGCGCAAAATACTTGATTCGCGATAGTACAGCAGCTGATAATCGTTTTCTGAAAGATCAATTCGTATGGGGAGAACGCGATCTTTCATTTTTTTTAGCTCATTCTGCAGCACTTCTTCTTTCCTTGCCTCATTGTAATGAATATTCGCATCGGAATTTAAAGATCCATCGGCATTTACTACAATAATGGGTATCGTAGTGTTTTTCGAGGTAACCTCCATCAGGAAATTCAAATATTCCGACCCAAGATCTTTCGTGTCGCTAATCTGTTCAATGGCTTCTGCCCAGAGTTCTACCTTGTTGCGTTCTTCGATTGCCATTTTTTTGGTTAGCCAATTGGTGTAAAGTAACGATGCAACACCTATTAGCACGGCAATTGTGAGGAGCAGAATCTTAATACGGCGTCTTTTGATGTATATATCCAATGTAAATTGTTTTAAACGTACAGATTAGGAAACGAGTTAAATATAAAAATATTATACTGAATACTAAGAGATACATAGATTGGTTATTTGTATTTGTTGTGTTGCAGAAGTAGAATTAGTGAAGTAAGGTTTTGTTTATTTCTTTAGTAAATTCATTATGGTTTTTACAATTCCTTTTGTGTCAATTCCACATTCTTTGTACAGATCTTCAGGTGTTCCGTGTTCGATAAATTGATCAGGAATACCCAAAACCTTGACTTCTGATGAATACCCGTTTTCTGCCATAAATTCAAGAACAGCACTGCCAAATCCTCCCTGTACTGTTCCATCTTCAACGGTAATTACCTTGTCGAATTTTTGAAAAACTTCATTTAACAGGCTTTTATCCAGTGGTTTTACAAAGCGTAAATCGTAATGTGCCGCTGAAATTTCTTTATTGGCAAGACTTTTAACGGCACGTTTTGCATATATTCCTGATTTTCCAATTGATAAAATGGCGATATCAGTACCTTCTTTTAGTTTTCTTCCTGTTCCAATTTTAATTTCTTCGAATGGCAGGTTCCAGTTTGGTTTTGTTCCGCAGCCACGCGGATAACGGATTGAAAATGGTTTCCCTGTTTTTGTAAGCTGTGCTGTGTACATCAGGTTACGCAACTCAATTTCATCCATTGGTGCCGAAACAACCATATTCGGAATGGATCGCATATAGGCAATATCGAAAACACCGTGGTGTGTTGGGCCGTCTTCTCCAACCAAACCGCCGCGGTCGAGGCAAAATATTACGTGTAGGTTTTGCAGGGCAACATCGTGAATTACCTGATCGTAGGCCCGCTGCATAAATGTGGAGTAAATGTTACAAAACGGAATCATTCCCTGTGTGGCCAGCCCTGCAGAGAAGGTAACGGCATGTTGTTCCGCTATTCCTACGTCAAAAGCCCGGTCGGGCATTTTTTCTATCATCAGGTTCATCGAGCAGCCGCTAGGCATAGCCGGTGTAATTCCAACTATCTTGTCGTTTTGTTTAGCCAGTTCAACCAACGTTTCACCAAATACATTCTGAAATTTCGGTGCCTTTTCCAGAGGGCAGTCACAGGAGTAGATTTCTCCTGTTTCTTTATCGAAAACACCCGGCGCATGGTATTTGGTTTGGTTTTGCTCTGCCAGTTTAAAACCTTTTCCTTTTTGAGTGATTACGTGTAAAAGCTTTGGCCCGGGAATTTCTTTCAACGCGTTTAACACTTTTGTAAGATAAACAACATCGTGTCCGTCGATTGGGCCAAAATACCTGAAATTAAATGCTTCGAAAAGATTGTTTTCTTTTAAAATCATATTTTTCAGTGCATGTTGGTTCTTTTGAATAAACCGCCTGGCTTTTCTCCCAATTCCATCCAGCTTTCCCAGACCTTCCCAAACATCGTTTTTGAAACGATTGTAGGTATGTGATTTCGAAATATTCAGTAAATATTTGTTTAATCCGCCCACACTCGGATCGATGGCCATGTTGTTGTCGTTCAGTATTACCAACAAGTCGGCGTTTTCACCACCGGCATTGTTCAGTGCTTCGAAGGCCATCCCTCCGGTCATGGCACCATCGCCAATAACGGCCACAACTTTGCGGTCTTTCTCGTTTTTTAATTTTGATGCAACAGCCATTCCCAGGGCGGCAGAGATGGAGGTTGACGAGTGTCCTACTCCAAACGAATCGTATTCACTTTCTTCGCGTTTGGGAAACCCACTTAATCCTTTAAATTTTCGGTTGGTATCAAAATTGTCGCGTCTTCCGGTTAATATTTTATGACCATACGCCTGATGTCCAACATCCCAAATCAACTGGTCGTAAGGAGTGTTGTATACGTAATGCAATGCCACGGTGAGTTCAACCACTCCCAAACTGGCACCCAAATGCCCGGGATTTGTTGAAAGAACATGGATGATATAATCGCGTAGTTCGCTGCATATGCTTTCCAGTTCACCTTCCTTAAGCTTCTTTAAATCTGTAGAATTGTTAATTTTTTCGAGTAGCTTCCCCTTAACTTGATCCATCTGCATAAAAATAATTGCAAAGATAACATTTACTCACCTATTGTTTGTTCAAACAAACAACAAATACTTTGCAGTTTACATGGTAAAAGAAATATTTTTTTGACGATTTTAAAATGATAGCTGCAATTTAGAGGAATGAATTTATTTGCATTAAACCGTCGAGGGTTAACATTGGCTCTATAGTTTTTACGTTTTTTGTAAGTGGAGCAACAACTGCACTCAGTCCTCCGGTGGCAACCACAGTAAGCTTTTGCATCAATTCGTTTTGGGTGCGTTCAACAATCGAATCAACTAATCCGGTAAAACCGTAAATTACTCCTGCCTGTATGGCGTGAACCGTATTTTCGCCTAAAACGGAAGGCGGAGGTGTGAGATGGATTTGTGGCAATTGAGCTGTTTTACCTGCCAGCGCACCAACAGCTGTGCGAAGTCCGGGAGCAATGGCAACTCCCAATATGCTGTTGTTATTGCCGATAGTTGTAAAAGTTAATGCAGTTCCAAAATCGATAACCATGGTATTGCTTCCATATTTTTGAAATGCTGCAACTGCATTGGCCACCAAATCGGCGCCAATTTGATAAGGATTTAGGATTTTAATGGGTAACTTTTCGTAAATATGAGGAACAACAGTATTAATTGCAGCATCTTCAAACAAGGTTCTAAACATTTCCTGAAAAGGATAAACCAGCGAAGGAACAACGCTGCTAATTATAATTTTATCGACCGATGAACGGCATATTTTTCCGGCTGTTAATAAGGAGCGAAAAATCACTTCGTACTCGTCGGCGGTTTTAAGCTGGTCGGTTTGAATGCGCCAATGATTAATCCATTCGTCGTTTTCGTGAATCCCAAAAACAATATTTGTGTTTCCAATATCGATAGCAAGTAACATGGTTCCTGAATTTTTTAAACGGGTCAAATGTACCTATTTTATGCCATTAAAACCGGCTGTATTTCATTGAATGAGTCCATGTTTATACTTTTATTGTTCTCTTTTTATGTAAAATGTTTTTGCACTCGTTTTTTTAAGTTAAATTTGGGGGAATTATATATTATTCGGTTCAGCAGATAAGGAATGTTTGCATTCTAAAAAAAAATACTACTTTAGAGAAACATCTTTAATAACAATACAGTAGCTATGCAAAAGACAAAAAATCCGCTCATTTTTATTATTGAAGACAGTACAGTGTACAAAGACTTAATTGTTGGATACCTGCAGTCACAAAAGTTCACTAATCTGAAAGTATATAAGAATGGAGATGAATGTTTACGTAATATTCATCGAAAACCGGATTTAATTATTCTTGATTATTCGACAGAAGGAAAAACGGGATTGGAACTGATGGTTCAAATTCAAAAAGAATATCCCGATACAAATTTTATATTTTTAAGCGGGCAAAACAATTTAGAAGTCGCAGTAAAAATAATGAAAATAGGAGCTGCAGATTATATTGTTAAAAATGACCAGGCGCCTTACAATCTTGTAAAATCGATAGAACAAATAATTAACAATACAAAACGGGAAAAGGCATCGAAAGGATTTAAAGTAGGTGTGATTGGTTTTTTTGTCATGTTATTTTTAATTATTATGATTATCATGTTCATGTCGATTTTCTTTGACCTGGAACTCTAATCCGAATCTGTACATTTTTAATTTTCTGCTAAACCAAAATTCTGTGTTATGATTTCAAAAGTTGCTGCAGTAATTTTTGCATTGTTTTTATTTGTTGCATGTAATTCAGAAAAAACAAAGGTCCCAGATTATTTAAAAGCTTACTCGAAAGAATATACCGTCAATCCGCGGCAAGCCAATTTGAAGTGGTTTGTTGATGCCAGGTACGGAATGTTTATTCATTATGGACTTTATGCACAATTAGCAAAAGGAGAGTGGGTACAGTTGCGCGATACCATTCCGGTAGCCGAATATGCCAGGTTAAAAGATACGTTTGCTCCCGATAAATTTAGTGCTGATTTTATTACAGATCTTGCCATTAAGGCAGGGATGAAATACATTACCATTACCAGTAAACACCACGATGGATTTTGTTTGTTTAGAACTGCTGAAACCGATTTTAACAGTGTAGATGCACCTTGTGACCGCGATTTGATTGGAGAGTTGGCCGAAGCATGCAATAAAAAAGGACTCGGATTGTTTTTGTATTATTCGTATGCTGCCGACTGGAAACATCCATATTTTTACTCACGCGAAGCGGGATGGAACAATGCCCGTCCAGCGTACAATGAACCTCAGCCTGAGTATTTATTTCAAAAGGATGAAGATTTTAGAATTTATGTGGATTATGTACATGCTCAGTTAAAAGAGTTGCTTACACAGTATCCTACAGTTGCAGGTATTTGGTTCGATCCGATTATGGGATTGTATAACCGCCCTGATTTGTTCCCGGTTGAAGAGACTTACGCTTTAATTCGTAGTATGAGCCCACACGCGCTTATTTCGTTTAAACAGGGAGCCAATGGTGATGAGGATTTTTCGGCACCTGAACGAAATGCAAATGCGCAGGTTGGAAGTCAGTTTGAAGTGGCCCGAATAGCGTACGAAAAGAACAGGAATAAACCAAAGGAAATTTGTAATACGTTGCAGCCGCATGCCTGGGGATACAATAAAAGTACTGATGGAAAGCATAAAACAGCTTCAGAATTGGTGGAAATAATTAAGGATACCTGGTCAAAAGATGCGAATTTGTTAATGAATGTCGGACCACTGCCCGACGGAAGTTTTCCGGACGAAGATATTAACTCCTTAATCAAAGCAGGCGATATTTTAAGAGCTGAAGGTCTTATAAAATAAGTATTATCCTTCTGTTTCGGTCTTCCTGCTTCCAACTTTTTACTACCTTGTGCGCCTTAAAAATCAGTAAAGTATGGCACTAGTCGCAGTATTAAAAAATTACAACAAAAGTTTCTGGACTTCCAATACAATTGAACTTTTCGAACGTTGGGCCTGGTATGGGTTTTACCTGGCCTTTCCTATTTTTTTGGTAAGCTCGTCGGAGACTGGAGCTTTAGGTTTTTCGAATGGAGAAAAAGGAGCGATAATGGGGACGGGTTCGGCTTTGCTGTATTTTTTACCGGTAATTACCGGAGCAATTGCCGATAAAGTCGGGTACAAAAAAATCCTGCTGTTGGCTTTTGCCATTTATGCTTCGGGCTTTTACATGATAAATATTTTTAATAGCTACGCACTGGTTTATTTCGCCTTTGTGTGGACTTGTGTTGGCGGTGCATTTTTTAAACCCATAATATCGGCAATGATCGCCAAAACCACCAATGACGAAACAGCATCGATCGGATTTGGTATTTTTTATATGATGATCAATATTGGCGGTTTTATCGGTCCTTTTATTGCAGGTGCTTTATTGAAATTAAGCTACGAGTATGTTTTTTATATGGCTATTGCTGCCATTGGCGTAAACGTGTTAATTACAATGTTTTTCTTTAAAGAACCCGGTCGCGAAAAAGACGATTCAAATTTATTTCAGAATATTATTCAGGCATTTAAAAACATTTGGATCACGCTGCAAAACTGGAAGTTTGTGCTGTTTCTGGTAATAATGATTTTGTTTTGGACTGCCTTTAATCAACTGTATTATTCTTTCGGAATATTTGTCGATCAGTGGGTTGATACGAGTTTGGTATATAATGGATTACATGCTGTTTGGCCCTGGTTGGCTGAAACTATTGGTGACAATGGTACCATCAGTGCGGTTTCAATGACCAGTATGGATTCCTTTTTTATCATTGTTTTCCAATTGATGGTTTCTGCCTTTGTCATGCGTTTTCGTCCGTTGGCTGCTATGATGGGAGGTATTTTGGTTCTTTCCGGTGGATTAGGCTTAATGTTTGCAACACAAAGCGGTTGGTTAATCCTTTTGGGGGTTTTAATCTTTGCTTTGGGTGAAATGGGTAGTTCCCCAAAATTTACAGAGTATGTGGGTAAAATTGCCCCTGCCGATAAAAAAGCATTGTACATGGGAACCTCGTTTTTACCTATAGCGGCAGCCCACAAGTTAGCGGGTTGGTTGTCGGGTGATTTTTACGAAGGCATCTCCGATAAATATTTCTTATTACAAAAAGAAGTAGCAAAACGCGGATTGAATTTTCCAGCTGATTTTTCAGAAGAATTTACCAAGAATGACTTTTTTAGTCAGGCGGCGGAAAAGATGAACATGTCGCAGGTGGAATTGACTAATTTTCTTTGGAAAAGCTATCATCCTTCAAATATTTGGATTGTATTTTCCGGAATAGCTGTATCGGCTGTGGTTTTTCTCTGGTTGTACGATAGGTTTGTAATTGGGAAAAAATAATCTGTTCTCCGCTAAGACGTTGAGATGCGGAGAAATCTGTTGAATTATTTTGGTTAAAGGCACGAACCGGGAAAGGAATTGAATATCCAACCGTTTTATGTTGAGTATTGTATATTTTACATTGGTTATTTTTTTACTTGAAAATATGACTATGCGATAGCTAATACCCAATACTCAACGCAGAATATCCAACCTTTTTAAATTGGATATTGCGTATTCATTATTGGTAGTTGTTTTGAAAAATAGAAAGCATTTAATTTGATAAAATTCCCAATACCCAATACTCAACGCAGAATATCCAACCTCTTTAAATTGGATATTGCGTATTCGTTATTGGTAGTTGTTTTGAAAAATAGAAAGCATTTAATTTGATAAAGTACCCAATACCCAATACTCAGCGCAGAATATTCAAACGTTTTATATTGAGTATTGTATATTTTACATTGGTTATTTTTTTACTTGAAAACATGACTATGCGATAGTTAATACCCAATACTCAACACAGAATAACCAACCTTTTTAAATTGGATATTGCGTATTCAATATTGGTATTGTTCTAAAAAATAGAAAGCATCTAATTTGATAAAATTCCCAATAACAAATATTCAACGCAGAATATTCAACCGTTTTATAAAGGGAGTTGAATATTTTACATTGGTTATTTTTTTACAATAAACCGCCAGGGTTTGCCAATCCATGGCTCACCGGCATAGTCGATACCAACACGGGGAACGGCTTTAAAAGTTATCTTTTGTTCTGAATTCTCAATCCATATCCGATCAGATGAGAACAAGTCTTCACCATAAAATGATTTGTCGAGCTGAAGTGCTTTGCCAACTCTGCCGGGGCCTGAAATATCTCCAATGCCACGAATAAGAACTGCTGAAGCATCTCCTTTTTCCCCGGTTACAATATTCAGCATCCAGTACATACCATAAATAAGGTAAACATATACCAGGCCGCCTTCGCGAAACATCACTTCTGTGCGTGTGGTTAAACCTTTGTTGGCGTGGCAGGCCTTGTCATCTCTTCCCCGGTACGCTTCCACTTCCGTAATTACAAATTTCTGTACAGAGCCATCGTCAAATTGCCGGACCAGAATCTTACCCAGTAGCTCCGGAGCAACATCGGTTACTTCGCGCTGGAAAAAGGTATGTGGGAGACGGTGGTTCATGTTCAAAACAACAATAGTATTAGATTTTGCAGTGTAAAAAAGCAAAATATATTTCGAATGACCTTTACTGTACACTAATTTTATATTTTTAAAGTTTTATTAGACAGAACACTGCAGAATATGCAAAATATCCAAATGTGCGATTTATATGGCCAATACCTTACCATGAAAGATGAGATTGATGCGGCCATGCAGGAGGTGATAAAATCGACCCGTTTTATTAAAAGTGGAAAAGTTATTGATTTTGAAGCGAAGCTCTCCTCCTATATGCAAACCAATGTAGTAACTTGTGGCAACGGAACCGACGCTTTGCAGATGGCTTTTATGGGGCTTGGATTGCAGCCAGGCGATGAAATTATTACCACGCCTTTTACTTTTGTTTCAACGGTTGAAACAGCTGTTTTAATGGGATTAAAGCCTGTTTTTGTTGATGCGTGTGAAGAGACATTCAATATGGATGTATTACAACTTGAAAGTGTAATTACGTCGAAAACAAAGGCTGTTTTGCCGGTGCATCTTTTTGGGCAATGTGCAAATATGGAAGCGATTATGCGAATAGCCCAAAAGAATGATTTGCATGTAATTGAAGATGCATGTCAGGCACTTGGGACTGATTATATTTTTAGCGACGATTCGAAAAAAAAGGCCGGCACGCTTGGAATCATTGGGTGCAACTCGTTTTTTCCATCTAAAAACCTGGGGGCATTTGGTGATGGAGGTGCGGTTTTTACAAACGATGAAAAGCTGGCCAAAGTAATCCGCTCGATTGCGAACCACGGGATGAAAGCCAAATATCAATACGAAAGGGTTGGGTTAAATTCGCGTTTGGATAGTATTCAGGCAGCTATATTGGAAGTTAAGCTACAACATTTCGAAAAACATATAAAAGCGCGTCAGGATGCCGCAGCATATTACGATACGTATTTGCAGGGTTTGGATGGGCTTGCGATTCCGCAAAGGGTAAGTTATAGTACGCACACTTTTCATCAGTATACAATTAAGACAGATAAACGGGATGAGATGCAAAAGTATCTGGCAGAAAAGGGAATTCCTTCGATGGTATATTATCCGCAGGTGCTTCATTTGCAGGAAGCCTACCAATTTTTAGGCTATCGGGAAGGCGATTTCCCGGTAAGTGAGAAACTGGTGAAAACTGTGTTGTCGCTACCTATGCACACCGAACTGGAAGTGGAACAGTTGGAATATATTGTAGAAGGGATTGATGAATTTTTTGAGAAGTAACCGAAACGATGGAGAGTCGCAATGTATGAATTATAAAAAACTTTGCGTCCCTGCGGTGAATAAATAACTGTTATGAATAAAGAAAGATACAATCAATTATAAAAAGAAATACTTGATGCATCAATAACAGTTTATAAAGAAATGGGGCCGGGATTATTGGAATCGGTTTATGAATTTTGTTTAATGAAAGAATTTGAGTTGCGTGGGATTTTTGCGGAAAACCAGGTAGCAGTTCCATTAATTTATAAGGGATATGATCTGGACAAGGATTATCGAATTGATATTCTTGTTGAAAAAGAAATAATTATTGAATTAAAGGCGGTTGAAGTCGTTATGCTTGTTCATGAAGCTCAAATTATCTCGCATTTAAAATTGACAGATAGAAAACTCGGATTCTTAATTAATTTTAATGTTCCTTTATTAAAGCAGGGATTTAGAAGATTTGTGAATGGTTTTTAGAAAGAGTTAACCGCTAAGGCGCTAAGGCACAAAGGCAAAAACTTCGCGTCCCTGCGTCTCAGCGGTGAAAATAAAATAATATGAACAATAAATATTACACACACGAAACATCCATAATCGACCAAGGGGCACAAATAGGTTCCGGGTCTAAGGTATGGCATTTTAGCCATGTAATGGGTAGCGCGAAAATTGGCGAGAATTGTATATTGGGGCAGAATGTTTTTGTGGGGAACAAAGTTAAGATTGGCAATAATGTAAAAATTCAAAATAACGTTTCGGTGTATGAAGGAGTCGTGTGTGAAGATGATGTTTTTTTGGGACCATCAATGGTTTTTACGAATGTTATAAATCCGAGAAGCAGAGTTGAACGTAAACATGAATTCAAACCAACATTGGTAAAAAAGGGAGCTTCGGTTGGAGCCAATGCAACTATTCTTTGCGGAGTAACTTTGGGAGATTACTGTTTTATTGGGGCAGGTGCTGTAGTTACGAAGAATGTCTTACCTTTTGCTTTAATGGTTGGAGTTCCGGCAAAACAAACCGGATGGGTGAGTCGGGCCGGAGTTGTATTAAAAGACGATTTAGTGTGTCCGGAAACCGGAGAAAAGTATAAATTAACGGGCGATTTTTTAGAGTTAGCAGATAATGAGTAATAAAATCAAGATACTTGAAAGGATTCAGGAGAATAAGCTGGTAGTCGGGATTATTGGTTTAGGATATGTGGGATTGCCGCTTGCAGTTGGATTTGCCGAAGCAGGTGTTAAGGTCATAGGCTTTGATAAAAGTGAACAAAAAGTACAAAAAATAAACAACGGAGAGAATTACATAAAAGATGTTCGTGATGCTGCTTTAAAGGAGGTAGTAAACAGTGTAACTTTTAAAGCGACCACTGATTTTTCTCTTATGAAGGAGTGTGATGCTTTGTTAATATGCGTTCCTACGCCACTGGATAAATTCCAGAAACCTGACATGAGCTATATTGAGTCGGCTTGTGTTGAAATTGGACGGTATATGAAACCAGGTACTTTTGTTTGTCTGGAAAGTACTACCTACCCAACAACAACAGAAGACTTTATGTTGCCAATAATCGAAAGCGAGTCGGGATTAAAGCATGGCGCCGATTTCTGGCTGGCTTATTCACCCGAACGAGTGGATCCGGGGAATAAAGATTATGTGACGAAAAATACACCAAAGGTTTTGGGCGCATTAGATAAAGATGGACTTGAAGTTGGTGAAGCCATTTATAAATTTGCCATTGATAATTTGCACACGGTGAGCTCGCCAAGAGTCGCCGAAATGGTAAAAATACTGGAGAACACTTACCGCCTGGTCAACATCAGCTTAATAAACGAGTTAACTCTTTTGGCCGGGAAAATGGGTATCGATATCTGGGAAGTTATTGAGGCTGCAAAAACAAAACCCTTTGGCTTTCAGGCTTTCTATCCGGGGCCGGGAGTAGGCGGACATTGTATCCCTCTCGATCCGTTTTACCTGGAACACATTGCCAAAAGGTTTGATTTTGACCTGAGTATGATACACACTGCCGGGCATATTAATATGCGCATGCCACATTATATGTATATTAAAATTGCCACTGCCCTTAATCGGCACAAAAAAGCGGTTAACGGGAGCAAGGTATTGTTTCTTGGGGTGGCTTATAAGCCAAATATCGATGATGAACGGGAATCGCCCGCGTTGGAAATAATGGATAAAGTAGTGACAAAAGGTGGCGTGGTTAACTATCACGATCCGTATATACAGCATGTAAAAACAGAGGGAGGTTATACATTCGATTCGCTTGCCTTGACGGAAGAGGTACTGAAGGAGGCTGATTGTGTGGTGATTGCTACTAATCATTCGGTTTTTGATGCAGCCTTTATTGAAAAACATTCAGGTTTGATTGTTGATTTACGAAATGCGATAAAGGAAGCGTCGGATAAGGTTTATAAACTTTAAATATTAACTGCTGAGGCGCTAAGACGCAGAGAAAAACTGTGCGCCTTAGCGTCTCAGCGGTAAAAACAAATAAGATGAAATTTGCATTAATTGGAGCAGCAGGCTACATTGCCGAACGACACATGCGTGCGATAAAGGAAACCGGGAATACATTGGTTTGTGCATCCGATCGCTTTGATGTAATGGGGCGCATTGATAGTTATTTCCCGGATGCTGAATTTTTTTTGGAACACGAGAACCTGGATAAATACATGGATAACCAGCGCATGGCTGGAACTCCAATTGATTATGTAAGTATATGTACGCCAAATTATATGCATCCCTCGCATATTCGGTTTGCATTACGAAGTGGGGCGAATGCCATTTGCGAAAAACCAATGGTTATTCATCCCGAAGAAATGCGGATTATTAAAGAGATTGAAGAGGAAACCGGTAAACGGGTTTTTACCGTATTGCAGCTTCGGCATCATCAGGCAATTCTCGATTTAAAAGAACAAATAGACAAAGCTCCCACCAATAAATTTTACAATATTGATTTAAGTTATATTACTACCCGGGGCAACTGGTATTTTAAAAGCTGGAAAGGCGATGTAGCTAAATCGGGCGGGATTGCCACAAATATTGGCATTCATTTATTCGATATGCTGATATGGATTTTTGGCAGTGTAAAAGACTGTAGGGTACATTTATACGAATCCCATAAAGCCGCCGGATCTTTAAAGCTGGAAAAGGCGGAAGTAAAGTGGCATTTAAGCCTTGACGAAAACGATTTGCCGGCAGAAGCGGTTCAGGCAGGGAAACGGACATTTCGTTCCATAAATGTGGAGGGAAAAGAAGTGGAGTTCAGCGATGGTTTTACCGATCTGCATACCGTAACTTATCAGAACATTCTCAATGGCAATGGATTTGGAATCGACGATGCCCGTGAAAGTATTGAGTTAACGGAAAGGATCAGAGAGCTGGGAGGACTGGTTTAACTGATTCTTATTAACTGTTCACCTGCTGACTTAGGCCCAGCTGGTGAATAAGAACAAGAATAATTACCCTAAATATGAAGCCTGAATTCATTCGCGCGATCTCGATTTATCAGCTTACCATTTCGTATCCCGAAATAATCGGGGTACGATGAATATTCCCAATCTTCCGGATTGTATGTTAATCCTGCATTAACAGGGTTAAAATGGATGTAATTAAAACAGCTCTGAGGATATGTTTTGTCCGGATCATCAATATTAATTATTGTGCCATAATTTGTCTGAAACCATGAAGGAGATACACCCGAGTTATCGCTAAGACAAATCGCTTTGGTCCGATGCTGAAAAAGACTTCCTGTTCTTAACTCTTGTTTGTTTATTGCTCTTCACTAGTGGGTATTAAAAATTAATAAGCGTTCTTTGAAATTCTTTGTTAGTCGTACTTGTAGCGATTTTTGATAGCGTGACGATTTGAATTGAAAATACGGATTTTTGCATGCAAACAAGCAATT
>JAPOHD010000028.1 GCA_026671195.1 Draconibacterium aestuarii | reverse complement strand
ACAAACAAAATGGTATAACAACACTGATACATTATGTGATTTATGAATGTATGAACTTTCACGCATACACAAATTTACTAAATTAACGCTGCAAGCAGCGGGGAACTAACCCCGAAGTGATTAGAAATACCTGCAATTATACTAATCCGGGGCATTCATCTTGATCTTGCATTTTTCTCTGGGAGGATTTTGCGGGGAGGCCGGCGATCTTGGTTTTCTTTTTGTTTTTCCACCAGTAAGGTTATTAAAACCTGTAAAGCCCTATTTATGGGCGGCTAAGAAAAAGTACTGGACTGCAGTGAAACGAAAGGATGGCTCTTTTGCGTGCGGTGCCAAAAGACCTTTTTCTCTGTAACGGTGGAAAAAGCGACCGTTCTCCGTGAGTGAGCGAACGGGATCAGGGAGTATTGGAGCCGATCAGGGGAAATGGCCGCGGCATGGGAATATGCTGCAAAAGCAATAACATCAGAATTCTTTTATAGGTAATATATTATCCATTTTCGTTTAATTTTTGTATTTTTAGCTAATATTTTATCCGCAATATGTATTCATTAGAACAAACACCTACCGAGGTTAGTAAAAAGTTAGCACAAAGATTTCGCACCCTCCGAAAGCAATCAAAACTATCTCAAAAAGAGATGGCAGAACGATCAGGTGTTTCATTGGGTAGTTTAAAGCGCTTTGAAAGAACCGGGAGAATTTCTCTGGAATCACTATTAAAATTAATGCATCTTCTGGGACGATTAAACGAAATCGATACTATTCTTTCAATAAATGAAAACCGGGAAGATATTGAAAAACTTTTTTCAAAATAATCTGAAAGTCAATGCCAGCAATAAAGAAAATAACAGTATCGCTGTTGCTCGAAGGAGATATAGCAGAAGTGGGAGAACTGGTATTATCTGATAGCAAAATTTATTTTAGATATAATGCAGATTTCCTAAAAAATGGCCTCAACCTCTCGCCTATCAAATTGCCATTTACCAATGATATTTTAAGTGCAGACAAAGAACCTTTTGACGGATTATTTGGAGTGTTTAACGACTCGTTGCCGGATGGATGGGGACGTTTACTTCTTGATCGCTCACTAGCTTCAAAAGGAATCGACATAGCTAGAATTACACCTTTAGACCGGTTGGCATTTGTGGGCTCTACAGGTATGGGGGCTCTTACATACAAGCCAGAAATTGAACCTGCTGAAGATACCGGTCTCATTCCTGAGCTTGACATACTTGCTTACGAAATGAATCAGATACTTCAGGGAACAAGTTCTGATATTATTGAGGAATTATTTATTCTTGGAGGATCCTCCGGTGGTGCCCGCCCAAAAGTTTTTGTTGGTTACAATCCTCATTCCAATGAACTGACTCATGGTTTCAACAATCTACCTGACGGTTATGAAGACTGGATTATAAAATTTCCTTCCTCGTCAGACAATCCGGAAATTGCCAGGATCGAATTCGCCTATCACAAAATGGCATTGCAGGCAGGAATAAGGATGAGTAAATGCAGACTGTTCGAGGGAAGATCAGGAAGGGTATATTTCGGAACAAAACGTTTTGACAGGGATTCAGGGAAACGCCTGCATACACATACAGCATCTGGACTTATGCATGACAATTTCAGAATGAGTACTATGGATTATGGCCATTTAATGGACTGTGCATTCCGCCTTGAAAAACATGTAAATGCCTACGAAAAAGTTTTCAGGCTTGCCGCATTTAATGTTTACTCTCACAATCGCGACGATCATAGCAAAAATTTCTCTTTCCTGATGAATGCAAAAGGAGAATGGCAGTTTGCCACGGCTTACGACCTGACATTTTCGAATTCGGCCTACGGATTTCACAGCACCATGATAGCTGGAGAAAGTCGGAATCCAGGACGAAAGGACCTTTTGAAGTTGGCCGATCATTTTGGATTAAAAAAAGCCGATCTAATTATCGAAGAAGTTCAATATGCGATAAACCAGTGGCCGTCCATTGCCAAAGAATGTGGTATTTCAAAAAACAATATCCAAAATATTCAGAATGTACTAAACAAAATTATAGACTAATTTATATATTCAATAGTAAAGCATCTACAATTGAATCATCATAATTCTTCCGGTATTATTACATGTATCACTAGCTGTACTACTAGCAGTACCACATCTGATACAGGTAACTTTTCAGACCTTGTTCATAATATAATAAAAGTAACTGTAGAGATTTAAAGAATGTATCAAACTCTTTAATTTTGTCATTTATTGAGTAGTCCTACTACTCGTTTTTGTATTTAAGTTAAGTAATAATGTGGTTATTCCGTTTCCCTTTTTTTAGACTTTTCAGAACACAAGCTCAAAAAGCATGAATCAAAAATTGATTATCTGAAAAGTGTTCTAAAACTTTTATAAAATGAATCTGCCGAGCTAAAATGAAATTTGAAAGACTATTTATCCATGTCTTTAATGTCATCTAATTTTATGGCCTGTGCTGCTTTGTTTTTCTTCTCGTCCACCACTTTTGCATAAATCTGAGTGGTTTTTACATTTGTATGTCCAAGCATTTTACTAACCGTATAGATATCTGTTCCGCTTGATAACTGCAGGGTAGCAAATGTATGTCTGAAATTATGAAATGTGATCTTCTTTTTGATACCTGCAGCTTCAATCCAATTTTTTAACGGCCTCGAAATCCATGCAGGTCCCGGCAAGTCGTCAAAGACCAATTGCTCTGGCGTTCCTACTTCCCCACAAAGCTGCAAAGCCTGTTCTGAAATCGGAGTATACTCAAATCCTTTGGTTTTCTGTTGTGTAAATTGCAAACGCGCTTGATTTCCATCAACAATAATTTCATTCCATTTTAGTTGCTGAATATCAATAAGCCTCAATCCTGTTAGAGCAGAGAAAAGCGCAGCTCTTTTAAGAACATCCCGCTCGCAGGGAGTAGCTACAAGTTTATTTAGTTCCTCTACGGTTAGGTATTCCCTACGAGATTCCTGCCACTGAATTCCTTTTATCTTAGCTGATAAATCACTCGCCAGATAACCATCAATAAAGGCCTGTTTGAGCGCTGCCTTAAAAACAGAAAAGTAGGTGGATGCGGAATTATGGGATAGCTTACCACCTTTGTTGCCCCCTCGTGGTGCTGACAAAAGAAAAAGTCTGAAATCTTCTGCCAGACGTATATCTAATTCAGAAAATAAAAGTGTATTTCCTGCATATAGTTTTAGGAACTCAATGGAACGCTCCCAATTTATCAAAATGGATTTCGAGCTATTTGAATGACGTTTATAGGTAACTTTGGTAAAGTAATCGATAAAATTCTGCTGTAATCTTTCCTTTTGCTCAGCCTGAGCGCTTTCCGTATCGTTGTATAGATCCGCATGATCATATTCGCGTTGTCGGAGTTTACGAACGCCAACTGCATATAACATGCTTTCATGGTCAACTTCACTCTTACAAATAATTATTCCATTATCATCACGTTTAGGTTTGTAGGTCTTTATTCCTTTTGTGTTTATTCGGACATTCCCCTTTTTATTCCATACCACTGTAGTTACACTTCTATTCAGATATTCCCGAATACGTTGAGGCGTTTTCTTTCCCGGAACAAATACGGGATAACTCTCTAAATAAATGTACCACTCATTTCTATTTTCAGCCTTGCGAAGCCTAACGGTTACTTTAGTTTTGGATAATTGTTTCATGGGGTATTAGTTTATTTTTTTGAAAATAGCTCTTCAATTTGCTCTTTGGGTACATATACGTATTTCCCAATCTGCCTTCGGGGAATGCTGTATTTACGGATCGTTTTGTTTACGGTTGAAGGAGATATTCCAAACTTTTCTGATACTTCGGCAATATTATAACACTCACTTTTATCGTATTGCATTCGAACAGGCTTTTCTTCAGGAGCTTCAGGTAAGTCTACGGCTGTAAACATTGCCTCTATATGTACTCGACTAACTCTAGTTAATCGTTGTCCTAAATTATAAGCTGGAATTTTCCCTGCTTTAATAAGTCGACGAATAGTATCTTTTGATATACCAAAAAGAACTGTAGCTTCTGAAACCGAAATAAATGGCCGAGTTTGGATCTCAGCTATCTTATTAATCGATTCTTCCAACAATGTTTGCTTTTCTATTGCCTCCTTGGCTCGTCTTCTTTTTACTCTTCCTGATTTATCAACACAATAAGGGCTACAAAATCGGGTTGCTACGGTTTTGGCTTCAAATGGCTTTCCACACTGCTCACATATCTTGGGTATTTTAAGTTTACTTTTTGCCATACATTTTATCAATTAGCACTACACCAAGCTAAAAAAGCATAAATAAGACCTATTTAGATCTAATAAGACTGTTTAAGGCGCACATTAACGTCAAATAGTGCGCGGTACAAGTATGGTACAAATATATGAAAAACAAGTTAACCAAATCAAGTGACTACAAACAAAAAACGCAGCAAGTCAAAAACTTACTGCGTTTTACTAATTATTGATTATCCTTAATAATCGTACCCTATTTGACTTCTTCAAAGTCAACATCGGTTACTTCACCATCATCTTTTGGCTGTCCTTGACCAGCATCTGCTTGCTGACCAGCATCAGGTCCAGGCTGAGCGCCGCCCTGTGCTTGCGAAGCATTGTACATTTCCTGCGAAGCTGCCTGGAATACTTTGTTCAGTTCTTCCATACCTGCGTCAATTCCTGCAATGTCTTTTGCTGCATGTGCTTCTTTCAGTTTTTTCAATGCATCCTCGATAGGTTGCTTTTTATCTGCAGGCAATTTGTCACCAAATTCTGAAAGTTGTTTTTCAGTCTGGAAAATCAAACTGTCAGCCTGGTTGATTTTGTCTGCCATTTCTTTGGCTTGTTTGTCAGCCTCTGCATTGGCTTCAGCTTCTGCCTTCATTCTTGTAATTTCGTCGTCACTCAAACCCGATGAAGCTTCAATACGAATTGACTGCGATTTACCGGTTGCTTTATCTTTTGCATGTACATGCAGAATACCGTTGGCATCGATATCGAAAGTTACCTCAATTTGTGGAGTTCCGCGACGTGCCGGTGGAATTCCGTCAAGGTGGAAACGACCTATGGTTTTGTTACCCGATGCAATTGGACGTTCGCCCTGAAGAACGTGAATTTCCACAGAAGGTTGATTGTCGGCTGCAGTGGTAAATGTTTCCGATTTTTTTGTCGGAATAGTTGTGTTCGACTCAATTAATTTGGTCATTACACCACCCATTGTTTCAATACCCAACGAAAGCGGAGTTACATCTAATAGAAGTACGTCTTTTACTTCACCAGTTAAAACACCACCTTGAATTGCAGCACCAATTGCAACAACCTCGTCAGGGTTTACTCCTTTTGAAGGCTCTTTTCCGAAGAATTCTTTTACTTTATTTTGAATAGCAGGAATACGAGTTGATCCACCTACTAAAATTACTTCGTCGATATCGCTTGCTGAAAGACTTGCGTTTTGCAAGGCTTTACGGCAAGGCTCCATAGTTGCGTTGATTAAAGAATCAGCCAATTGCTCGAATTTTGCACGGGTTAAGGTTTTAACCAGGTGTTTTGGAATTCCATTAACCGGCATAATATAAGGCAAGTTAATCTCTGTTTGAGTTGAACTTGACAATTCGATTTTTGCTTTTTCGGCAGCTTCTTTTAAACGTTGCAAAGCCATCGGATCCTGACGCAAGTCAATTCCTTCGTCGTTTTTGAATTCAGCGGCCAACCAATCTATAATTACCTGATCAAAATCGTCACCCCCCAGGTGCGTATCACCATCTGTTGATTTTACTTCAAATACACCGTCACCCAATTCAAGGATCGAGATATCGAAGGTACCTCCTCCAAGGTCGAACACGGCAATTTTCATGTCCCTGTCCATTTTGTCCATTCCGTAAGCCAACGATGCTGCAGTTGGCTCGTTAATGATACGACGAACCTGTAAACCTGCAACTTCACCGGCTTCTTTTGTAGCCTGGCGTTGTGCATCGTTAAAGTAAGCAGGAACAGTAATTACTGCCTCGGTTACTTCTTGGCCAAGGTAATCTTCAGCTGTTTTCTTCATTTTCTGAAGTACCATTGCTGAAATTTCCTGTGGAGAATATTTCCTGTCGTCAATTTGAACACGCGGAGTGTTATTGTCGCCTTTTACTACAGTGTAAGGTACACGAGCAATTTCTTTTGAAACCTGATCGTAAGTTTCACCCATAAAACGTTTTATTGAAGAAATCGTTTTTGTTGGATTGGTAATCGCCTGACGTTTTGCAGGATCACCAACTTTACGTTCGCCATTTTCTACGAAAGCTACGATTGAAGGAGTTGTTCTTTTTCCCTCGCTGTTGGGGATAACAACTGGTTCGTTACCTTCCATTACCGAAACACACGAGTTCGTGGTTCCTAAGTCAATTCCGATAATTTTTCCCATTTTTCTATATTTTAATTTTTTATTGTTTCTAAAATTTACGTCTGATTATAATCAATGATTATGCCACGGGAAAATCGGATGAAATGAAAGGCAAAACTGACACACATTTCTGAAATCGGACATACAAACCTGTCAAAAGCGGTGACAAAACGACAGGAAGAAAGGATTAAAGATGAAGGATTAGTGATTAAGGAGAAAGGTTTAATAATTCAGCAGGTGACTTTCTGTTTTAATTCAAAGTCACCTGCTGAAATGGTTTTAGAAGATGGCGTAATTTAAGGTTAGATTATAATTATATTGATTCGTTCTGGCATGACCCCACTTACTATTAAACAATCCAGCAAAATTATTCTGCGTTGAAAAAGAACCATTCAATCTCAATCGGTCTGAAATATAATAGTAAGCATTAAAAAATAACAGACATTTTAATTCGTATTTGTCCTTGTCTATTTTTTTATCTTCGCTGTAACTTTGATTTTGCATGATTACATGGCTATTTAAACTCAAATATGTACGGGTATTTGGGAAATAACCAAAATTACCAGACAAATATACACTTGACAAATAATTCTTCTGAGTAGGACCATTATAAACATCCTGAAGTTCATTCGTATAAAAGTGATTTAGTCCAACAAAATAATCAGCCTGCCATTTGATAGAAATTGGATTATAGGAAGAAAATCTCAAATCATACTCAACAGTAAAGTCTTCCTCAATCATATCCTCTTCTGAATAATCATTGTTAAGATCCCTGTTTCGGAATGAATACCCCGGTTCAATACTCAGTCCAATTTTGTTTCCACTTTCCCGAACATACAAATCGCCATACCTCCACATATCATTCAAGCTGGTAAAATATTTGATGTCATCAATGTCTATGACATTGATTGCATTCAACAATGAATCAATCTGTTCCAAATCAGTTTCCATTTTTATTCTACTGTCAAAGAAACGTTCATTTTTAAGGCGCGAAATAAGACTGGCAAGTTCAATAATCTCATCTTCGCTTAATTCTTTCTTTGTAAGTCCTCTTTTATCTAGATCCTGTAATATTAGTATTGCGTGTCTAAAATCCTGCACCTGCTCAACCCGCCCCTTTCCAATTCCTAATAAAAATGACTCTGAAGTAAAAAGCAATTTTCGTTCATTATCGCCATTACTTATATTTAAATATGAAAAGGTAGCATTGGGTACTCCGCGAATAAACCAGTTTTCATCATTCAGAAAATAATTTAACTGATAACTACCGCTCATATCTGTCTCTCCATATTTGTTCATGTAGTCATTCTCAGCCCTGCCTTTTTGTTCATTTTTTCTATAGCCAGTTGAAAATGAAAAAAATGCAGAAGACTGCATCCTGTTTGTATTTTTATAATAAGAATACAGCAAATTCAGCTTCCCATTAAATTGATTGTTTCTTTCATCGGTAGTATCTCTCAAATATTCATTATCATGTACTATATAATCATGGCTAAACTGCCCTTGAGAGTTAAAAATAAAATCCAACTTGTGCCGCTTAATATCCGGCAACTTATACTTTGAGAGATCAAAGTTTTCGTACTGGCCAAAAGAAAAATAGCTAATAAAAAGAAAAGCGAAAAATGGGTAAATGCGTTTCATAGTTATTGGTTTTTATAGTGATGGGGTACTAGTTGCAACAATTATGCCATTTAACAAAAAACAAGTATTGTACAACATGAAACACTTAAATAAATATCCCGCCTGTTTTATCAATCAGAATGTTTACTATTTTTAAACGATTAAACAATAACGATTATGACAACTAAATCATTAAGAACGGAACCACAAAAAAGATTAGAATCCTTAGATGCCTTGCGCGGCTTTGATATGTTTTGGATTACCGGTGGAGGTATTTTATCTATTGCCATTTCGAAAATGACCGGAATTGAATGGATGGAAACACAAATGCACCATGCCCAGTGGGCAGGCTTTCGTTTTGAAGACCTCATATTCCCGTTGTTTATGTTTATTGCCGGGGTTGCCATTCCATTTTCGATTAAAACAAAATTAGAAAAAAACGTTCCTGCCAACCGCCTGGCATGGAAAGCATTTAAACGCATGCTTGTTTTAGTAGTACTGGGAATTTTATACAACGGTACTTTTCAAAACGGTTTTGAAAACGGGCGGATTGCCAGCGTTTTGGGGCAAATCGGGATTGGCTACTTTTTCGCATCGATGATTGTAATTTATTTTAAATCGTTTAGTAGCCGTATTTATTGGTTGGCCGGGATTCTTGCAGGTTTTGGCATTATCCAGTTATTAATCCCAGTTCCGGGAATTGGCGCCGGAGTTCTCACTCCCGAAGGATGTATTAATGGTTACATCGATCAAATACTTTTGCCGGGACGTTTACACGGCGGCACTTTCGATCCGGAAGGCATTTTATGCAGTCTGTCGGCAACAGGAATTACTTTAATGGGAACCATTGCCGGAAACATACTTCGCAAACGGCAAACCACCGACTGGCAAAAAATAGGATACTTAGCCGCTACCGGAGTTGGACTAATAATTCTGGCACTCGTTTTTTCAACTTTCTACCCCATAATAAAAAAGTGTTGGACATCGACTTTTAACATGCTTGCCGGAGGTATCAGCTTCTTATTAATGGCCTTTTTCTACCTTGTTATCGATCATTGGAAAATTCGTGGCTGGGCCTTTTATTTCCGGATAATCGGTATGAACTCGATATTTGTTTACCTGTTCACAAGAATTATCGACGTCCAATATATAACAGCTTTTTTCGTTGGATGGCTGGCTAAACCCATGGGCGACGGTGGCGATTTCTTTCTGCTAATTGGCGGTCTTGCTCTGGTTTGGTTAGTACTTTATTATATGTATAAGAAAAAGATTTTTTTGCGGGTTTAATATTTGCTTCGATAAATAGCCAACGAAAATTCGGGGCCAGGCAAAACAAACTGATCTGTATCGGCAAAACGCCACGAGAAATCCATACGAACCCTGGATTTGGGATTCAGTTGCGAAAAATACGACAGGTAGGGAACAAAGTTGTGACTTAGAGAGCCAACATCTTCAAAACCGTTAATTTCAATTGCAGGAACATATCTGACACCAAAGTCAAATTGATTTTTCAGCTTGGAATAATAACTCCATCCTACATTCACTTCTGCCAACATCCAGTCCTGTTTTTTATAGCGGTTGTAATTCAGGCTGACGCTAATGTTGCGGTTCCAGCTTACATTTTTGTATTTTGCGTTTTCGTACTGAACAAATCCCCCGTATACAAAATCGGGTTCCTGATTATAGTATTTAAAAAACGGCCCCATTTCAAAACGGCTTCCCTCCATACGCGGATCAAATTCGCTGTACATCCATTCTGCCGCCATAGCCTCGGGCGATGCCAACATTAAGGTATTTCGAATAAAATCAGTCACAAGCTGCATTTCCTTTTCAGCAACATGCTCTGTTTTAATGTCGCGATTGTGTTTGATGTTGGCAATTACCTGCGCAAACTGTGCTATTTCATAATCCGAAAAAATACGTCCCGGGTAATATTTTTCCAGCAAATAATGTGCTGTCATTAAATGGTTCATTGGGCTTAAACGGCCAACTCCCCATCCGGCTTTGGCCTGAAACCCGTATCGAAAACGATTTTCAAAATCGCTGTTATCAAAATCGGTAACCACTCCCATTGAGTCGGTGCTTGTTCCTTTCGAGTTTTGCTGATAAACATCGTAACGCCCCCAGGCTCCTACTTCCAGAAGTGTATAATTTTTCACATCGTAGTATTGCCGATTTGAATAATCGATGTTGGCTGAAGCCCTCATTCCGAAAAAGCTATGATCGGCAACCGTATTTCCAATATACGAACTGTCAACCCAATCGCCATAACCACCAAAAGGACCAATTTCGAAAGCATAATTAATTTGCTCCTGTTTATAGTCCAACAAGTTCCAGAATTGGTTTTCAAACCTGAATTTGGCATTTAATAAGGTCCGGTCTTCATCAAACTTTGTTTCATCGGTAAGCAATTCCTCTCTTTCTTTACTCACATCAAAAACAAAACCCGACATGAGTTCACGTTTTTTAAACGAAACCACTGAGTTATTAATGGAATTATCCTGTGCTTTTAATGTTCCTCCGGAAATAATCAGGATAAAAAATATAAAGTTTAGAAGATTACTTGTTTGTTTTCTCATTTTCTGCCATTAAAAATAAAGCGTAAAGAAAGCAAACCTAAGATAAACTAGCATCATGTTGCGGTTAATAAAAGTTAAGAGAAATAAATTGGCAACGGATATAATTCGTTGCTCTTGGGCATCCCAAAAGGTTTGGTTAGCTTTGTACTCCATTTTCAATAAAAAAACAAACATGTCAGTACATAGCGAAGTCAGAAAAGTTACTACGCACCGCTTGTCGGAAATGAAGTTGCGTGGTGAAAAAATATCGATGCTAACCTCTTATGATTACAGTATGGCCCAACTGGTTGATGAAGCCGGAGTGGATGTAATTTTAGTAGGCGACTCAGCTTCGAATGTGATGGCGGGGCACGAAACCACCCTACCCATTACCTTAAATGAAATGATTTACCACGGTGCATCGGTAGTTCGTGCGGTAAAGCGGGCACATGTAGTAGTCGATCTTCCCTTTGGAACCTACCAGGGCGACTCGAAAGAAGCGCTTATTTCGGCCATCCGGATTATGAAAGAAACGGCTGCCGACTCGGTAAAACTGGAAGGTGGCGCCGAAGTAATAGAATCGGTAAAACGTATACTTTCGGCAGGTATTCCGGTGATGGGACACCTTGGATTAATGCCGCAATCGATTCATAAATTTGGGACTTATACCGTTCGGGCCAAAAAGGATGCCGAGGCTGAAAAGTTAATTAGCGATGCCAAATTACTGGAAGAAACAGGTTGTTATGCCATTGTTTTGGAGAAAATTCCGGCCGATTTGGGAAAAAAAGTTGCTTCGAAACTTAAAATCCCGGTAATAGGTATTGGTGCCGGTGGTGGTGTCGACGGGCAGGTACTTGTAATACACGATATGCTGGGAATTACTCAACAGTTTTCGCCACGCTTTTTAAGAAGATACCACAATTTGGCAGCCGAAATTAAAGGTGCGGTGGGTAGTTATATTAACGATGTAAAATCGCAGGATTTTCCGAACGAAAAAGAACAGTACTAAGTGGCCGGGAACACGAAACAAAAAGTCAGTAGCAAGAAAGAGAATAGGATAACCAGTGACTTGAGGCTGGCAGTTAGCAGCCAGTAGCTAAAAAAGATGGAAGTAATATACGAAGACAATCATATTATAGCAATTAATAAGGCTTGCGGGGAGGTAGTGCAGGGCGACAAAACCGGCGACGAAACCATAATTGACAAGGTTAAACATTACCTGAAAACAAAATACAACAAACCCGGGAATGTATACCTGGGGCTACCACACCGTATCGACCGACCAACCAGCGGGCTTCTGCTACTTGCAAAAACCAGCAAGGTTTTGCCCCGTTTAAACAAACTCTTTCAAACAAAAAGTGCCGTAAAAAAGGTGTACTGGGCTGTGGTGGATAAACGTCCTCCCAAATACACCGATACGCTTGAAAATTACATCGTTAAAAACGAAGCCAATAACAAGAGTTACGTAACCGACAAAACTACCCCGGGAGCCAAATATGCCAGTTTAACCTATCGGCATGTTGCCAGTATCGAGCGTTACCATTTGCTTGAAGTGGAAATACATACAGGCCGCCACCATCAAATCAGGGTTCAGCTTACACATTTGGGACTTCATATAAAAGGCGATTTAAAATACGGGGCACAGCGCTCGAACAAAGACAAAGGCATTCATCTGCATGCCCGTAAAGTAGAGTTAATACACCCGGTAAAAAAAGAACCTTTGACCATTACTGCCAATCCTCCAAAAGATCCGGTTTGGGATGAATTTATAAAGTTATTTAATGCGGGAAGGTTTAGCCCGGTGGACGTATAGTTTTCAGTGAGCAGTTTCACATGGCAGTTCCCCTAACTCTCGAATGCCTAACTTAAACTTTGAACGTTGATCTGAAACTTTAACCTAATTAAGTGCATCGGGTTTAAAAGCAAAAGGCAACAAATTATCGGCACCTTCCAAAACCTGAATACGCTTCCTCCCGTCCATAATAATGCGCATATGCTGCTCGTAACGCGATTCGGCTTCAACCAAAGCCTGACGACAAGAACCGCAAGGCTGTGCAGGCCCTTCAACTAAACCTTTCGTATTTCTGGCAGTTACTGCAATGGCTTTTACGGCACTGTCAGGATAAGTAGAATTGGCATAAAACAGGGCGACACGTTCGGCACACAATCCGTCGGTAAAATCGGCATTCTCCTGGTTGCTGCCTGCAATAATTTCACCGTTTTCCAACAATACAGCGGCACCTACACAAAAATTGGAGTACGGTGCATAGGCATTGTGTGCTGCTTTACGCGCTGCCAATAACAATTTCTGATCAGTTTCGGGTAACTCAACCACAGCTTCGTATTCATAAATCCTTATTTGCAACTCTTTTATTCGCATACCACGCTTTTTGCCCAAATGTACAATTTTCTGTGAAATGAAACGAGCCTGTAAAATAATTACACGTCAAAGAGGAAAATCGAAGCTCTACCTGATCTGTTCGAAACCTTACCTTACCTGTTCGAAGCTCTATCTGACCAGTTCGGAACCTTACCTGACCTGTTCGAAACTCTATCTGACATCATCGACACTAATTCTCTCATCTTCGAAACCTTACCTTACTACACGGAAACACTACCTAACATGTTCGAAACCCTACCTTACTTGTCCGACAATCAAGCCCACAACATTAAAAACACCTGGAGATCGTTTTGTAATGATACTACAACCTGTTCTGCACCCCAATCACTCTATACCGCCAGCTCCATCCTCTTCTTTTTCCTCAAAATCCAACAAATCGACCTTACTCACGGCAATTTGTTTATAAAAAATTGTGTAATCAAAATACTTTTCACGTAAAGCCGTTATTTTTGAAACCGATTTTTTATTGCAAACATATACTATGAGATATATTCCTTTTATCATACTTCTTACTTTAATAACCGTTGCATCCTACGCTCAAATTTCGCGCGAAGAATATATTAAACGCTGGCAACTAATAGCCATCGAAGAAATGAACCGCAGCGGAATTCCGGCAAGTATCACAATTGCACAGGGCATGTTGGAATCGGGAAATGGGAACAGCGAACTTTCCAAAAAGTCGAACAACCATTTTGGTATTAAATGTAAAAAAGGATGGACCGGGAAAAAAGTTTATTACGATGACGATGCCAGGAACGAATGTTTCAGAAAGTACCGCACTGCTGAAGATTCATATATCGACCATACCAACTTTTTAATGAGTAATCCACGTTACGGTTCATTGTTCGACTTAAAAACAACCGACTACAAAGGCTGGGCAAAGGGATTAAAAAAAGCGGGCTATGCCACTGCCCACGATTACGACAAACGACTGATTAAAATTATCGAAGACAATAAACTTTACCGCCTCGATAAAAAAATGAGCTACCAGGAACTGGCCGTTTTTGAGCAGCAAAGTGTAAGTAAACGCATTTCAAACTCAACATCGATAAAACCGTACAGTTCGCATAAAGTAGTAAAAGTTAACGGGATTAATGCAGTGGTAATACGCAAAGGAGAAACCTACGAAATGCTGGCTCAGGAATTTAATATTAACGATTGGGAACTGTATAAATTTAACGATCAGCGCGCCGGATACCAACCTGTTCCTAACGAGGTGGTTTATATTCAGGCCAAAAACAGCAAATCGAAAACAAAACTTGCACACCGGGTTGGGCAAGGCGAAAGCATGCACTTTATTTCGCAAATGTATGGAATCAGGCTTAAACCGCTTTACAGAAGAAATAAGATGAAAGCGGGGCAACAGCCAAAACCCGGGCAAACTATTTATTTACGAAAAAACGGAAGAACCTAGAGAGTAACCCGAAGCACGAGGTGGGAAGTGGAAAGAAAGGTTACGGTATAGTAGCAGTTTTCACAACATTTCGGTTAGAAACCGGCAACTCTAATAATTTTGAACAAAAAGATTTAGCTTCTTTCTGTTGACGACTTATACAAAAAATACCGCAACAAAACCCGGTCGGCAAACAATATAAATACAGCTAAAATACCGGCCCCGGCAACCAGGGCAAGGTGCGACCCCAGAAAATTGAACCATCCTTTCCAGTTCACATCGAACCAAATTAAGGCCATACCTGCCGATACCGCAAATATTCCGAAAATAACTGCCAGATAAATCAGAAATTCTTTAAGGTATTGCTCCCATGCAAATCTGCGCCCTACCCTTTCAGCCAGCACATCGGCAAAGTTATCGGGTAAAAAATAGGCGGGTTCGGCCTTTACAACCTCATCCAACAGTTTATCCGTAGTAAAAGGAGTATTATTTTCAAGCATAATCTGCAAAAATATTAGTTTGTTCCAAACGGGCAACTTTTTCAATTTTGCCTTTCAAAATTTTACGTGCCCGGCTCAGGTAACTTTTTATGGTTCCCTCGGGCATTCCGGTAATTTCTTCAATCTCTTTGTACGAAAACTCCTCCAAATGAAAGAGCGTAAGCACGGTCCGGTAATTTACCGGAAGCGTTTCAATGAGTTTGAGAAGGTATTTTTGGGCCTCCTCTTTTTCCATTTTTTCCTGGTTTAATCCCAAATCGCTTTGGGTGTCAATTAAAGTGGGTTGTTCGCTGTACGACACCTCTCCTCTTCTTTTTTGTTTTCGTAAATGTGTGATTGCCGTATTGTAGGCAATCTTTGCAATCCACGTCGAAAGTTTCGAGTCGCCCCGAAAACGGTTTAAAGTTTTATAAACCTTGATAAACACTTCCTGGCAAATATCTTCCAATTCATCTTGCTGCTGAACCATTCGTCCAACCACATGCACTACCAGCCCTTGGTATTTCGATACCAAAAATCTAAAGGCATTGTTGTTTCCGTTTAAAACCTGCTGAACCAGTTCGCTGTCTATCATAGTCAAAACATCAGACTCAGCAAGGTAGAAAAATGTTACAATTATTTTAATAAAGTTTGAACCCGAATTATGCGTTAGAATTTTGTAATGAGCATTGAAAGTGCAATAAAACAAGGACTTTCTGAAACGAGGCATAGCACCGTTCTGGTGAGTGGAAGAAAGTTAGTGAAACATCTTGTTTTGAAGCAATTCCAAGGTGTAATAAATTTTCTAATGCATATTTCGGGTTAAAGCCCGAAGCCGGAAGTCTGAAGATTATATATGCATACAGCTGCTTGCCTCAGAATAATTTCGAAGAATCGCACTCATTTTAAGCAGTAAGCACCCGAATAACACTCAGCATTTTATATATTTGCGCAAAATTTAAAAATACGATTTCCGATGAATTTTGTTGAAGAATTGAAATGGAGAGGCATGTTGCACGATATTATGCCCGGAACCGAAGAACAATTACAGAAAGAAGTAACTCCGGCATATGTTGGTATTGACCCAACTGCAGATTCATTACACATTGGGCACCTGGTGAGTGTTATGATGTTAAAACATTTACAAATTGCAGGTCATCAGCCCATTGCTCTTATTGGCGGTGCCACCGGAATGATTGGCGACCCTTCAGGAAAATCGCAGGAACGTAATTTACTGGACGAACCAACATTACGTCACAACCAGGAATGTATAAAAAATCAATTGTCGAAATTTCTCGATTTTGATAGCGAGGAAGCCAATGTTGCATTACTGGTGAACAATTACGACTGGATGAAAGAATTTTCATTTCTGGAATTCATCCGCGATGTGGGAAAACGTATTACTGTGAACTACATGATGGCCAAAGACAGTGTTAAAAAACGCCTTGGCGAAGAATCCAAATCAGGCATGTCGTTTACAGAGTTCACTTACCAGCTGGTACAAGGCTACGACTTTTTACACCTCTACCAAAACAACAATTGTAAACTGCAAATGGGTGGCTCCGACCAATGGGGAAACATTACCACCGGAACCGAACTTATTCGCAGAGTGGCAGGTGGCGAAGCTTTTGCCATGACTTGTCCGTTAATTACAAAAGCTGACGGGACAAAATTCGGAAAAACAGAAAGCGGAAATGTTTGGTTAGATCCCGAACGTACCTCGCCCTATTCATTCTTCCAGTTCTGGTTAAACACTTCAGATGAAGACGCCGAGCGTTATATAAAAATATTCACACTCCTGTCGAAAGAGGAAATTGATGCTTTGGTTGCCGGGCACAAAGAAGCGCCACACATGCGTTCGCTTCAGAAAAAGCTGGCTGAGGAAGTTACAATCATGGTTCATTCAAAAGAAGAATACGAAATGGCTGTTGAAGCCTCTCAAATTCTTTTCGGGAAAGGAACTGCCGAACAACTTCGCAAATTAAATGAAAGTACATTCCTTGCTGTTTTTGAAGGAGTTCCTCAATTTACAATTTCGAAAACTGAATTAGCTGAAGGTATTAATGTAATTGATCTTTTGGCTGAAAAAACAGAGGTTTTCCCATCGAAAGGTGAATTAAGAAGAACAATTAAAGGAAACGGGCTGAGTATCAACAAAGAAAAAATCGGAGACCCGGATTTAATTGTGAATAACGATTACCTGATTGCAGACAAATACATTCTGGCACAAAAAGGGAAAAAAAATTACTTCCTGATTATTGCCGAATAATATCTGAAAATCACTTGGTTAAATACTAAAAACAATTCGCAAACGTTGAAATAACACAAACGATCTGAAACCACTCTTTATGGATAACTTTTTTAACAACCAGCGTATTCTGAATCTCGTTTGGAAACGCAAATTCCATTTTGTAATTATTGGTTTAATAGCTGTAGTTTTATCAGCTATTTTCTCCGGTCCGGCATTTATAACTCCAATGTTTAAATCTACGGCACGAGTTTATCCAACCAATATCTGGACCTTAAGCGACGAATCGGAAACAGAGCAAATGCTGGAAGTTTTAAACTCAAACGACTTGAAGTTCAGAATGTTTGACACATTCAGCCTGGACGAGGTCTATAAAGTAAGTAAAGATGATCCGAAATATTTTACCTACATGCTTGACTTTTACAATACCAATGTAACAAGCAGTAAAACAAAATATGAAACCGCCGAAATTAAGGTTATGGATAATGATCCACAACGGGCATCGGATATGTGCGACTCAATAATTGCATTCTACAATAATAAAGTAGGTGAAATGCACCGTGCAAAAGAGAAAGAGATGCTTGTAATTTCGCAAAAAGCACTGGATAAAAAATATGCAGAACTTTCTGAGATCGAAAAAGAATTAAAAAGCATTCGTACAGAATCGGGCATAATTGACTTTGAGCAACAAATTTCGGAACTTACCCGGGGATATATGAATGCCTTAGCCAGCGGAAGAGGTTCTTCTGCCGATACAAAAACAATTCAAAAGCTCTATAATAACTTTGCTTCAAAAGGAACAGAAGCAGCACTTGCCGGAAGAAGATTCAAACGCACTGCTGAGGTTATTGATTCTCTCACAAATGTTTACGAAGCCCACCTTGCTGAGTACGAAAAGGATATTACCTACAGTCATGTGGTAGAATATCCGTTTCCGGCCGATAAAAAATCGTATCCTGTGCGCTGGATGATTGTTGCCTTTTCTACCTTGTCTGCGTTATTCTTGTCACTTTTGGTTTTCCTGGTTCTCGACTACCAAAAAGAATAAGTGCTGTGGTACGCAACGCATTCATACGGATAACTCTTTTTTACATTGTTTCCATTAGTTTCATATTGTTAAACTTATGGTTTGTTGTAAATAAAGATATGATGCTGGTGAATGCCCTGCCGCTTGTACTGGCAATAATTCTGGTTGCCATTTTTTCGTTCGACAAAGTAATTTACCTTATTGTTTTTTTTGCGCCTCTTTCCATTCCTCTGCTTGAGACTATGCCTGAATTGGGATTCGATATGTATTTACCCACCGAGCCCCTGCTTGTTGGGTTACTTGTGTTGTTTGTCATTAAAGTGGTTCACGAAAGACAATTCGACCGGGAAATATTGTTACACCCTATTTCGTTAGCGGTATATTTTAATTTGCTCTGGATTTTTATTACCTGTTTTACCAGCACCATGCCCTTAGTATCGTTCAAATTCTTGTTAATGAGAATATGGTTTGTTGTTGGGCTTTACCTTTTAACAGCGAAGTTGTTTTCTGAAGGTAAAAACATGGAAAAATATGTATGGTTGTATGTGATTCCATTAATGATCGTAGTTTTTTACTCAACCTACCGGCACCTGGGCTATGGTTTATGGAACAAACAGGCAGCACATTTTGTGCCTTCTCCTTTCTTCAGAGATCATACTTCGTATGGTGCGGTAACCGCCTTTTACCTGCCATTTTTGGGAATGTTTGCATTTAATAAAAAAGTCACAAATAAACTTCGACTTCTTGCTACAGGTGCCTTTGCTGTTGTTTTTTTAGGATTTATTTTATCCTATGCACGGGCAGCCTGGTTAAGTATTATTGTGGCATTGGGAGTGTGGATTTTCATAAAACTGCGCATCCGGTTTCAGCCGATTTTTATCAGTTTGCTTGTATTAATAGTATTGTTCTTTTCATTTCAATCGCAAATTCTCATGGAACTGCAACATAATTCAGAAGAATCATCGGCTGATTTTTCAACCCATATTTCATCGATGACAAACATTACCTCAGATGCCTCAAACCTGGAACGAATAAACCGCTGGAGTTGCGCCATTCGGATGTTTACCGAAAAACCGGTTTTTGGCTTTGGCCCCGGTACTTATATGTTTAAATACGCCCCTTACCAGTTAACCGGCGACCGTACAATTATCAGCACCAATGCTGCCGATGGCGGAAATGCCCACAGCGAATACCTGGGAGCAATGGCCGATTCAGGATTAATAGGAGTTATTTCGTATTTGTTGATGCTGGCATTGGTAATATATACGGCAGTAAATACATATACACGCCTGAGCGATTATCGGTTGCGCTCAATCATTCTGGCTGCATTAATTGGGTTAATAACCTACTACATTCACGGATTTCTGAACAACTTTCTCGATACCGACAAAATATCGGTTCCATTTTGGGGATTTACGGCTATGATAGTGGCCATCGATATTATTTCAAAAAAACAAGAAGCTGGAAAAAAACAGGAAAGCTAGTTTAGATACATTTTCAACTCTTCCATTTTCATTTGACGGTCCATTGAAAAAACGGCACTCTCACGATCAACTTTCTGCAGTAAAAAATAAGCCTTTTGAAAAAGGTTAATTCTTCGTTTTTCCTGATCCTGCATTTCTCCTTGTTCTTTTAGCACAAACGCTACCAGTTCGATTTGCTCTTTTGTTAAATTTTTCTCTTTTTCCAATAAATAAACCAGTTCATCAATACTCAGCTGTTCAACATCTTTCTCTATTTTCAGGCATTCGTAAAAATATTGAATCGCTTCTTCTGCCTCTTCATTTTCGCCTTTTTTACGGTGACCAAGAATTTTATGGATAACCTCGAACAGCAACATTAACTGCCGCATTAAAAAATCTTTTTCTAATCCCATTACTTTTGTTGTAGCGATTTTAAAACCAATACGCATGAAAATCTATTGGTATAAATATAATAGTTAGTTTTGCAAAAAATAGATTTATGGGATATTTCGACAACCTTTTTGAAGATGGGTTTAGCGATGGGTTGAAAGAAGGTAAAGATTATTATATGGAAAACGGTTACCGTGTTTTAACAGAAGAACATTTAACCAATCGTGGATACTGTTGCGCCAACGGATGTCGTCACTGCCCATACTGGCCAAAAGCACAAAAAGGAAATACGAATCTTCGAAAAAAATAAAATATGACTGGGAAAGAGCTTCGATTAGTATTTATGGGAACGCCTGATTTTGCCGTAGCAAGTTTAAAAGAATTGGTTGAAGGCGGATACAATGTTGTAGGCGTAATTACTGCGCCCGACAAACCTGCAGGACGGGGAAAAAAGCTACACGATTCGGCAGTAAAAAAATATGCCGTTGAAAATAACCTGAATGTTTTACAGCCTGATAAACTTAAGAACCCTGATTTTCTGGCTGAATTAAATGCGTTAAAAGCCGATTTACAAGTTGTAGTTGCATTCAGGATGTTACCCGAAGTGGTTTGGAAGATGCCGCGTTTGGGAACCTTTAACTTACACGGGTCGTTATTACCACAATACCGAGGTGCCGCTCCTTTAAACTGGGCTGTAATTAACGGAGAAACAAAAACCGGTGTCACTACTTTTTTACTCGATCATAAAATCGATACCGGTAAAATACTCTTTAAAAAAGAAATTGCAATTTGGGAAAACGACACGGTTGGAACCATTCACGACAGTTTAATGGATATTGGTGCCAAACTGGTACTGCAAACAGTTGATGCCCTGGCTGACGGAAATTATGAAGCCATTCCGCAATCGGAATTAATTGATGAAACAGAAATTAAACATGCTCCAAAAATTTTTAAAGAAGATTGTAAAATCGACTGGTCGGAAGATGTTGAAACAGTGCGCAACCTGATTCGGGGTTTATCGCCTTACCCTGCAGCATGGAGTAGTTTGGTTCACACCGAAACCGCGAAAGAGATTCCGACAAAAATATTTTTTGCAATGCAGGTTGAAGACAACAAAGATACAGTACCAGGCACCATTGAAAGTGATGGGAAAAACTTTGTAAAAGTTGCCTGTGCCAACGGTTGGTTACAAATTACCGACCTGCAAATTGCCGGTAAAAAACGCATGAAGGTGCAAGATTTTCTTCGGGGATTTCAGCAAATTGGTGAATACAGGTTTGTATAAAAAAGAATGTCATTTCAATCGATTAAATTATAGATTGAAATGACATTCCTGTATCCTGAAACTTTGACTTCCTAATTCTTCACTTTCCTGCCGTTCATAATAAAAAAGTAGATTAAAAATCCCAACGATATAAATACCAGTAAAATTCCAATGGGAAGTACGGCATTGCGCCCATCAATCCACTCCTTATCGAACAAACGCAACACATCAATAACAACAAATCCTAAACCTGTCATTAAAGCTACAAGCCCCCATTTTAAAGATGGATAACGGTTAGATTCATCTGATTCGCTTTTCGGTTCTTCCAAAATACCAACACGATCATACTGTTCCGCTTTAATCAGTTTTCGTTTTAATAAATGTGTTGAAATTAATTTCACAATGTGATAAATGGCGAAAAAGATTACTGCCGGTATTAAAAATTCTGCATTCATACTAATTGATTTTAAATTTATTTTCTGAACGTTTGACTACGGCAGTTCCCGGAATGTTGCAACTATTTTTGTTTTTTTTACGATTAAAGCATATTCAGAGCATTAAAAGCGGCTAAAATCACTCCGGTCAGAAAAATAATATTGTATGTGAACGATACAAGCAAAGCTTTTACAATTGTTTTCCCAACTGTTTGTCCGTAGAATTTTTTCATAGCAATGATAAAATAAACCGGAACCAAAAGAAGTAAACCAAAAACAATAGCCTGTGAACCTCCACTAGAAACCATCATCAACCCCACAACCAAAGTCAAAACCACAAAAATAAAGGCATGAATGTGGATGGAAAAAACAAGGTGCCGAATGTAATTTTGGTTACGCCTGATATAAACCATCTTTAATATAATTGCCAAAATAGGCAGTAAAAGAAAAAATGCATACGAAATGTATTGCAGTATTTTTGCATTGGCCTGCACGGGCGATCGACAAATACGAATAAACTTCTGAAGCCGTGCTCTTTTGTCCGGATCTTCTTCAGTTTTCAGATCTTCCTCCAGTGTATTAATAACCTTATTCAACAATTCGTTTGTATTCCGGGTATTACCTACCAAAGCACCAATATCAATTCCGGTTCCTATGTCAGATTCCGGACCAAGCTTTCCGGTTACACCCGCTCTTTTGGTTTTAACACCTAATTTAGTTAACAGCGAGTCGGCGGTATGAACCTCTGTTGAATCCATTTCTGTCCGCATCCGTGTATATACAGAATCTGCCGCAGCAACCGAATTAGAGTCCAACTTAACAATACCATCATTAAAATCAGTATCAAGAACAGAAGTTAATCCCCTATTGGTATATATCTGCAGTAAAAGAAACAACACAAAACTCACGAAAACAAAGATCCGAAATGGCGGGGCATAACGGACCCGCCTTCCTGCTATGTATTCTTTTGAAAGAAAACCGGGTTTGAAAAGCAGTGCCAATATAGTTTTGAAGAAGCGGGTATCGAAAGCAAATAAATCGCCCAGAAAATTATAGATCACAAAATTGATGGGTTTGTCGTACTCCTTTATCGATTGTCCACAATTGGGGCAAAAATGGCCATCGAACTGCGTTTCACAATTGGCACAAACAATGTTTTCGGGGAGCGTTTCTGTTTTTTTGCGTTTTAAGCGAGGTAGAATTTTAGACAACATGCGTCTTTGGTTTTTCTTTTTCTTTTAAATTAATTTCCCAAACATCGATAAACGGGAATATAGTTGGAGCAAACGACCGAATGGGTTCATACATCCACGAATTTTCTTTTGTTCTTTCATTAAGAATATGAACATCATCGTCGATTTTATCGAACACCACCAAAATTATACTTAAAATAAGTGCTGCCTTTACCACTCCAAAAACCAAACCGGCCATTTTATTCACAAATCCCAGCATTACAGTTTCAACCAACTTTGTTACAGTATTACCTACAATATGCACCAGAATTACAATAACCACAAAAGTAATTGCAAACGATATCAGGTTCATGTATTCTGTTTCAAGCTTAAAGTTATCGATTAAAAAATCGGTGGTGAGATACGAGAATTTGATGGCTCCCCAAATTCCAAGTATTAAAGCGGCCAATGAGGCTAATTCGGTTATTAAACCTTTTCGGAATCCACTAATTGCAGCAAAAATCAGCAATATTCCTAAAACAATATCAATGTAATTCATAGTTTCAACAATTTCAAGCCAGGCAAGTTGTTATCTTTTCAGAATAGATACGGTAAATATAGAAATTCGCCATTATTAAAAAAACATCAGAATCGGTAAGCCAGCTATTTTTATGGTTAAACGCTGCTTTTTATATTTCTATTTCCATGGTAGGATTTCCAGTTCGGTTATATTTCTTTTTTTGCAATAAATAATTAATAAATTTGGCAAGCAAGAAAATTAAATCGACAAATGCCTGTACTCAACTCAGTAATAAAATGGATCAATATTAAGCGGAACTATCAAATTCAATATTACCGCGAATACCCGCATGAAATTCAAAACGAAACGCTTTTCGAGTTGATCCAAAATGCGAAAAGAACAGAATGGGGTAAAATCCATAAATTCAACGAAATAAAAACGCACAAAGAATTTCAGCAAAGTAATCCCTTACAAACCTACGACGACATAAAACCTTATGTTGACCGGTTACGTGAAGGCGAAAAAGATCTGCTTTGGCCGGGAGAGGTAAAATGGTTTGCCAAATCGTCGGGAACCACTAGCGACAAGAGTAAATTTATACCGGTAACAAAAGAAGCACTTGAACAATGCCACTTGCGCGGGCCAAAAGATATTTTTGCACAGTACATTACCGCACGTCCCGAAAGCAAAGTTTTAAAAGGGAAAGTGCTTACACTTGGAGGAAGTCACCAGATAAATAACTCAAGTAATAATTCATTTCATGGTGATTTATCGGCAATTATGCTCGAGAATGTACCATTTTGGTCGGACTTGTTCAGAACGCCCACAACCGAAATAGCTTTGATTGAAGAGTTTGAAGAAAAAGTTGACAGAATAATTGAAACAGCGCTCGATCAGAACATTACTGCATTTGCAGGCGTTCCATCATGGTATTTGGTACTGTTTAAAAAAGTACTCGAAAAAACGGGCAAAGCGAACCTGCTGGAAGTGTGGCCAAATCTTGAAGTGTTTGCTCACGGAGGGGTTAATTTCGATCCTTACCGCGAACAGTATCGCCGACTTATTCCTTCAGACCAAATGCACTATTTAGAGACCTACAATGCATCAGAAGGCTTTTTTGGCATTCAGGACAACGAGCACAGCGACGGTATGTTGTTAATGCTCGACTACGGAATTTATTACGAATTTATCCCCATGTCGGAGTACGGGAAGCCCGACCCCAAAGTGTTAACGCTGGAAGAAGTGGAGCTAAACGAAAACTACGCAATGGTAATTTCCACCAATGCCGGATTGTGGCGCTATATTATTGGCGACACCATAAAGTTTACCTGTAAATATCCGTTTAAGATAAAGGTTACCGGGCGCACCAAACATTTTATAAATGCTTTTGGCGAAGAACTGATAATCGATAATGCAGAACAGGCCATGAAGGTGGCATGTCACCACACCGGGGCAATTGTTAACGAATACACTGCCGGCCCGATTTTTATTGGAGAAAAACAAAAAGGCGCCCACCAGTGGATTATTGAATTTGAGGTTGCTCCCGACGATCTCGACCACTTTATGCGAATTCTTGACAATTCGCTAAAAACCTTAAATTCAGACTACGAAGCCAAACGTCATAAAAACCTTACGCTGGAATTGCCGCATGTAATACAGGCCCCCCCCGGAACATTTTATGCCTGGATGAAAAAACGCGGAAAAGTGGGTGGACAAAACAAAATTCCTCGATTGGCCAATAACCGTCAATATCTGGATGAAGTTATAAACATGTTGCAGCTAAAAACTTAATTTTTTATATTTTAGCTTTTCAAATAATATAACAATCATGCACATAGCCATAGCTGGAAATATTGGCGCCGGTAAAACAACACTTAGCGAATTACTGGCCAAACATTACCGATGGACACCTCATTACGAAGATGTTGATGAGAATCCATATTTAAACGATTTTTACAACGACATGCAGCGTTGGTCTTTCAACCTTCAGATTTACTTTCTGAACTCACGTTTTAAGCAAATAATAGATATCCGAAATTCGGGGAAAACTATAATTCAGGATCGCACAATTTACGAAGATGCCGAGATTTTTGCTCCCAACCTCCATAGCATGGGATTGATGAGTACACGCGATTTTGGAAATTACAAAACCTTGTTCGATTTAATGGTGAGTCTTATTCAACCACCTGATTTATTGATTTAT
Organism: Draconibacterium aestuarii; assembly: GCA_026671195.1. Classification (GTDB taxonomy): domain Bacteria; phylum Bacteroidota; class Bacteroidia; order Bacteroidales; family Prolixibacteraceae; genus Draconibacterium; species Draconibacterium aestuarii. Next base: position 27,251 of record JAPOHD010000028.1, on the reverse strand, counting down.
TTAAGGGCTTCAATTCCAACCTTGGTAAATCAAATTCAGAAACGCGGAAGAGAATACGAAAACTCCATTCGCCTTGATTATCTGAAACAATTAAACGAACGTTATGAAGCCTGGATTAGCAGCTATAAAATGGGAAAACTCTTAATTATAAATGTTGATGATTTGGACTTTACTGCCAATCCTGAAGATTTGAGTTTTATAATCGACAGAATTGATGCACAGATTCACGGATTGTTTTAAGCGGCAAATCCCAGATAAAATTAAAGCTGTCATTTAGAAGTTCCGTTCTTCCAAATGACAGCTTTTTTATGCCGTACTCCTAAACTTTGTTCTGGAAACATCTCAATTTCCGGATTAAGATTGAATTCTTCTAATTTGATTCAGCAAGAATTTTTTCAATTTCGTTTTTAACTTCTACCCACTGTGATTCCGGCAAATTTGGTCCCATCACTTCAACCACTTTCCCCGAAACAAGAGCTGCAATTCTGCCACAAACCTGAAGATTGTACCCCATGGTTAAACCATAAAAGAAACCCGCTGCATATGCATCGCCTGCACCAGTAGTGTCAAGGGCTTTGGCAGGAATTATGCCAACTTTTATCACCTCATCTCCTTGTTTTATCATCGATCCGCTTTTTCCCACTTTTACGATCGTGATTTCGCAGTCTTTCGAAATTTCGTATAAGGCTTCTTCCGGCTCAAGTCCGGTAAACGATTTGGCTTCTTCTTCGTTTGCAAAAACAATATCAACGTAATTTTTAATGAGGTTCTTCAGAAAGTCGAGGTTTGCCTCCACTACATTAAAACTCGACAAATCAATGGCAATTTTCACACCGGCTGTTTTTGCTGCTTTTGCACAGGCAGCAATCAAATCCTGATTAAAAACCAAATAACCTTCAATGTACACATATTCAAATCCCTCGAAAATATTGGGTGTAAATTCGGCAGGTACCATTTCGGCTGCTGCTCCAAGGTAGGTTGCCATAGTACGTTCCGAATCGGGGCTTACTAAACCCATTACCCGCCCGGTGTCGCTTTTGCTGTATAGCAATTGTGTTTTTACTCCTGCCCTTTCAAAATCGTTTTTAAAAAGCTCTCCCAACTCATCGTTCCCAATCTTACCAACGTAACCGGCATTACCTCCCAAATTAGCCATCGACCGCATGGTATTGGCTACCGAGCCTCCTGTTGCCAACTCGCTTTCTTTCGAATAGGTAGCATCATATATTACTTTCGACTGAGCAGCATCTACAAGTGTCATACTCCCCCGGGGCAATCCAAATTGATCCAATACCGAGTCGTCTTTTAAAACAGAAATTACATCAACCAGGGCATTCCCAACACCCAACACTGCAGGATTATTTTGTTTTGTCATTTTTTACTTTTTTGCGGGGCAAATATCAGCATTTTTATTGAATTACAGAACTGTATGCGTTACATACTGCAGGTTTGAGAAACGGGTATTTTGTTTATGCAACAATTATTGACCTATACGCTCAGGCTTATATCGATCCCATATATTTCCCAATTAAACTATTTTGAAAAAGCGATATTTATTGCATAGCCAACAAAGTTTTATTAGAAGATATTATAAAATCAGATGTTAAATATTTAAGCAAGAATACGCCATATCGTTTTCGAATGTCTTAAATTTGGGAATATTCTTTAACATCCAACTTCATGAAGATTAAAAATCATCTTTTGCTATTTTTATTCATTATCATATTTCCTACGGGTCTGAAAGCACAAATTACAGATTCTATTGCAGAAAGAAATTTCACGCCCTACGACCTCATGTCGAATTACTATAGTGAAAAATTCCGCCCTTTTGCAAAAAAGAATATGTACCTGGGCCTCGATTTTTCGGTTTCCGACAAGCAAATGACAAATACAGACTATCTTTTCCAAAAGGTTTTAGACGGGCAACGTTTAGGATTTGACATTTCGTTAAGAGGTGGTTATTTTACAGGGGATTACGGAATGCTGGGTGCAGGTTTTGATTATAGTCAGACTGAATTTAATGGATCCATATTACGTGATTCCGATACACTTCAATCCAATTCGATGACAAGGGGATGTGCTATTACTCCCTTTTTTCGCTCGTCGGTATCATTAACTCCAAACGAGCGTTTGAGTTTCTACACCAGATTAGGAATTACTTTTGGAATCTCGAACACCTTAAAACGAGATGTAAAAGACCTGGATATTGTAAACAAATCCTATTCAACCGACTACTATTTCAGAGCGGGAGTAAGTCCGGGGATTACCTTCTTTGCCATGGAAAACTTTGCATTTGAAGTGCAGTTAAATGTGCTGGGTTACGAGTTAAAAGTAACCGACAAAACAGTAAATGATATAGAAAACTCCCGGTTGGTACGACAAAACGTCGACTTTAATATTGATATTTTGTCGCTCGATCTGGGCTTGGCTTACTATTTTGGAGCGGGAAAAAAACTATAACAGTAAAACGAATTTTCGAAAAACAATTTCAGAGAAGAAACGATTCAACGCAATTAAAATGAAAAAGATATCTATTTTTTTACTCTTAATTATAGTAATAAGTTCCTGTGTAAAAGAAGACTATTTTGGTCTTTCGCCCTACGGAAACATAAAACGAATAGAAGTAAGCAACCAGGCCGGTAATGCAACAATCGACACCGAAAACTTAACCATTACCGTTGAAATTCCTGCCGGAGTTGATCTTTCGGAAATTACAATTGAGAAACTGGAACTTTCGTCGTTTGCAACTTCAAGTAAAAAAGTTGGCGACAAGATTGACCTGAACGGGAAACAAGAAATTATTATAACTGCCGAAGATGGAAGCCAGCATCATTGGAGCACAGAATCGTTTATTGCTTCGGCCACTCCGCAACTCAGTAACTGGGATTTAAATCTTTGGTATAAAACAGCATCCAATTATTATGAGCCCGGCGCCGATGCTGCCTCAACAATTTGGGGAACCGGTAATCAGGGCACACAAATTCTGAACAAACTTGCTACAATTCCTGAAGATCTTGGTGAAGATAATTATGCTGCACACATGGAAACGTTAGATAACGGAGCTCTTGCAGGAACATTTGGAGCTCCTATATCTGCAGGTTCATTATATACAGGTGTGTTTAATTCTGACAATCTGGATCCATCTGATCCGGAGGCTGCCATTGAGTTTGGAACACCTTTTACTGGCCGCCCAAAAGGTATCAAGGTAAAATATTCTTATGCTCCGGGTCCGGTAAATAAAGACAAAAAGGGGAATGTACTGGATTATGGCGATGCGTGTGACATTTATGCTTTGTTTGAAATTCGACTGGGCGGAAAAACCGAACGGCTGGCCACTGCCTGGTTCAGGAGTGAAGCTGTGCAGGAAAATCTAAGCTCACTTGAAATCCCCGTAACCTATGGCGAACTTGACAACTCGTTTCCTGAATACATGAGACCTGTTGATCATGGATTCGTGAGCACCGACTCGGCAAGTTTTGTTTTGCCGACGCACATCACTTTTGTTGCCTCATCAAGTTTTGATGGTGCCAGTTTTGCAGGTGCTATAGGAAGTATACTTATCATTGACGATGTCGAAATGATTTACGAAGAATGAACAATTTTTTCATCCGATAAATACCAATGCTTAAATACGAACAGCTCTAATAAACAAAACTACTGCCGCCCAAAAACTCGCGCAACAGAGATGTAGGTGGAATTTCGAGATCACTAATCGGTTTAAAATACGAGAGAAACTCCAGCAAACGTGTAGACTCTATGTATTCGGGCTGGTTTTCCAACACCATTTTCAAAATGGGTTCGGCATATTTTTTTAATACTGCCAACTCATAAATCGTAGCCGAATTAAACATTATATCGGCATTCTCCTGGTAAGGAAAAATATTTTTTTCCTCTCCTTTCCGAACCGAAGGCCAACGTTTTATGGTATCGGCTGCACGGTAACCACGATAATTGAAATCACGAATCATGCGGCGTAAAAGTCGATTATCTGCTGTAGAAATATGCGTATGTTCATCTACCGAAATTTGGGTAAGTGCCGAAATAAATATTTTAAACGTATTCCCGTTATGGACTTCCGTTAATAACCCGGGATTCATTCCATGAATTCCTTCCACAATTAAAATATCTCCCTCTCCGAGTTTTAAAGTCGCGCCATTTGGTTCCCGTCTCCCGCTATGAAAATCAAATTTTGGTAAACGAACTTCCTTTCCTGCAAATAATTCAATCAGTTGCTTATTAAAGAAATCAATATCAATGGCTTCCAACGCTTCAAAATCGAACTCGCCCTGTTCATCTTTTGGGGTGTGTTCACGATCTACAAAATAATCGTCGAGCGAAATCTGGTAGGGTCGCATTCCGTTTACGGCTAATTGTACACCTAAACGTTTGCTAAAAGTTGTTTTCCCTGATGCCGACGGACCAGCCACCAAAACCACCTTCACATTCCCATTTCGCGCAGAAATTTGATTGGCGATCTCTGCAATTTTTTTCTCGTGCAGAGCTTCCGAAATCTTAATTATATCACCACTTTTCCCCTGAAGCGTAAAATCATTCAGACCTCCAACAGTCGATACATTTAGAATTTCAGCCCAGTCTTTTTGCTCCTGAAACACACCAAAAAGTTTAGGGTGTAATTCAATCTTGCGCAATTGTTTAAAGTGCTTCCGTCTTGGAATCTGAAGCAGAAGTCCATCGAAATACGGCACCAGTCCAAAATTGGTAATGTACCCGGTTGAGGGTAGCAAACTTCCATAAAAGAAGTCGCCCCAATCATTTAAAAAATACAGGTGTGTATACAAATGCCCCTGCTGCTCGAACAACTGAGCCTTATCGTCTAAACCTTGTTTTACCAAAAGGTCGATCACCGCAGAGGTAACAATTCCCTTTTTTACAAAAGGTATATTGGCATCGATTAATGCTTTCATTTCCTGCTTTATAGAAAAAATATCGGATGCACTGATTTCACGCTCCAGACCAGGCAATTCGCAAAAGTAACCGTTTGAAATTCCGTTTTGTACCTTTAACGAAACATGCGGAAAAACTTCTTTTACGGCAGCGTAAAGCACAAAAATCAGGCTTCTGATGTACATCCTTACTCCATCGGGATGCGACACATCGATAAATTCAATATGCTTGGGTTTTACCACACAAAACGAAAGTTCTTTTACCTTGTGGTTAACGATGGCACCGCAAATTGTATTTTTCGATTTGATATTTAAATCCTTACTGATTTCCAACAGCGATGTTCCCATTGGATACAGGTGTGTAGAATTGGTGTTTTTACAAAATATCTCGATTGGTTTCATATTTCTGATCATCTGTTTCTTCCTGTAAATGTATTGAAAGAGTTTGAGATTATTGTAAAGTAATTGGTGTGATTTAGGAAATTTTAGGACATAAATCCCCCCTATCCCAATATAAAAAGTGGGGTTCCCTGTTAATTGAGAAGGATTTCTCAGTGGTGCCTCCTTAGAAATGACAATGAAGAAAGGACTTAATCCTGCGACGAATGACTATATCCCTAACTCTTCTTTCAAAAATTTAGCTGTATGCGATTTTTTATTCAGCGCCACTTCTTCCGGGGTTCCGGCACAGAGAATTTTTCCGCCGTGTTTCCCTCCCTCGGGTCCAACATCGATAACATGGTCGGCCACTTTAATCACATCCATATTGTGCTCAATTACAATTACCGTATTGCCTTTATCCACCAGTTTATTCAGTACTTCAAGCAACACACGTACATCTTCAAAATGAAGTCCGGTAGTCGGTTCATCCAGGATATAAAGTGTTTTCCCGGTATCGCGCTTGGCCAGCTCCGAAGCCAGTTTTACACGTTGCGACTCGCCTCCTGAAAGTGTGGTTGACGACTGCCCCAAAGTAATGTATCCCAAACCAACATCCTGCAAGGTTTTTAGTTTGTTTGCAATTGACGGGATGTGCTCAAAAAATTCAACACCCGTATTTATGGTCATGTCCAGCACATCGCTGATCGATTTTCCTTTGTAACGAACTTCCAGCGTTTCGCGGTTATAGCGTTTGNCGTTGCATTTATCACAATGCACATACACATCGGGTAAAAAGTTCATTTCAATCAGTTTTAAACCTCCCCCCTGGCACTCTTCACAGCGGCCACCTTTTACGTTAAACGAAAAACGGCCGGGTTTATAGCCCCTGATTTTGGCTTCGGGCAACTGCGTAAACAAACTTCTTATATCGGAAAAAACATTGGTATAAGTAACCGGATTCGAACGCGGCGTGCGACCAATTGGCGACTGGTCCACACGAATCACTTTGTCGATATATTTTAAACCTTCTACCTTTTTAAAGGGCAGCGGATCTTTTACCGATTTATAAAAATGCTGGCTCAGAATTGGCTGCAAGGTCTCGTTAATTAAAGTAGATTTACCACTTCCCGACACACCCGTTACGCAAATAAATTTTCCGAGCGGCACTTCAACCGTAACATTGTTCAGATTATTTCCGGTGCACCCCGAAATTTTCAGAATATCCGATTTGCCGTTTCTACGCTTCTCAGGCACCTGTATTTGTTTCCGGTCGTTCAGATAATCGGCCGTCAGCGTATTTGTTTTTAACACATCTGTTGGCAAACCGGCAGCTACCACTTCCCCACCGTGTCGCCCGGCATGTGGTCCCATATCAATTAAATGGTCGGCAGCCAGCATGGTATCTTTGTCGTGCTCCACCACAATTACCGAGTTTCCCGAATCGCGAAGTTGCTCCAGCGCCTGAATAAGTTTTAAATTATCACGATGATGAAGTCCAATGCTTGGCTCATCGAGAATATAGAGCACATTTACCAGTTGCGATCCAATTTGTGTGGCCAGACGAATACGCTGCGACTCACCTCCTGAAAGACTTTGTGCTGTTCGGTCGAGTGCCAGGTAATTTAATCCTACCCCCAGCATAAAACCGAGTCTGTCGCGGATTTCCTTGATCACCTCGGTACCGATTTTTCGTTGACGGTCGGTAATGCGCTCTTCCAAACCATCGAGCCAAACACCCAGCTCATCCAAATCCATTTTCGAGAGTTCCGAAATGTTTTTCCCATCGATTTTAAAATGCAAAGATTCCTTTTTCAGGCGCATTCCTTTACACTCGGGACATTCAATTTTTTTAACAAACTGGTTGGCCCATTTCTGTGCGGTTTTCGATGTATTTTCTTCGCGTTGGCTGTCGATGTATTTAATCACCCCTTCGTAGGTCATCATGTAGTTTAAGCTACTACCAAGTGGTGTGTTTTTTAACTGAATACGTTCGTTGGTGCCCAACAATACTTCATTCAAACCTTCCTCGGGGATATCTTTTACAGGTGTTTTTAATGTGAATCCATGTTTTTCGCCCAGGGCTTCGATTTGCCAGAAAATCAACGAATTTTTGTAGGGGCCAAGTGGTGCAATTCCTCCTTTTGAAATACTTTTCTCCTTTTCGGGCAGAATTTTGTCCATATCGATTTCGGTAATGCGGCCCAAACCGTTACACTTCGGACAAGCACCTTGCGGCGAGTTAAACGAAAAATTATGCGGTGCCGGTTCGTTATACGAAATACCCGTGGTCGGGCACATCAGCAAACGGCTGTAGTATTTTGCTTCGTTGGTGTCGTGATCGAGAATCATCAGAATTCCGTGCCCGTGTTTCATGGCTGTTTGAACACTTTCCTTCAGTCGTTTTGTTCCGGCTTCGTCAACCACAAGTTTATCGATCAATATTTCGATAAAGTGGTTTTTGTATCGATCCACCTTATGATTGTGTCTCAATTCGGTGAGTTCCCCATCGATACGTGCTGTTAAAAATCCCTTTCTACGTATCTGCTCAAACAATTCGCGGTAATGTCCTTTCCGGCCTTTTACAACCGGGGCCAAAATATTGATTCGTTTCCCGGCAAAATCGGTTTTTATCAGATTGATGATCTTTTCTTCGGTGTATTTCACCATTTTTTCGCCGGTATTGTACGAAAATGCTTCGCCGGCACGGGCATACAACAAACGCAGGAAATCGTAGATTTCGGTAACAGTGCCCACCGTTGAACGCGGATTTCGGGTAGTTACCTTTTGTTCGATGGAAATAACCGGGCTTAAACCGGTGATTTTATCCACATCGGGGCGTTCCATGTTGCCCAAAAAAGAACGGGCGTAGGCAGAAAAAGTTTCGACATACCGACGTTGTCCTTCGGCATAAATGGTATCGAAAGCCAGCGACGATTTCCCGCTGCCACTTAACCCGGTAATTACCGTTAGTTTGTTTCGCGGAATTTCAACATCTATATTCTTCAGGTTGTGCACACGTGCCCCCTGCACGATAATCTTTTCTTCCGATTCAAATTGTTCGTCCTGCAGTTCTGTATGTTCTTTATCTTTTTTTGCCATTATTAAATTTCTCATTTTCTGCCACTGCCAACGCGGAGAGGAATCGTTACCATCAGAGTTCAGGATAAAAAGCTCTCTCCTTTTTCATCGTCGAAATGACAAATGAAATGTATTACAACTGCGGAATTTCAACCCAATACCGTTTTCGTCCGGAGTAGGTTAGTTTGTTTTCGCGTAACCAGGGATTAAAATCTTTCAGCAATTTATAGTTTGTTCCGTGTTCTTTTGCAAAATCGGCAAAGTTGACGACCGACCCTGTAATCTCCACTTCTTTAGTAGCAATTACGGGGTATTTTTCGGACTCCGGAACAAAGAAATTGTATTTCTCCGGATTCTCCAGAATCAATTTTAATGCAACAATGCGGTATACATACCGGGCGGTTTCGGTGGTTATCAGCAAATCGTAATAATCTTCCTGCTTTTGCAGGTTCATCTGCCGTTGCACACCCGCCATTCCCCGGTTATAAGATGCGGCCACCAAGGTCCAGCTGCCAAATTTTTCGTACGAATCTTTCAGGTATTTGCAGGCAGCGCGGGTTGATTTTTCGATATGATAACGCTCGTCAACTTCGGCATTTACTTCCAATCCGTAATCCATTGCAGTACCTTTCAAAAACTGCCAAAAGCCCACTGCTTTTGCCGGCGAAACGGCCCTCGGGTTAAAACCACTTTCGGCCAAAGCCAGGTATTTAAAATCGTCGTGAATACCTTCTTCTTTTAAAATGGGTTCGATAATAGGAAGATAACGTGGTGCCAATTTTATGTATCGGATAGTTTGCGAGTGAAAATATACATTCGAAAGCAATTCGCGATCGAGTGCTTCTTTCACATAAAACCTATCGAGCGGCATTTTTTCTCCGGAAAAACTCACGGTTTTCGGAAGTTCGGGAGCCTCAAAACGTGTTTCTCTCTCAACAATAATTTCTTTTGTTTCGGGGCTTGCCGAACTTAAAATCATCGTCACCACTCCAATATTTGCGGCCACTATTACCGGCAACAAAACCTTTCCCCATTTTTTATTTCTCATCTGCTTTCTTCTCCAAAATTAAGGGTTAGCACCCAATCTGTCTTCATCAATTTTATTCCGCCCCGTAACTCGCCGGAATGAAATAATTGCAAGCTGCAAAAATACATTTTTTGCGTGGATTACGTATTGAATAACAACGAAAAAGGCCCGGTAGTTTACCGAGCCTTAAAATAAAAAAAGTTTGAAGCTGAAAGTCAGAAGACGGAAGTCAAAAAGTCTAACTCCTATATTAAGTCGAGTTAATCAAATAATAATACCGAATATTTAACTAATAATATTTGTAACGATAGCACTGGTCACTAATAAAAGAAGAATGGTAAATTACCTGCTCTACCAGTTTTCCATTCTCAAATGTTTTTTGTCCTCTTAAAATTGGTTCAACAGTATTTACGCGTATATCCTTTATGTACTTTCTTAGCACTAGCCGATCTCCTTTTGTTTCACGTTCATAAGAAATTGCTATAAGAACATTAATACCGTCATTGTCTATACTTGCAGAGGATTTTAACAATCCATTTTCATCAAAATAATTTATGGTTAAATTTCTACCATCCAAATCCGATGATTTATACAGCTTCCCATCTGCGTTATATTCATATTTGCTGCCCCATTCTCCCAAGTGATTATTATGCCTCTCTTCGATGAGTAAATCACCAGAATAAATATACTTTACAGAATCATCCAACTCTCCTGTTTCTTCGCGAACTACCTCAATCATTGTGTTTTCCCCGGGATAAGAATACGTATAAATTTCGGAAACTATTAAAGGACTGCTTACTTCACCTCTTCTAAAATAATGTAACATTTGAATCAGCTTACCATCAGCATACAGAAAGGTATCTTTCTGCAGAATAAAAGGCTCATTCCAACGATGGTCGGTATAAACTTTTTTAATCAACTTGTCATTTATATAAATAAATTCGATGTCAGTATTGACTGTTTCATCTTCTGTTCCTGAATAATGGAGTTCTTTTTTTAACCTCCCTGATTCTTCGACGCCAAATAAATAATCGATATCAGAATAATCAAAAGATTCGTCATCTTCAAAGATTGAGCAGGCAACGCAGCAAAAGATTAAAATCACACATGCTATTTTCAAAATATTTTTCATAAGTAAACTAATTAAATATAAAAAAATCATACCCTCAACAAAGCGAGGGTATGACATAGAATCTGAATATAGTTTATTGTTCTTTCAGAACCGCAATAAAACTTACCTGGCGAATGTTTTGCAAGTCGGAATAATCGTACTGGTAAAATCCGTTTTCGCCTATCATAAACAGGTAATTGTTTAGCGGAATTACATCGTAAGCATTTATTTGGGGGAAGCTGGATATCATGTGATCGTCGATTTGTGTTTTGTCGCTAACATCGTACACTTTCAGACCGGCATCTCCATCGCACACAAACAGTATCTGGTCGTCGATACCCAAACCGTAAGGGCCATGCAAAGGATACGATCCCACCAATGTATTGTCGATATAATTATCGGAAAGTTGCAATACATCTAAACGGTTTACTGTGCTGCCGCAATCGTTTCCGCCTCGCAAAGTTATGTAGGCGTATCCATCGGCCACCACCACCGGATCGCAACTGGTAATGTGCCAGAAATCGCTCACATAAGTGGGAACCGTTGGTACTTCAAGACTAAAAATCCGCATCCCCGAGCGTGTTCCAAAAAACATATGACCGTCGTAAATAAACATGGTTTCCACATCCCAGCCCACATTCTGTTTCCCAATATCTTTTGGATTTTCGTCATCTTTCACATCGAGAATATGCAAAACCGACATGTCAACGGCATACAAATAGTCGTCGTATAAACCAAAGCGTGCCATAGAGCCCCCCACTCCAAATGTTGTTCCCTGGTCTCCCCCTCCGACATTGGTTGTCATATCGGCATAGGCGTAATCGTATTCGGTTTTAAAATAATATGGATAATAGTGGTATTCCATTTCCTGGCGCACTTTAGTAATTTCCCAATCTACAACCACTCCTTTCTCCTCATCAATCTCTGCAATACGGTAATCGTTGTCGGTTTCAGGAAGAATATAGGGCAATATTCCCTCTACCCGATTTATTTCAACGGGCTGATTTATATTGCTGATATCGATAGCAACCAAATCAATATAGCTGTCGGCATATAATGTGTTGTTTTTTATGGCAATGTCAACATTACCCGGAATCTCGATAAACCCAATATTGGTTGGGTTTTCCGGATTGCTGTTGTCGATAACATGAACGCCGTCAAGCTCTTCGTTAATAAACAGATAACCATCCTTAAAATAAATTTTCCCGGGATTTACAAGATCGCGGCTTTCGGTTAGTTGAACAGCCGAACGTAAATCTTCATAGGAGAGGTAAACGGGTTTGTTGGCGGTAAATTCTTCAGTGTATTCATCCATACACGAAGTAAAACCAATTAGTAAAAGGGTAAGTGTTACTATACTTTTTAGAGTCTTCATTTGCTTCGATTTTTATTAAAAGATGATTCCAATTTTAATGCTTAAACGATTGTAGTCGATATCAAGCGAATAATCGTTTTCGCCTTCGTAGTTTAACCGGTGAAACTGATATCCCACAGCGAAATTCATTCCAAAACCCCTGGTAATCATTTGCTGATATCCTACCCCGGGATTAACAAGAATACCACCTCTGGTATCGTAACCTTCCTGACTATAGTAACCCGGCCAGGGTGCAAAACTCGACCAAATCGGATAAACATCGTAATAAATGGCATTTGACTCTTCGGTTGGAAACTGGTAACCGGCTTTTAAAAACAAATACGGAGTAGAACTGCTTTCCCTGAGTTTGTATTCGAAGTTTGCAAAAACCGGAGTATACGTTTCGTTAAAAAACTCGAGCCCCAAACCCAAACCAACAGACATTAATGACGTTAGACGGTAATTGGCAGAGGCAGAAATACTAAAAGGTGCCGACTGACTATTTTCAGAATTACCGGCCAGAACACCCAGTTCGGTGCGAAAAAAGAACTTCGAACCGGATAAGGATTGATCTGCCTCACTGAACACATGAGAACGTTTTGTTGAAATACTGTCGATTTGATCGGTCTCAAAAATCCAGATATTTCCGGATGATTCGATTCTTAGCTTCTGTTGGTTTTCCAGATAACTGTACTTGCCTTTAATAATCGATCCGTTTTTTAAATATACATACCCTTTATCCTGTTGGGCAAAAACGGAGAAGGTGAACAGCGTTGCGAGTAGCAACAGGTTTACTTTTTTCATAGTTGACAATAGACTTTTTTGGTAAACGGACATAACTCCATTTTGTTAAGTTTATTGCTAGATGCAGTACCTCGGGAAAAGGTTGCGTGAAAAGTTAAAAATATTTAATACAGTCAAACACAAAGAACCAATCGTTTGATTTTCTGCACCGGTTGATTAAAATATTTTTATTACGCCGCAAAGTATACTTTATGGTACTGCAACCCTATAATTCTTCCGGAATACTGAACCAGAAACAACCAGTCTGGTTCCCAATTTCCCATTTTTCGGAAATACAATCCGAAAAATCCTTTAGAATTTGCTTTTTTCAACAAATCCGGGATTACTTTTTTGCAGTTTTTGGGATATATATATACAGTTGGGACGCTGGAATGTAACTTTCGTAGCATACTTGTTATTCACCAAGGTGAAAGTACTTTGTTGTGTTATTAAACCTGAGTTATATGAAAACATTTGCAAAAATAGTACATAGAACGTACGTTTCGTACTTACCCACCGCATTTCCTGCGCATTATTATGGTATGCCTAATGGAAGAATATACCTGGTTTTTTCGCGTTTTTACGAAGCTGACTATGGGGAAACAGGATTGGAATTTGTTTTTGCTGAACATAAAGATTTTAAGTTCGACTACGAAACAGAGACTATTTTACCCTGGCGAGGTACCAAAAAGCAAACACCCATATTTGCAGAACACGTCGACCATCCGCATTGCAGATACAACATTTTTTCAGTTAACAGACAACTTAATTCGTATGGTGAAGCCCATATTTTCCTGAACGATGAAGCCCTAAAAATGAGAAGCTTAGTATCTTAACAGTAAAATTAGCATTAAATCCTCTATTCGCTTATTTGTTTTTCAGCAATTCAGTACATCATTTTCAGTAATAAATTTAACTTTCCGCCCAAACATTTATTTAGTTTTGCCATGTGTTTGGTAGCACATTGAGGGATAAAAATTTCAAATATGAAAACAATGGATTTCCTGAAAAGAGGCAGGAAGTTCCAAAGAGGAGAAGGACAGAAAGATGAAAAACATTTCGGTTAACATAAAAAGAGAAATTGAATATTTGGAAATAGTAAATGCAGATTTCATAAACAAACAAGGAAATGCGGTATCGATTACCGGTGAGCATGAAACCATTGAGAGAAATCTGTTTGTTGAACTATTTGCCAATGTCGACCTAAAAGAATTGTTTGCACAAAGAATATTTAGTCGGAATTAACAGCACAAATTGACCGGTTTTGAAAACAGTTTATTTACCAAATACCCTGCAACTATTTACAGATTGCGACAGATACTAATTTCCTAAAAATAAAAAGCCGTTCCCTGTTACAAAACAAAGAACGGCTCTTATTCATGTAACCAGCAACTACAGGGTTACCCCGGTTTTGAATATTGCAATTTCTTTAAAGCCGCTTTTTTCGTGATTTAATTGTTTGCCACTGGCCACATCAATTATAAATTGCACAAAAAGTTCGAGCAACTCTTCCATTGTTTTGCCTTCAAGTAATGATCCGGCATTAAAATCGATCCAGTTTTTCTTTTTGTTGTACAAATCAGAGTTTGTTGAAATCTTCATAGTTGGAACAAAACTTCCGAACGGTGTACCGCGGCCGGTTGTAAACAACACCATTTGACAACCACTAAAACCCAGTGCCGAAGCCGCCACCAAATCGTTTCCGGGAGCCGAAAGCAGGTTCAATCCTTTCTTTTTAATGGGTTCTGCATATTTTAACACATCAACAACCGTTGCCACCCCGCCTTTTTGCGTACATCCCAGCGATTTATCTTCGAGCGTTGAAATACCGCCCTTTTTATTTCCCGGCGACGGATTTTCGTATACCGGCAAATTGTGTTGCAGATAGTAATCCTTAAAGTCGTTGATCAGGCTCACTGTTTTATCGAACACCTCTTTGTTTTCGGCCCGTTCCATTAGTAAAGTTTCGGCACCAAACATTTCGGGCACTTCAGTAAGAATGGTAGTCCCCCCCTGAGCCACCAGGAAATCGGAAAACACACCAACCAGCGGATTGGCGGTAATACCCGAGAAACCATCGGAGCCGCCGCATTTTAAGCCAATATTCAATTCAGAAACAGGTACAGTTTCACGCGTATCGTTGCGCATAACTTCGTAAATTTCCTTCATGATTTCCAGACCTGCTTCTATTTCGTCTTCCACCTCCTGAGCCACCAAAAAGCGCACACGTTTTTCGTCAAAATCGCCAATAAATGTTTTTAGCTGGTCGATTTGGTTGTTTTCGCAACCCAGCCCCAATACAAACACCCCTCCCGCATTGGGATGGTTGATAACATCGGCCAATGCTTTTTGTGTATTTACATGATCGTCGCCCAATTGCGAGCAGCCATAACTGTGTTTAAACACTTCAACTGCATCGATATTTTCGGGTACCACTTCAGACTTAAATAAATCGACAATTTGCTGTGCCTGTCCGTTTACACAGCCCACAGTTGGCACAATCCAAAGTTCGTTGCGGATACCTACTTTACCATTTTCACGCTTGTATCCCTGAAAAGTGAGGTTGCGTTTGCCGTGGTTTAATTCATTTAATTTTTGGTTGAATGAATAATTTACGGTACCTGAAAGGTTGGTTTTTATGTTTTGTACATGAATGTGTTCGCCTGCCGAAATGGCGGTTGTTGCATGCCCGATGGGTGCGCCATATTTTATAATATCCAGGTTTTCGCTGATGGAAACCAAAGCTATTTTATGGCCTTTGGGTGTGTCGTTCACCATCTTCAGCTCTGCACCGTCAACCGAAATTATTTCGCCTGCCACAAAATCTTTTAAGGCAATAATTACATTGTCTGCCTGATTTATTTTTATAAAGTCTGCCATAGTTTGTTTTGTTTACGCTGTAAAGTAGAAACGGATTAACTGCTCATTTTATCGATGGTAATCTGCATTAACGGGTTGTCTTCAGCAAGCACTGCCTTAACCGCTCTTTTCATTCCCACCTGCGTAATTAAAAACAGGTAATGACTAACGGTAATCGTTAAGTTTGGAATATGGTTTAAGTTTTGTTTCCAGACTTTATCAAGGTTTAATACTTTTTCGCACAACTGATAAATTGATATGGGTCGTCCGTCGCATTCGGCCCAGGCTTCTTTATAAAAATCCTTGATCCACTCGTCGTCCTGAACGCTGTATTTCACGCCATTTGATTCGCCTTTAAAATAAGCAATCATAGCTGCCAGCGAGAACACCAGTTTTTGTGGCAACATGTTGTGTTTTTGGTTAAAGTTAAGTAGCGATGGCAGGTTACGTGTTTCCCATTTCGACATGGCATTTAGTGCAATGCTTTGCCACTGATGACGAATAAACGGATTCGCGAAACGTTCCAGAATTTTATTGGCAAATTTCTTTAACTCTTTTTCGGTTCCATCGAGTACGGTTAATACCTCGTCGTAAACCAACTCCTTCATAAAATTACCTACTTCGAGGTTTTCGTATGCATCGCGAACGGTTTCGATACCACTAAGGTAACTAACGGCATAACTACCGGTGTGGCAGCCATTGAGCACCTGTACCTTTTGTTCTCTGAAACGCGTCATGTCTTTTACAAATTTCACTTCAAGACCGGCCTTTTCAGCAGGAAATTCGTTTTTCACCCAATCGGGTGCCTCAATAACCCACAAATGGAAATACTCGCCCACCACAACCAGGTTATCTTCGTAGCCCACTTCCTCTTGAATTTCTTTGATCTCATCGCGTGGAAAACCCGGAACAATTCGATCGACCAGTGTACTGCAGAAACAACAGGCTTCGTTTACCCAATTGATGAATTCGCTGCCCAGCTGCCAGTTTTCAGCATGTTTAAGCACGTATTTTTTAAGCATTTCGCCGTTTCGGTCGATCAGCTCGCAGGCAAAAAATATCAGACCTTTCGACATATCGCCATCGAATGCTTTGTAGCGGGCGTAAAGCAAGGCGGCCACTTTTCCCGGGAACGAGTTTTGCGGGTGCATATCGAGTGTATCGTTTTCGTCCCAGCTTATTCCGGCCTCGGTGGTATTCGAAAAAACAAAACGCAGACCGGGATTAAGAATCGATTCGGTATACGTGTAGAATTCGGTGTAAGGATTGATGCCTTTATTAATACAATCAACCAAAGAAAACTCGGTTACCGGTTTTCCGTCTTTAATTCCTTTTAAATACACATGAAACAGCCCATCCTGATCATTCAGCATATCGACCATACCATTGGGCAGTGGTTGTACCACATCGATACCCGCATTGAATCCTGTTTCTTTATTCATAACATTTACGATCCAATCGGTAAAAGCGCGTAAAAAATTTCCTTCTCCAAACTGTAGTATCCGAGTTGGATAACTTACAGTTTCCTTAGCATTTGTGCGATTTAATTTCAACATAACAATACGAACTTTAACTTTATTACTCTTTCAGTAAAAAGAGCTTTTATCTAATTATTAATCCACTATTTTTTGAGCGGGCAAATATATATTTAAAATTTTCCGTTAACGTTAACGGGTTTTTAAATATGAATGCGAAATAGGAATAAAAACTCCCGGGCAATTGTATTACGCACATATTTTCAGCGTGTTACAATTCTTATTTTGAATGATTCAAAATGAAAAATATTTTTTGCCGGGTTAAGCCAATGTTAACTGATATGCAGCAACTTATGAGACTTGTATGTTTTTTCGTGTGTGCACACGGTGTTTCGATACCAATAGCACCGCGAAAGAAATGAACAAAACCACTATAGATTAGAAATACACATCTTTTTAAACTGCATGGAATAGAGAAGAACACGAAAACATGAGACACGAGATGAGAATGATGCGTATTTAGATAACCAACGGCTGTGAAAAGGCGGAAAACGAAAGCGAAAAACACAAAAGGGGAAGAAAAAGGCTACACGAAAATAACCATTTACATGCCAATCCCTTCCGTTTACTCAATATGTTTAACCACTTGTACATTACCTCGTGAGATTAGAAAGATTTGATTTAGCTTTATGTCAAATTACTATTCCTTAAAAATGTATTTAATATTCATTTAAACTCGAAACTAAAATGAACAAAACTCGAACAAACCAATTCCGAATGTTTTTAGCTACGCAAGAAACGCTGGATTCGAACAGTGCACTATGGAACGGCATTCCGGTAATGTTAAGTTCAAAAAACGATTTTGATGAGCTGATTCAGCGCATTGCAGCAGTAAACGAAAAAACCATGTCGAACAGCAAGGCGGTTACGGCCGACAAGGCCTTAATGCTGAAAAACCTGATTGAGAAAGCGGTAACTGTTTCAGGCATTTTGCAGGCTTATGCAGCCGTTACCGAAGATGTACAACTGGCCGGGAAAGTGCAACTCACTAAAACAGATATTGAACGTGCGCGCGAAACCGATGTGGAAGCGTTGATTGCCCCGGTAATTGATGAAGCACGAAAAGAGCTGGTTAACCTGGCCGATTACGGAGTAAGTGAAGAACTGATTGTTGAACTGGAAACCACGCTCGACGATTATAAGGCGCTGATAGGCCAGCCGCGTACCGTACGCAACCAGGCCTTTGCTGCCATGACGCTAATGGACGAACTTTTTGATGCCTGTAACGATGTGGTAAAAAACAAACTCGACAAACTGATGATCCGCTTTAAGTTTACCAACACCGAATTTTACAGCGAATACGAGCGGGCCCGCACAATTGTAGATTAAAATTCATCGAAAAACAAAGCAATTACATCAAACATCGCGGAGAAAGAAACAAAGCACTCCGCGATGTAAACATTTAAGTTGGCAATTAAAGCATTTAACCCGGTTGATAAAACAATTAACTCCGGCAGAGAAACATTTAACTTCACGATTAAAACAATTGACTATACGACTGACGCAATTAACATCGCAACTGACACATTGACAGCCGAGACAAAAACATTTAACTCCACGATGAAAACATTGAACACGAAAGACAAAACATTAAACTCCGCGACAAGAACATTTAACTCCGAAGCCAAAGCAAAGAACACCCAGTCAGCATTTTACGCAATTCGGGCACACGGTAAAAAAACAGGCAAAATAGTTAGCAATAAATCATTTTATGTTTATATTTATAACGCGAAAACCAAAATACATTGACCATACGCCCAAAAATAAAGCTCGACCAAGGTGAACACAACCAACAAGAAGTAATTTTTGTACAATTTGTGTTTAACCGCGAAATAATAAACCGGTTAAAAAAAACTTTGCCTGCCAAATGGAGCCAGAGCAAGGCGTGTTGGTATATTCCGAAGTCTGATTTTGATTTACATGAGTTTTATGAAACGTGTATTGATTTGGCATATATCGACTATGCGGCACTAAAAAATAAAAAGGAACCATACGCTCCGGGTACAAAAACACGCAATTATTCGCACCGCCGAACGGTACAACTCCCCAGTGAATATACCGATAAACTTATTCAGAAACGCTACAGCGAAAGCACCATACGAACCTATTCGGCCTATTTTAAAGATTTTATTTATTATTTTAAAAACCGCGTGCTTGAAGAAATTACAACCGAGGAGATAAATGATTACATAGGCCAACTGATACAAAACGAACAAATTTCGCCCAGCGAGCAAAACCAACGTATAAATGCCATTAAGTTTTATTTTGATAAAATTTTGGGACGCGACAAATTAGTTTTCACCATCGATCGGCCCCGGAAAGACAATAAACTGCCTTCGGTTTTAAGTAAAAACGAGGTACGGCAAATAATAAAGCAGTGTGGTAATTTAAAACACAAGTGCATTTTATCGCTTATTTACTCGGCAGGATTGCGCCGAAGCGAATTAATTAATCTGAAAATTAAGGACATTTGTACTGAACGTGGTTTAATAAAAATTACAGATGCAAAAGGCAAAAAAGACCGCTATACTTTATTGTCGGGGGCATTTGTGGATCAGCTTCGCGAGTATTACAAAAAATACAGACCACATTACTGGTTGTTTGAAGGCAATTCGCCCCGATCGCAATACAGTGCCACCAGCATTGGGAATATTTTACGCGAAGCCGCAAAAAAAGCCCGTATTTATAAACGTGTTACTCCACATATGCTTCGTCATTCGTTTGCCACGCATTTACTTGAACAGGGAACCGACTTACGTTATATTCAGGAGTTACTGGGTCATGGGTCGAGCAAAACCACTGAGATTTACACGCATGTTAGCAACCGAAATATTGGCAAAATAAAAAATCCGTTGGATGACATGTTTGACAACTCAACATAATATGTGTCTTTTCCATGCCATATTGGGTGGATAACAACACTTTTTAAAACGATAAAAGAGAAATAACAACAATTAATGATACACAGTAGTTAGCAGCAAGGTTCAAAAGACTCTATACCAACATATAACACTTTTTAAAATTGAAATACTCTATCAAATACAATGACAATATCCTCTCTTTTATGACAGGCAGCTGCAAGCTTGTTACAAATTTATTTTCCCCTCCCCGCGTTTGCCCTGATGGGCAAGTGGAAATTGGGACGGCATTTCAATTCAACAGCCCCCACGCAAAACAGCACTTTTACAAACCCCTGCAAGCTGACCCACCAACCAAAGTTTGCAAAAAAGCTGTTTTTCCCTGCCCTACCCTTTGCTTGTTATCTGACATTTCAAAAAAGAAATATTATTTTCGGGAAAATATTTAACATTCTTACTTGACTAAATTATGAGCCTCTTCCAAAAATCTGTTGTACAGAAATATTTAAACGACCTTGATTCCGGGTTAATCAACAACAAATACGCACAGTTTCTAAGCTTTTTCGCAGACCCTGTGCGACAGGAGAACATCAGGAATTCTAAAGAGGAACAGTTTCAAGAAGGGTTTTTACGGGAGCTTTTTGTCAAAGTATTTGGCTACACCTTAAACCCCGAGCCCGATTTTAATCTCACAACCGAACTGAAAAATATTACCAACAGTAAAAAAGCCGACGGGGCGATATTAAACGGAAAAGATGCGATTGGTGTTATTGAACTGAAAGGAACGGACACAACCGATTTAGACAAAATTGAGACACAGGCTTTCGGCTATAAAAACCACCATCCGAAATGTGTTTACGTGATAACTTCAAACTTTGAAAAAATCCGCTTTTACATTCAAAATGCGGTTGACCACATCGATTTTGATTTATTCAACTTATCGCAAGAGGACTTTTCTTTAATGTGGCTTTGTTTGGCAAAAGACAATTTGCTAAACGGATTACCTCAAAAGATTAAGGAATCTTCACTTTTACAGGAAGAAAACATCACTAAAAAATTGTATGCCGATTATTCAAAATTCAGAGAAGCGATTTACAACAACCTTGTAAAGAACAACCCCGAAACCGATAAACTATTACTTTTCAAGAAAACTCAGAAATTACTTGACCGTTTTCTGTTTATCTTTTTCGCTGAAGACCGTTTGTTGTTGCCACCAAATTCAATCAGTGAGATTGTAAAACAATGGACAACATTAAAAGATGAATTAGACGAATATGTTCCGTTGTACGACCGATTTAAAAAGTATTTCGGTTACATGAACACAGGTTACAAAGGTAAGAAATACGATATTTTTGCATACAACGGAGGACTTTTCGCACCAGACGAAATTTTGGATAATATTTCGATTGACGATGAGATTTTACACAAACATACGTTAACATTAAGCAACTATGATTTTGAAACTGATGTTGATGTAAATATTCTCGGACATATTTTTGAACATTCGTTGGGCGAAATTGAAAACGTACAAGCCGAAATCAAAGGCGAGAAAATCGACACGCAAAAAACAAAGCGCAAAAAGGACGGTATTTTTTACACCCCAAAATACATTACCAAATACATTGTTGAAAATACCGTTGGTAAACTTTGCGAGGAAAAACGGACAGAACTTGATATCGTTGATGAAGAATATGCCAAAGGTCGTAAAAACCGAAAAAAAGATACGATTAAAACCCTCGATGATAAATTAACCGATTATCGGAACTGGCTTTTAAGTTTAACCATCCTCGACCCCGCTTGCGGCTCAGGCGCATTCTTAAATCAGGCGTTGGACTTTTTGATAACCGAACACCGAAAGATTGACGATTTGAGGGCACAGCTCCTTGGCGGCAGTATCGTTTTTTCGGACATCACGACTGATATTCTCGAAAAAAACATTTATGGTGTTGACTTAAACGAAGAATCTGTTGAAATTGCTAAACTTTCACTTTGGCTTAGAACCGCACAAAAAGGCAGAAAACTAAATAAACTGAACAATAATATAAAATGTGGCAATTCACTTATTGCCGACCCCGAAGTTGCAGGTGATAAAGCTTTTAATTGGCAAGACGAATTTTCTGAAATATTTACAAAGGGTGGTTTTGATGTGGTAATTGGAAATCCACCATATGTAAGACAAGAATTATTCAAAGATATAAAGCCATCTTTAGAAAAAGAATATGCATGTTACAACAGTATTGCAGATTTGTACACCTATTTTATTGAACTAGGCATTAAATTGATGTCAAAGAAAGGATACTTTTCTTTCATCCTTCCTAATAAATTTATGCGTGCTAATTATGGAAAAGAAATTAGAGAAGTTATATTAAGAGAAGCAAACATTGATTTGATTTTTGATTTTGACGATTACCCTGTTTTTGATGATGCAACTACATACCCTATAATATTTGTATTTTCGAAATCCCAATCAAACAAGTTTTATTTTTCCGAAATTAGTAAACGTTCAAATACATTAGACCCAATAAATGTTTTGGAACAAAGTAAAATTCAAGTCCTAAGTTCAAGTTTGTCGTCAGATGCATGGACATTTAATGATTCTCGTACATTTTCTATATTAGAAAAACTAAAAAATTCTTCAATAGAATTAAAAGAATTTGTTGATGACAAAATATTTAGAGGTGTTTCAACTGGTTGCAATGAAGTTTTTATAGCTGATAAAGAAACAATCAAACCTTTCAAAAACTCTCCCCACTTGAAAAAAATATTTATGGGGAAAGAAGTTAAAAGATATAAAGCAGATTTTCAAGAATTATACCTATTGTTTTTAACATGGGATTATGACATAGAAAATGACGATAAGATAAAAACGTATTTATTGAATAACGAAGAAAAACTCAGTGCTCGCCCTGAGGTAAAAGAGGGTAGGTTTAATTGGTGGTGCCTAAGTAGGTATGGGAGTAAGAATTCACACTTACTTACAGAACCCAAAATTATTTATCCAAGAATTAACAACGAGTGTAATTTTTTTCTTGACGTTTCGGGCGAATACTCTTTGTCAGATAATAACTTTTTTATTTCATCAGGTAGAAAAGACTTATTAGCCCTTTTAAACTCAAAACTTATTTTCTTTTATCTAAAAAATAATTGCTCAACTCTTCAAGGTGGTTATTATGATTTTAGAAGACCTTTCATTGAGAAAATACCAATTATAAAATCATTACTAAATGAAAATAAAGACCTTATATTGTTAGCTGATAAGGCAACATCTGCTTATTCAGTTTATAATAATACAGTAAATCTATTAGTCAATATTTTAAAATCTAAATTCACTTTAGACAAAGTATCCAAAAAGCTGGAAAACTGGCACGAATTAGAATTTTCTGAGTTTTTAAAAGAATTAGAAAAAGTTCGAAAAGCAATAGCTGACGAAGAGTATACTAAACTTACCCTTTCAGAAGAAGCTGAATGGATGCAGTATTTTAAAGAGCAAAAGGAGAAAGTATTTAGTGCAAAATCAGAAATTGAAAAAACAGACAAAGAAATAGACCGAATGGTTTATGAATTATACGGTTTGACAGAGCAAGAAATTAAAATTGTGGAGGAATCGGTATGATAGCCCAAACGCACACCTTCCCTTCGCTTTCAGGCACATTTGGCATTCACACAAGGCTTGCACCTGCTTTACTGGATTTGTATAATGATGGCATGCGCTGGTGGTGATTTGCAATCACCGCCTTTCAAAATGTGGGATTTATAATCCACATTAAATAAATCACACAATTGTTTTGTATTTATAGTGTTACTAAATCATTTTTGCACTTTATCGCCCGAAAACACCCCTTCATTAACTAATTGGGTAATTATTTAGACTTTTATTGCAATTATTAATATCGTTTTATATTTTTCGTTTCGTAAAAAACCATCAAGCATTCTTCTGCTCCCAAAGAGTAGTAAATCTGATACATTTTTAATATCCACTTACGAAAATAACAATCCCTATCCCGAAAAATAGGTTTGTAACAAGCAAAAAGGCATCTGCAACATGGAAAAACCAACTTGCAACGAAGAAAAACAGAGATGTAACACCGAAAAATGCAAATGTAACATTGGAAAATGGAGATGTAACAGGGAAAAATGCAAATGCAACAAGGAAAAATGAAAATGGATGTGCGAAAAAACAAAATGTAACCGTGAAAAATGTAAATACAACACATACATACAAATTATCATTAATTATTAACCCTTAAAACCAATAAACTATGGCATCACGTACAAAATTAACCGACGCCGAAACCTTGGAACTTTACCGTGTAGCATTAGAAAATGCAAAAAATCAGTCTGAAATCGCTACTATCATGTCCGAATTAGGATTCGATAGTGCCAAAATTGCTGAAGGCAAAGACCTCTTAGCTAAAACCCGCTCAGCTTTCGACCTAAACAAAACCGAAGACGACGAAACCTCGGCAGCTTACGCCAATTTCTCAAGTAAAAAATCACAATTAGAAAACTCCTTTACGCTTCATCGTAAAAAAGCAAAGGTTGTATTCCGAAACGATTCTCTAACCGCCGACAAACTGTCAATTACAGGTGCTATGCCCCGTGCTTACATCAAATGGTTAGAAACTGCAAAGAAATTTTATTCCGTCGCATCTACCGATACCGACATTCAAACCAAACTTGCACGACTAAAAATATCTGTTGAAGATATTACAGCTGCAAATACCTTGATTTCGGAACTCGAAGCAGCCAGAATCGAATACCTAAGAGAAAAAGGAGAATCGCAAGACGCAACAAAAGCCAAAGACGCTGCTTTTGCCGAGATTGACGACTGGATGAGCGAGTTCTATGCAGTAGCTAAAATAGGATTAGAAGACAATCCACAACTTTTAGAAGCATTAGGTAAAACCATAAAGAGCTAAACAAAAGCCCACGCACATTGTAAGCACATTGGCAAGCCCCACATGCCGACGCTTGACCAATTTTTGCGATTAGTGAGAGCAAATTGAACTTGTTCAAAATTTGCCGAACAAAGCAAAAATCAGTATGGCTAAATGCTTGCCAATAAGCTTACAATTTGCCCACGCACTTGCCGCTAAGGCGGCATTGGGGTTGCCCCCCCACAAATAAATTTAGCTCGTTGTATCAACTTTGGCGGAAGGAAAGTTACGATAAACAATATTTCCAATAATTATGAAAAGAATTAGCTTTGAGCAACACCAAAACCCAGCTGCTAACAATGTGTAAAATTAATCGCGGGTGAAGTGCTAAATTTCAGCCCATTGCCCCGCTTCAACTCCGGTGTGTATGCGGACTGGAACGATGCCCGAAAA
Source organism: Draconibacterium aestuarii (assembly GCA_026671195.1). GTDB lineage: Bacteria > Bacteroidota > Bacteroidia > Bacteroidales > Prolixibacteraceae > Draconibacterium > Draconibacterium aestuarii. Next base: position 2,031 of record JAPOHD010000028.1, on the reverse strand, counting down.
CCGCGCCTAATCTTACACGTAACCGTTAGCTGCAATATTAGGAAGCTGCCACATAATTTTATATATTTGCAAAATCTAAAACTAAACAGTCAGTAGGGATGAAAAAATAATTTCTTTCACATATAGATAAAAAAGTACAGTAGAATATTTTGCTGTGAGTGTTTCATTTTTTATAAAGAAAGAAATTATGTTGACTTTACATAGTGTATCATATACACACCCTAATAAAGATTTGCTGTTTACTGACATCAACCTAACGATAAACAACCACGACAAAATAGCTTTGATTGGTAGCAACGGAGTTGGAAAATCAACGTTGTTGAAAATTATTGCTAAAGAATTAGAACCGTCAGGCGGTAAAATAAATGTTGATGCGGAACCGTATTATATCCCACAAATTTGCGGACAGTTTAACCATTTGAGCATTGCTCAGGCATTAAGGATTGAAAATAAGTTAAATGCCTTAAATGAAATTTTGAACGGAAACATAAGTGAAGAAAATTTCAACCTGCTTAATGATGACTGGACATTAGAAGACCGTTGTAAAGATGCTCTGAACTATTGGCATTTATCCAATTTAGACTTGTCTCAAAAAATGGACACCCTTAGTGGAGGACAGAAGACAAAAGTTTTTCTCGCAGGCATTTCTATCCATCAATATGAGTTGGTTTTGCTGGACGAACCAAGCAATCATTTGGATATTTTTGGCAGGCAACTGTTGTATGATTATATTCAATCTACAGAAAGTACTTTGGTTATCGTAAGCCACGACAGAAAATTACTGAACCTCTTAGATACCGTTTGCGAATTAAACTCAAATGGAATTAAAGTCTATGGTGGTGATTACGACTTTTATAAGGAACAAAAACAAATTGAAATAAATGCGCTTAACCAAGATATTCAAAGCAAGGAAAAGGACTTGAAAAAAGCCAAAGAGAAACAACGTGAAACTTTGGAACGTCAAAGAAAACTGGACACACGAGCAAAAAAAAGTAGTGGTAAAGCGGGGCTTCCTAAAATAGTTTCCAATGCTATGAAAAACAGTGCAGAGTTAAGTACTGCTAAAATAGCGGGTGTTCACACAGAAAAAATAGGAATTGTCAGAACTGAATTACAAAAGTTGCGTTCTTCCCTTTCTGAAATTAACCAAATGAAGTTTGGATTTGACAATTCAAAACTTCATAGAGGCAAAAATCTTTTTATTGCAAATAGTATTAATTTCGGGTACACAACCGAAAACTATTTATGGAGAGAAAATTTGAATTTTCAAATTGTTAGTGGGGAACGAATATCTGTAAAAGGAGCAAACGGTTCTGGTAAAACGACTTTAATAAAAATGATTTTGGGATATCTTGTACCGCAAATCGGCACAGTCTTTATTGCAGAAAACAAATCGGTTTATATTGACCAAGATTATTCGTTAATAGATAACAACCGAAAAGTTTATGAGCAGTCACAGCAATTTAATACTTTTGCATTGCAGGAACACGAAATAAAAATAAGACTAAATAGGTTTTTGTTCCCAAAAGAAGATTGGGACAAGCCTTGCAATGCTTTAAGTGGTGGGGAAAGAATGCGTTTGATGTTATGTTGTTTAAGCATTTACAATCAATCGCCAGACATCATAATCTTGGACGAACCGACCAATAATTTGGATATTTATAACATAGAAATACTAACAAATGCCATCAATGATTATCAGGGTACATTGATTGTCATTTCGCACGATGAAACTTTTTTAGAGCAAATAAACATAGAAAGAACAATTAATTTATAAAAATACAGCAGCTAACACGCGGTATAGCCAATAAGGGTTTCAGTGGTATGCGAAGGTTTGTTGCCCGCTTCAATTTTCGTGTAACTTGATAGGACATCGCCCGCAATCCCTTACTGGCCATACCGCCAACCGTTACCTGCAAGCATAACTGACAACAACATCAAAATGAAATTGAAACAATTAATTATAGGATTTATATTTATCGGATTTCTTTTTTCTTGCTCATCTAACAAAAGTACGATAAACAATTCATT